>CAMLGF010000073.1 GCA_946479515.1 uncultured Pseudomonadota bacterium | reverse complement strand
AAGCCGCAGTAGTGATTGGGAAAGTCGACGTTGTCGAAACACGCCTGGGCGAGGTCATCGGCCGTGAGACGCGTGATGGCATCGTCGACCCGGATGTCCACCCAGTCCACCGCGAGTTCGAGCCCCTCCACCCAACGCGGGCGCAGAGTGAAGCCCAGCGTCCAGGCGTTCGCGGACTCGTTGCGCAGATCGGGATTACCCTGTGAGGTTCCTGGCACTGTTGCGTTGTTGGCGATCGACTGCCAGCTGCCATCAGCGGGAAGCCCGTACTCGGCGAAGAACTGCGCGCAGTTCGCCGCGCGGACCTCGGGTCGCGTGCCGCTCGACAGGTTGGACGAGCTGCAGGGATCAGGCACGGTATTGAACAGTGTCGAGACCGGCGCATACAGCTCCAGCAGCGCGGGCGAACGCAGCGATCGCGTCACGTTGCCGCGGATCTGCAGGTCTTCCACGGGGCGCCACTGCAACCCGCTGGTCCATGCCGTGAATTTTCCGTTTACCGAGTTGTCGACGCGCCGTCCCTTGCCGAACACCGTCAGCTCGTGCAGCAGAGGCCTGGCATTTCTGTGGCTCACCAGCGGGAACATGACCTCGCCAAAGAACTCCTGGGTGTGATACGAGCCCTTCACCGCCTGCAGCGCGGAAGAACGGCCGAGCCCGGCGCGCAGAAACGCATCGGGTGAAAAATCCGTCTCCTCGCGGCGCGCCTCCCAGCCGACGTTGTAGGCAATGGGTCCGCCCCAGATGTCGAACAGCTGGCTACCCACATTGGCGTTGAACACTCGTTGCTCGGCCGAATCCGCCACGCGATGCGGACTGGAGACGTACTCGCGTGCCGCTGGCGACGGGCGCCCCTCGCCGAAAATGTCGAGCGGCACGCAGGCGGCGTCGGCAATGGGCAGATCGGCCCCAACCTGCACGCGCCCCCCGGAGGCAGCCAGACTCGCGTAGCCCGGATTGGGAGAGCATTGCAGCTGCCCACCGACGTCGACGACGTTCAGCGCATTCACGAATCGCTGGCGATCCAGCTGATTGCCGAAGTAGGTGGAGTCACGCTTGCCGAGACTCGCGTAAATCTCCCAGTCGTAGCGGCGCCCAGCGGCATCGAAACCGCCATCCATGCCGATGTTGGCCTGATACAAGCGGGTATCGCCATGGCCATTGTTCATCAGCAGGTCACGATGCGCGCGCGAGAGGCGGAACGACTCGATGCCGAGGCCCGCGAGCGTATCGCGCGCCTGCTGCGTCAGCGCCGGATGATCCGCGGGCAGCGTTATCGGTCCGCTGCTTCCGCCACCGAAGGCCGTGTAGTTGTAGCCCGGCTGGTCGACCAGCTCGCGCGCCTTCGCGTCATACGCGAGCAGATCGCCGAACAGTCGCACGCGGTCGGTGAGATCGAAATGCGCACTGAGGGTCGCCGTGGTTCTCGAGAGATCCGACAGGGCCGGTGCCATCTCGGCGGGATTGATGCCATCGCCGCCCGAGGCGCTGGTCAGCCCGAAGTTGTTGCCCGGGTCGTAGGCCACCAGCGAGCCGTCGGATGCGAACCGCAGGCAGGTGCCCTGCGTCGAGTCAGTCGCGCCGAAACATCGCAGGCGATTGTCGGGGCCAGGCAGATTGTTGGCGCCAGTGGGGAACGCCAGGCCACCGAAGGCCACCGCGGCCATGCGCTGGTTGCGGATCAGTACGGCGTTGGGAATGCCATCATCGGGCGTGGAGCTGAAGGGCACATCCGGATGCACGCGGCCATCGTTGGCCGGACTGCGGCCGGGCTGGGTCGCGGTCACGCCCGGAGACGGGTTGGGCACGAACGAGTACGAGTTCGCGAAGCGGGGTATGTCGATGGCCAGCAGTCCCTCGACCTCGCTGTGCTGGATGGCGGCCGTGACGTTGCCTCGGTTGTCCGCGAAGTTCAGTCCGCCGACGATGCCCACGCTGCCATTCGACATTCCGCCATCGGCCCGGCGGCCCAACTGGCCGAATGCCTGCAGGCCCTCATAGTCGGTCTTCAGCCGGACATTCACGACGCCGGCGATGGCGTCGGCGCCGTATACCGGAGCCCCGCCGACGGCCAGGTTGTCGACGCCTTCGACCAGAATGGACGGAATGATGTTGAGATCGACCTGAGTTCCCGGCGCGCTCGGCCCGAACAGCGTGGCGGGGTTCGAGCTCACGATGCGCCGGCCATTCACCAGCGTCAGAGTGCGATTCGTTCCGAGCCCGAAGTAGTTGACGAAATTGACGCCGGGCGCGTAGTTCGACTGATTACCTTCGGGCGTCGCGCCGGTGCCGAATCCCGGCAATTCATTGAGAGCATCGGCGACGTTGGTCAAACCACGGCTCTCCAGGTATTCCTCGCCGATCACCCTGGCGGGTTCCAGCGAGCCACCCCGATGGCCGATGCGCGAACCGGTGACCACGACTTCGACCAACGGCTGCTGGCCGTCCGCGGAATCCGCCTCCTGGGCATTCGCGACGACCGGGAGGGTGCTGGCTCCCGTCAAACCACAAAGAAGGGCCGCAACGCGGCACGCACCGCGATTCCGTCGCGAAAGCATGGATCCTCCTGAAAGACCGTGGCTGCGCGGCGGCGATGATGGCCACGTGCGGCAGCATTCTTCTTCGTCCTGGCTGCGCACTGCGCGCATCCGCGGCGGGGAGCATAGCAACGGCGGCTGAAAAGTGAACCGCTCGCGGGACACCAGACTTCATCGGCTGTCGCAGGACAGCAAAGGGTTGCCGCCGGCTAGCGCCGCGGCGAACATGGCGGCCTGCCCGGCACTCGCGCAATAAAACAGCGGCCGGGCGGGTCTGCTGGCGGTGAGTGAACTGACCCGACGACAACCATTTTCTGGAGGAGTCATGAATCTGAAGACCATCGCGATTGCTTCGGCCGTGGGCAGCCTGCTGGCCCTGGGCACCGTCACCGCCTCGGCGGACGATGCCAAGGAGAAGTGCTTCGGCGTGGCCGAGGCCGGCAAGAACGATTGCGCCACCGCTAAGCATTCCTGCGCCGGCCAGGCCAAGACGGACAAGGCCGCCGACGAATGGAAGCACGTGCCGAAGGGTGAGTGCGAGAAGATGGGCGGCAAGCTCGGTGAGAGCAAGAAGCCGATGTGATTCCGACTCTGGGCCGATTCCGGCGCGAGCCGGGATCGGCTTCAGAGCGGCGCACCACCATGCGCTCATGGCCGAGCGTCCCGCCATCGGCTGGATCGAAGCGCATACCGAGAACTACTTCCACGACGGCGGTGCCGCCGTACGCGCGCTCGAACGCGCGCGCGCCAACTATCCACTGAGCCTGCATGGCGTCGGGTTGGGGCTGGGTTCGGTCGATGAACCAGACCGCGAACACCTGCGACGCGTGAAGCGAGCGATCGAGCGCTTCGAACCCGCGCTGGTCTCGGAACATGCCTGCTGGGGCCAGTCCCGCGGCGAATACTTCAATGACCTGCTGCCGCTGCCCTACACGGATGAAGCAGTGCGACTGTTGGCGCGGCACGTGGTGCAGGCTCAGGACTATCTCGGCCGCCGTCTTCTCGTCGAGAACGTCTCAGCCTATGTCGCCTTCGAGCATTCGCACCTCGAGGAGTGGGAATTTCTCGCTGCGGTGGCCGCCGACAGCGGCTGCGGCTTGTTGCTCGACGTGAACAACGTCTACGTGAGCTCGCAGAATCTGGGCATCGACGCACGGGCCTTCATCGAGGGGTTGCCGCGCGGAGTCGTCGGCGAGATTCATCTCGCCGGCCACGCGCGAGTCGCGAGGGAAGAGGGCGAAGTGCTGATCGACGATCACGGCTCGGCCGTGTGCTCCGAGGTATGGGCTCTCTATCGTCTGGCGGTCGAACGGTTCGGCCCGTTGCCGACGCTGATCGAGTGGGATACGAACGTGCCGGAGCTTGCACGTCTGGTCGAAGAAAGCCGCCGTGCCGACGCCATCCTCGAGGAACACCATGACGTCGCTGCGTGAACTGCAACGGGCATTCGCAGCGACGATCTGCGCCGGTGCAGATGAAGGGGCATCGCGCCTGGCGGTGCGCCCAGCCGCGAACCTTGCGGTGTATCGCAACAATGCCGACTGGCAATTCCGCAATGCGCTCGGTCTCAGCTTTCCAGTGCTGCGCCGGCGGGTCGGCGAAGACTATTTCCGGCAGCTCGCCTTTCATTACCGCAGGCAATCACCCTCCCGCAGCGGCGACCTGCACTGGGTCGGTCGCGAGTTCGCCGCGTTTCTCGACGTCCACCTCGCCGGCGGTGACTACGCCTGGCTTGCCGACCTGGCCCGCCTGGAATGGTCGCGCGAGATGGCATCGATCGCCGCCGTGCTACCCGCTCTCACAGTGGCGGACCTGGCGGGAATCGCGGCTGAAGATCTGGCAGGCACGATCTTCGAACTGCAACCCTCATTGGCGCTCGGCGCGTCTGACTACCCCGTGGTATCGGTCTGGATGGCGAATCAGCACGACACCGCACCGCCCGTGGAGGCGTCGGCAGGCAAGGAGTGTTACCTGGTGCAGGCGGGACACGAACAGGTGGTGGTCACCCGGCTGAAGGAGCCACTCTTTGCATTCTTATCGGCGCTTGCGGGGGGCGCCTCGCTGGGCGATGCCATGAGTCATGGCAACCTCGATGAAAGAGGTTTGCTGGAAGCGCTGCAGTTTGTATTCGCAAACGGGCTGGCCGTGCGCATCGGCACATCGACTCACGACCCGCCCGCCATGGCGGATCACCTGGCGAACCGGTAGCTGGCCCGCAGGCCCCAGGTCCTGGGCGCATCGAAGAAGGCGCGCGCCACGCCGGGAAAGCCTGGCACCCCATTTGCCCCGGGCTGGTTGGCCCGCAGGTCGACATTGTTCTTCACCGCCACGTCTTCCACATTGAGCACGTAGGCCTCGATCATCCACGGATGCGCTGACTCGTATCGCAAGCCCACATCGCTACGCGTGTAGGCACGTTGCGTGTCGGAGGGGCGATTGAAGTCGGTCAGGAACATCTCGCTCTGATATTTGCTCTGCACACGGGGTACCAAGCGCGCCCCGTTGCCGAGATGGAAGGCGTGCTCCAGCACCAGCGCCGCGGTGAACTCGGGAGCGAACGGTAACCTGTTGCCGCGCAGATTGATCACCGGCGAGAGCGGGTCCGAGGGCAGGTAGTACTGCGTGTCCACGGTCGGATAGTCGCGATACTCGGCGTTCAGCCAGGTGAATACCGCCTGTATCGAATCGGCCGAGCGGGGTTTCCACAGCCACTCGCTTTCGATGCCGTAGATGTGTGCGCGGGTGGCGTTGCTGGTGGCGAGCTGGTGCACGCCGTTCGCGTCGAAGTCCACGCGCGTGCGCAGGATGTCAGAGTAGTCGGAATAGAACCCCACGGTGTTCATGGTCATGGAGCCGTCGAGCACCGTCGCTTTCAACCCGAGCTCGTAATTGACCACCTGCTCCGGATCGGCCGCCGTCCCGCCATCCTGGATCACGCCGGATTTGAAGCCCGTGTTGGTGAGCGCATAGCCGAGAAGCCCCTCGCGAAAGTCGTGCTCCACGCGCGCCATGTACGTGACCTTGGCCCAGGTCTTCTCGGCGTCGTTGTGGGTGGTGATGCGGCAGGTGCCCGGCACGGAGGTCGAGGAGTCCGGGTCCGGGCCATAGGGAATGTCGTCTGTATCGATTCCTGCGAGATTGAAGCCGCCTTCGCCGATGGTGGTGTTCGCGCCCGGACAGACGATGTTGATGCCGTGGCGGTCGCGCTTCATGTCCTCGGTGTAGCGCGCACCCAGCGTGTACCGCGTGGTATCTGTGGCATGCCAGGTGAACTGGCTGAATCCCGCCCAGGCCGAGAGCGTGCGGTCGGGCTGCAGGAAGGCCTGGGCGTACCGCACATCGCCCTCATCGGGCACGCCGGGCATGGAGCCGCTGTCGTCACGCACGTCCACGTCGAAGCGGATGGCATTGTTCTCGCGGTAGTAGAAGAGGCCGAGGATCCAGTCGAGGCGGTCGGCCCCGAGTGGCTTGAGCTGCAGCTCGTGCTGCATGGAGACGAAGTCGGAATTCTCCGTGCGGCGTTCCTCGTCATAAGTGGCCGGCAACGGTGGATCCGGCAGGCCGCGCAGTTCCGGGTCCAGTGCCAGGCCCACGTCCTGATCGCTGACGTTCTCGCGGGTCATGCGCGCCCAGCCGAAGAGATAGCTCAACTCGAGGCCGGAATAAGCCGGTACTTCAAACCGATAGTCGGTACGCAGGTGGAACGTGTCGTTCTTCATGTCCAGCTTGCCGGGCGAAGTGATCAGCGCGGAACGCAGGCGGTGACCCTGAGTCGGCGTGAGGCTCACGGGAATAGTGCCCGCGCCCCGATCGGCATATCGCTCCGCGGACGAGAACAGGGTCCATTGATCGTTCGGATCCCATTGCGCCGACAACCGGAAGGCCAGCTTGTTGCTGTCGTCATAGCGCGGCGTCGAAGCGCTGGCGTTCGAACCGGGAAGGAATGAGATGAACCCGTCGCGCCGCTCGACGAAAGCCGCGCCACGCAAGGCGAACGTATCGGTCACCGGCAAGTTGAGATGACCCTTCAGGCGCTGCAGATCGTAGCTGCCGACGGTGAGATCGAGGGCCCCGAAGGCGTGCGAGGTATCCGGCTTGGCCGTGATGACGTTGATCACTCCCGCATTGGCATTGCGGCCGAACAGCGTGCCTTGCGGGCCGCGCAGCGCCTCGAGCCGATCCAGGTCGTGGATGAGCATCGTGGCGCCCTGGGGGCGCGGCGAGTAGAAACCATCCACGTGGAAGGCCACTGCCGAATCGCCGAACTCCGTGCGGTTGGTCGAGACAATGCCGCGCAAGGCGAGGTCGAATGCCGCTTGTGTGGAGCTCAGGCCGATCTGCAGATTCGGTATGAGCGTGGTCACGCTCTTGAGATCGCTGATCTGCTGGCGTTCCACCACGCGCGAGCCGAGTGCGGTCACCGCCAGCGCGCTGCGCTGCAGAGGTTCCTCGCGCTTCTCGGCGGTGACTATCACCTCTTCCAGCGAGCCCGGACGGTCCGGTTCCGGCTCCGGCTCGTCACCGGCGCGCACCGCCCACGCCTCCCGCTTCTTGGGTGTGAACACCTGCGGTTTTGTCGCCCCATCCGCCAGCTCCGCATCGCGCAGGATGCTGATGGTGCGTTCATTGATCACCTCGAAGGTGAGGCCAGTTCCGCTCAGCATCCGGCCGAGCGCGTCGGCGACTCGCAGTCGGCCGTTGATCGCCTGCGTACGGATTCCCTGCACCGCGGTGTAGTCGAAGAGAATCTGCAGGCGCGACTGATCACTGAACAACGTCAGCGCCATGTCGGCATCCTGGGCCGCGATTTCGAATTCCGGCCGCGAATCCTGCGCGCGTGCGACCGCCGCCGTCACGGCCATCGCCGCGATGAGGGCCCACCCGGCCAGGCATCGTCGCTGATGAAACAACCGCATCGATCCGGCGCCCCCACGCGCTCCGCTGCGTTTCGATCAGAGTGGTATCAGTACAATCTCGTTGGCCTTGTCGAGCGCGACGCGCAGCCTGAATGCGCTGGCGAGCGCGCCTGCAAAACTCTCCGGATCCGTGGCGCTGAAGCTCCCGCCCACACGCAAGTCGCCCAGCGAGGCGTTCGACAAGCGGATCTGCCGGCGGTTGTAGCGGTTGAATTCCTCAACCGCCTCGCCCAGCGTCTCGCCGCGGAACTCCAATCGGCCTGAGGTCCACGCGAGGCGGCGTGCCAGAACCTGCGGATCGACGCGGCTCACCGAGACGCGGTCGCTGAGCACGACCGCGGCATCGCCCGCGGTCAGTGCCGGGGCGTCGGGAACGCGGGCGGATGCCACCGCCACCTTGCCCTCGGTCACCAGCACGTCCACGCGCGCGCGCTCACGCAAGCGCACGCTGAACGCCGTACCCACGGCGCGTACCGCGGTATTGGCGGCCGCGACCGTGAATGGCCTCAGCCGGTCGTGAGCCACCTGGAAACGACCTTCACCGCGCAGCAGCCGCACCTCGCGCCGGTCATCGCGCAGCCGCACGCGTACGTCGCTGTTGGTGTTCAGGTCTATGACACTGCCGTCCTCGAGGACGATGCGCGAGAATCCGCCGATGCGTGTCTCGTAGCGCTGCCAGCTGAAATGCTGCTGCCAGGCCCACGTGCCGCCCAGCACGGCCACGACGAGGCCGGCGGCGAGCGCCATCATCCAGGGGCGGCGTGCGGCCGTGTGGCGCAGCAGGTCGGCGTCCGCGGCACGGTCCAGCGGACGCGCTTCGCGCAGCCGATCGGCACGCTGCCAGTGGGTCTCGAGGCGTAGATAGGCCACGCGGTGCCGGATGTCCGCGTCCAGCCACTCGTTGAACTCGGCGGCTTCCTCGGGAGTCGCGGCGCGGGCATCGCGCGCCGCGAGCCAGCGACTCGCGCGCGCCTCGATCAACTCGTCGTTACTCATTGCTGCTGGCGAGTTCCGCAGGTGTAGTCTCCGCGCGCCCCGCATTGGCAATTTCCGCGCGCTGTGCGTGTGCGTTTTCTGCGCGCTCCGCGTATGCATTTTCTGCCCGCTCGGCGCGACGCCGCGCGCGTTCCAGCCACGGCGAGCGGCGTTCGGCCATGGGCGAGTCCGCCAGGGCGGCGCTGCACAGGCGCATGCCCTTGGCGAGGTGTTGCTCGACCGTGTTCTCGGAGATGTTCAGCTCGGCCGCGATCTCCTTCTGCGAGAGGCCGTACACCTTGCGCAGCGTGAAGACTTGCCGACAACGATTGGGCAGGGTGGCCACGGCGGCGGTGAGCAGCGCGAGCTCCTGGTGGGTGTTCACGATCTCGTCGACTTGACCTGTCTCGTCGAGCAGCTCCAGCGCTTCCAGGTCCGCGACCAGCTCGATCGGCACCACCTGGCGGTGGCGCAACCACGACAGCGCCACGTTGCGGGCAACGGTCAGTGCGAAGGCACGGATGGAACGAACTTCCTCGCGTCCCCTGGCGGCACCGGCGGTCAGCAGATGGGCATAGGTTTCCTGCAGCAGCTCGTCGACATCGGCGGCATTGCGCGCATACCGATGCAGGCATGCACGCAGCACGCCCTCGAATTCCAGGGATGCCTTGAGATACCGGTCGTCGGCTTTGTTGTTATGCATGCGGTTCCTGGCCTCCGGGCCGGAGGCCGATGGTACACAGCCTCGCGGGTTTGGCGAACGGATTGATGACAGATCGCCGCCGATTCTTTCAGAATGGACGCCACGATGAATAACACCGAAGCGCGCCGCCCGCTGGCGAGCCGCTCCACCCGCTGGGCGAGATTCCTCTCTACGGCCGCCGTCCGTGCGGGTCTGACGGCCGATGGAATTTCACTTCTCTCGCTGGTTTTTGCCCTGGGCGGCAGCGGCGCGCTGATCTGGCTGCCCGCGCCCTGGAATCTGCTGGCCTGCGCGGCCGGCATCCAGCTGCGCCTGCTGTGCAATCTGCTGGACGGCATGGTCGCGATCGAGGGAGGCCGCAAGTCCAGGGTCGGGGCCCTGTACAACGAGGTGCCCGACCGCGTGGCCGATTCGCTGTTCATCGTCGCGCTGGGCCTGGTCATCGGCGTTCCCTGGCTGGGGTGGCTCGGCGCCCTGGCCGCGGCGATAACAGCCTAGATCCGCGTGCTCGGCGGCGCTCTCGGGCTGGCGCAGGATTTCCGCGGCCCCATGGCGAAGCCACATCGCATGGCGACGATGACCGTCGCCTGCCTGTTGGGCATCTTCGAGTTCTATTTTTTCGACGCCACCGGATTCGACCCCGACGGCACGGCCCGGCTGCGCGTGTTGCACCTGGCCGCGTGGATGATCGCCGGCGGATCCCTCATTACCTGCGGCACCCGCCTCCATGCGATTGCGCGCCAGCTGCGCACCGCCGCTGAATGATGCGGCCTTCGAGCGTCCTGCTGGTCGGCTTCGTAAAACTGATGGTGGGGGCCTACGCGCGCTGGATAGGCACCCAGCCCGCAACCACGCAGCGGATCTATTTCGCCAACCACACCAGCCACATCGACACGCTCGCGATCTGGTCGTCCCTACCACGCGATTTGCGACCGCGCACGCGGCCCATTGCCGCTCGCGACTATTGGGGCGCGGGACTTCGCAAGTACGTCGCCACGCACGGCTTCGGCGCCGTGCTCATCGACCGCGCCCGCGAGAATGCCCAACAGGATCCGCTCGAGCCGCTACGGGCCGCGTTGCGCAATGGTGACTCGCTGATCATTTTTCCCGAAGGCACGCGCGGCTCGTCGGCAGTACCCGCGAAATTCCGCAGCGGCCTGTTCCGCCTCGCGGGCGAATTCCCTTGCGTGGAGCTGGTCCCCGTGTACCTCGACAATCTCCACCGCAGCCTGCCCAAGGGCGCGATGCTGCCGGTGCCGGTGGTCTGCACCGTGCGCTTCGGCGCGCCGCTCGAGCGCGTCGTCGGGGAGGACAAGGACAAGTTCGGCGAACGCGCGCGCGCCGCGGTCATCGCCCTCTCGGAGCCGCGGTCCGCATGATCGGCCATCTGCGCGCCATTCCCTCTGAGTTCTACTGGCTGTTCGGCGCGTTGGTGCTGATGCTCGGAGTCGCCTCGGCGACCGGCGCCGCGCTTCTGCGCCGCCCCGGCGACGCCCGCCAGGCCGCCAGCCGCCGCAATCTGGTGGAGCGCATCAATGCATGGTGGGTGATGGTCGCCATCCTCGCCGTGGCCTTTTTCACCGGCCCCACCGTCACGCTCGTGATGTTCGCGCTGGCGTCTTTTTTCGCATTGCGCGAGTTCATCACGCTCACGCCGAGCAGCCCGGGCGACCGGCTGCCTTTGTCACTGGCGTTCTTCGTGGTGCTGCCGCTGCAGTTCGTGCTCATCGGCATGGGACGCTATGGACTGTTCGCCATCTTCATTCCCGTCTGGGCCTTTCTGCTGCTGCCCTCCATCGCCGCGCTGCGCTCCGACATCGTCGACTTTCTATCGCGCACCGCCAAGCAGCAGTGGGGGCTGATGGTGACCGTGTACTGCCTCAGTCACGCGCCCGCGCTGCTGATGCTGGCCATACCGGGGCAGCCCGGGCGCAATGCGCTGCTCCTGTTCTATCTACTGCTGGTCGTGCAGATGAGCGACGTGATGCAATACGTGTTCGGCAAGCTGTTCGGCCGCACGAAGATCGCACCCGTGGTCAGTCCGTCGAAGACCGTCGAGGGATTCATCGGCGGCGGGCTCGCCGCGACGGCGATCGGCGCGGCGATGTGGTGGATTACGCCATTCACGCCGCTGGAGTCCGCGGCGATCTCCGCAGCCATCGTCGTCATGGGTTTTCTCGGCGGTCTGACGCTCTCGGCGGTGAAGCGCAGCCTCGGTGCAAAGGACTGGGGCGTCATGATCGAAGGGCATGGCGGCATGCTGGACCGCACGGATTCGATCTGTTTTGCCGCGCCGGTCTTCTTTCACATCGTGCGGTTCTTCCACGCCACCTGATTACAGAAGCCTCGGCTGTGCGCGCGATCGCTCCAGTTCGAGCAGCGAGCGCTTGATGGGCAGCCCACCGCCGAATCCCGTGAGTGCGCCATTGGCGCCGATCACGCGATGACAGGGAATGACGATGGGAATGGGGTTGCTGCCATTGGCGAGGCCCACGGCACGCGAAGCATTGGGCTTGCCGAGCTCGCGCGCCAGGGTGCCGTACGTGCTGGTAGTGCCGTATTCGATCTCCTGGAGTTTTCGCCACACACGCAATTGGAACTCGGTCCCCCGCGGCGACAGCGGCAGCTCGAATTCGCGCCGTACGCCGCCGAAGTACTCCTCGAGTTGCGCGCCAGCACGGGCGAGCACGGGCGAATCGCCCGCGATCAGTGCCGCATCAGACTTGTGTGAATCGCGGCCCTGCTCGAACCAGATCGCCGTGAGATACGCACCCGTGGCGATCAGGCGCAGCCGCCCGACCGGCGACGGGATGTCGTGGTAGATCATGGGTTCCGCGTTGCTCATGGTGGCCAGCGTAACAGCAGCAGCGTACTTTTCGACCCGGGCCTTGCTGTCGCGATCGTCGCTGGCGGGGCTCCCTGTTTCGAACGAGGAAATCGCGATGAAGAACAGAATCCCGGCGCTGCTCGCGATCCTATTGTTCTCGATTTGCCGCCTCGGAGGATTACAGGCGGCGGGCGCGCCGCGTATCCCGGTGATTTTCGACACCGACATCGGCACCGACATCGACGATGCCTACGCGTTGGCCGACCTCCTGCAGCGACCCGATCTGGAACTGCTGGCCGTCACCACCGTTTCTGGAGACACCGTGGCGCGCGCGCGCCTCGCGGCCAAACTACTACGCGTGGCCGGCGGAACCTGGGACGAGATACCGGTGTTCGCCGGCATTTCCACCGCTCCGCAGTACATGAAACAGGTGGATTGGGCCGCGGACTTTTCCTCTGCCAGCCTGCATGTCGATGGCGCCATCCGGTTCATGCGCGACGCCATTCGCGAGCGCCCCGGCGAGGTTACGATCATCGCGGTTGGCGAATTGACCAACATCGCCGCGCTGCTCGACAGTGAGCCGGGGATCGCCCGGCAGATCCGCGCCATCGCGCTCATGGGTGGGGCCGTGTATCGCGGTTACGCGCCAGGCTCCAGCCCCGAGCCCGAGTGGAACATCAAGTCGAACGCGCGCGCAGCACGGACGGTGTTCACGGCGGGTGTCCCGCTGCTGGTCGCACCGCTGGATTCCACCGCAGACCTCAAGCTCAAACCCGAGATGCGGGTGCGGATATTCGCGCATGGCACGCCCCTCAATGACGCGCTCGCCGCGCTCGATCAGGTGTGGCGTTACACCAACCACTGGCAGGGAGATCAGCCGACACTGTTCGACGTGCTCGCCGTGGAGTTGGTGAGCCGGGAACGACACTACGACTTGCGCCCGCTTCGGCTGGAGGTCACTCCCGAAGGCCTGACGCGTCCCGGCGAAGGACAGCCGAATGCTTCCGTGGCGCTCGATGTGGACGTCGAGCGCTTCATGGGCGATTTCGTCGCGCGCCTCGCGAAGTAACGCCGGGCCGATCCATTCGCAACGCGGCCTCGGGGAAATTGCCCCGGCAGACCTGAGGCGAGCACTGCACATCGCGACGACAACGCTGTCGCAGATTCCGCCGATTGACGGGAGGCAAGGCAGCGAGGATAAGAGGCGGGCCGCAGGATGCCGGTGCAACCCGACAGGAGGTCAGGCCAGAGACGGGACGCGGAAAGTCCGTTCATCGGCCCACCCACTCACAACACAGTACACCAGCTTGTCATTCATCAATGCTGGCGCGGGACCATTGTGGTCGCGCGTCGACGAAGGGGAGTACTCATGAACTTCAGTTTCAGAAGGGCTGCGGCGGCGTTCGCCTGCCTGGCAACGATGTATGCAACCTCGGCGGGCGCCCAGTGCCTGACCAGCAACCAGACCGGCACCCATGACGGGTACTACTACTCGTTCTGGAAGGACAGCGGCAATGTGAATTTCTGCCTGCAGTCCGGGGGCCGATACACATCCCAGTGGAGCAACATCAACAACTGGGTCGGCGGCAAAGGCTGGAATCCCGGCGGACGCCGCACCGTGACCTATTCGGGCACTTTCAGTCCCAACGGCAATGCCTATCTCACGCTTTACGGCTGGACCACCAATCCACTCGTGGAGTACTACATCGTCGACAGCTGGGGTACTTACCGGCCGCCGGGCGGACAGGGATACATGGGGACGGTGACCAGCGACGGTGGCACCTACGACGTGTATCGCACGCAGCGAGTGAACGCGCCGTGCATCACGGGCAACAGCTGCACTTTCTACCAGTACTGGAGCGTGCGGCAGCAGAAGCGCGTGGGCGGCACGATCACGGCGGGTAACCACTTCGATGCCTGGGCTGCCTACGGCATGAATCTCGGCACGCACAACTATCAGGTGTTGGCCACCGAGGGTTACCAAAGCAGTGGCAGCTCCGATATCACCATTGGCGGTGGCGGGGGTGGTGGTGGAGGCGGCGGCACCAAGAGCTTCACGGTGCGCGCGCGAGGCACGGTCGGGGGTGAATCGATCACGCTGCGCGTGAACAACCAGAACGTGCAGACCTGGACTCTGGGGACCAGCATGCAGAATTACAACGCGTCCACATCGCTGTCCGGCGGCATCACGGTTGCGTTCACCAACGACAGCGGCAACAGGGACGTGCAGGTCGACTACATCATCGTGAACGGCCAGACGCGGCAGTCTGAGGCGCAGACCTACAACACCGGTCTCTACGCCAATGGCCGGTGCGGCGGCGGCTCCAACAGCGAATGGATGCATTGCAACGGCGCGATCGGCTACGGCAATACGCCATAGGCGGTCTGCCGTGATCGGGGCGGAGGGTGGACTCGGGTCCACCCTCTGTCCTTTCAGCTTGCCAGCAGCACTTCCGCCACCTCCATCGGGAAGGTCATCGTGCGACCGTCGATACGCACGGTCAGCAGTGGCGCAGACGGCTGTGATTGCGCGAGGGTGGCAGGCGGAAGTCCATGACGCATCAGCGCGGCGGCGCACGCGGGCCAGTCCCCGTCGTTACGCGGCTCATTGATCGAGGCCCAGGACAGGGTGCCGACGACATCGCTGTTGTAGCCATGAGGCTCACGGAAGCTCGCGCCGCGCTCCAGCAGGAACTCCGTGAGCTCGGCGCGCCCGCGGAACACGGCCCAGTTGAGCGCCGACCCGTCGATGTCGCCGCCGCGTGTGCCAAGGGGCCAGCCGAGATCCACCATGAGTCGCACGGCGTCGTCGCGATCGCTCATCGCCAGATTCGGCAACTGTTTGAGCTGAGCCGGGCTGAGCCTCGCAAAGATGCCGGGATCGAACAGGCGACGCGCTTCTGCCTCGTCCGCGCGTGCGCAGGCGGAGACGAATTTCTCCTCGTCCGTGAGCGTGTCTCCGGCGCCACGATCGCGCAGCAGGCGCATGACTTCCGGCAAACCGAAGTTGGCGGCCTCGTGGAAGGCGTTCCGCGCATGAGCGTTCAGGGATCCCGGATCCGCCCCTGCGTCCAGCAGAGCGCGGACATGCGCCACCGATCGGCCTCGGTAGATAGCCCAGTGCAGGATTCGGCCGAGATCCGGATCGCCGTGCGGCGTGTATTTCAGCAGCAGCTTCAGCCCGGCGAGATTGTCGACATCGAGAATCCGCGCCAGGGCGTTCGAGCCCACGACCCGCGTCCCTGCTTCGAGCAGCGCCGCCGTGCACGGCAAGGACGGATCGGGATCTTCCACCGAGTGATACAGCGATTCCCCGTCGTTGCCATTGGCGCCTGCCGCGAGCAGCAGACGGGTCATCTCCGGGTCATGAACCTTGCCGGCCGCGCCATACAGGGCGGAAAGGCGGTCTTCGCCCGGCTGCTCCAATGAGTGCGGCGACTGGCGATTGCGGCAGAATTGGTCGGGGTTCGCGCCCCGGTCGAGGAGCAGGCGCAGGCATTCCAGCAGGCCGGCGCGAAACTTCGGATGCTTGGCAAGAGACGAGTGTGTCACCGCGACGAGTGGCGCGATCCGCAGGATTCCCCCGTCACGATTGACCCACTGGCCATCGGCTGCGATGGCGCTTCGCACCGCGCCCACGTCGCCGATGGCGCAAGCCATCCACCTGTCATCACCAGGAATTTCCGGGTTGGTTTCCAGCAGCCGCGCCGCCAGTTCCGGTTTGGGACGCACGCTGCCGCCGGTGATGTCTGCGCCATAGACCAATCCCAACCAGTGACGACGAAGTGACTGGACGTCCTGCGCGCGTGCGCGCCGGGCCTCCACCTCGTCCTTGAGATTGCCCCACGAGGCGCAGCCGTACTCGCGCGCGACGCACGATTGCATGTCGTGCAGGCGCAGTTGCAGGGCAGCAAGGGCGGCATCGCTTTTGCCGCGCGCGACGGGGAGAAAGCTGCGCAGATGTGCGTAAGCCGAAGGCTCGGCGGCACGATATCGGCGCAACAGATCCTTGGACTGCTTGCGCAAATGGTCGATGTTCGACCGATCGGTCAGGGTGTTCACGAAAACCTCCATGCATCGATGCCGGTTGGTCCGCAGCGCCGGCTGCATAAAGGTGTGTTGTTCGATTCGAGCACAAGTGGGTTCAACCCTGCCCGCGGACCCGGATGCGGCTTGTTCCGCGCGGCCAATATAGCGCAGATGGCTGCCGCCTCACCGGGCGTTCAGAGCCTCGATGGCTTCATCCGCGGCGCGCACGCCGCTGTCGTACGCGCCATGCGCCGTGGAGAAATCGCGCGGGCTGGTCGCTTCGCCCGCAAAGAAGATGCGCTGCTCGAACGGCCTTGCCAGCTCGGCGCGGGCGGCGGCGAAACCGGGGCGCGCATAACTGTAGGCACCGCCGATGCGATCCATGCGCCCCCAATTGGAGGCCGCCAATGGCTTGAGGATGAGGCGCGCGTTGGCGCCGAACAATCTGGCGATCTGGTCCACCGCATGGGCAAAGGCCGCGGCTGGCCCCTCGCGCTCCACCAGTTGGGCACCCTCGCCGCCAAAGAAGCATTCGATGACCGGTAGACCCATCGGCCGTATGTAATACGCGCCCGTGCCAGCATCCTGCGGATTCCCGAACACCTGTGTCTCGGCCTCGAACGGTCCTTCTCTCACGATTTCCAGGAACAGCTTTTCGTTGCGGCCGAGAGGCAGCCGGCTCGCCGCCTCCCGCCAGCTGTCGAGTCCTGCGGGTAGTTTGAGGGGGCCATTCACCAGTACGTGCGTGGATACCGTGAGGATGACGGCGCGCGCACGGATGCTGCCGTCCGCAAGACCCAGCGTCACACCTGCGGAGTTCGTGCTGATGGATGCCACCGGACAGGCCAAGCGCATGCGGACCACGTCGGGAAGGCTGCGGACAATCAAGGTCCCGTACCCCATCGGGACGCGCCAGTTCTCCTCGGTCGAGTGCTCGTCATAGGCCACATAGTCGGCACAGGAGAGCGATTCCAGTGGCGCGCCACTGATGAAACCGGCGATGGCGCGGATGTAGGCGCTCCAGCGGCCGTCCGATGGCAGCGCATCGGCCGCGCAATCGCTGGCCGGAGATTGAGAACCGAGACGATCCATCCATTGGCGGAGGGCCTCGCGCGCTGCCGCCTGCTCTTCGCGCGAGAATCCCAGATCGTGGTACTGCGTTCCCCAGGCGGGCTTGCTTCGGTCGATGCGCACGCCAGTGTCGCGGGCCACGTTCATCCAGCCATTGCGATCCGCGGAATGTAGCCAGCCACAGCCGAGGTCAAGATCGAGTCCCCGGATGCGCTGCGTCCACGCCCTGCCGCCCAGCCGCGAGCTCGCCTCGAGCAGCAATACGGGGGTGTTCCTCTGTGCCAGGCGCATCGCGGCAGCAATGCCAGCGGCGCCACCGCCCACCACGACGATGTCGACGTCGATAGTCAAAACAGCCGATATCCGGTCAGAGAGGCAAGTTTCGCCATTAGCTCGTCCTGAAATTCGGCTTGGGTGGCTTGCGGGGCGGGAGGCCGCGGCGAGCGGTGATACCAGTACTTTCCGCTGCTTCTCGCGGCCGTGTCGTCGCTGGTGGCCAGCCAGGTCTGCGTCAGGTGGCCCTGCTCCAGGTCGTCCGGCGCGCCGCGGCCACCCATCCGGGTTGGCACCCAGCCAGGATCGACCGCATTGCTCAACACCTGGGGCCACTTGCGGGCCACCGCGAATGCGAGCGCCGTGATGTAGAGCTTGCTCTCGGCGTAGGCGCGGTGGGTGTCCCAGCGACGCTCGGTCCAGTCGATGTCATCCAGGTTGACTTCGCCACTGCGATGCATGCTGCTGCTGAGATACACCAGACGATCCGGGCGCGCGATCAGGCCGGTAAGTAGATAGGGTGCCAGCACGTTCACCGCGAGCACTCTGGCGTGGCCTTCCTGGGTCGTCCCGCGGCCTGGTTCGCGGTAGATGCCGGCGTTGTGAATCACGGCATCCATCTTTCCGAGTTTATTGACTTGATCCGCGAGCGAGCGCGTCTGCGTGGCACTTGCCAGGTCGCCAATGGCAACGCCCGCGGCGCGTGACGCGAGATCCGACAGCGATCGGGCTCGTTCCTTGGAACGAGCATGCAATACCACTTGGTGGCCTTCCTTCATGAGCGCCTCGGCGGCACCTCGCCCGAGGCCCTCCGTTGAACCCGTGATGAACACGCGGCGCATGGATCCATCCTTGGCGATTGCCAGCGGGAGCAAGTGTGCGGCGAGGGGCAGCGCTGCGGCGACCGTCAGATATTCGAGCGCACGGCGACGCGCAGGCGACGAAGGGCTTTCCATGGTTCAGTGTCCCTGAATCCAGCACCCGGATTCGGGTGCAACCGCCCTGTCAGGCTGTCAGCTGCGGACGGGAGTTCCCGCGCGGTATCGGCTCAGGTCGCTGCCGAAGCGCGAGCCTCCTGC
>CAMLGF010000072.1 GCA_946479515.1 uncultured Pseudomonadota bacterium | reverse complement strand
ACGAAGGTGAAATCCTTCGGCCAGAAGAACACCACGCGCCATTTGCCCTGGTGCGTGTTGGCGTCGAACTGCTGGAAAGCCTTGGCCTGGTCGTTCGAGACCACGCCGGTGAGCGAATACTGCGGAAATTTCTTGCCGATACCTAACATGCCAACTCCTTCGAAAAATATGGTCGAAATCCTCTCTGGAGGAACCCTTCCGGCGGTACGCGCCTCCGATGTGGAAAGCGGCCGCCGGCCGGAATGGTGTGCATCTTCCGGGGTAAGCCCCATTCCGGCCAATCGATTGATTGGATAAACTCCATAGAGTTCGTCTATGGCCGACCTCAAGCTCAAGGACCTGCGCTATCTCGTGGCCGTGGCCGACACGCGTCATTTCGGCCGTGCGGCCGAACGCAGCTTCGTGAGCCAGCCCACGCTGTCTGCGCAGCTCAAGAAACTCGAGGACTATCTCGGCGTGCAGCTCATCGAGCGCGCTCCCAAGCGCGTCTCCCTGACCGCCGCCGGGGAAGAGATCGTCGAGCGCGCGCGCCGCATCCTGGAAGCCAGCGACGAGATCGTCGAACTCGCCAAGGGCCATCGCGACCCGCTCGCCGGGCGGCTCAAGGTCGCGCTGCTGCCCACCATCGGCCCCTATCTACTGCCGAACGTCGCGTCGCGGCTGCGCAAGCAGCTGCCCCGCCTCGAGCTCATGCTGTACGAGTATCAGACCGATCCCATGCTCGAAAAACTGCATTCGGGGGAAATCGATGTCGGAATCCTGGCACTCCCGGTGGCGCTGGACGGCCTCGACTCGTACGTGCTCTACAAGGAGCCCTTCACCGTAGCTCTGCCCGCCAATCACCGGCTGGCCAGCCGCCAGAGCATCAGGGTGGAGGATCTCGGCGACGAGACTTTGCTGCTTCTGGAAGACGGCCACTGCCTGCGCGACCAGGCGCTGGACATCTGCGCGAGCTCGGGGATGCATGAAAAGCAGGACTTCCGCGCCACCAGCCTGGAAACGCTGCGGCAGATGGTCGCCGCCGGCGTGGGTATCACCTTGCTGCCCGAACTCGCCGGGCGAGGCGCCTACGGCAACGCCCGCGGCGTGGCGATCAGACCCTTCGTGAAGCCGGTGCCGACGCGCACCATCGGCGCGGTCTGGCGCAAGTCGAGCGCACGCCGCGAGGCCATCCTCGCGCTTGCCAGGCAGATCGAGGCCCACGCCCTGTGACACCGCAACCTTTCTCACTGCGGGCTGGGGACGGCCGCAGTCTCGCGGCGCATTGGCTCCCGGCCGAGGCGGACGGTGGGAGCGGTCGACGCGGCGTGGTGGTCATCAACGGGGCCACCGGCTTTCCGCAGACGTTCTACTTCAAGTTCGCGCAGTTCCTCGCCGAGCGTGGTCATGACGCGCTGGTGTACGACTATCGCGGCATGGGCGCGTCGGCGCCGGCTGACATCGCCGCGGAAACCTGCCGCATGAGCGACTGGGGCCTGCTCGACATGCCAGCCGCGCTCGACGCGGCCGTGGAGCGCGCGCAAGGTCTGCCGGTGATCACGGTGGGGCACAGCATCGGCGGGCAATTCCTGGGCTTGCTGCGCAATCACGGCCGGGCGCGCGCACACGTGCAGATCGCGACGTCCGTGGGTTATTGGCGCTGGGAAGCGGCGCCGTTCAAGTACCTGGCCTGGTGGTTCTGGCGTGTGCAGGGGCCGCTGATGCTGGCATTGAAGGGATACGTGCCCACGGGGGGCGGCTGGGCCGGCCTGCCTCTGCCGCGCGGTGTCTTCGCGGAGTGGCGGCGCTGGTGCCTGCGTCCTTCGCACTTCGGACCGGATCTCGCCACCTATCTATCGGGCAACGTGTTCGCGGAGGTTCGCGCTCCCGTGCTGACGGTGGGCTTCACCGACGATCCGATCGCCACGGCGCGCACGGTGCGCGAGATCAACGGCTTTTTCCCGAACGCGCGGCGCGACGCCCGCTGGTACTCGCCCGCGGACGCGGGAGTCCGGCGCATCGGCCACGAAGGATTCTTCTCATCGCGCCATCGCGACACGCTGTGGCGGCCGGTGGCCGAGTGGATCGACGGTCAGGTCGAGGTGGCCGCGTGAGCCCGCACCCGGAAGGCACGCCCGTCGATCACGTCACGCCCTACGACCGCATGGCGCTGCCCGAGGAGGTGCTGATACAGCTTCTCACGGCGCGCAAGCCCGAGCCCGGCCTGGTGGAATACTTCGGCGCGGCGCTGCATGCCGAGCTCGCCTCACTGGCCCGCGCCACGCGCAGGCGCCGCGGGCCGCCCGGCCGCCGCGTCTACGTACTGCCGGGCATCATGGGCTCGCAGCTCGGTCTGGTGCGCGGCGGGCAGAAGCCCAACGACATCCTCTGGCTCGATCCCATCGACATCATTTTCGGCCGGCTCAAGGAACTGCGCCTGCCCGATGGCGCGCGCGTACGGGCGCTGGGCGCCATGAATTACAGCTATCTCAAGCTCACGATGTCGCTGCGCAAGGCCGGCTACGATGCCGTGCTCCTCGACTACGACTGGCGCCATGACGTCGCCGCGCTGGGGCGGCGGCTGGCGGAGCGCATCGCCGCCGACGGCCGCGACAACGTCGCGCTGGTCGGCCACAGCATGGGGGGCTTGGTGGCGCGCGCCGCGCTCACGCATGCCGCCGGCAAGCGGGTGTCACGGCTCATCATGCTGGGCACGCCGAATGCGGGTTCGCTCGCGGCAGTGCAGGCGCTGCGCGGCACGTACTCGGTGGTACGCAAGATCGCGATGCTGGACCTGCGTCACGACGCCGAGTATCTCGCGCGGAACGTGTTCGCCACCTTCCCGGGCCTGCACGAGCTGCTGCCCGCCAGCCGCACTGTCAGCGATCTGGATCTGTTCGATGCGGCCAGCTGGCCTTCGGCGGGGCCAGGACCCGATGCCGAACTACTGCGCACCGCGGCCGGCCTCGAACGGCGCCTCGCGCCCGCCGACGCGCGCTTCACCATGGTGGTCGGCTGCAATCGCACCACCGCCACGGGCGTGGCTCGCAGCGACGACGGCGAGGACGATTTCGAATACGAATACAGCCTGCAGGGGGACGGCACCGTACCCATCGAGCTGGCGCGGCTGGCGGGCGCGCGCCATTACTACGTGGAGTGCGGTCACAGCGACATGCCGCTGGCCAACAAGGTGATCGCGGGCACCATCGATCTGCTGTCCACGGGCGCGACGCAGCGGTTCGCGGCCGCGCCGCCCTTGCACCGTGGCGGCCTGAGCCGGGTGCGCGACGCCGAGTTGCGTCAACAATACCTGGGCAAGGTGGACTGGCCGCAGATGACTCCCGAGCAGCGGCGGCTGTTCCTGGACACCTTGAACGAACCGCCGAAAGGCCGCGCCCACCGCAAACCGCAGCGGCCCGTGGCGCGCCCGCTGCAACTGCGCGTGCGCGTGGGCGACGTCGCAGACGCACGCACCGCCGCGATCGCCGTGGCCGTGTTGCGCGGCGTGCCGGCCAGCGGTGCCGCCGCCGACATCGACGCGCGTCTGGGCGGCGTCATCAACGACTGGCTGCAGCACCGCGTGGTGAGTGGCGATGCGGGGCATGTCACGCCGATACCCCGGGCGGTACAGCGCCCGGTAAAGACAATGGCGGTACAGCGCCCGGTGAACGCAGCAGCGGCCCGGCGCCCGGCTGGCCGCACTGCCTATCTACTCGTCGGCCTGGGCCGCTTCGACCGCCTCAGCCTCGACGTGATCGAACATGCCGCCGAGAATCTGGCGCGCTTCGCCGAGCAGCCGCAGTACCAATCACTGGCGACCGTCGCCTGGGGCGCGGGCAGTGGCATCGCGCCCGAGGATTCCTTCGCGGCGCAGATCCGTGGCCTGCTGCGCGCCCGCGCCTCGGGTCAGACGGCGCTCGCGCGCGTGGATCTGCACGTGCTGAATCGGCTCGACGCACAGCGCGTGCAGACACGCCTGGCGGACCTGGTGAAGTCGCATCCGGCCGGCACGCTGCGCCTGAGCCCGCTGGGCGCCGTCCGCGAGCGCGCACCCACGCGTTCGAGGCGAGTGCCCGGTACGGCGCATCTCATCGTCTCGGCCGATTCTCACGGCGAGGCTCGCGAGACCTGGCGCGCATCGCTGCTGACGGGCGGCTCGTCCGCCGCCATCTTTTCGCAGAGCCGTGAATTCGCACGGCGCGAGCTGGACGCCCTGGATCGGGAATACCTCGGCAACCCGCTGAGTTCCGCGCGCGTGAAGGCGTTGGGCGAGAAGCTGGCTCGACTGACGCTGCATCCGGATCTGGCGCGCGCGCTGTGGCAGATCCGCGGGCAGGCATTGTCGGTGGTGCACGATGCGGCGGGCAGCCGGGTCCCCTGGGAAACACTGACGCTGCGCGGCTGGTGTCCTGCGCTCGTCAACGGGCTGTCGCGCCGCTATGCCACCGCGGACCTGGTGCCGGCGCGCTTCGATTCGCGACGCCGCGAACAGCACGACCTCGGCGTGCTGATCATCGCGAATCCGACGCTCGACCTGCCAGGGGCGGATGCCGAGCGCGAGCGCATCGCGGGCATTCTGCGCAAGGTGAGCCGGATCCACCTCACCGAGGTGACCGGGAATGCGGCGACGCAGGCTCGTGTCAGCGCGGAATTCGAATCCGGACGCTATGACGTCATTCACTACGCGGGGCATGCGTTCTTCGACCCGAAGCGGCCGGGCGAGAGCGGCCTGGTGCTGGCCGATGGCGAGTTCACTGGCGCGCACCTGTCCGCGCTCGGACGCCTGCCGCCGCTGCTGGTGTTCAATGCCTGCGAGTCGGCCCGCATGCGCCGCGGTGCGGGCGCCGGCACGCGGCGCCGGCCGCAGGACAGCGTGCACCGCAGAACGAGCATGCGCACGAACATCAGTCTCGCCGAGACGCTACTGCGCGCGGGCGTGGCGCACTACATCGGCACACACTGGCCGGTGTCCGACGATGCGGCGGCAGCGTTCGCCGCTGCGTTCTATGGTGCGATATTGCGCGGCAGTATCGGCGATGCGCTGGTGAAGGCACGCCGGGCCGTGCACGCGCGCCGCTCGCCCGACTGGGCAGACTACGTGCACTACGGGGATGCGGAATTCCGGCTCAAGGTTCGTTGAGGCGGCTGGGAGGCGCGTCCCCGTTTTCTAGAAAACGAGGAATGTCCCCATTTGTCAGCCAGCGGTTGAACCAGTCGAGGTTGCTGCGCATGCGGTGGACGAGATAGCTCGGCACTTCGAGGCCGTGGTTCTCGCCGGGGTAGACGATGAGCCGCGTGGGCACGTTGCGCGTCTTCAGCACCTGGTACATCTGCTCGGCGCCGACACAGGGCACGTTGTCGTCTTCGCTGGCGCACTGGAACAACGTGGGCGCGGTGATGCGCTCCGGATGCAGGAAGGGATAGGCCAGCTTGCGCCAGGTGTCGAAGTTCTCCCACGGCGCGCCGAGTTCGAACAGGTACTCGCGCACGTACTGATCGACACCGAACGTCGCGAGCACGTTGGCCACGCCCGCGCCGGAGATCGCGGCGCGGACCCGTGGGTCGCTGGCGATCATGTAGTCGGTGAGGATTCCGCCGTAGCTCCAGCCGACCACGCCGATGCGCTGCGGATCGGCGATACCGATGTCGATGGCGTGCGTGATGCCGGCGCTGATGTCCTGTGCGTCGAGGTTGCCCCAATCCGCATAGATGGCGCGCGAGAAGTCGAACCCGCGTCCCGATGAGCCCCGCGGATTGAGGGCCAGCACGGCGTATCCGGCCGCGGCATAGAGCCGGCTCTCGAGACTGAACTCGTGGCTGTGCTGGTAGACAGGTCCGCCATGCAGATCGGTCACCAGCGGATAGCGGCGCGATGCGTCGAAGGTCGCCGGAAGCGTGGCGTAACCGTGGATCTCCACGCCGCCGCTGGTGAAGGCCAGGTCGCGCACCTCACCCTGCGCACGCTCCAGGCTCCACGCATTGTGACGCGTGAGCGGCCGATGCTCATCCAGCGCGAACAGCTCTGCGGGGTGCGAGACGTCGGTCTCCAGCAATGCCACGCGTCCGTTTGCCGCGACGGCGAAGTCGTAGCCAAAACGCTTGCCGGAGCCGAGATAGTCGATGGCGCCGCTCGCCGGATCGATGCGTGCGAGCCAGGTGTCGCGATCCTGCTCGATCAGCGCGAGCAGCGAACCATTCGGCGCGAATTTCGGATAGTAGAACCAGCGGTCGATGCGCGCCGGGCGCGTCAGCCGGCCGGAAGCCAGATCGGCCACCACGAGTTGCGAGGGTGAGTAGTAGATCCACCGGTCTTCGCCGCCCTCGAGCCAGGCCAGTTGCCGCGAATCCGCCGACCACGAGGGCCGCGCATTCCAATCCGGGTCGTTGTCGGCACCGGCGAAGGTGCTGAGCTTGCGCGGTTCGCCACCGTCGGCGCTCTGCACGAACACTTCGTAGTTGGAATCCCGATCCGACTCACCGCGGTCCTTGGCGGTATACGCCAGCCATCGGCCGTCAGGCGACCAGGCGGGGCGCCAATGGTCGCGCTCACCTCGCGTCAGTTGCGTGGCATTGCCGTGCCGCAGGTCGACCAGGAACAGCTGCTGGGTGCGATCGTCCAGGTAACCGTCGCCGTCCCGCTTGAAGAGGAAGCGCTCGGTCTCGATGGGCGGCGGCGTCTGCGCCGTGCTGCCCACGTTGCGCCCGGTTTCCGCGACCACGACCGCGCGCCGGCCGTCGGGAGAGAGATCGAAATCGCTGATGCCGCCGGCGATGTCCGTGACTTGTCGCGCGCGCCCGCCACGCGCGGACATGCGCCACAACTGCGTGATCTCGTCGTCGCCGGTTTCACGCAGAAAGAACACGCTCCGGCCATCGGCGCTGAAGCGTGGCTGCCATTCGCTCTCGTCGCTGCGGGTGAGCCGGGTGGGCGTACCGCCACGCCAGGGCACGCACCAGATGTCGCTGGTCGCGCGGTCCTGTGCGCGCTCGTTGCGCGAGACGGTGTAGACGATGCGGTCGCCCGCCGGCGAGAACGCGGGCTCCGAAACGGTCGCCAGTAGATAGTAGTCGTCGAGGGTGAAGGGCTGGTCCGCGGCGGCGGCCGGGGCGCAACCGGAGGCGAGCGCCAGCGCCGCGAGGCTCCGGCGCAGCCAGGTCATCGGGCGGCCGCGCCGAAATTCATCCGCGCGCCCGCGTAGAAGTAGCGGCCCATCGCCGACACCGGATAGGAGCTGTAACCGAACTCGGGCTTCTGGTCGAACAGATTGTTCACGCCCGCATAGACATTGACGTGCTCGCCGATGTCGTATGAGGCGCTGACGTCATGCTCCATCTTGGCCTTCACCTTGAAATAGCGCGGATCGGTGTAGTCGGGGTCGCCGGCAAGCGTCTCGCGCGTGAACCGATCCGTCTTGCCGAACCAGTTGATGCCGTAGTCCAGCGTCCACGGGCCACTTTCCCAGCTCAGGTCGAAGGTACCGGACAACCTGGGGTAGTACTGCTCACCCAGGTCGGAGTCCACGTCGGCGCCGGGCGTGGCGATGAACTCCAGGCGATCGAGATAGCCGCCGACGAGTTGCAGCCGGAAATCGCCGTGCGACCCGGTGGTGAGCAGCCAGTTGAGCGTCATGTCGAGGCCGGCCGTGCGGAAGCTCGCGACATTGTCGGGACGCACCGCGAAACCGACGATGTAGCCGGTATCCGGGTCGCGATCGATGCCGGCACAGTACGGGTTGTCGAGCGTGGGTTGATCGACGCACAACTTGGCGAGCTCTTCGGCTTCCGGTGTGTTGATGGCGTCATCGATGCGGATGTCGTACCAGTCGAGCGACAGGCTCAATCTCGGCGCGAACTCCGGCCGCAACACCACGCCCGCGGTCCAGGTCCTGGCGGTTTCCTCGCCAAGACCGGCATTGCCGCCGAACGTGCCTTCCGTGTAGAGCGTGGCCTGCGGCGTGTTCGATGGCAGGAAGGTCGCCGGATCGATGCCCAGGCCGTCGAGCAGAGCCGCGCAATTGGCCTCGCGGGTGCCGGTGCCGTTGTTCAGCTCGTTGACGTCGCAGGGATCGACGATGAAGTGATACGTCGAGCTCTGGGGCGAGAACAGTTCGGCGATGTTCGGGGCGCGCACCGCCTGCGCGTAGGTGCCGCGCAACGTCAGCGAGCTCACGGGGGAGTACGCTGCGTCCAGCTTCCAGGTGCTGGTGGATCCGACCGTGCTGTAGTCGGAGGCGCGGAACGCGGCGCCAAACGACAACAGCCGCGCGTAGCGCGCATTCTCCAGCACCGGCAGATTGACCTCGGCGAACAACTCCTTGACGTCGAAGCTGCCGCGCGTGCGCGTGATGGGGCCCACCCAGGTCAGGCCATCCTGGATTTCCTGCGCGGGCAGCGAATCGCTGGTCTCACGCCGGTATTCCACGCCGGCCGCGAAACCGATGGGCCCGCCGGGCAATTCCAGCCACGACCCCAAGTCCCCGGACAGGGACCCCGACACCACCTGCTGCGTGACCTTGGACCGCGAGACGCTGTCGGTCGACACGTAGTCGAGAGCGGCCGGATCCCGCAGGCCTTCGCCGAAGATGTTGTAGGGCACGCAGCCGTCATTTCCCGACCGGCACACGGGCTGACCGCTGTCCGGATCGCTGATGACGTCGATCGCATCGAGCCAGTTGTCTTCGAGGCGGTTGTTGATCTCGGTGATCCTGCTGCGTGTTTCGCCGTACACGTACGAGATTTCATACTGCAGGCGGTCGTTGAATCGCCCGTTCGCGGCCAGCACGCCGCGCAAGGTTTCGCGCACCGCATCCTCGGCGTTGATGCCCATGTCGTAGTTGTCACGGGTCAGGAGCACGCCGTCGGGAGTCTCCGGGTCCTCGAAGTACTCGGCCGCGGCACCCGGCACGATGGCATCGCGGATCTCGTCCGGCATGAAGGGATTGTCGGGCGTCATGAACAGGTAGAAATCGAAGGTCGGCTGCGACAGCGACTTCGCATGCGAGCGCACGTACTTGCCTTCGGCGGAGACCGTCAGCGAATCGCTGACGTCGAAGTGGCCCAGTACGTTGACGAGATGCCGGTCGAGTTCGGGAAACAGATCGCCCTGGTAGCCGTCGACGGGCGTGCTCGAACCACCCTGGGTATAGCCGCCCGAGTTCTCCAGTACGAAGCCACGGTCGTACGGACTGCCGTTGCCTTCGAAATCGGAGAGAAAGTCGAAGTCCACGTCCACCGCGCCCGTGCGCGCGCTGTCCGCATAGCGCACATCGTCGTAGCGCACGAGGTCCGGCAGGTCGGGAGAATCGTCGAGATCGTCCTGGTTCTGGTAGAGATTGGCCGAGCGTGGTGGCCGCAGATAGTCGCGATCCTGGTCCGATACGCGCTCGTCGGCGCTGTACTCATAGGCCACGGCGACGTTGCCGCGACCTTCACTGAAATTCATGCCGGCGGTGAGCGCGAGGAAGTTGTTGTTGCCGTCGCCCTCGGACGAAATGCCCGTCTGGCCGCGCACCAGGAAGCCTGCGAAGTCCTTGCGGGTGCGGAAATTGACCACGCCGGATACGCCGTCGGCGCCATAGATGGCGGAGGCACCACCGGTGAGCACGTCGACCGCCTCGAGCAGGTCCGTGGGAATGGAGTCGACGTCCACCGCGGCCGAGCCGGCCAGGCCGGCGACGTGGCGGCGGCCGTCGACGAGCACGAGCGTGCGATCCACCCCGAGATGGCGCAGGTCGAGCAGGTTGAGCCCCACCTCGCCGAAGCCCGGGTTCGAGCCGGCAGTGAGATCTCCCGTGGTGGAACCGACCAGCGCCGGCGTCTGTGACAGGAAATCCGCGAGATCCGTCCTGCCGGACTGCTGGATGGTGTCGCTTGAAAAAGTGGTGATCGGATTCGCGAAGCCGAGCTCGCTCTGGCGGATGCGCGTGCCGGTGACTACGACTTCGTCCATGGCCGGCTGCCCGCCCGGATCCTCGGGCGGCGGACTCTGCTGAGCGAGCGCGGCGGAGCTGCCCGCCAGCAAACCGGAAACCAGTATCGCGAGACGCATGATCGACTCCCCTGCGCTGCTCACTGTCGTCGTTCTGCGCGAAGAATGTTGGCAAACGCCGGGCGAGTCAATCGCCGCCGGCGCGCACCAGGCGGGCGGCGACGTCGGTCCGGGCGAGGCTGCCGCCCGCGGGAAACGCGGGTGAGGCGAGCACGCCGTGCGGGTCGGCGCGCACCCGGGCCGGCGCCGACCAGGTGCCGCTGCGCGGGTCGAACCAGGTCCATGAGTAGTTAGCGTCCGGCACGAAGCCTCGCAGCCGCGCGACCGACGCCTGGCTCTCGAAATATGCCAGCGCGAAGTCGCGCTGCGGCGTGCGCATGAGGAAAGACCAGCCGTCGAGCCCGTCGGCGAGTGCGCCGGGGATGCTGCGTGGCTCGAGATCCCGCGATGCCGGCTCGAGATCCTGATAGCGCGCGCCCTCGGACAGCACGAAGGATTTCAGGTGCTGCATCTGCGCCCCCGACTGGTAACGCAGCGCCGTCCAGATGTGCGGCCGCCAGCCGGCCGGCTCGCCGGTGCTGGTGACGTCGTAGGCCGCGGTGCCGTGTACGTGGCCTGCGAGGGCGCCCGACAGCACCGAGCCGTACATCATCGCGCGCGCGAAATAGTTGTCGCGCTCGGAGTTCTCCTCCGGGGTCTCGCCGCCCGGCCGATTGATGGCGTGATTCCAGCCCGTGTAGTAAGGCTCGAGGTTCGCGGCCGGATACGCGGGCCGCAGCCGGAACAGCTCTTCGATGGACGCGTAGATGGCGTGATTGCGCGGGTTGTTGCCCACGGTGTGCATGGTGAGCCAGGGCGCCCGGGCGCCATGGCCGAATGCCTTGAACGTCGACCGATCGATCAGCGTCGTGTACGGCTGCCCGTAGGGCAGCGGACCGTACTTGCGGAAGTGGTAAGTCAGCGCCTCGTTGAATTCATCGGCGGTGAGGCTGAAATCCTTCGGAATCCAATCGAGATGGATGCCGCTGAACACGAGATTGAAGGCGCCGTAACGAGCGATGAGGTACTGCACGAATCGTGAATACGAGACGTTGAAATCGAAGTAACGCTTCCACGACGGTGCATTGTCGCGGCGTACGGTTTCGAGAAAAGGCACGAAGCCCTGCGCCGACAGATAGGCCATCTTGCGGTCGAGGCTGCGGAAGTAGGCCGGATTGATGCGATCGAAATTGGCGAGCCCTTCCCGGTCGGCGAACACCTCGAACGGCCGATTGCCCTGCTCGTCGTGCATGTCCTTGCCGGTGGTGGTTGCGCCATCGGGAGTGGAGATCCTGGCGTTAGGCGCCCAGTGCCCGAACTTCTCCCAGGCATTGCGCAGGAACACGCCGTCCTCGTTGGCATAAGTTGCGCCGTGTTCATCGGCCGCCCAGTTGGGGAATGCGGCAATGAACGAAATGGAGTTGTAGCCCTGACGCTTGCGCCAGGACACCGCCTCTTCGAAGCTGATGCCCTCGGCAGGGACGTAGTCGGCCGCGGGCGCCGTGCCCTTGTAGGGCAGGCGCCAGGTGGACGCGGCGAGCCAGGTGTCGCCCAACAGAAAGAAGGGCGTGCCATCGGCGTAGCGCAGCGCATGGCCGTTGGCGCTGGCGCGCACGAAGCCACGCCGGTTGGCGTTTTCCTCGATCTGCGCCGGAGTCCACGCCACGGCGGTGAACTGGCCGGCGCCGGCGAGGCCCGTGTCGTCGGGACGATTCGAAGCCACGCGCCAGGTCCAGGTACCTGGCTGTGTTGCGACGATGCGCACCTTGAAGATTCGGCCGCCGTCCCAGAAGCCATAAACGCGGCGCCGGAAGCCGGGGCCTTCGAGTTCGACCCAACATTCGACTTCCGCGTAGGCGTTCGCGTAGTCGCGCGCCGCGGCCAGCGTGATCTCCTGCACTTCCCAGACGTGCGCCTCGCCCGATTGCAGGCGAGCCGCCGCCGCGGGGCGGCCAACGCACAGTGCGAAGACCAGGGTGAACACGAAGCCAGGAAACGAACGTGCCGGCAGGTTCATGGGAATTCCGCGCTTGGTGGGAGGCGACGAAGATTACCGCGTCCGGCGATTCCAGGTTCCGCCAAGCGGCCCGATCTCGCACAGCGCACGGTCAATCTCTAAGATGGCGCCCACTCATGGAAGCCATCACCGCATTGCTCGCAGATCCCCAGGCCTGGATCGCCTTCTTCACGTTGACCGCGCTCGAGCTGGTGCTCGGCATCGACAACATCATCTTCATCTCCATTCTGGTGGACAAGCTGCCGCGCGAGCAGCGCGAGACGGCGCGGAAGATCGGCCTGTTCCTCGCGATGTTCATGCGTGTCGGGCTGCTGCTGGTGCTGTCGTGGATCGTCGGGCTCACGGCGCCGTTGCTGACGGTGCTCGGCGAGGAAATCTCCGGCCGCGACCTCATCCTGATCGCCGGCGGCGTCTTCCTCGTGTGGAAATCGACCAAGGAAGTCCACCAGCTCACCGAAGGCGAGGAAGGTCACGCCTCGGCGAAGGTGAAGGCCAGCTTCGGCGCCATCATCCTGCAGATCATTGTCATCGACATGGTGTTCTCGCTCGACTCGATCATCACCGCGGTGGGCATGGTCGACGAGGTGGCGGTGATGATCGCCGCGGTGGTCGCCTCGGTCGGCCTCATGATGATGTTCGCGCGGGCGATCGGCGACTTCGTCTCGGCACATCCGTCGATCAAGATGCTGGCGCTGTCCTTCCTGCTCGTGGTGGGCGTCATGCTCGTGGCGGAGGGCTTCGACCACCACGTGCCCAAGGGCTACATCTACTTCGCGATGGCATTCTCGGTGGCGGTGGAGATGCTCAACATCCGCGCGCGCCGCAAGCGCCAGGCAAAGGCGGAACCCGTGCACCTGCACGCGTCCTACGAGAAGCCCACGGACAAGGAATAGAGACGGGAGGGGCCATGGTGCTGATGCGGCTCGGCGTGATCATCTGGATCTTCGGCGTCATCGTGCTGGCGCTCTCGGCCACTTCCAGCTACCTGTACTCGAGCGAAACCCAGCCGGCACGCAGCCGGCGCTGGGGGTCGCGGCTGCGCATGGCGCTGCTGTGGCCGGTCGCGCTGCTCTCGGCGAGCGGGCGCTCACGACTCCGGCGTGGCTGAGCGGGCACTCATCTTCGACTGCGACGGGGTGCTGATCGACAGCGAGCACCTCGCGAGCCGGGTCGAATCCGAGGTGACGCGCGAGCTCGGCCTGGAGCTGACCCCCGCCGAGGCGCACGCCTTGTTCCTCGGCAAGACGGTCGATGGCGTGGTCGACGCCATCGCGGCGCGGTCCGGACGCCGGCCATCCGCAGCGTGGGTGTACAACTGGGCATTCGCCACGGCGCATGCTTTCCATCGTGAGCTCGCCGTGGTCGAACAACTGCGCGATGCGGTGGCGACACTGCGCACGCGTGGCCATGCCATGGCGGTGGCCTCGCAATCGCCGCTCGCCCGCGTGCGCTATTCGCTGGACGTGAGCGGACTCGCCGCGTTTTTCGGCGACCACGTATACGTCACCTCGATGGTGCCCCGGCCCAAGCCTGCCCCGGATGTCTATCTACTGGCGGCGCAACGGCTCGGCGCGCAGGTGGCGCAATGCGTGGTCATCGAGGATTCTCCGGCCGGTGCCGCGGCGGCGCTGTCCGCAGGCATGCAGGCCATCGGCTACAGCCCGGCTTCCGCGCCGGGCCCGGCGCAGGCGGCCATGGTGGCGAGCGGCGCCCGGGTCATCCGCTCGATGGGCGAGCTGGTCGATCTCGTCTAGCCCACCGCGGCCACGATCTGTGCGCGCTGCTTCGCATCGGGCAGCGGCCCGATGCCGGCCCCCAGGTTGTCGACCAGGTTGCGCACCTTGCCGGTGGCGGGAATCACGCAGGTCACGGCGGGATGCGCCAGCACGAACTTCAGGAACACCTGCGCCCAGCTCTTCGCACCGAATTCCGCGGCCCACGGCGGCAGCGGTTTGCCCTGCACGCGCGTGAACAGATTTCCGTCCTCGAAGGCGCGATTGATGATGACCGCGACGCCCTTGTCCGCACACAGCGGCAGCAGCTTCTGCTCGGCCTCGCGGGTGGTGACCGAATAGTTGAACTGCACGAAGTCGGGCTTCTCGCGCTCGATGATGGCGATGAGGTCCGGATAGGAGCTGGTCGTGTAGTGCGTGACGCCGAGATACTTGATGCGGCCCTCGTCCTTCCAGCGCCGCAGCGTCCGCAAGTGCACGCCGAGATCCACCAGGTTGTGCACCTGCATGAGCTCGATGCGTTTGTGCTTCAGCAGCTCCATGGAACGCTGCATCTGCTCGATGCCCTTGGCCTCGCCATGGCCGCCCGATCCGGGCGTCCACACCTTGGTGGCGAGGAAGACCCTGGCCTGCTGGTCCGGCGTGAGCAGCTCGCCGAGCACGGTCTCGGCCGTGGAGTACATGGGCGAGGTGTCGATGAGCCGGGCGCCGCCGAGGAAAAACGCCTGCAGAACCTGGCGCAGCGGCGCGCGCGCTTTGTCGTCGCCGTTGACTTCGAATGGGCCGGAGGTTCCCAGGCCGATGGCCGGAATGGCCTCCCCCGAGGATGGAATCTGGCGCATGAGCGGCTTGCCCGTGGGCAACACCGTGCCATCCGGCAGGTGTTCGTGGGGATAGCCGGTATCGTGCGCGCCGGCCAGCGAACTCGCCGCGCCACCCACGGCCGCGGCGCCACCGATTGCCAGGAAGTCCCTGCGATCCATTCCTACCTCCTTCAGATCAGCGCCGGGTCGGTCTCCACCACCGCACTGCTGCCCTGCGTGACGATGCGTTCCAGTGCCAGAACCTTCGGCAACACCTGCTGCGCGTAGTAGCGCGCGGAGGCCAGCTTGCCTTCCAGGAACTCGCGATCGCTGGCGCCTTCGCCGAGTCGCTGTGCGGCGATGGCCGCGGAACGGGCCATCAGCCAGCCGCCGATGGTGAGGGCGCACAGCTCGAGGAATGGCACGGAGACCGCCATCGCGCGGTCTGGCGTGCTGGCCAGCACGTTCAGCAGACTGTCTGCGGCGCCGCTCAGTCGCGCGACGGCGTCCTGCACGGCATCGCGCGTCTCTTTCACCACGCCCTGTGCATCGCCCATGGCCGCCAGCGACGCCTGCATTTCGTCGAGCAAGGCACGCAGCGCGGCCCCACGGTCGCGGCCGAACTTCCGGCCGATGAGATCGTTCGACTGTATGCCGGTGGTGCCCTCGTAGATGGCCGTGATGCGCACGTCGCGCAGCGTCTGTGCCGCGCCCGTTTCCTCGACGTAGCCCATGCCGCCGTGCACCTGGATGCCGGTGGACGCCGCTGCGATGCCGTTCTCGGTGCAGAAACCCTTCACGATCGGGATGAGCAGATCGCCACGCGCCTGGGCAGCCGCGCGCACGGCCTCATCCGGATGAGCCCGCCCGAGATCGAGCTGGTGCGCGGCGTACAGCGCCATCGCCCGCGACGCTTCCACCGTGGTCTTCATGCCCAGCAGCATGCGTTTGACGTCCGGGTGGCCGATGATCGGCGCGGGCGAGGAACTCGTGCCCAGCGACGCGGAACCGGCCACCTTCGAGACCGGCACCGGCGGTTTGCCCTGCACCCGCGTGCGCGCCCATTCGGCCGCCTGTTGGAACGCGCGCTCGCCTTGCGAATATCCCTCGAGGCCCACGGACAGGCGCGCGGCGTTCATCATCACGAACATGTATTCCAGGCCGCGATTGGCCTCGCCCACCAGCACGCCGAGCGCACCTTCGTTCTCGCCATACATCATCACGCAGGTCGGACTGGCGTGGATGCCGAGCTTGTGTTCGATGGAGGCGCAGTACACGTCGTTGCGAGCGCCCGCCGTGCCGTCGGCGTTCACCCAGAACTTGGGCACGATGAACAGCGAGATGCCGCGCACGCCCGGCGGCGCGCCGTCGATGCGCGCCAGCACCATGTGCACGATGTTCCCGGTGAGGTCGTGTTCGCCATAGGTGATGAAGATCTTCTGTCCGTAGATGCGATAGTTAGGGCCGGCCGGCACCGCACGGGTGCGCACCTGCGAAAGGTCGCTGCCGGCCTGCGGCTCGGTGAGATTCATGGTGCCGGTCCACTCGCCGGTGGCCATCTTCGGAAGGTACAGCTCCTTCTGCTGCTGCGAGCCGAAGTGCGACAGCGCCTCGATCGCGCCCTGCGTGAGCATGGGGCAGAGCTTGAACGCCAGGTTGGACGAGGCCCACAGCTCTTCGACCGCGGTGCCGAGCACCGACGGCACGCCCTGCCCGCCGAACTCGGTCGGCGCGCGCAGCGACGGCCAGCCGCTCTCGCAGAACTGGCGATAGGCCTCCTTGAAACCCTCGGGCATGGTCACGCCATTGGCCGACCACTGCGCCCCCTGGCGATCGCCGCTCTTGCACAGCGGCTCGAGCACGGTCTCGGCGAAGCGCGCGGCCTCGCCCAGCACGGCGTCGCTGGTTTCGCTCGAGTAGTCGGCGTACTCCGGGCAGGCGCGCAGCGCTTCCGTGCCGATGAGTTCATCCAATACAAACCGGAGGTCCTTGACCGGCGCGCGATACATCGAACGTCTCCTAGTGAGCCAGTGCCGGGACAATGTTGGCCGCGGCGAAATCCACGAAACTCTTCACCCGAGGATCGTCCTCCAGGCCGGCGGGGAAGACCGCATACAGTGGCGCGGCGGAAGGCGCCTGCCAATCGGCGAGCACCTTACGGAGCTTGGCGGTGGCGACGCCCTGCCGGCACAGGAACTCGGGCAGAAGGCCGATGCCGAGCCCGGCGACGGTCGCGCTGTGCAGCACCGCGGGATCATCCACGGCCAGCTTGGGCCGGACACGCACCTCGGCGCGTGCCGAGGCCTTGGTCATCTGGAATTTGTATTCGGCTCCCTCGCCGGCGGGCGTCAACAGCGCGTGCTCGCGCAGTCCCTCGGGACGCTCGGGGGCGGGATGCTTCTGCAGGTACGCGGGCGTGGCGCACAGCACCGCCGGGGGCGCGCCGAGCAGGCGCGAGCCCAGGGTGGGGTCGGTGTTTTCACCGGCGCGGATGGCCACGTCCCATTCCGAGCTCTGATCCGAATCGAGCACCACGTCGAGCGCGATCTCCGGAAAGCTGTCGAGGAAACGTGGTACCAGCGGTGCGAGCAGCACGCGGCCGTAGGTGGGATCGGCCACCACGCGCAGAGGTCCCTCGCGAGAGGTAGAGAAGCTGTGCGCGAGCTGGCGTACCCTTTCCACTTCCGCGCCGAGCGCGCGCGCATGCGGCAGCACGGCGTCGCCCGCGGCGGTGAGGAAAATTCGCCGGGTCGTGCGTTTCATGAGCTGCACGCCCATGGATTTTTCGAGGTCGGCAATGGCGCGGCTGATGGCGACCTTCGGCACGCCATAGGCCCGCGCGGCCGCGGAGAAGCCGTTGAGCTCCACCACCCGGGCGAAGACGGCGAGTTGAGCGGGAAACCATAATTCACTCATGGGCGCACCAAAGGTAACGATGGCGCGCGCATTGTTTCACCAAAGAATCTAAGAGGGAAGACTTAATGCAGATTTCAATGCACGCGATGAGCCATGGGGTATTCAAGAAGGGCCTGACGCAATTGCTGCACGTGATGGAGAAAGGTGCCGCCAACGCCAAGGCCCGCAACTTCGACGTCGGCATCCTCGTGGCCGCGCGGCTCGCTCCCGACATGCTGCCGTTCTCGCGGCAGATCCAGCTCACCAGTGACTTCGCCAAGAAGTCCATGGCGCGCCTCGCCGGCATAGATCCGCCGAAGTTCGATGACGTCGAATCCACTCTGGATGAACTGGTGGAGCGCGTGAAAAAGACACTGCAGTACATCGACACCGTACCCGCCGCGGCCCTCGACGGCAGCGAGACACGCGACATCGTCATCAAGCTGCGAGATCGCACGGTGCAGTTCAAAGGCCTGGAATTCCTGCAGGTCTGGGCGTTGCCGAATTTCTTCTTCCATTTCGTCACCGCCTACAACCTGCTGCGGCACAACGGCGTGGACATCGGCAAGCGGGATTTTCTCGGCGGTTGACCGACGTAGCTCGCCCGACGGGGGGCCGGCGCATGCCGGCCCACGCGGGCGCGATGCGCCTGGAAACGAGGCTGCTGTGACCTGCTGCGCGAAAGAGTCCGGGTATTCGACATAAGCGCGTCAAACTGTCGCTGCGCCCGCTCAGGGAACGCGAGCTATGTCACGGCGAATCCCACGTCGATTTGCGAGGCTGCACGCTCAAATCGGGGAAGTATCGGAATGCAGGCGAGCGCTAGTGTCACACCCAGCGGCGATTCCAAGGCCGCAGTCGGCGAAGCCCTGAAGCAGGCGCTTTCGGGAAATCGCCTGCAATCAATCTCGCTGCACGACGAACGCGGCGACGTGCTGTGGCTCGACGAGGGCGCGCTCGGCCCCGACGAGCACAACTTCGTGCTCGAGGCGGTCTCGGCGCTCAATGCGGCGCCGGACAAGGCCTATATCTTCCAGAATTTCGGCGATGGCCGCGCCGCGGCGTTCCTGCCCGCGCGCTCGCCGCTCAACGATCTGCTCGGCATCGCGATGATCATCGCCGACGCCAAGTTCCTCGACGGCAAGGGCGCGGCGAAATTCGTCACGCCCACCACCACCAACCTGATGCGCCGCCTGGCCTTCCTGCGGCGCCCGGCGCCTCCTCCGGGGGCCACACCCGCCGCGCCTGCCGCGGCGAAAGTAGTTAGCCCGCAGGCCCGCCCCCCGGCGGCCGCACGCCCCGGGGTCCCGCCCGCGCGGCAGACCGTCGACTGGCGGCGGCTCGGCGTGCTGGCGCAGGGGATGAACGCCTAGTGCAGGTGCTGGAGCACCAGGTTCTTGAGCGTGATCATGATCAACCCGAGGACCACCGCGCCCGCGGTCACCGCGGCCAGGCGCCAGCCGGTCAGCCGGCTGGCGCGGGCTGCCGACCAGCTGTGCACGGCGAGCAGAAGGACGTGTTAACGATCTGGTTCCACTTGCGTCAGCGC
>CAMLGF010000071.1 GCA_946479515.1 uncultured Pseudomonadota bacterium | reverse complement strand
CCCCCCCCCCCCCCCCCCCCCCCCCCCCCCCCCCCCCCCCCCCCCCCCCCCACCGCTCCCAAAATACCGCGCGGCGAAGTCGAGGAAGATAGGCCAATTGGGCCCGGAAGTGTGGCCGCCGGCGTGCTGCCGGTACGCGAGATCACCCTCTGTCAGCGGCGTCTCGACGGGCGGAAACACGTCCGTGTCCAATGCGCGCTTGCCCAGCAGCCGGTAGACCGGACCTGCCGCGACGGTCGCCATGAACATGCCACGCGGATCCACCCAGGCATCGCCCTGCGCCGGATTGCCGGCGCCGATGAACAGCGGCCGGGGCGCCGCCAGCGCTATCAGCTCGTGTGAATCGACGGGCAGATCCTTCGCGGTCAGCGGCCCGGCGTACTTGAGGTAGTTGCCCGCCATCCAGTGGTATTCGCCACTGCTCGCCACGTTCTCCAGCAGCTCACCGATGCGCCGGCGATGCAGCGCCGCGCCGCCCATTCCCGAGCTGCCGATGAAACCGATGGCGTACCGCGGCTCATAAGCCATGGTGACCAGCGCCGCCTTGCCGAAGCGCGATACGCCTTCGATCACGGCACGCTTCGCATCCACTTCCGGCACGGTTTCCAGATAGTCGAGCAGGCGCGACGCGCCCCATGCCCAGGCGCGCAGCGCGCCCCAGTCTTCGGGCTTGCGTGGCTGGCCCTTGTTCACCAGGCCGATGATGCCGCGGGTGAGTCCGGCACCGTTGTCCGCCTGAATCGAGCTGGTGGAGAGCACGGCGTACGCCCAGCCCCTGGCAAGCACCTGCTCCTGCCAGGTGGGTGACGGCGGCGGAGGAAAACGCCCGCGGAACTCGAACGGAAAGAACTCGACGATCACCGGCACGTTCTTCGCATTCCGGGGCACGGTCAGCTCGGCTTCGATGTTCACTTCGATGAGTGGATAGTCGGTGTTCTTCGTGACGCCGATGAGCTTGCGCGTGAACACCGTGACACCGCCCTCCTGGTGCTCGCGCGTCTCCCGCACGGTCCACGTGACGCCGGGAACATTGGCGGGCATGCGCCCGTACACCTCGCGATCGAAATGCTCGACGATCTCGGCGCGGCGCTCGCGCCAGTCGCCCGCGTTACCGACCGCCCTGCCGTCGTCGAAGCGCAGGACTTCGGGCAGCTCGGGATAGGGATTGCCCCTGGCCTCGTCGTAGTTCGCCGCGTTGGGGGCATCGGGATCGCGGCCATTGACGCCCTGGCGGATCGAGCGAATCCCCAGCTGGTCCAGCATGAGCCGATGATCCTGCTCGGCGGTGAGATCGCGCGGCGGCGGCAGGTTCTGCCCCGTGCTCGCGGCGAACGCCGCGGATGCGGACAGCGCCAGCACGCCTAACCAGTTTACGTCGCGCATTCTGCGTCTCCTTCCTGCCGGTGCGTCGCGATCGGCCATTGGCAATGGGCCAATGGGCACGGCCGCCGCGCCTCATCCGCGGCCGGGCGCGTAGGGAAATTTCAGGGCCTGGTAATACTCGAGCGGGTGCCGGGGTGGTGCAAAGCCCGCCGGCAGCGGCAGGCCGTTGATGCTTTGAAAGTAGGCAATACAGGCATCGCGCCACCACTGTGCCTCGTGGCGTTGGATCGCCAGATAGGCCTTCACCTGTTCGAATCGTTCCTGGTCGACATAGGGACGCATGCGCTCCCAGGTTTCCTGCATCCGCGCCACCTTTTCGACACCGCGTGTGTAGCGGAACACGAGTTCGTCCCACAGCGTGCGGCCCGAGGAGACCTTGTACGTCCACGGCAGATGGTGGAACCACAGCAGGAACTGTTCCGGCGTCTTGCTCACGTCGTTGAACTGCTTCGCCACTTCGGGTGCGTACTGCGCGGTGGCGTTGCTGCCGCCTCGTCCCTTCGCCGGGGGGCCGCGATCGAAGCCGATGCCGTTGGCGTCGGCCCGGTGATAGTAGGTCGGGTTCCAGTCGGCGCGCCCGAGATCGTTCACCCAGGGGGCCGGGCCGTAGTGATGTCCGGTGCCCATGAGATGCGCCAGGCCGAGCGGCGTCATGTAATCCACCACGGCCTCGCGCGAACCCATCATCATGTCGACCACCGGCTGCACGAACGCCGGATCGTCGGTGAAAGTCAGGCGTACCCATTCGTCGGCGATGTCCCGCGAGGCAAGTTCGGGATTCCAGGCGAGCCGCCCGAACGCATACCAGTTGGCCTGATCGAAGATCGAGCCGCTCCAGCTGCGATCCGAACCGATGTTGGCGACGCCGGCCATGCCCGTGTACCGGTAGCCGTGCAGTTCGCCATCGATCACCTTCGCGACGGTCGAGCCCCTGCCCTGCACGCGCGTGTCGGCATCCAGGGCCTCCTCGAACAGCGGACCGAGGTAGGCCAGGTGCGTCGAAAAGCCGAGATATTCCTTGGTGATCTGGAATTCCATCATCAGCGGCGTTTTCGGCATGGCGCCGAACAGCGGATGGAAGGGCTCGCGCGGCTGGAAGTCGATGGGACCGTTCTTCACCTGCACGAGCACGTTGTCGGCGAACTTGCCGTCCAACGGCACGAATTCGTCATAGGCCTGCTTGGCGCGATCGGTCGGCGTCTCGTTCGAGTACACGAACGCGCGCCACATCACCACGCCGCCATGCGGGCCCACGGCTTGCGCCAGCATGTTGGCGCCGTCCGCATGCGTGCGCCGGTAGTCCTGCGGGCCCGGCTGGCCCTCCGAATTGGCCTTCACCAGAAAGCCGCCGAAATCGGGAATCGCCGCGTAGATCTCGTCGATCTTCGCCCGCCACCAGGCGCGCACCGCGGGGTCGAGGGGGTCGGCGGTCTTGAGGCCGCCGAGCTCGATGGGCGCGCTGAAGCGCGCGGTGAGATACACGCGGATGCCGTAGCGACGCATCACCGAGGCCAGCGCCCGGGTCTTCTCGATGTACGCCGGCGTGAGGCTGGTGGCGTTGGCATTCACATTGGTCAGCACCGTGCCATTGATGCCGATGGACGCGCAGGCGCGTGCGTAGTCTTCGTAGCGCGGATCCATCCACCCCGGCAGCTTGTGCCAGTTCCAGATCGACTGGCCGGCGTAACCGCGCTCCACGTGCTGATCGAGATTGTCCCAGTGGTTGAGCAGCCGCAGCTTCGTGCGCGGCTGCGAGGCGACGTCGAGTGCGTCCAGGGACTGGCCGGTCTGCAGCAGCCTGAAAAAATGAAACACGCCGTACAGCACGCCCACGTCCGAATTGGCGGCGATCACGGTCGCCCGGTGCCCCTCGACCGTGGCGCTGCGGATCAGATAACCCTCCTCGCCGAGCGGCTGCAGTGGCAGCGACAGGGCCGCGATCTGCGCCGACGCGGCCGGGGTGCCGAGAATCACGGCGCCGTCGCGCGTGGGAGCGTCGCTCAACGAGAGGCCGCCGGCCAGGGACTGCGCGGCGCTGCGCTCGAACTCCCGGGCCGCCGTCTCGAGGAGGGTCGAACCGCCGTGCGGGGCCACCAGCTGGGTGATCCGGCTGCGTGCCTGCTCCAGCCGGGTGCCGGAGAGCGGCGGATTGCGCAGCCATAAGTCATAACCGTCCTCCGCCATGACAGAAGAGGAAAAAATGAGTGCCGCTAGCGCGGCGAGCAGTGGACGGGGCTTCATCGTGGAACTATTGTTAACGTTAACGGCAAGGTTTCGCCAGAGGCTGGTGAGGTCCGATTGAGCGAGTCAGAGGATCGCAGCAGCGACGGCACACCGCGCGTCGGCGAGCGCAGCGGCCGCCGCAAGGGCAGCGCCGTGACCATTCACGAAGTGGCGCGCTACGCCAACGTTTCCCCCATGACGGTCTCGCGCGTGATCAACGGCGAGAGCAACGTCCGCGACACCACGCGCGAGCTGGTCATGGAAGCGGTTCGCACGCTCAACTACCGCCCCAATCCGGCCGCGCGCGTGCTGGCCGGCGCGCGCGACGTGCGCATCGCGCTTATCTATTCGAACCCGAGCGCCTCGTACCTCAGTGAGATGCTGGTGGGTGCGCTCGATGGCTCGCACCGTGCCGCCGCGCAACTGGTGCTGGACCGCTGGGACAATCTCAAACCTGCCGCCGAGAAGGCCGCCGCGCAGAAACTCTCCGAGGGCATCACCGGCGTGATCCTGCCGCCGCCGCTGTGCGAATCGAAGTCCATCGCGGCCGCGTTCGCCGCCGAGGGCGTACCCGCGGTGGCCCTGGCCACCGGCCGCGCGCGCGACGACGTGTCCTGCGTGCGCATCGATGACTTCCATGCCGCGCGCGAGATGACCCTGCACCTCGTCTCGCTGGGGCATTCGCGCATCGCCTTCATCAAGGGTCAACCTACCCAGACTGCGAGTGCGCAGCGCCTGGCGGGTTTCGAGGCCGCCATGAACGAGAGCGGCATCGAGGTCGATCCGGCGCTCGTGGTGCAGGGCTACTTCTCGTACAAATCGGGCCTGGAGGCTGCCGAGAAACTGCTGGCGCGCAAGCGCATCCCCACGGCCATTTTCGCCAGCAACGACGACATGGCGGCGGCCGCCATTTCCGTGGCGCACCGGCGCGGTCTCGACGTGCCCAGGGACCTGTCGGTGGTCGGCTTCGACGACACGCCCATTGCCACCACCGTCTGGCCGGAACTCACCACGATCCGCCAGCCCATTGCCGCCATGGCCGAGGCCGCCATCAATCTGCTGCTGCACAAGATCCGCCGGCCCAAGGATCGCCACGCCACGCAGCCGGTGGACCATCTCGTGCCCTATGTGCTGGTCAAGCGAGACTCGGTCGCACCCCCGAAAAAAAGCTGATTTCTCCGCGAGAAATCCATCGTGATTAAATCAAGTTCGCGGCGTATTTCGGCTTGCTATCTGATACCGCTATCACTACGCTTTCGCGACCGCTGATCGGGGGGCGCGAAACGCGCACGCGAGCGGTTCGAAAAACATAAATCCACGAGGAGATAGCGCGTGTCTCAAGCGACGAGCTCCGGCCCTGCGGCCAGCAACCATACCGGCCTTCTCATCACGCTCACCATCATCGCCGCGTTGGGCGGTCTGCTGTTCGGCTACGACTCCGCGGTGATCTCGGGTGCGACCGAGTCCATCAAGCAGAACTTCGTCGCACCGCTGGCGCTCTCGGAAGCGCCGCGGCTCAGCCTCGAAGGCTTCACGATTGCCGGAGCGCTCTGGGGCTGTCTCATCGGCGGCGCCATCGGCGGCATCATGGCTCACTACCTGGGACGGCGCGGCGGCCTGATCGTCGCAGGCGTGCTGTTCTTCGTGTCCTCGCTGGGTTCCGCCTGGCCGGAGTCGACGCTCGGCCATCTGGGCTCGTTCCTCACGCCGCTGATCAACGCGCTCATCTGGTTCCTCAACCTGTTCTTCGAAGACGCGCCGTACGTGCACTTCGGCGCGGACATCACCAACTTCATCGGTCATCGCCTGTTCGGCGGCATGGGCATCGGCCTCGCCTCCATGCTCGCGCCCATGTACATCGCCGAGATCGCGCCGCCGTCCAAGCGCGGCGCGCTGGTGACCTACCAGCAGATCGCCATCGTCAGCGGCATCACGGTGTCGTACTTCGTGAACTACTTCATCAAGAAGTGGGGCGGCGACGGCGACCCGAACTGGGTGCACGTCGAAGGCTGGCGCTGGATGCTGGCCTGCTGCGCCGTGCCGGCGGGCATCTTCGTGCTGCTGCTGCTGTTCGTTCCCGAGACGCCTCGCGGTCTCATGCTCAAGGGCAAGACCGCCAAGGCCAACGAGGTGCTCAATCGGCTGGCGAGCCCCGAAGAGGCCAAGATCGTGATCGCCGAGATCGATGCCTCGCTCAAGGAGACGGCCGGAAAGCTGTTCTCGTATGGCGGACTGGTGCTCGTGGTCGGCATCCTGCTGTCGGCCTTCCAGCAGCTCGTGGGCATCAACGCGGTGCTGTACTACGGCCCGCAGATGTTCGAGAACATGGGCTTCAAGGGCGATGCCGCTTTTGCGCAGACCGTCATCATGGGCATCGTGATGGTGGTGTTCACGTTGATCGCCACGGTCACCGTCGACAAGTGGGGCCGCAAGCCGCTGCTGATCCTGGGCGCTCTCATCATGGCCGTGACCATGATCGCGCTGGGCTTCATGTTCAACGCCGGCTCGGTGGGCCTCGCCGCGCTGGTCGTGGTCTGCGTCTACATCGCGGGGTTCTCGCTTTCCTGGGGCCCGGTGGTGTGGGTGATGCTCGCCGAGATCTTTCCGAACTCCATCCGTGACAAGGCCATGGCCATTGCCGTCGCCGCGCAGTGGTTCATGAACTGGGTGGTTTCGGTCACCTTCAACATCATGGACGGAAATTCGGCGCTCAACGCAGCCTTCAACCACGGCTTCGCCTACTGGTTGTATGGCGGCTTCAGCGTGCTGGCGGCGTTGTTCGTCTGGAAGTTCGTTCCGGAGAGCAAGGGCGTGACCCTCGAAAACATGCAGAAACTCTGGAAGAAGGCGTAACCCGCTTGCTGCAGGAGCAACTGCCGTCCGACTGGCGGTCGGCGATCCTCGTCGGCCGCCTGCTCACGCGCGAAGGGCCCACGCCCGTCGTCGTCGTGGAAGGTCGGGTGCGCGACGTCTCGCGCCACGCGCCCACGGTGTCGCAGCTGCTGAATGCCTGGAACAGCACCGTGCCAGACGGGCAGGACCTGGGGCCGCTCGAGTCTTTCGGCCTCACGCCCGCGTTCGCCAGCGCACGGGGCGCGGAACCGCGCGCGGTGCGCCTGCTCTCGCCCTTCGACTTGCAGTGCATCAAGGCCAGCGGGGTGACCTTCGCCATCTCGGCCATGGAGCGCGTGATCGAGGAGCGCTGCCGCGGCGACGCCAGCAAGGCGCAAAGCCTGCGCGACAGCCTGCGCGAGCGCATCGGCACCGACATCCGCGCGGTGAAACCGGGCTCGGAGCAGGCGCGGAAGCTCAAGGCCGCGCTCATCAACGACGGCCTCTGGTCGCAGTACCTGGAAGTGGCCATCGGCCCCGACGCGGAGATCTTCACCAAGTCACCGACGCTCTCGTCGGTGGGCTGGGGCGACTGGATCGGCGTGCGCGCCGATTCCGCCTGGAACAACCCCGAGCCCGAGATCGTGCTCGCGGTAGATAGCGCCGGCCGCATCCTCGGCGCCACGCTCGGCAACGACGTGAACCTGCGCGACATCGAGGGTCGCAGCGCCTTGTTGTTGGGCAAGGCCAAGGACAACAATGCCTCCTGCGCCATCGGCCCGTTCATCCGCATGTTCGACGGCGGCTTCACGCTGGACGACGTGCGCCAGGCGGTGGTGAAGCTCGAAATCATCGGCGCGGAAGGCTTCCGGCTCGAGGGGCAGAGCTCGATGAACCAGATCAGCCGCGATCCCACCGAGCTGGTCGCGCAGACCATCTGCAAGCATCACGCCTATCCCGACGGCTTCGCATTGTTCCTCGGTACCATGTTCGCGCCCATCGTCGATCGCGACGCCGCGGGGCAGGGCTTCACCCACAAGAGTGGTGATGTCGTCCGGGTGTCCACGGAGAGACTCGGTGTGCTAGAAAACCAGGTGACCACGTGCGACCAGGCCCCCACGTGGTCGTTCGGTATCGCGGACCTGATGCGCAACCTCGCGCGCCGTGGCCTCCTCACCTCTTGAACGGAATCCCCTCGTGAGCACCAAACAGCTTTCCCATTACATCGATGGGCAATGGGTGGCGGGCGCCGCCGCCTCCGAAAGTCTCAATCCCTCCGACACGCGCGACGTGGTCGCCAAGGTGCCCGGCGGCGACAAGTCGACGGTCGCCGCGGCGGTGGCCGCAGCCAAGGCCGCCTTTCCCGCGTGGGCAGGCGCCAGCCCCGAAGTGCGCTCGGACCTGCTCGACAAGGTCGGCTCGCTCATCATGGCGCGCGCCGACGATCTCGGCCGCCTGTTGTCGCGCGAGGAAGGCAAGACCTTCCCCGAAGGCAAAGGTGAAGTCATGCGCGCGGCGCGCATCTTCAAGTTCATGGCCGGCGAGGCGCTGCGCCGCCACGGCGTGACGGTGGATTCCTCGCGCCCGGGCGTGGCGGTCGAAACCTACCGTGAGCCGCTCGGCGTTTTCGCGCTGATCACGCCCTGGAATTTCCCGATTGCCATCCCCGCCTGGAAGTCGGCGCCGGCGCTGGCCTTCGGCAATACCGTGGTGATGAAGCCCGCGTCGATCACGCCGGCCACCGCGCATGCGATGACGGAGATCATCCACGAAGCGGGGATCCCGAAGGGTGTGTTCAACCTGATCCTCGGTGGCGGCGCCATGGGCGGCGCACTGGTCGAACATCCGGACGTTGCCGGCGTGTCGTTCACCGGCGGACAAAGCACGGGCGCGACGGTCGCCAAGGGCGCGATGTCGCACAATGCGCGCGTGCAGCTCGAGATGGGCGGCAAGAATCCGCTGGTCGTCCTCGACGATTGCGATCTCGATCGCGCCGTGCAGTGCGCGCTCGACGGCGCATTCTTCGCCACCGGCCAGCGCTGCACGGCCTCCAGCCGCATCATCGTGACCCAGGGCATCCACGACAGGTTCATCGAGGCGCTCGCGGCCCGCGTGAAGGCACTGAAGGTGGGCGACGCGCTCGCGGCGGACACGCAGATGGGCCCGCTGGCCAGCGACGCACAGCTCGCCACCACGCTGTCGTACGTCGACGTGGCGGTGAAGGAAGGCGGTCGCAAGATCGTCGGCGGCGAGGCTCTGAAGCTGGACAAGCCCGGCTATTACGTGTCGCCCGCGCTGCTCGTCGACACGCAGCTCGACATGCGCATCAATTGCGAAGAGGTCTTCGGTCCGGTGGCCTCCACGGTGCGCGTGAAGGATTACGAGGAGGCGCTGGCCGCGGCCAACGCCGGCGAATTCGGCCTCTCCGCCGGCATCATGACCAGCTCGCTCAAGTACGCGCGCCATTTCGTGCGCAACGTGCGCGCCGGCATGACCATGACCAACCTGCCGACCGCGGGCGTCGACTATCACGTGCCATTCGGCGGCACGCGCAAATCCAGCTACGGTCCGCGCGAACAGGGCTTCGCCGCGGTCGAGTTCTACACGCAAGTAAAGACCAGCTACACCTGGGCGTAGGATCACAAGGAATGTCGCACGCTGTTTACCCGTCTCTCGCTGGCAAGACTGTCGTCATCACGGGCGGCGGTTCCGGCATCGGCGAAGTGATGGTGGAGGGATTCGCGCGCCAGAAGTCGCGCGTCTACTTCCTCGACGTCGCAACCGCGGAGTCGCAGGCGCTGGTGGCGCGCCTCGGCAATGGCACGAAGTTCGTGCAATGCGACGTCACCGACACGGCGGGCCTGCAGCAGGCGCTGCGCGACATCGAAGCGCAGGCTGGGCCGGTGTCGGTGCTGGTCAACAACGCGGCCAATGACGATCGCCACCGCTTCGAGGACGTGACCCCGGCCTATTGGGAGCAGCGCATCGCGGTGAACCTGCGGCATCTGTTCTTCGCGGCGCAAACCGTGGTGCCGGGCATGAAGAAGGCCGGCGGCGGCTCCATCATCAACCTGGGCTCGGTTTCCTGGCATTCGGCCATTCCCGATCTGTCCGTCTACGAAACCGCCAAGGGTGGCATCGAAGGTCTGACGCGCGCCCTGGCGCGCGACCTGGGCGAGGCCAACATCCGCGTGAACTGCGTGGTGCCGGGCGCCATCCGCACGCCGCGGCAGATGAAGCTCTGGCACACGCCGGAGGAGGAAGCCAAGATCCTCTCCCTGCAATGCCTCAAGACGCGCGTGGACCCCATCCACGTCACGGCGATGGTGCTGTTCCTGGCCTCCGACGATGCGCGCATGTGCACCGCGCACAATTACTGGGTCGACGGCGGATACCGTTGAGCCATGTCTGATGTCGAGTGTGTCTGGCCCGTAGGCGCGATTCTCGGCGAAGGACCGCATTGGTCCGCGGCCGAGAAGGCCGTGTGGTTCGTCGACATCAAGGCTCCCGCGATCCATCGCTTCGACCCGGCCACCGGGGCGCGGCGCACCTGGCCTGCGCCGGCGCGCTGCGGATTCCTGCTGCCCACCCGCGATGGCGGCCACATCGCCGGCTTGAAGACGGGCTTGCATCGCTTCAATGCGGAAACGGGCAATTTCAGCCTGCTGCACGTGGTCGAGCCGCACGCACCTAACAATCGGCTCAACGATGGCTTCGTGGACTCGGAGGGCTTTCTCTGGTTCGGGTCCATGGACGACAACGAGGAAGAACCCAGCGGCGCGCTCTACCAGCTCAATTCCAGTGGCTGCGTGCGGCGAGATCCCGGCTACGTCGTCAGCAACGGGCCCGCGGAGAGCCCCGACGGCCAGACTCTCTATCACACCGATACGCTGGCGGGGATCATCTACGCTTTCGACCGCGGCCGGGCCGGGACGCTCACCAACAAGCGAGTGTTCGTGCGCTTCGCGCCGGGAGAAGGCTATCCCGATGGCCCGATCGTCGATGCCGAAGGCTGCCTGTGGACCGGGCTGTTCGGCGGCTGGGGACTGCGCCGCTATTCGCCGACAGGCGAACTGCTGCAGTCGCTGCGCCTGCCCTGCTCCGCGGTCACCAAGGCCGCCTTCGGCGACGACGATTTGCGCACGCTTTACATCACCACCGCGCATGTCGCGCTCACGCCGGAGGAACGTCTGCAGCAGCCGCTGGCCGGCGGCCTGTTCCGCGCGCGAGTCGACGTGCCAGGACTGCCCCAGGGAACCGTGAGTCATGGCATTTGAACGTCCCGCGCGGCGCTTCCGCTCGCGCGACTGGTTTGACGACCCGAAGCACCTCGACATGGTGGCGCTCTATCTCGAGCGCTTCATGAACTACGGCCTGACCGCGGACGAGCTGCTGTCGGGCAGGCCCATCATCGGCATCGCGCAGACCGGCGGCGACCTCACGCCCTGCAACCGCGTGCATCTCGACACGGTCAAGCGCGTGCGCGAGGGCATCCGTGACGCCGGCGGGGTGCCCATGGAATTCCCGCTGCACCCCATCTTCGAGAACTGCCGCCGGCCCACCGCGGCGCTGGATCGCAATCTCGCCTATCTCGGGCTGGTGGAGATCCTGCACGGTTATCCCATCGACGCGGTGGTGCTCACCACCGGTTGCGACAAGACGACGCCCGCCCAGATCATGGCGGCCTCGACGGTGGATATCCCGGCCATCGTGTTGTCGGGCGGGCCGATGCTCGATGGTTGGCATGAAGGCGACCTCGTCGGTTCGGGTACGGTGATCTGGCGGTCGCGGCGTATGCTGGCGGCAGGCGAGATCAACGAGCAGCAGTTCCTCGAGGCCGCCGCGGCGTCCGCGCCGTCACTCGGCCACTGCAACACCATGGGCACCGCGTCCACCATGAACGCGGTGGCCGAGGTTCTCGGCCTTGCGCTGCCCGGCTGCGCCGCCATCCCGGCGCCCTATCGCGAGCGCGGCCAGATCTCCTACGAGACCGGCCGCCGCATCGTCGACATGGCCTACGAGGACCTCAAGCCCTCGAAGATCCTGACGCGCCAGTCGTTTCTCAACGCCATCACGGCCATCGCTGCGATCGGCGGTTCGACCAATGCGCAGCCGCACCTCGTCGCCATGGCGCGCCATGCCGGTGTCGAGATCACGCCCGCCGACTGGATGAATTACGGGCGCGATCTGCCGCTCATCGTCAACATGCAGCCGGCCGGCAAGTACCTGGGGGAACGCTTCCATCGCGCCGGTGGAGTGCCCGCGGTGGTCAGCGAGCTGCTGCGCGCCGGGAAGATCGATGGCAGTGTATTGACGGTGACGGGCCGGACCCTGGCCGAGAACGTCGCGGGCCGCCGGTCGCTCGATGCCGACGTGATCACGTCCTACGAGCAGCCGGTGCAGGAAAAGGCCGGCTTCCTCGTCTTGAAGGGTAATCTGTTCGATTTCGCCATCATGAAGACCAGCGTGATTTCGGGTGAATTCCGCAAGCGTTACCTCGGCTCGGGCGACGTGTTCGAGTGCCGCGCTGTCGTGTTCGACGGCTCGACGGACTACCACGAGCGCATCAACGATCCCTCGCTCGGTATCGATGAGAACACGATGCTGGTGATTCGCGGTTCAGGCCCGCTGGGCTGGCCGGGCTCGGCCGAAGTGGTGAACATGCAGCCGCCGGACGTCTTGCTGAAACGGGGCATCACCAGCCTGCCCACCCTGGGCGATGGCCGCCAGTCGGGCACGTCGGACAGCCCGTCCATCCTCAATTGTTCGCCGGAAAGCGCCGCCGGCGGCGGCCTCGCCTGGCTCCGCACGGGAGATCGTATCCGCGTCGACCTGGCCAAAGGCACCTGCGATGCGCTGGTCTCCGACGAGGAAATCGCGCGGCGCAAGCAGCAAGGCCTGCCCGCGGTGCCCGAGAGCGCGACACCCTGGCAGGAGATCTACCGCTCCACCGTCGGCCAGCTCGACACCGGTGCCGTCATGGAAATGGCGGTGAAGTATCGCGGCGTGGCGAAGAAGACGCCGCGCCACAATCACTGACGAGCCCGGGAAGTAGTTGGCCGCCACAGCCGCAGACGAGGGTTCCCGATGAGTCCGCCGCGCCTCACCGAGGCGAACCTGCATTCCGCCCGCTCGGGCACCATCCTGCCGACTTACGATCGCGCGGCCACGCGCATCGGCGTCGTGCACATCGGGCCCGGCGCGTTCCACCGCGCGCACCAGGCCTTTTATATCGACACGCTGCTGCATGCCGACCGGCGCTGGGCGATCTCGACGCTGTCGCTCAAGAGCGCGGGCCTGCGCGACTCGCTGGCGCCCCAGCAGGGTCTGTACACGCTGATCGAGCTCGGCGCGGCGCCGCGCGCGCGCGTAATCGGCGCCATCCGCGAAATGCTGGTGGGTGAGCGCGACGCACCGGCGGCATTCAACCGGCTGGCCGCGCAAGATACGCGCATCGTCACACTGACCGTCACCGAGAAGGGCTATTGCCTGGATGCGCGCAACGAGCTCGATCTCGCCCATCCCGACATCGCCCATGACCTGCAGAGCGTCGCGTCGGCGGCGGACAAACCGCCGCGCAGCACCCTCGGCTGGATCGTGGCGGGGCTTTCGCGCCGTCGCGCCGCGGGTCTGCCGCCGTTCGCCGTGGTGAGCTGCGACAACCTGGCGAGCAATGGCGTCGTTCTCAAGCACGCGCTGGCGAGCTTTGCGCGCCAATCGGACACCGGGTTGGCGCATTACATCGAGGACGAGGTGGTCTGCCCGCGGACCATGGTGGACAGCATCACGCCGGCCACCGACGACGCGCTGCGCGAACGCGCGCTGGCCCTGACCGGCCTGCAGGACGCCTGGCCCATCCAGCGCGAGCCGTTCACGCAGTGGGTGGTCGAGGATCTGCCCGTCATGCGCGACGCGGACTGGGCGTCGGTCGGGGTGACGCTCGCAAAGGACGTCGGCGTCTACGACCGCGCCAAGTTGCGCATCCTCAATGGCTCGCACTCTACGCTGGCTTATGTCGGTTCGTTGCGCGGGCACGAGACGGTGGCAGACGCGATGCGCGACACGCAGCTTGCGCAGTTCGTCGAGCTGCTCATGACGCACGACCTGGGACCGAGCCTCGGCGCAACGCCCGGGCTCGACGTCGCTCAATACATCGCCGCGGTGCTGGCGCGCTTTCGCAACCCGGGAATCCGCCACCTGCTGAGCCAGATCGCCTGGGATGGATCGAAGAAACTGCCGGTGCGCATCGTGACCACGCTGACCGAGGCATTGCGCGCGGGCCGCCCCATCCATCGTCTGGTCCTGCCGCTCGCCGGCTGGATGCGTTTCATTGCGCGCCAGGCCCAGGCCGGCGTCACCATCGTCGACCCGGACGCGGCCCGTCTCACCGCGATCGGCCGGGCCTGCACCGGCGATGCTCGCGCCGACGTGGCACGTTTCGCGGTGTGCGATTCGGTGCTGCCGCCGGCGCTGCTCGCCCAGGAGAATGTTCGCCGCGAGATCGAGAACGCCTATGAGCGGCTGGCGAACCCGCAATCGGCCATCACCCCGGAGCTGCCATGACCGACCGCCGCACGTTCATCGTTTCCGCCACGGTCACGGCGGCCGCGGCGACACTGTCCTCCGCGACCGTCATGGCCGCGGCTTCTCCTTCCACTGGAGCATTACCCGTGAGCAATTATCCGAAACTGGTCCACCACGTGTTCTTCTGGCTCAAGAACCCGGGCTCGAAGGAGGACCTCGACAAACTGCTCGCGGGCCTGCGCACGCTCTCGAAGATCGAAACGGTGCGGGGCGTGCACTTCGGCGTACCCGCCAGCACGGAGAAGCGCGACGTGGTCGACAACAGCTGGAGCGCGTCGGAAATCCTGTTCTTCGACGACACCGTCGGCCAGAAGACCTACCAGGATCACCCCATTCACAGGCAATTCGTCGCCGATTGCTCGCACCTGTGGGAAAAGGTCGTGGTCTACGACGCCATGGCAGCCTGAGGCCGCCGCTTGTTCTTGAGATCGATGAGCCGCTGCACGTTGCTCAGTGACGAGGCGACCAGGAAAGCGCCCTGCAGGTAGCCGGCGCGATGCAGCCGAAACAGGGTGTCGGCATCGAGATTGGCCAGCTTCTCGCGGCTGATGGTGTGCAGCCCGGTCAGGTTGTACCGCTCTTCCGAGTTCACCTTGATTTCCAGCTGCACCGGCTCGATGAGATCCGCGGCCTGGAAAGCCTCGAACATGGGCTTGTTGACCTCCATGCCCTGATGGATGCCATTGAGGAGGTCGGCGATGCGATCGAGATAGGGTGAGTTCCCGCCCTGCGGCTGGAACAAAGGCTCACCCTCCGTACGGCTGAGACGGGGATGCTCGGTGTCGATGTTGATGACCGCCGCCCTTTCCACCTTGCCCTGATTCTCACGGCTCTGGAACCCGATGAAGAACGGACCGCGAGCGATCACGGCGGGTACGTAGTCCGCGTTCCAGCCGTTCTCATCGAGAAAGAGATTTTCGTCCTTCTGCAGGCCGAGCAGCACCACGGCCATGTATTCGCCGCTGGCGGGGTCCTTGCGGAAGAAGATGGGGTACTCGCGCTGCGCATGCACGAATTCTGTGGGGACGATCATGGCCGTGGCCACGTTGTCGCCAAATTCCGCTGAATAGCGCGTGATGACGCGCAGCTCTCTGTGCGCGGCATTGTTGAGCATCACGAATTGAGCCATCTCGACCTCGGGCAAGTCGGCATTGGGGTGCCAAGCTCCGGAGTTTACCGCGACCCTGGTCACATGGCGGGCTTGTTCCAGATGTCGTCACCGGCGCGCGCGTATTGATCCACGAATTCCTGGTGCGACGGCATGCGTTCCACGGCCTGGCCGATGGCGGTGCGGATGTTCTCGAGAAAACGGGCAAGCTCCCCGTCCGGCATGGCCGTGGCCAGAAAATGATAGTGCTCGGGCTTGATGCCCTGGTAGAGCATGACGTGAAGCCAGGAATCCGTGCGAAACAGCTCACTGTCGCGATGCCAGATCTGCGCCCGGGTACGGAACAGATCGATCTTCCGCGCCAGGGTATCGGGCAATGACATCGAAGAGCAGTATCTCCACAAGGGGCTGTCGTCGCGCTGCGTGGCGCAATAGTGAAGAATGATGAAGTCGCGCACGCGCTCGGCCTCGAGGCGCGATTCCTCGTTGTATTGATCGATGAGCGCCTGCGTGACCCCCGGAAACGGGAACAGGTAGATGAGCCGCGTCATCGAGGCCATGATCAGGTGGATGCTGGTGGACTCGAGCGGCTCGACGAAGCCGTTCGCCAGACCCACGGCGATGACATTCTTGTTCCAGGCATTGCGCCGCCGTCCGGTCCTGAAGCGAATGACCCGAGGTTGAACCAGGGTGCGGCCCTCGACCTCGCGCAGCAGCTTCTCGGTGGCCTGCTCGTCGGACATGTGCTTGCTGCAATAGACGAGGCCATTGCCCACGCGGTGCTGCAGCGGAATTCGCCAGCGCCAGCCCGCTTCGTGCGCGATGGCGCGGGTGTACGGCACCGCGGGTCCCGTGGATTCGGTCTGGACCGCAACGGCGCGGTCGCAGGGCAGCCAATGATCCCAATCCTCGTAACCGGTCTTCAGCGTCTGCTCGATCAGCAGCCCACGGAATCCGGTGCAGTCGATGTACAGATCGCCATCGATCACCTGTCCTGATTCCAGGACGAGCGATTCGATGAAGCCCGACTCGGCGTTCTGCCGGACGTCCTTGATCTTGCCCTCGATGCGTCGAACGCCGAACTTTTCCGAATACCTGCGCAGGAATTTCGCATAGACGCTGGCGTCCAGGTGATAGGCATAGTTGATCTGGGCATTCGGACCGGTGATGAACTTGCCCGCCTTGGCCGCCTGGTGCTCGAGGTTGTAGTCGCCCAGTTCGAACTGGATGCCACGGGTCAGGCCATGCAGCCAGAAGTGGTGAAAACCGCACGACCAGGTCGATTTGCCACTCTCGCCAAACGGGTGGATGTAGCGGTCGCCGATACGTCCCCAGTTCTCGAACAGGATGCCGAGTTTGAAGGTGGCGGCAGTGGCGCGCATGAATTCCTGCTCGCCGATGCCGAGGATCTTGTGGAAGGCACGGATCGGCGGGATGGTCGACTCGCCCACTCCCACGGTGCCGATTTCCTCGGATTCGACCAGCACCATGTCGAGCAGGCCATGGAATTGCTGTGACAGCGCCGCAGCAGCCATCCAGCCCGCGGTGCCGCCGCCTGCGATCACGACTCGACGTATTTCCTTCATGAATGCGATGTTCGCACGCCGGGGCGCCGATCAGCGATTGAGCTTGTTGATCAGGTAGGCGCGCATCTGGCGCGCGCGCACCTCGTCGAAGGGCGCGAGCACGCCGCGCGATGCCTCCGGAAGATGCGCACCAGCGAGCTGCGCGGGGCCGAAGACGTAGTACTCGAATACCCGTTGCCAGGCGAGCTTCTGCTCTTCCGGCAGATCGCGCACGGTCCAGATGGCATGCAGCAGCGCATGCATCGGCGTCGGCACATACGGGGGCGCCGAGCTCCACCAGTAATTCACGAGCGTGTTGAATGGACTCAGGCCTTCGACGTGGTGCCACCACATGCTGGGGACGAAGATGGCGTCGCCTGGTTCGAGCTCGGCACTCATGCCGGCGGCCAGCGCATCGCGAAAGCGCGGGTAGCGATCGAAATCTGGGTCGGCGAAATCGACCGTGCTCACGGCCTGTCCACCCGGCGTCGGATCGAGCGGCCCAGGGTACAGATTGAATATCTGTTCGGGCGGGAACAGCGTGAAGCGCCGGCGGCCGACCGCTACGCAGGCGATGTTGTTAGGTGCATCGTAGTGGCAGGAAGCGATGGTGCGATTGCCGATCCAGATGCTGGGCGGCGGTTGGACGCCGTGTGACTGGAAATCGAGGTCATTGTCCGATTTCATGCCTGGCAGGCAGTAGTCGAACGGCAGCGATGCCACGTAGTACATCGGCGGCGGATCGTCGGCGAGGTGCTGCCCCATCTCATCGAGAACGCGATCCAGGCGATCACGGCGCACCGTGAAATTTAGCGCGCTGAAATCTTCCTTGTAGAACGCCCGGCTGCGGACTTCCGGGCCACCGAAACTGAAATCGATAGGTCGACCGTTGTAGAAGGAGGCGATGTAGCGACGCGCCTCGTCCGGCGACTCCAGGCCTTTGCGCACGAGCGCCCAATGTCGCGCAACGCCGCGCAGCACCGCCGGCTGCCCCGCGGTCAGCAGCTCTTCGAGCGGCAACTGCCCCGGCTGGGATGTCTGGATTTCGCGAATTTTGCCGGCAACGTCGACCATGTATTGGCGCCCATCCTACCGCATTCACCCTGCGCCAAAAAAAAGGCCGCAGCTTGCGCTGCGGCCTTCTGTCTCACGACAAAGTTCCAGATCAGAACTTGTAACGCATACCCACGGCGTAGCGCGGATCCTGATCCTCGAGGCGGATCATCATGTTCTCCGAACGGCCGTGCCAGCGGATGTCCTCACCCGTCAGGTTGATCGCATCGAACGACACCGAGAGGTTGTCGCTGATCTCGTAACCCAGGCTGAGGTCAAACTGCTGGTACGCCTCGACGTAACGCGGGTTACGCGAGCCGCCGTTGTTGGCGGAGAGCAGGAACTCGTCGCGCCAGTTCCATGCCAGGCGGGCCGTCAGGCCGAACTTCTCGTACATCAGCACCGCGTTCGCGGTGTCGCTCAGGCCGAGCAACGCGAACTGGTTGACGTTCGTGGCACCGGCATTGTCGAACGACACGTCGCCATTGACGATCGTGTAGTTCGCCAGGATGCCGAAGCCGGACTCGCCGAAGAAGTACTGACCGCCGATTTCCCAGCCGTCGATACCGGCCTCTTCCTGGTTCAGCGGCACGTTGACGTTGAACTGGTAGAGCGGATCGGACGAATTGCCGTCGATGTTGTAGTTCTGCTCGGTTCCCTGCAGATCGGACATGGCGGCGTCGAAGGCCGGACGGTCCAGCGTGGCAAAACGCTCGAGAGCCGTCGCGACGAACAACGTCGTGTCGTCCACCGTCAGGCCTTCAGACTGCAGGAACGACTGCGCCGCCTGGGCGTCCGGGCCCGCGGTCGGGTCGGTGAGGCCGAACAGGTTCATCTCGACGATCGAGTTACCGATGAAGTTCTTGACGTCCTTCTTCCAGTAACCGGCCGACACGTAGCCCGTGTCGTTGAAGTACCACTCCAGCGAGAGGTCGAGGTTGGTCGACTCCAGCGGGACCAGGGCCGGGTTGTTGGCGCTGCCGCCGCCGCGAGCCGCCGGGTTGATCAGCGTCGAGCCGCTCGGACCACCGGGGCTGGCACCGGACGTCAGGCTGCCGATGTTCGCGCGGGCAATGGTCTTGCCCCACGATGCACGGGCCTTCAACGAGTCGGTCAGGCCGATGTCGAAGTCGATGCTGGGCAGACTGTTGCTGTAGCTGGCTTCCTCGGTGAACGGATCGATGCTCGAACCGCGGATGATCGAGAAGTCGTTGTTCTGATCCCAGCGGACGGCCACCGGAATCGCGATGTACGACGTCGAGGTCACGTCCGTGTCCTCGTAGCGATAGCCGAGCACGACGTTGTAGGGCATCGAACCCAGATCGCCCTTCAGGGCGTACTGGAGGTACGCGGCCTGCACTTCTTCCTTCACGAAGTTGTCGTTACCCCAGGTCGGGTTGTAGGTCAGGATGCCATCCGGACCGCTGCCCTGATCCCAGTTGGTGTAACCGTGCGAGAACGCCCATTGTGCGAGCTGGCTGGCATTCGCGCGATACGCGTTGTTGGAAGCGGTACCCGGATCGTAGTCGTTGAACAGGCCAACGATGCTGTACGGCGTGAGGATCGACGCCAGGCTGGCGCCCGTCGGCGTGCCCGCGTCCACCGCGCCCCAGTTGCCCATGGCCATCTGGTTGTTGGACGAACGCTGGTGCCAGTCCATGT
>CAMLGF010000070.1 GCA_946479515.1 uncultured Pseudomonadota bacterium | reverse complement strand
GACTTGGTGCCCTGCTTGTTGGGCGCGCCCCAGCCGATGATGGTCTTGCAGCAGATGAGCGACGGCTGATCCTTCTTCGCGCGCGCCTTCTTGATTGCCGCGGCCACCGCGTCGGCGTCGTGGCCGTCCACGCTTTTCACGACGTGCCAGCCGTAGGCCTCGAAACGTTTCGGCGTGTCATCGGTGAACCAGCCGACCACCTTGCCGTCGATCGAGATGCCATTGTCGTCGTAGAACACGATGAGCTTGCCGAGCTTGAGCGTGCCGGCGAGTGAGGCGACTTCGTGCGAGATGCCTTCCATGAGGCAGCCGTCGCCCGCGAAGCAATAGGTGTAGTGATCGACGAGCGGCAGGCCGTCCTTGTTGTACTCGACGGCCAGCAGTTTCTCCGCCAGCGCCATGCCCACGGCATTGGCCAGGCCCTGGCCGAGCGGACCGGTGGTGGTCTCGATGCCCATGTCCGGGTCGCGCTCGGGATGCCCCGCCGTGCGCGCGCCCAGCTGGCGGAAATTCTTCAGCTCATCGAGGGTGACCGGATACCCGGTGAGGTGCAGCAGCGAGTACAGCAGCATCGACCCGTGGCCGTTCGAGAGCACGAAGCGGTCCCGGTTCCACCAGCGCGGATTGCCGGGGTTGTGCTTGAGCACGTGGCGCCAGAGCACCTCGGCAATATCGGCCATGCCCATGGGCGCGCCCGGATGTCCAGAGTTGGCGGCCTGGACGGCGTCCATGGAAAGCGCGCGGATCGCGTTGGCGAGGGCGCGGCGGGTGGGGGTCGTGGCGGGGGTATCCATAAAGGGCGCGCATTGTCCGACAGGCGGGGGCCCCCGGCAACCTGAAAAGGCCTCCGGAGATCGGCAAGCATCGATCGATGATCGGTCATGGAAGCGGTCTCATTGCCCGCGATTGTCCTGCCCTCTGTCCCCGGGTCATATGTGGGGCAGGAACGCGGGTCGGTGTCAGGCCGGCCTACGCACGTTCCGCCAATACCACCCACTTGTCCGACAGCAGGGGGGCGGACACGCGGATCACACTGCGCACGGTGAATCCCGCGTCGCGGAATTCCTGCTCGAGATCCTTCCGCGACACGCGCGACAAGGGTGCGCGGCCCAGCCCCAGCTTGCCGAGGGTGTGCGTCAGCACGTAACGGAAGGTGTACTTGTGGCGGTAATCGACGATCGCCCAGCGCCGGGAAACACGGCGGAACTCGCGCAGCATGCGCACGCGCGTGGCGGGGTCCACGTGCATCATGAACCGGATGCACACCACGCAGTCGAGCGAATCGTCGCGCAGCGGCAAGTGCTCGGCATTGGCCTGCAGGTAGCCGCGGATGGCGCGCTGTTGGCCACCCGGTATCGCGGCCGCCTTGCGCAACATCTCCAGGGAGATGTCGCTGCCCACCACTTCGAATCCCTCGCGCGCCAGTGCGCCGGTGAAACGCCCGGTACCGCAAGGCAGGTCGAGAATGGTGCGCACGCCCGTGGTGAACGCCAGCGCCTTGCGGATCGCGGCCCACTTGCGGGCATTGCGCTTCTGACGCTCCGGCGTGCTGAAGCGGTGAAAATCATAGTCTTCCGCGACACTGTCGCTGCGGTAGAAATCGCGCTTGTACTCGTAGCGGTCTTCGCGCGGTCGGCTCGGGTCGTTCTTGCCGGGTTTCTTCATGACGCGAACTGTACAAGAAATGTGAGGGACGCCCATTTGCCACGCGGTTGTGAGCCGGCGCACCCTTTCAGTGGGAACCCCGCGGGCAGGGGCGGCCGCGCGGCACCAACCGCAGGGTCTCCGGTCCAACTACGCACATGAATTTACCAATGTTCCAGTCACGCGATCCCGTCGCCATACGCCGACGCGGGTTCACATTTTCCCCGGGTAGTTTGCGACCTGGTTCACCCCGTGGCGCCGCCATGAATGGGGTCGTGACGCGCATCACCCGGCCCGTCCGGGCATGTTTGTAGAGTCCGTTCGAATGAGCGCAATTCGAGTCATACAGTTCACCGACCCGCACCTGTTCGGCGACATCAACGCCACGCTTCGCGGCGTCAACAGCTATCGGACACTGGAGCGCACGCTCGAAGATGCCTCCGGGCACGTGGCGATGGCCGACGCCATCCTCGTCACCGGCGACCTGGTGCAGGACGACGCCGCCGGCTACGAACACTTCCGGCGACTGTTCGCGCGCCTTGGCAAACCCGTGCTGTGCATTCCCGGCAACCACGATTTCGTGCCGCAGATGCGCATGGCGCTTGCCGGGCCACCTTTCGATCTCGACGGGCCGGCCGACATCGGCGCCTGGCGCATCGTGCTGCTCGACAGCGTGGTACCCGACCAGGCCGGCGGTCACATCCCGGTGGAGCAACTCACCAAGCTCGACGAAGAGCTCGGCATGGCACGCCAGCGCCATGCCATGGTCTGCCTGCACCACCACCCGGTGAGCATGAACAGCCGCTGGCTCGACACCGTCGGGCTCGCCAATGCCGATGAGTTCTGGTCGGTGATCGACAGCCACCCGCAGGTGAAGGCCGTGGTCTGGGGTCACGTGCATCAGTCCTTCGAAGGCTCGCGCCGCGGCGTGCGCCTGTTTGCGACGCCCTCGACCTGCGCGCAGTTTCAACCGCGCTCCGATCAGTTCGTCATCGACAACCTGCCGCCGGCCTATCGGCTGCTCACACTGCATTCCAACGGCGCCATCGATACTGGCGTGCACTTCCTGACTGCCGCAGAATCCGTGGCATGACCCTTCCCGATTCGCTGCGGCGAGGCCTGGCAGGCGGCCTCGCCGGCCTGCTATTGCTCGCATGTACCGCGCTCGCGCAGGGGCGTGGCGCAAGTTCGGTCTGGTCGGTGAAGGGGAAGACCAACACGGTCTACTTCGCCGGCTCGGTGCATGCCCTGCCGAAGGAGCACGCCGAGTTTCCCGAGCAGCTGGAACGCGCCTACGAGGCCGCCAGAACCGTCGTGCTCGAAGTGGATCTCGAGGAAATGAATCCGCTCGATGCCGTGCAGTTCATCACCACCAACGGCACGCTGCCGGCGGACCAGTCGCTGCGCGACGTGGTGGGCGAACAGGACTACGCCCGCGTGGCCGCGCTGGCCGCCGATCTCGGCGTTCCGGAAATGGCCATCGTCAAGCTGGAGCCCTGGGCTGCCGCGCTGGTGCTCACGCAGTTCGCGTTGAGCAAGACCGGGTACGACTCCCAGCTGGGCATCGACATGCAGATCACGGAGCGGGCCCGCGCCGACGGCAAGCCCATCGAAGGCCTGGAGAGCGTCATCGATCAGCTCAGCGTGTTCGACGCGCGCACGTTCGCCGAGCAGACCCGCTTCCTGCTCGACTCCGCCGACGATGCCTCGCATCTCGATGAAGATCTCGCCAACCTCATCGCGGCCTGGCGCAGCGGAAACCTGCGAGCGCTCGAGAAAGAGTTCCTCGCGGAGCGCGCCAAGTCGCCGGAGCTGTACGACGCCCTGCTGGGCGTGCGCAACCGCAAGTGGATGCCGAAGATCGAAGCCCTGTTCGACGATGACCAGGACTACCTCGTGGTCGTGGGCACGTTGCACTTCGTGGGCAAGGACGGCCTGCTGGCGCTGCTGAAGAAGCGTGGCTTCAAGCCAGTGCCCCTGCCCGCCGCGCGATAATAACGATGCGCAGCTTCGCGATCTTCCTCGGCCTGATCGCGCTGGCGCTGGCCGGCATCGCGGTGTTCACCTATCCGGCGTGGCTGCTGCTGCAAGGAGCGGGTTTCGACATCAAGTTCCATCGCGTGGCGAGCCGCATCGCCATGCTCACCTTCCTCGTGGGATTCCTGTTCGTCGCGCGGCGGCTCAGGGCCAGCGACCGCGTGAGCCTGGGTTACGGCCTGCCCGCAAGAGTCTTCTTCGCCGAGCTCGGCCGGGCATTCGTGCTCGGCAGCGTGCTCATGCTGCCCGTGCTCGCCACCATGGTGCTGCTCGACATGCGCGAGCTGAAATCGGGCCTGTCGCTGTCGGCCGTGGACTGGGCGCGGCTCATCGTCACGGCCTGCTTCACTGGCCTCGTGGTGGCGCTCATCGAGGAGACGGCGCTGCGCGGCGTCATGCACAGCGCCATTGCACGCGAGTCGGGGCCCGTGGTCGCGATCGTGCTGGTATCGCTCGTGTACGCCGCCACGCATTTTTTCGCCAAGACGCGCATCCCGCCAGCCGAGGTGGGGCCCGGAAGCGGCTTGACCATGCTTTCGGGCATCCTCGAAAGCTTCGCGCATCCGCTCGGCATCCTCGACGCCTTCTCGTGCCTGTTCATGGTCGGCGTGCTGCTGGGCATGACGCGGCAGCTCACCGGCAATGTCGCCGCCTGCATCGGATTGCATGCCGGCTGGGTGGCCATCATCACCGTGGTGCGGGAAACCTCGACGCGTCGCGAGTCCGGGCCGGTGGCCTGGCTGATTAGCGACTACGACGGTTTCATCGGCTGGATGGTGCTGGCGTGGACGCTCGTGATCGGCGGAGCATTGTGGTGGTGGTACGGCGCCGGATCCCGCGCCGCGCGCGGCGGATCGGGGGCCGGTCCGGCAGCCTAACTACGCGATTCGGGGTCGGCCTGCACCGTCTCGATGCCCATGAGCGCATCCAGTCGCGCCACCGGATCGTTCATTTCCATGAGCACCTGCTTGTCGAGCAACTGCAGCGGCAACAGTTCGGCGAGCCGCGCCCCCACCCAGGAGGCGTCGTCGAACCGCTTCTCGACGTGTTCGTAGTGGCCCGCGAGCTCGGCCAGCGCGCGCCGCACGGTCTCGGCCAGCGCCCGGTAGTCGGGCGCGAGCTCGACCCGCGGCTCCTCGGCCAACCAGCTCACCTCGGCCATGTTGAGACCATCGGGCTGGCGCCACACCCGCTGCACGCGAAACTTCCGCTCGCCCACGCAGCTGATGCCGAGCAGGCCGTCTTCGAGCGTATGGAAATCTGCGATGCGCGCGGTGCAACCCACGGTGGCGGTCGTGGCCACTTCGCCAGCCTCGTCTCCGTCCTGGATCAACACCACGCCGAACGGCATCTGCTCGCGCGCGCAGCGGCCGACCATGTCGGTGTAGCGGGTCTCGAAGATACGCAGCGGCAGCGGACCGCCGGGAAACAGCACGGTGTGCAGCGGGAACAACGGGATGGCGTTGCCCGGCACGCCGGTCATCCTGCCTTGGATCGTTCCTGGGCCAGGGCATTCAGCAGCTTGTCGTGCAAGCCGCCGAAGCCACCGTTGCTCATGATGAGCACCTGGTCACCGTGCTTCAACAAGGCGAGCAGATCGAGCAGCAACTCATCGAGTGTGGCGGCGAGGCGCGCCTTGCCGCCGAGCGAACGCACGACGGCCGCGGCGTCCCAGCCGAGATCGGGCGGCGCGAACAACCAGACCGCGTCCGCGCCGGCAAGCGATGGCGCGAGCGTCTCGCGGTGCACGCCCATCTTCATGGTGGCCGAGCGCGGCTCGAGCACCGCGACGATGCGCCGGTTGCCCACCCGGCGCCGCAGGCCATCGAGCGTCGTGGCGATGGCAGTGGGGTGATGCGCGAAGTCGTCGTACACGGCGATGCCGCGCACCTCGCCACGCAACTCCAAGCGCCGCTTCACGCCCTTGAACTCATTCAGCGCGGCGATGGCCTGTCCCACCGGCACGCCGGCGTGACGTGCGGCACCGATGGCCGCGAGCGCATTCTCCGCATTGTGAGCGCCGAGCATCTCCCATTTCACGGTACCGAGCGGCTTGCCGCCCTCCAGCACCACGAACTTCGAATAGTCACCACCATCGGCGACGTCCAGCGACCAGGTGATCTGCGGCCCGGCGTCGCGCGCGAAGGCCTCGAGCGGCGTCCATGCGCCCATGGCGAGCGTCTGTTTCAGGTTCTGGTCGGCGCCATTCCACAGGATGCGTCCCGACGCCGGAATCGTGCGCACCAGGTGATGGAACTGCTTCTGAATGGCCGCGAGGTTCTCGTAGATGTCGGCGTGATCGAACTCGAGATTGTTGAGCACGAGCGTGCGCGGGCGGTAATGCACGAACTTGGCGCGCTTGTCGAAGAACGCCGTGTCGTACTCGTCGGCCTCGATGACGAAGAACTTCCGGCCTCCGAGACGCGCGCTCACCGGGAAGTTTCCAGGTACCCCGCCGATCAGGAAGCCGGGACTCATGCCCGCGTGCTCCAGGATCCAGGCCAGCATGCTCGCAGTCGTGGTCTTGCCGTGCGTGCCCGAGACGCCGAGCACGTGCACCCCGCGCAGCACTTCGTGCGCCAGCCACTCGGGTCCGGACGCATAGGGGATGTCACTTTCGAGCAGCGCTTCGACTACCGGCACGCCGCGAGTCATCACGTTGCCGACCAGGACCACGTCGGGCCGCGGCTTGAGCTGCGCCGCCTCGAACCCCGAAATGAGCTCGATGCCCAGCGCCTCGAGCTGGGTGCTCATGGGTGGATAGACATTCCTGTCCGACCCCGTGACCCGATGGCCGGCGGCCTTGGCGATGGCGGCGATGCCGCCCATGAACGTGCCGCAGATGCCGAGAATGTGGACGTGCATGTATGGACCCGGGCGTTCAGGTGGCGTTCGCCGGCTGGCCGAACAGCAGGCTGCCGATGATGCCGGCGGCAACGATCTCGCCGATCACCAGCAGCAGCGCGACGATGCCCGGGACCTCGAAGGCCGAGCGGATCACGCGCACTTCCACGACCAGCGCCCACAGGCCGATGGCGAACAGCAGCAGCATCGCCCCCGCGGGTGGCGAAACCGCGGCGTCCGGCTTTTCGAGGTAGGGCAGCACCGCGGCCATCAGCGGCGTCATGACGGGCACGAACAGCACGTTGACGCCGAACAGCGCCGTCATGGTCTGCAGGAATCGCTCGCGCTTTCGGGCGAGCGCGAGCGCGACATGAAACCACAGCAGCATGACCGCCGAACCGACCGCGGCCTGCAGCAGGGCGTTCGGCAACGCCAGCCCCGTCGCGGCCCCCATGATCGCGGTCGCGACGACGCTCAGAGCGACCACGAAGATCAGCAGCGCCAGTGAGACGGGCATGTGTTCCGGTCCGCGTCGCAACCGGACGATGTCGACGATGACGCCGAACAATGCGCGAAGATTCGCAAGCATAATGCCGCCGGGATTGTACACGTCACCCGGAGCCTGACGACCTTGATGATCGACTCTGCCGATGCGCTGACGGCCTTTGCCGCCCGCGCCGAACGCGCCACCGAACTCTCGCTCGACACCGAATTCATGCGCGAAAAGACCTATCGCGCCGAATTGTGCCTGCTGCAGCTGGCCGTGGGTGAGCAGGCCGTGTGCATCGATCCACTGGCCATCGCCGCGTCCGGCGGCGATCTCGCACCGCTCGCGCCCCTGCTGACGGCACCGGGTGCGGTGAAGGTGATGCACGCGGCACGCCAGGATCTCGAAGTGCTGCTGCCGGCCATCGGCCTGGTGCAGCCGGTGTTCGATACCCAGATCGCCGCGGCGCTGGCCGGCCATCCGTCGCAGGTGGGTTATGCCGAGCTCGTGCGCCGCCTGCTGGGCGTGGAGTTGCCCAAGGCCCATACACGCACGGATTGGGCACGCCGGCCGTTGAGCGCGGACCAGCAGGAATACGCTCTGGACGACGTGAAATACCTGGCGGCGCTGCGCGCGAGTTTGTTAGACACGCTGGCGGCGCAGGGTCGCATTGCCTGGCTGGAAGAGGAGTTGTCGGGACTGGCCAACGCCGATGCCCTGCGCGTCGCGCCGGAGGAGGCGTGGCGAAAGATCAAGGGTCTCCCGGCGCTCGACCCCGCCCGCCAGCAACTGGCCCAGGCGATCGGCGCCTGGCGCGAACGCCGTGCCATCGAGCGTAATCGGCCGCGCGGCTGGATTCTCGACGATGCCGCCGTGCGCGAGATCGTGGTACGCCTGCCGCGATCGTCGCAGGCGCTGGCGGCGCTGCCCGAGATGCAGGAATCCGTGGCTCGCAAATGCGGCGAGGAGTTGCTGCAGTTGATCAGCCAGAGCGGCATCGCCGATCCGCCGCCGCCCTTGCCGCGGCGCGAGCGGCCGGACCCATCGCAACTCGCGCGAATCAAGCGGCTCGCGGACGTGGCGGCCGGTGTCGCGAAGGAGCTGGAAATCGGGCCGGAATTGCTGGCTACCCGCCGCGAGCTCGAAAAACTCGCTGCCGGCCGGCGGGACCTCAGCCTGCTGCGAGGCTGGCGCGCCGAGGTGGTGGGTCAGAAGCTGCTGTCCGCGCTGTCCTGACAGACGGCTCTGCCGGAAATCCTCAGAGCCCGGTCGTCACTTGCCGCGGCGCGCGCGCGCGGCTCGGCTCTTGCGGACAGTGGCGCGCTTGGCGTTGCGGGCAGCAGAACGCTTGGCGGCACGTGCCGGCATTTTGCGCCTGGCGGCCGCCGGCTTCTTCGCCTTGCGCGGCCGGCGGGCGACACGCACCCGGCTCCTGGCTTTTGCCTTGGCGCGGCGCACGGCCCGCTTCCTCGCTGGCGTCTTGCGCGCGGCGGGCTTCTTCGGAGCCGGCGCGACCGCCTCGGCCAGCGCTGCCAGCAGTCGCTCGGTGATCTCCTCGAGCGTGCCCTCGGCGCGCACCGTGCGCAGCAGGCCGGCGCGCGAATAGTAAGAGAGCACGGGGCGGGTGTTCTGCTCATACACCCGTAGCCGCTCCTTGACGGTTTCTTCCTGGTCGTCCTTGCGCTGGAAGAGCTGGTGCTCGTTGCTGCCGGCGATGCAATCCGTGGCGGGTACCGGCGGCGGTGCCGTGTGAATGTTGAACACCTTGTTGCACAGCGAGCAGGTGCGGCGCCCGGAAATGCGGCGCACCAGCTCCTGGTCGCCCACCTCGAACAGCACCACCGCATCGAGCGGTGTCTGCAGTTCCTGCATCAGCGATTCCAGGCCTTCGGCCTGCGGCTGTGTGCGCGGGAAACCGTCGAGGATGAAGCCGTCGCGGGCATCGTCCTGGCTGACGCGGTCGCGGATGATCGCGAGCATCGTGGCATCGTCGACCAGCAGGCCCTTGGCCATGATGGCGTCCGCGCGCTTGCCCAGCTCCGTCCCTTCGCTGCGGTGTTTGCGCAGGATGTCGCCAGTGGAGATCTGCGGGATGTTGAACTGCTTGACCAGACGCTGGGCCTGAGTGCCCTTGCCCGAACCGGGCGCGCCCATGAGAACGATGCGCATGCTAAATTTCTGACCTGGAATTCACAGAAAAATCGAGACCCCCTCGACGGGTCGCCACACTACCCAATCAACTTCCGTCAAGCAAACAATCGAGAGAGACACATGAGCAAGCGCCCCGCCGCCCGGAAACAGAAGCCCATGAATGCGTTTTATGCTCAATCGGGTGGCGTATCTGCGGTCATCAATGCCTCCGCCGCGGGCGTCATCGAGGCGGCGATGAAGTCGAAGAAGATCGGCAAGGTGTACGCCGGCCGCCATGGCATCGTCGGCGCGCTCACCGAAGACCTAATCGACGTCAGCAAGGAATCGCTGGCCACCATCAAGGGCCTGCGTTACACGCCCGCCGGCGCGTTCGGCAGCGCCCGCTACAAGCTCAAGAGCCTGGAGCAGGACCGCGCCAAGTACGAGCGCCTCATCGAGGTCTTCAAGGCGCACGACATCGGCTACTTCTTCTACAACGGCGGCAATGACTCCATGGACACGGCCAACAAGGTGTCCCAGATCGGCGACCAGCTCGGCCATCGCGTGATCTGCGTGGGCGTACCCAAGACGGTCGACAACGACCTGCCGCACACCGATTGCACGCCGGGCTTCGGCACCGTGGCGAAATACGTGGCGATCTCGACGCGCGAGGCGGCGCTGGATGTCGCCTCGATGGCCAAGACCTCCACCAAGGTTTTCGTGATGGAGGTCATGGGCCGCCACGCCGGCTGGATCGTCGCGGCTGCGGGGCTGGCCGGCAAGGGCCCTGACGAGGCGCCGCACGTCATCCTGTTCCCCGAGATCGCCTTCGACAAGGAGAGGTTCCTGGCCAGGGTGAAGGAAGTAGTTAGCCGCGTCGGCTACTGCGTGGTCGTGGTCTCCGAAGGCGTGCACGACGCCGACGGCCGATTCCTGGCGGATGCCGGCACCAAGGATGCCTTCGGCCACACGCAGCTCGGCGGCGTGGCGCCCGTGGTCGCCAACATGGTGCGCGAGGCCCACGGCTACAAATACCACTGGGCCGTGCCGGACTACCTGCAGCGCGCCTCTCGCCACGTCGCATCGAAGGTCGACGTGGCCCAGGCCTACGCCATGGGCAAGGCCGCGGTCGAGCTGGCGACCAGCGGCCACGACGCGGTGATGCCCACCATCGTTCGCAAGAAGTCGAAGCCCTACAAGTGGGTGGTGGGCAGCGTGCCGCTCTCCCAGGTGGCCAATGTCGAGAAGAAGTTGCCGCGCGAGTTCATCACCGAGGACGGCTTCGGCATCACGCAGAAATGTCGCGACTACCTGCAGCCGCTCATCGAGGGCGAGGACTACCCGCCTTACAAGAACGGCCTGCCGGCCTACGTCACGATCAAGGGCGCGGCGGTGAAGAAAAGGCTGAACACGGAGTTCAAGCCGTAAGCGACCACATTCCCGACGTTCGCGACGGGCTCACGCGCGCGGAGCGCGTGGTCCTCTGGGTTCTGCACCAGGCGCAAAACGAGCGCGGCGGCCGCAACGTCCCCACGGCCATGCTGTGGGGACGCGTTTGCGAACACTTCTACATCAGTCCGCAGGACCTCTCGTCCATGCTGGCACGCCTGGGGGCACGCCGGGACTTTCCGGTCGGGCCGCCGGGCGACGAGCGGTAACCCTCGCGGGGGCGACCGCCGGCCCATGCCGGGGATCGGCGACCGGCACCATCGATCGCCTGTTTTCGTCGGTAGCGGTTCGCTGTCCGACGTTGTCATGTCTCGTTTCCGGTGGCCGGGACAAGGACGCATTGTTATAGTCCGCGCCCTCAAATGGACGGCCTGCCAGGGCAGCCGTTTGTAACCAATTAATAAATCGCAGATTTCCGACAGGAGTTCCACATGACTGCCACGACGTGGCTGTGGCTGGCCATTGGGGCCGGCGTAGTCGCCGTTCTGTACGGCGTGTTTTCGATGCTGGCCATCCTCAAGCTGCCCGCGGGCAATGCGCGCATGCAGGACATCGCGGCGGCCATCCAGGCGGGTGCGAAGGCCTACCTCAATCGCCAATACACCACCATTTCCGTCGTCGGCATCGTGCTGTTCGTGCTGATCGGCCTGGCGCTCAACTGGTACACGGCCGGGGGCTTCGCCGTCGGCGCCATCCTCTCGGGACTGGCCGGCTACATCGGCATGAACATCTCGGTGCGCGCCAACGTGCGCACCGCCGAGGCTGCGAACAACGGCCTCAATGCCGCGCTGCAGGTCGCCTTCAAGGGCGGCGCCATCACTGGCATGCTGGTGGTGGGCCTCGGACTGCTGGGTGTCGCCGGCTACTACACGGTCCTGGTGCATAGCGTGGACCACGACACGGCGCTGCACGCGCTGGTGGGCCTCGCCTTCGGCGGTTCGCTCATCTCGATTTTCGCGCGACTCGGCGGCGGCATCTTCACCAAGGGCGCCGACGTCGGCGCGGACCTGGTGGGCAAGGTGGAAGCCGGCATCCCCGAGGACGACCCGCGCAATCCGGCGGTGATCGCGGACAACGTCGGCGACAACGTGGGTGACTGCGCGGGCATGGCCGCCGACCTCTTCGAGACTTACGCCGTGACGCTCGTGGCCACCATGCTGCTGGGTGGCCTCATGATGTCGGGCATGGGCGAGAACGCGGTCCTGTATCCGCTGGCGCTCGGCGCCGCGTCGATCGTGGCCTCGATCATCGGTACGTTCTTCGTGAAGACGTCCGAGGGCGGCAAGATCATGAACGCCCTGTACAAGGGTGTGATCGTCGCGGGCCTCATCTCCGCCATCGCGTTCTGGTTCATCACCGAAGCGCTGATGCCCGATACCGCCGACAGCCCCTCGCTCAAGTTGCACATGTTCGGCTGCGCTCTCATCGGCCTGGGCCTGACGGCCGCGATGATCGTCATCACCGAGTACTACACCGCGACCGAGTTCAGCCCGGTGCGCAAGGTGGCTGGTGCCTCGCAGACGGGTCACGCCACCAACATCATTGCCGGTCTCGGAGTGTCGATGAAGTCGACGGCGCTGCCGGTGATCGCGATCTGTCTGGCGATCTGGGGTGCATACACGCTCGGCGGCCTCTACGGCATCGCGATCGCGGCCACCTCGATGCTGTCGCTGACCGGCATGGTCGTCGCGCTCGACGCGTACGGCCCGATCACGGACAACGCCGGCGGCATCGCCGAGATGTCCGGTCTCGACAAGAAGGTGCGCAACATCACCGATCCCCTCGATGCCGTGGGCAACACGACCAAGGCGGTAACCAAGGGCTACGCGATCGGCTCGGCCGGTCTCGCCGCGCTGGTGTTGTTCGCCGACTACACGCACAACCTGGAAACTCACCTGCTCGCCTCGGGCCGCGAAATGGTGCAGTTCTCGCTGTCGGATCCGGCCGTGATCATCGGCTTGTTCATCGGCGGCCTGGTGCCCTATCTCTTCGGCGCCATGGCGATGGAGGCCGTGGGCCGCGCCGCGGGCTCGGTGGTGACCGAAGTGCGCCGCCAGTTCCGCGAAATCAAGGGCATCATGGAAGGCACAGCCAAGCCGGAGTACGGCACTGCGGTCGACCTGCTGACGCGCGCCGCGATCAAGGAGATGATCGTCCCGTCGCTGTTACCCATCCTGATTCCGGTGGTCATCGCCTTCGGCATGAACTGGCTGATGGGTCCGGGCGCCGGCATCCGGGCACTAGGCGGCCTGCTGATCGGCACCATCGTCACCGGATTGTTCGTCGCCATCTCGATGTGCACGGGTGGCGGTGCCTGGGACAACGCCAAGAAACACATCGAGGAAGGCAACTTCGGCGGCAAGGGCTCCGAAGCCCACAAGGCATCGGTCACGGGCGACACGGTCGGCGATCCCTACAAGGACACCGCCGGGCCGGCCATCAATCCCCTGATCAAGATCATCAACATCGTCGCGTTGTTGCTGGTGCCGCTGCTCTAGAGGGCGGGGGACAGGCTACGCCGCTGTCCCGGCACGACTGATCATCTGGATCACCAGGGGCCAGACCGTCGGGTCTGGCCCCTTTTTGCTGGCGAGCGCAATTTCGGCTCCATACTTCCGGTCCCGGTAGGCACAGCCAGGAGCATCCCATGAGCGATGATCAGTTCCCCGTCGACAAATCGGCGACCGAATGGCGTTCGTTGCTGACGCCGGAGCAGTTCCGGGTGTTGCGTGAGCGGGGTACCGAGCGCGCGGGCAGCAGCCCGCTCAACTTCGAGAAGCGCACCGGCCAGTATCGATGCGCCGCGTGTGACCACGCACTGTTCGAGTCCAGCACCAAGTACGAGAGCGGATCCGGCTGGCCGAGCTTCTTTCGTCCGCTTCCGGGCGCGGTTGCCACGACCACCGACCGGTCCCATGGCATGACGCGGGTGGAGGTGCATTGTGCGAACTGCGGCGGCCACCTGGGCCATGTGTTCGATGATGGGCCGGCGCCGACTGGGCAGCGCTACTGCATGAACGGTTTGTCGTTGAAGTTCGAACCGGGCGCGGACTGAGCGACGCCGGGTTGCGCGGGCTACCGTCGCCGCAGCCTGGGCCGCATGGGTTGCTGCTGCACCGTTTCGGAGCCGCTGTCGGAGGCGGATGCGGGTGCGGCGTTCACCAGCACGGCACTGACCAGACGATTGAGACGCGTGCAGTACGCGGCTACCTCGGGCGTGCTCTGGCCCTGAACGTCCTCGAGTGCATGCGCGATGTCCTGCAATCGGCGTTCGATGCGCGCATCCATGCGCAATTGGTGTGACACGCAGGCGCTGACACAGGCCGTGATCTCGGCGTCGAGCGCCGGAACAGCGGTACCGGCGATGCTCAGTCCCCGAATCTCAGGCGGACAACCCGCCTGCAGATGTTCGCGCCACATCTGCGAGAGCTGCATTTCTTTCGACTCCCCGGACGACATTTGCGGGCGAAAATACCCGAAATTGTTGCGATCGTCCGCGCAATTTCGCGAAGAGTGCGCCGGTCTCCTCCGACACGTGCAGCCGCCGGAATTCCCGGGCCGTGGCGATCCGCCGACAGGCCCTGGCATGGGGCCGGCGCTGCAGGGCTTAAGTATTTGATTGGGCGGCGGGCGCCGCGGCGCCCGCTGGCGTTGCGAACTCGCATCCGCGGCAGAACCAGGAGACGGACTCGTGTTAGACGTAATCAAGACTCACGCGCGCTTCGGCCGGGCGATGGACCTGCTGCGCGATCCCCTGCTGCTGCTCACCCGCCTCTGGGTCAGCTGGCAGTTCCTGAAGTCCGGCTGGCTCAAGGTGACCCAGTGGGATTCCACGCTCGAGCTGTTCCGCAGCGAGTACCACGTGCCCCTGCTCCCGCCGACGCTGGCCGCGGCAACGGGCGCCTTCGGCGAGCTGTTCTTCCCGGCGCTGCTCGTCCTCGGGTTGTTTGCGCGTGTCGGCGCGGTGGGCTTGTTTGCCGTGAACCTCATGGCCGTGGTCGCCTACTGGCATGTGCTGGGCCAGGAAGGCTTCGAGGCCGCACTGGGGCAACACGTGCTCTGGGGCTTCATGATTCTGGTGCTGTGCGCCTTCGGTGCCGGCCGGGCCTCGCTCGACCACCTGCTGGAGACGCGCCGCGCTGGTTAGGCCCGGACTGGCGGCTCGCCTATACTTCGCCGCATGGCAGATGCCGGCCCCGACCACGAGCTTCGCAACCTTGCCGCGCGCATCACGGCGGTACAGGCCGCCGGATTGTTTCCGGCGATGGCGCAGTATCTCGCGACCATGCTCTGCGCCAGCGACGTGCTCATCGGCGAAGCGGCGGACGAACTGCACGCGCGCACGCTGGGCGTGTGCGTGCAGGGCGCCATCCAGCCTAACTGCACCTTTCCGCTGGCCGGCACCCCCAGCGAGGCGGTGCTGAGCTCGGCGGGCGACGAGAGCGGCATCGGCGCCGACGCCACGACTCCCGGATATTTCGGCATGGCCCTGCACGACGCCGATGGCCAGGTGATCGGTTTCGTATGCGCGCACCTGGATGGCGCGATGAACCTCACCGCACACCAGCAGAGCCTGGTGGAGATCGTCTCAGTGCTGCTCACCACCGCGCTGCAGCTGTTGCGCGCGGAGCGCGCGCGGACCGAGCTCGATGGCGAAGTGCATCGGCTGCGGTCCGAGCTGGATTCCCTGGTTCGCGCCGAGGTCAGTGCGGCCGCGACGGGCGTCCACCGGACCCTGGAGCCAGGCGGGGCGCCGCTCGACCTCGAGGACACCGAGGCGACCGGCCTGCATCACGTGCAGCGTGAACACATCCTGCGCATCCTCAATGCCACCCGCTGGGTGATCGAGGGCAATTCGGGCGCGGCGCTCAAACTCGGCATGAAGCCGGCGACGCTGCGGCATCGGATGAAAAAGCTGGGCATCGCGCGGCTGCGGCACCCCTGAGCCCGCCGGCGGCGCGCGCTCGCTTCGCCCGACGACTAACGACCCGCCGGCGGCTGCCAGAGCTCGATCTTGTTGCCGTCGGGATCCATCACCCAGCCGAAGGTGCCGAATTCCGACTCGTCGATCTTGTCGATGACCTGGCAACCTTCGGCGCGCAGCGCGGCGATCAGCGCCCGCACGTCGGCGACTCGATAGTTGACCATGAACGGGGCCTGGCCCGGCGCGAAGTAGTCAGAGCCGCCGTCGAAGACGCTCCACACCGTGGTTCCGACCCCGTCGGGGTTCTGCGCGGATTTCCAGGGAAACGCCACCCCTCCCCAGTCTTCGATCTGAAGCCCCAGGTGCTTGCGATACCAGTCGCGCATCCGCGCGGGGTCGCTGGACTTGAAGAAGATTCCGCCGATTCCGGTGACCCGTTGCATCGTTATCCTCGCTACAGATGCCGGCTTTCCCGCGGCGCTTCCCACCAGGCATCGTCGCGGCCATTGGCGAAGCGGACCGGCGACTCCACCAGTACCGCAGGATCGACGTCGTCCAGGCTGGCCACTTTGATGGAAACGTAGTGCCCGCCGATCTGCTCGACGTAGCCGCGTTCGAAGCTGCGCACGCCGCAGATGCTGCAGAAAAGATGGTGACCCTGCTTCGAGCCGAACTGGTAGTCGGTCACGGCGTCCTCACCCTGCAGCAGGCGGAAATCCTCGGGCTTGATGATGACGCTCCAATTGCGTGTCTTGGTGCAGATGGAGCAATTGCACTTGCCCGTACCCTGCGCAAAGTCGATGTCGGCTTCGAATCGCACCGCTCCGCAGTGGCAACTTCCGTGATAGGTCTGCTTCATCTCACATTCCCAATCTGGCGCGCTGTTCAGCGTCGAGTTTCGCACAGCTGCCACGCGAAGGCAGAAGCAGCTGCCGGTGCGTGCGCAGCACGCGGTCGGCCGAACTTGCGGCATTCGTGGCCAGCTTCACCTTGTTGAATCCCAGGCGGCACTGCCCGTCGTACAACTGCAAAGCCGCCCGGTAGGAATGCCCCGCTTCAGGGCGGAAGCTGAAGAATACGGCGCAGGAGTCCGGATCGGCGATGTCCGCGCGCAGCCCCATGAGCGAGATCGTGACGGGCTGACCGGGGGTGACGGTGGTCACCAGGTTCCGCGACAGCTCACCGATGGCCTGCGGGCCGCTGCAATTGTCCGTCCGCTCGTAATAGGTGGCGAGCAGCAGTGTCTCGTCGGTGAAGTTGTCGAGTCGCAGCTCGACGCCCTCTTCCGGCGCCTGGTAGACGGGGAAGGCTGCGGCGAGCGGCGCGGTCAAAACGACGATGAACAGGCCGCGGAGTTTGCGCATGCGGCCAAGCTTACCGCGTAGCTAGAGCCCCCGGCTCGCTGTCGTCGGACTACGACGAGCGCCGGGGGGCGATACGCGACGCCGGACGGCGCGCTCGCGTGTCGCGCAGGCGCGGCCGGCTGCTGGCACGCAGGCCGCGCGGGGTCCGCGAGCACCAGGCTCCGGCCCGCAACCGCACCAGACCGGTGACCAGGGGCAGACGCGATGCGGGACGCGATCCGGTGGGGTGTTCACCCCGAAACCGGCAGGGCGCCGAGCCGTGATTGAGTGCGGTTGTCATGTCCTCCCCCGGTGTTACGCCGCGATGGCGAGCTTGGCGGGCCGTGCGATCGCGAAGCCCTGAATGTAGTCGACGCCCATCTTGCGGGCGGCCTCGAGCGCGGCGCTGTCTTCCACCTGCTCGGCGATGATCTTGAAATTCAGCGTCCGCGCCAGCTTGATCATGGCGGTCACCAGCGTCTGGCTGACGGAATCGCGCGCCAGATTGCGCATGAACGAGCCATCGAGCTTCAGGTAGTCGAGCGGCAGCGTCTTGAGGCTGGAGAACGAACCCACCCCCGAGCCGAAATCGTCGATGGTGAACTTACAGCCCATGCCGTGCAGCACGCCGACGAAACGACGCGCCTGTTCGAGATTGGCGACCACGGCGCTCTCGGCGATTTCGAAGCAGACCTGGTCGGGATGCACTCCCGTCTGGTCGAGGCACTCGACCACGAATTCCAGGAACAGCGGATCACCCAGCGTCTGGCCCGAGATGTTGATGGCCAGGCAGCGCTCGCGCGCGAGCTGAAACGCGTTGCGCGCCAGAGCGCCGAGCGTGGTGTGCACCACCCAGCGGTCCACCGATGCCATCAGCCGGTAGCGCTCGGCAGCGGCCACGAAGTTTCCGGGCGGAATTTCCTGCCCATTCTCATCGAGCATGCGCAGCAGCACTTCCATCGACGGACCATCGCCGTCCCCGCCGTAGGCGGACACAATGGGCTGGTAGTACAGCGTGAAACGCTCTTCCTTGAGCGCGGCCTGCAGCTTCTGCAGCCACTGGATTTCACCGCTGCTGCGCGCCAGCGCCTCGTCACGCGCCGAGTAGACGGACACGCGGCCCGCACCTTCCTTCTTGGCCACGTAACAAGCCGAATCGGCCGCGGCGAGCAACTGCTCCACCGAGCCCGCCTCGCGCCCGATCTCGATCAGGCCGATCGAAACGCCGATGCTGAACACGCGGTCGTGCCACACGAAGCGATAGCCGGCGATGGAACGGCAGACGTCATCGGCGATCTGCCGCGCCTTTTCGAGCGGGCAGCCCACCAGCAGCATGCCGAATTCATCGCCGCCGAGGCGCGCGACGGTATCGGAGTCGCGCACCGCCTCGCGCAGCAGCTTGGCCACTTCGCGCAACATCGAATCGCCGGCGAGATGGCCGCTGGTGTCGTTCACCAGTTTGAAGCGATCGAGATCCAGGTAGCACAGCATGTGCGTGGCCTCGCCGCGGCGCGCCGAGCCGGCGGCCTCGTCCAGGCGCCGCTCGAATTCGCGTCGGTTCACCAAGCCCGTGAGCGCATCATGCGTGGCCTGGTAGGACATCTGCCGATGCAGTCCGCGCAGTTCGGTGACGTCGTGCAGCAGGATCACTGCGCCGGCCAGTTCGCCGTTCTCGTCATGCAGCGGGGACGCGGCCAACTCGATGGCGCGCTCCTCGCCCGGAGCCTTGCCGATGAGCACGGCCCGGCGGCTCAGCACGTGCGGACTCGCGCCGCTGGTCACGGCTTCGCGCACCGGATCGGCGAGCAGGTTGCGGTCGTTCTGATCCACCAGGCCGATCACGTCTTCCAGGGCGCGGCCGGCAACCTCCGCCTTGTCCACGGCAAGCAGCCGTTCCGCGGCTGGATTCAGGTAGACCAGGCGCCCCTCGGCATCCGTGGTCACGATCGCCTCGGCCAGCGACTGCATGGCCAGCACCTGCAGCGGCGGCGCGGACGGCGGTGTCGGCAGCGGCGGCGCCACGAGCGCGGCGCGCTTGGCGGTTTCCTTCTCGTCGATCTTGCCCGTCGCCAGGGCGCGGAGCTTTCTGGTGGGGATCACCTCGACGCCCGTGACCAGCAACGCCGGCGACCCCTCGAAATCGATCATCGCGGTAGTTAGCTCGAGCAGGCTGACCTGGCCCTGCAGGCCTACCATTTCCACTTCGAAGCGTTCCGCGCTCGGCGAACCGGCCAGCCTGCGGCGCAGGTTTTCCGCCACCAGGTCCGCGTACTCTGGAGCGACCAGGTCGGACAGGCGGCGGTCGATGAGATCGACGCGGTCGGCGCCGACGAAACTCGCGAACTGGCTGTTGGCGTACAGGATCACGTCGCGGTGCACCAGCACCGCCTCGTGAATGCGTTCACCGAGCTCGGTGAACAGCTTCGGGCCGGCTCGCTCGCGGCCGGCAGTGCGGGCAGCGCGCAGCAGCAGCTGGTTGACGGAGACGCCGAGCGCCTGCAGGTCGAGCTGACCCTCGTGGCCCGGCTCCATCTCGATGCGCTGCGGCAGCCGCTCGCCGCTCACCGCGCGTTGCAGGGTGAGCGACAACTCGGAGACCGCCCGCAGATCGCGCCGCTGGAACAAGAACAGCACGAACAGCAGCGTCGCCACGAGTGCGAGCAGCACGCAGATCAGCCCGAGAATCGACATGCCGACGAAACGTCCCCAACTTTATTAGTGCGTCTTTTTTGCGCAGCATCCTTGCTCCAAATGCAGAATAGCCGAGCGATGTCAGCCACTCATTCGACATTAACCATAAAGATAAGCGATGTGACGACCAGTTCCGCGCCGAAACGAAGCACTCTGCGCTAGCAGAATCGGGCAGAATAAGTAGCATCCC
>CAMLGF010000069.1 GCA_946479515.1 uncultured Pseudomonadota bacterium | reverse complement strand
GTTCAGGGTCTATTCAGCTCGCAAGGAGCCGGGGTGCTCCTGTGACGACGGAAGAGAGTGACCTGGTACTCGTCAAACGCGTTCAGCGCGGTGACAAGAGTGCGTTCGACCTGCTGGTACGCAAGTACCAGCACAAGGTGGTGAAGCTGGTGTTGCGTTACGTGCGAAACCCCGCAGAAGCCGAAGACATTGCGCAAGAGGCCTTCATCAAGGCGTATCGGGCGCTACCGCAGTTTCGGGGCGACAGCGCCTTCTACACGTGGATGTATCGCATCGCCATCAACACCGCCAAGAACTCACTCGCCTCCCGCGACCGCAGCCCCATCGCCTACGACCTCGATCTGACCGACCCTGAGGAATCGCACAGCGTGCAAACCAGGCTTCAGGATCCGGACACACCGGAGGGCATGGCCCTCACCGAAGAAATTCGCGGCATCGTGAACTCTGCGATCGAAGGTTTGCCTGAGGAACTCAAGACGGCCATCGTGCTGCGCGAACTCGACGGACTGAGTTACGAGGAGATCGCGGCCGCCATGGAGTGTCCCGTGGGCACGGTGCGTTCCCGTATTTTTCGAGCGCGCGAGGCCATCGACAAGCGCCTGCGCGAGGTTTTTGAAGGCGGCCTCGGCCGCACCGAGGAAATGGTATGAGCGAAGAGCGCCCGGACGATCGACACGGCGAGAGAGGCAGTCAGCTCTCCGCCATGTTCGATGGTGAGTTGCCTGCCGCGGAGTGTGAGCTGCTCGCGCGGCGCCTGGCGCGTGACGAATCCCTGCGCGCGCAGTGGTCGCGCTATTCCCTGATCGGCGCCGCCTTGCGGGCCGAACGCGGCGTGGTTCTCCACGATCGCGTCGCCGTCCGCGTGCAGACGGTCCTGGCGAAGGAAGCCAGCTACGGCGATGCCGCGACGGTGGACAATTCCCGGGCCGGTGCCCTGGTGCCGGCAGCGGCTGGCGCCCGTCGTCAGCGCTGGTCGCGGGTGGGCGCGCCGTTGGCGGGCGCGGGCATTGCCGCCAGCGTGGCTGCCATTTCCATTTTCTGGCTGCGAGGCTCCCAGGAGCCGGGTGTGGATACCTTGGCCAGCACCACGTCGCCGACCACGGTGCTGGTGGCTCCTGAGCCCACCGGCACCACCGTCGCCGTCAACAGCTCGCCCGCGCGGTCCGCGTCGGCCGATGAAACCGGTCTTTACAGCACTCCCGCGCCGAGCTCCGCGACCAGCCTCGCGCCGCCGGCCCGGCTGGCGAATTACGTGGTTGCCCACAGCGAATATTCCGGTCCACTCACACGGCGCATGGCCTTGCTCGGCATCGTCGGCGCGGAGACCGGCGAGGGAACGGTGGTCCCAGAAGCCGCGCCCACGGATGTGGAGAGCGCCGATGCGCCGTGATTCGCGCCGGTTCCGCTCCCGGCAACAGCTGGCGTGGTTCGCGAGTCTTTCCCTGCTGCTGACCGCGGGCCTGGCGCTGGGCGCCGAACCCAAGGACTGGCTGGAGCGCATGAACAAGGCGCTCACCAGCCGCAACTACGTCGGTGTCTTCACGCACGTGCGCGGCACGCGCGCCGAGACCCTGCGCATCATCCATCGCGTACGTGGCCGTGATGTTTCCGAACGACTGCTGTCGCTCGATGCCTCGGGCCGCGAATTCATCCGCGAAGGCGATGAGCTCACCTGTTATCTGCCCGACCGGCGTACCGTGCTGGTGGAACGCCGCGCGCCCGATGGTCCGCTGCTCGGCGCGTTGCCGTCGCTGGCCGGCGGCGACGAATCGCAGGTTTACGAAATCCTCGGCGGCGAGCGCGAGCGGCTGCTGGGCCGCACTTCGCGCGTGGTCGCACTGCATCCGCGCGACGAGTATCGCTACGGTTATCGTCTCTGGATCGACGAAGAAACCTACATGCCGCTCAAGACGCAGCTCTGCGACCGCAGCGGCCAGGTCATCGAGCAGATCCTCTTTTCCAGCATCGATCTGCCCGAGCGCATTCCCGATTCCATGTTCAAGCCGCAGGTGGATGCCTCCAACTACCGCTGGCTGCGTGCCGACAGCCGCGTGGCGAACGCTGCATCGCCCGCGCTATGGGACGCCATGAGACTGCCTCCGGGTTTCCGCATGGCATCGCGGGCCAACCAGGCCCTGCCGGGCTCGAGCGAGCCGGTCGCGCACCTGGTGTTCACCGACGGCGTGGCGTCGGTGTCGGTGTTCGTCGAGCCGCGCAAGCCCGACGCCCAGGCGGCCGAGGGCCCGGCGCGCATCGGGTCTTCCTCCGCCTTCTCGACCGTGGTCGACGATCACCAGATCACCGTCGTGGGCGAAGTGCCGCCCACCACTGTCAAGTTCATCGCCACCCAGGTGAAGGCGACCTCGCAGAAGTCATCCGACGCCGACGGTCTGGACATCGCGCCGCCACGCCGCAAGTAATGGCGCCGGCCGCGCGGCGCCGTCCATGAATCTGCCCCCGGGTCTCGTGGTCCTCAGCCGGGCAGACTGCCATCTGTGCGAGGAAATGCTCACGGAGCTGGCGGCTCTGGAGCGCGACGGCCGCATACCCATCGTGACCGTGGTCGACGTCGACAGCGATGCGGACCTGGTCCGCCGGTACGGCCTCAAGGTGCCCGTCCTGCTGCTGGATGGCAGCGCGATTTGCCATTACACGCTGAATTCCCAAGAACTTTTAAGGTTGGTACCGCCGCGTCCGGCTATACTCCCGCGCTGATTTTTTGCCGTCTTTCGGGTGGGCCCCCGCTCCCTCGCCGCGGCAGGCCGACCTGATGGAACGCATCCGCAATTTTTCGATCATCGCCCACGTCGATCACGGCAAGTCCACCCTCGCTGACCGGTTCATCCAGATATGCGGCGGCCTGGAAGCCCGCGAGATGCAGGACCAGGTGCTCGACTCCCTCGAGCTCGAGCGCGAGCGCGGCATCACGATCAAGGCGCAGTCGGTCACTCTTTATTACACGTCGAAACGCGACGGCCAGCGATACCAGCTGAACCTGATCGACACGCCGGGACACGTGGACTTCTCCTACGAGGTCTCGCGCTCGCTGGCCGCCTGTGATGGCGCGCTGCTGGTGGTCGACGCCACGCAGGGTGTCGAGGCTCAGAGCGTGGCGAACTGCTACACCGCGACCGAGCTCGGCCTGGAAGTCGTGCCGGTGATCAACAAGATCGATCTGCCTTCGGCCGATCCGGCGCGGGTGATCAAGGAAATCGAGGCCGTGATCGGCATTCCCGCCGACCATGCCTTGAAGGTCTCCGGCAAGACGGGCGAGGGCGTCGAGGATCTCATCGAGCAGCTCATCGAACGCATTCCGGCGCCCAAGGGCGATCCGGCCGCGCCGCTGCAGGCGCTGATCATCGACTCCTGGTTCGACAACTACGTGGGCGTGGTCACGCTCGTGCGCATCGTCAATGGCATCATCAAGGCCGGCGACAAGATGCGGGTCATGTCCACCGGCCGCGCGCACCTCGTCGACAAGGTGGGTCGTTTCACGCCGAAGTCGGTGCCGGCGCGCGAGCTGGGCCCGGGCGACGTGGGTTTCGTCATCGCCGGCATCAAGGAGATCGACGGCGCGCCCGTGGGCGACACCATCACGCTCGAGCGGCAGCCCGCCGCGGAACCGCTGCCGGGCTTCAAGCAGGTGCAGCCGCGCGTGTTCGCCGGCATGTTCCCGATCGTCTCCGACGACTACGACAAATTCCGCGATGCGCTGAGCAAGCTGCGTCTCAACGATTCGGCCTTGCACTTCGAGCCGGAGGTTTCCGGCGCGCTCGGCTTCGGCTTCCGCGTCGGGTTCCTGGGGCTTCTGCACATGGACATCGTGCAGGAGCGGCTCGAGCGCGAATATCAGATCGAGCTGGTGACCTCGGCGCCGACGGTGGTCTACGAAGTCGTCACCACCGCTGGCGAGACGATCTCGGTCGACAACCCGGCCAAACTACCGCCGGTGGACAAGATCGAGGAGCTGCGCGAGCCCATCATCCTCGCCAACATCCTCGTGCCTCCCGACCACGTCGGCGGCGTGCTGCAGTTGTGCGCGGACAAGCGCGGCGTGCAGAAGAAGATGCTGTATCTCGGCACCCAGGTGTCGCTGCAGTACGAGCTGCCGCTCGCAGAAGTGGTGCTCGACTTCTTCGACCGCCTGAAGTCCACCAGCCGCGGCTATGCCTCGTTCGATTACGAATTCAGTCATTTCCAGCCCGCGCCGCTGGTGAAGCTCGACGTGCTCATCAACGGCGACAAGGTGGACGCGCTGTCCATCATCGTGCATCGCGACTCCGCCTACGAGCGCGGCCGGCAACTGGTCGACAAGATGCAGGAGCTGATACCGCGGCAGATGTTCGAAGTGGCGGTGCAGGCGGCCATCGGCAGCCATGTCATCGCCCGCGCCACCGTCAAGGCCTTGCGCAAGAACGTGCTGGCCAAGTGCTATGGTGGCGACATCACGCGCAAGAAGAAGCTGCTCGAGAAGCAGAAAGAGGGCAAGAAGCGCATGAAGCAACTGGGACAGGTGGAGATTCCGCAGGAAGCCTTCCTCGCCGTTCTCAAGGTGGGGAAGTAGCGCATGCAGGACATCATCGAGCTCATCAAGAATCTGGCCGTGCCGGCCAGCTGGGTCGCGGTTCCGGTGGGCCTGTGGTGCGCCATCGACAGCTGGCTGCTTGCGCCGCGGCGAGCCGTTGCCGCCGGCGTGCCCAATCCGCCGGACCCCGCGCCGGTGCGCATCGCGTACGCCGTGCTGCCCTATCTCATCGTCGCGGTCATCGTGCGGCTCATCACCGCCGAATCGCTGGATTTCAGCCTGGTGCTGCTGCTGCTGTCTTTCGGAACCGGCGTGGTCTGGCTGCTGGACCATTTCGTGTTCCGCAAGCCGCGCGAGGCCGCCGCCGCGGCGGCGACGCCGCCGGTGACGCTCGGCGAACCGGGCACGGTCGACTATGCGCGCAGCTTCTTTCCGGTGGCGTTCATCGTGCTGGTGGTGCGGGCGTTCATCTTCGAGCCGTTTCGCATCCCCTCCGATTCCATGATGCCGACGCTGCTCGACGGCGACTTCATCGTGGTCAACAAGTTCGCCTACGGACTGCGCTGGCCGGTCCTCAACGAGAAATTCCTCGACATTGGCACTCCGCAACGCGGCGACGTCGTAGTCTTCCGTCATCCGCCGAATCCCAGCGTCAACTACATCAAGCGCCTCGTCGGCTTGCCCGGAGATCGAGTGGAGGTCCATGACGACCACCTGGTCATCAACGGCGAAACCATCGAGCTGCGCGATGCGCGCCGGTTCGAAGACAACTGCTACGCGGGCATCCGCCTGTACGAGGAAACGCTGGGCTCGCACACGCACCAGGTGATGTCCTGCCGCTCGGAGAGCAGCCTGATGGGCGCGCCGCTGCCGGACTGCGACCGCAAGAAACTGCGGCGCGACCTGGGGGGCTGGCTGTGCCGCGAGTCTGCCGAGGGTGGGCGCGATCACGGCGATCACCAGTTCGAAGTGGTGCCGCCGGGCTATTACCTGATGATCGGCGACAACCGCGACAACAGCGACGACAGCCGCGGCTGGGGCCTGGTGCCCGACCAGAATCTGGTCGGCAAGGCCACGCGAATCTGGTTCAATTTCGATCCGCAGCGCTCGAGCTGGATCAACTGGCGCCGTATCGGCAGTAGCATTCCTTGAGAGTCAATCGGGAGGACATATGCGCAAACAACGTGGCGTGACGATGATCGGCTGGATTTTCCTTCTGGTGCCCGTGGCCATCGTCGTTTATGCCGCCATCCGCGTCGGTCCGGAATACTACGAGTATTACAAGCTGTCCTCGGCCGTGCAGGACACCGCCAAGCAGCTGGAAACCGAAGGAGCGATGTCGCCGTCGAAAATCCGCACCGCCCTGCAGAAGCGTTTCGACACCGGCTACATCGACGACGTGAAGGCCACGGATCTCGATGTCACGCGTTCTGAAGACGGTGGTTGGGACATCGTGCTCGACTACGATTCGACGGTGCCGTTGTTCGGTAATCTCTTTCTGACCATCGACTTCGACAAGACCGTCAATATCGGGCCCAGCGATTGATGCGGCAGACATGGTCCTGATGTCATCCAGCCAGGCGGACACGCTCACCGTCCGGTTGGGTTATGCGCCGCGCGATCGCGACCTGTTCGTCGTCGCCCTCACGCATCGCAGTGCCGAGGGCCCCAACAACGAGCGCCTCGAATTCCTCGGCGACTCGGTGCTCAATCTGCTGCTCTCCGAAAGGCTGTACCGGGAATTCGCCGCGGCCAGCGAAGGCGACCTGTCACGCCTGCGCGCGCGCCTGGTGAGCGAGGAGCCCCTGGCGGAAATCGCGCAGGCCATGCAGCTGGGCGAACTGCTGCTGCTGGGCTCGGGCGAGCTCAAGACCGGCGGATACCGCCGGCAGTCCATTCTCGCCGATGCTTTCGAAGCGTTGTGCGGCGCGCTGTATCTCGACGGCGGGTTCGAGGTGGTGCGCGACAAGATCCTGCCCCTGTTCGAGGCGAAGATCGCCGCGCTTCCCGAGCCAGCGACGCTCAAGGACGCCAAGACCCGCCTCCAGGAACACCTGCAGGCCGATGGCCGTCCGCTGCCCGTGTACAGCGTGAAGCGCACCAGCGGTGAACCGCACGCGCAGATCTTCCTGGTCGGCTGCTCGGTGCCCGACCTGCACATCGAGACCGAGGGCGAGGGGCCGAGCCGGCGGCGCGCCGAGCAGGTTGCCGCCCAGGCGGCGCTGCAGGCCCTGGGAGTCGGGAGTTGAACATGGCCACGCCCGAAGGCACCCCGTTTCGCGCCGGCTTCGCCGCCATCGTCGGGCGGCCGAACGTCGGCAAGTCCACGCTGCTGAACGCGCTCATCGGCGAGAAGCTTTCCATCGTCACCTCCCGCCCGCAGACCACCCGGCACCGCGTGCTGGGGGTGCTCAACCGCCCGGGAGTGCAGCTGGCCTTCGTGGACACTCCCGGCCTGCACCTGGGGGAGCGCCGCGCCCTGAACCGCGCCATGAACCGCACCGCCGCGGCCGCGCTGGCCGACGCCGACCTCGTGGTATTCGTGGTCGAGGCGCTGCGCTTCGGCGAGGAAGACGAGGCGGTGCTCAAGCGCATCGAGGACAGCGGTCGCGACGCCATCCTGGTCATCAACAAGGTCGACAAGGTCAATCCCAAGGACAAACTATTGCCGTTCGTGGCCGAGCTTGCCGGCAGGCACACGTTCCTCGAGGTGGTGCCGGTGTCCGCCGAGAAGGGCGCCAATCTCGATCGCCTGATCGAGGTTATCGCCGCGCGCATGCCGGAATCGCCCGAGCTGTTCCCTCCCGAGCAACGCACCGACCGCGGCGAGGATTTCCAGATCACCGAGACCATCCGCGAGAAGCTCACCATGGAGCTGGTGGAAGAGGTGCCCTACGGCATCGCGGTGGAGATCGAGAAGAAGGAAGAAATAGAGGGCCGGCTGGTCGTCGACGCCGTCATCTGGGTCGATCGCGAAGGACAGAAGCCCATCGTCATCGGCGCCAAGGGGTCGCGCCTGAAGCGCATCGGCCAGAAGGCGCGCGAAGAGCTGAATGCCCGGCTCGGCAGGCGCCTGCATCTGAACCTGTGGGTCAAGGTGCGCGAGGACTGGGCCGACGACGCGCGCGCCCTCGCGCAGCTCGGGATGGAGTAGCAGGCAGCCGCCATGGTGGCCCGCGAACGCGTCAGCCTCGAGCCTGCCTACGTGCTGCACCATCGCGAGTATCGCGACACCAGCCGCATCCTCGACGTGTTCACCCGCTGCCACGGCCGCCTCACGCTGTTCGCGCGCGGCGCACGCGGGCCGAAATCGAAGCTGGCGCCGCTGCTCATGCCGTTCCGCCCGCTGTTGCTGTCGTGGACCGGGCGCGGCGATGCCGCGCAGCTCACCGTTGCCGAAGCCGACGGGGAAGCATTGCCGCTCGCGCCCCGGCACGTGATGGCCGCGTTCTATCTCAACGAGCTGGTCATCAGCCTGATGACGCGCCATGACCCGCAGGCACAGCTGTTCGATGACTACGCGCGCGCCCTGCGGCGGCTGTGCGTGGAAGCGCAACCCGAAGCCGCGCTGCGCGTGTTCGAGAAGCGGCTGCTGGAATGCATTGGCTACGGCCTCGAGCTCGACGTGGCGGCCGACTCTCACTACCAGTATCGTCCGTCGCAGGGCCTCTGCGAGGTGCGCGAAGACGCGCCCGGGGCCTACTCGGGCCGCACGCTGCTGGCGCTGCGCGAGGAATCGCTGGACGATGCGCAGACGCTCGACGCCGCGCGCCGCCTCCTGCGCCAGGCGCTGGATCACTGTCTCGAAGGCCGCGAGCTGCGCACGCGCAACGTGGCGCGGTCGATGACAAGACGAGGAAACGCATGAGCTCGCCGAGCTCCACAGCCATGGGTTCCACCGCAATGGGAAACATCGAACTGGGCATCAACATCGACCACGTCGCCACGGTCCGCCAGGCGCGGCGCGCGCCATATCCCGACCCGGTGCATGCGGCGCTGCTCGCCGAACAGGCCGGCGCCGACAACATCACGCTGCACCTGCGCGAGGACCGGCGGCACATCCAGGATCGCGACGTGCGCCTGCTGCGCCCCATGCTCCAGACGCGCATGAATCTCGAGATGGGGCTCACCGAGGAAATGCTGGGCATTGCCGTCGAGGTGAGTCCGCACGACGTGTGCCTGGTGCCCGAGAACCGCGCCGAGATCACCACCGAGGGCGGGCTCGACGTCGCCGCCGACGTGGATCGCATCGCGCGCGGTGTGCGCAAGCTCGCGGACGCCGGCATTCGCGTGGCCCTGTTCATCGCGCCCGACGCGGCGCAGGTCGATGCCGCCAGGCGCTCCGGCGCGCCCGTCGTCGAACTGCACACCGGCACGTATGCGGATGCCACCGGGCCTGCTCGAGCGCGCGAGCTCGAGCGTCTCGCCGGCGCGGCGCGCCGCGCCGCCGGTCTCGGGCTCGAGGTGCATGCCGGCCACGGGCTCACTTACCACAACGTGCAGCCGGTGGCGGCGATCCGCGAGATCGTCGAGCTCAACATCGGCCACTGCATCGTCGCGCGCGCCATCTTCGGCGGGCTGGCGGCGGCGGTGCGCGACATGAAGACACTGATGATCGAGGCACGGCGGTGATCTTCGGCATTGGCGTCGACGTGCTCGAGGCCGCGCGCGTCAAGAAGGTGTACGACCGCTACGGCGAGCACTTCGTCGAGCGCCTGCTGCTGCCCGATGAGCGCGCACAGCTGGCGAAGACCCGGCGCGCCGAGCGTTTCCTCGCCATGCGCTTCGCGGCGAAGGAGGCCATCGTCAAGGCCATGGGCACGGGCTTCGCGCATGGCATCTGGATCCGCGACGTGGGTGTGGTGCAGAACGCCTGGGGTCGGCCCGAGGTGGTGTACTCCGAACGTGGCGAGCGCATGCGCCGCGGGCTCGGCATCGGCGCGGGGCACGTGACGCTCACCGATGAGGCGGGGCTCATCGTGGCCGTGGCGGTACTCGAGAAAGCGTCATGAACACCCTGGTGTTCGATATCGAGACAGTGCCGGACGTCGCCTTCGGCCGGCGGCTGTTCGGCCTCGATGGCTTGTCCGATGACGAAGTGGGCAAGGCCATGCAGGCACGGGCGCGCCAGGATTCGGGCAGCGATTTCCTGCCGCACGATCAGCACCGCATCGTCGCCGTTTCCTGCGTGTTCCGTTCGCGCGACGGGTTCCGGGTGTGGAGCCTGGGTGAGGAGAGCGCGTCCGAGCGCGAGCTCGTGGAACGTTTCTTCGACGGCATCGAGAAGTACACCCCCGAGATCGTCAGCTGGAATGGCGGCGGCTTCGATCTGCCCGTGCTGCACTACCGGGCGCTGCATCTGAACGTGCAGGCGCCGCGATACTGGGAAACCGGCGATGAGGACACCGCCTTCCGCTACAACAACTATCTCGGGCGTTTCCACTGGCGGCACCTGGATCTCATGGACGTGCTGTCCGGCTATCAGTCCCGCGCCCGCGCGTCCTTGTCGGACATGGCCATGCTGCTGGGGTACCCGGGCAAACTCGGCTTCGACGGCTCGCAGGTCTGGGCTGCCTACCGCCGCGGCGAGCTCACCCGCATCCGCCGCTATTGCGAGACCGATGTCATCAACACCTGGCTCGTGTACCTGCGCTTCCAGTTCATGCGCGGCCGGCTGACCGACGCGGGCCTGCAGGAAGAGCTGCGACGCACGCGGCTGTGGCTCGCCGAGGCGAAGCAGCCGCACTTCGACGAATTCCTCGCCGCCTGGACGACCTGAACCAGCCACGATGAGCAAATCTTCCCGCGCGCACAACGCAGCGCTCGAAACCGGCGTGGTCGCCGACCTCACGCACGAGGGCGAGGGCGTGGTGCGTGGCGCCGATATCGAGGACAGCCCCCTCGAGCACACTCGCGAAGCCGGTAAGACGGTGTTCATCGCCGGCGCGTTGCCCGGCGAGCGCGTGACCTTCCGGCGCCGCGGCTTTCACAAGAGTCACGACGAAGCCGAGCTGGTGGAGGTGCTGGTGCCTTCGCCGCAGCGCGTGACGCCGCGCTGCCGGCATTTCGGCGTGTGCGGCGGCTGCGCGCTCCAGCATCTTGATCCGGTGGCGCAGATCGACGTGAAGCAGAAGGAGCTGGCCGGCAACCTGCTGCGCATCGGCAACGTCACGCCGGAAGACTGGCTGCCGCCGTTGACGGGCCCGCATTGGAACTATCGTCGGCGCGCAAGACTGTCGTCGCGCTACGTCACCAAGAAGGGCCGCAGCCTGGTGGGCTTTCGCGAGAAGCAGGGCAAGTACGTCGCCGACGTGCACGAGTGCGAGGTTCTGGCCGAGCCCGTGGGTTCGCTGGTGGGCGCACTCGGCGAACTGCTCACGGGCATGCAGCGCCGCGAGAGCCTGCCGCAGATCGAGGTGGCGCTCTCCGACGGCGAACGCGTGCTGGTGTTCCGCGTGCTCGACCCGTTGCCCGATGCGGATCTCGACCGGCTGCGGGCATTCGAGCGCACCCATGGGCTGCGCATCCTGCTGCAGCCGGGCGGTCTCGACACCGTGGCGCCGCTCACGCCGGGACCGGTCGATCTGCACTACCGGCTGGACGAGTTCGACCTCAGGCTCGATTTCGGTCCCACGGACTTCGTGCAGGTGAACGCGGCCATCAACCGCTCCATGGTGGCCCGCGCGATCGAACTACTGGAGGTGGGCCCGGCCCACCGCGTCCTGGACCTGTATTGCGGCCTGGGCAATTTCACCCTGCCGCTGGCCCGGCGCGCCGCGGAGGTGGTCGGCGTGGAAGGCGATGCCGGCCTGATCGATCGCGCCCGGGTCAATGCCGCCGCCAACGGCCTCACCAATGCCCGGTTCCACGTCGCCGATCTTTCGGCGGCGCCCGACCGGGCCCTGCCGTGGATGAAGGACGGGTACGACCAGGTGCTGTTAGACCCGCCGCGCGTCGGGGCCCGCGAGGTTTTGAGCGCCGTGGCACATCTCGCGCCGCGCCGGGTGGTGTATATCTCCTGCCATACGGGCTCCCTGGCCCGCGATCTGGGCGTGCTGACCCATGAACTGGGTTTCCGCTTACGCGCTGCCGGGGTCCTTGATATGTTTCCGCACACCACGCACGTGGAGTCCATCGCGGTGCTCGACCGGGCAACCTAGCGGGGCTCCCGCAAGGATGGATGGAGTGACCCTGGGTCCACTGATGGTCGACGTCGCAGGTCTCGAGCTGACGCCCGAAGACCGCGAGGTGTTGCGCCATCCGCTGGTCGGCAGCGTGATCCTGTTCACACGCAACTACCACTCCGCCGGCCAGCTCACCCGCCTGGTGGCCGACATCCATGCCGTGCGCACGCCGGCGCTCGTCGTCGCGGTGGATCAGGAGGGCGGGCGCGTGCAGCGCTTCCGGCCCGAGTTCTCGCAGCTGCCGCCGCCGCGGCGCATCGGCCACGAATTCGATCTCGACCCCAAGCAGGGCATCACCCTGGCGCGGTCGATGGGCTGGCTCATGGCGGCCGAGCTGCGCGCGCATGGCGTCGATCTGTCGTTCGCTCCCTGCGTGGATCTCGACTATGGCGTGAGCGAAGTCATCGGCGATCGCGCCTTCCATGCCAGGCCCGAAGCCGTGGCCCAGCTCGCGCTGGCCTACGTGCAGGGCATGAAGGACGCGGGCATGGCGGCCACCGCCAAGCATTTCCCCGGGCACGGCGCGGTGGTCGCCGACTCGCACCAGTCGCTGCCGGTAGACAGGCGTGCCTGGAGCGAGCTCGCCGACGACCTGCTGCCGTATCGCCGGCTCATTGCCAACGGCATCCCGGGCATCATGGTGGCGCACGTACTCTATCCACAGGTGGCGCCGGAGCCGGCCAGTCTCTCGCGGCGCTGGATCCAGAACGGGTTGCGCGAGGAACTGCGCTTCGAGGGCTGCATCTTCACCGACGACCTCTCCATGGGCGGCGCCCGGGAGTTCGGCGACGTGGTCGCCCGTGCCACCGCCGCCCTGCAGGCGGGCTGCGACGTGCTGCCCGTGTGCAACGACCGCGCGGCAGTGGCCACGCTGCTCGACGAGCTCGAGTGGGACATCGAGCCCAGCGCGCATCTGCGGCTGGTGCGCATGCGCGGCAGGAGCGCGCCCGAGCGCGGCGAATTGCTCGCCGGCGATGCCTGGCGCGCCAGCCAGGAACTGCTGGCGCGCACCGCCGCGGCGCCCGCGCTGAGTCTCACGGCGGGGAACGCATGAACGACTTTCACGGTGAATTCCTGCGCGGCGTGCTGGACGCGGCTCCCGAGGGCATCCTGATCTGCGATGCCGGCGGTGAGCGCCACGTGGTGTACGTCAACCAGGCGTTCTGCCGGCTCACGGGTTACGAGAGCCATGAGGTGATCGGCCGGAATCCGCGCTTCCTGCAGGGTGGCGACCGCGAGCAGCCCGAGCTCGACACGGTTCGCGAGGCCCTGCGCCACGGCGAGCCGGTGCGGGCGCTGCTGCGCAACCTGCGCAAGGATGGCACTGTGTTCGTCAACGACATGCAGATCCATCCGCTGCGCAACGGGGACGGCAAGGTCACGCACTTCGTCGGCTATCATCGCGAGGGCGGCACGCGTGCCAAGACGGTGGGCGAGAGCGGCATCCGCGGCATCCCGCAATGGGTGCGCGAAGATCGGCTCACCGGGCTCGCGTCCCGCTTCTATTTCGAGGACGTCCTCAAGCGCGACTTCGCGCTCGCGCAACGCGACAAGACGGACATCGCGCTGCTGTTGTTCGACATCGACCAGCTCGGTCCCTACAACGAAATCTTCGATCGCGCCGGCGGCGATTCGGTAGTCAGACGCGTCGCGCGCGCGATCGCGGGCTCGTTCCGGCGTGGCACCGACGTGGTGGGGCGCTGGGACGGCGCCAGCATCATCGTGCTGATGCACGGCACGCCGGCCGACCACGTCATCCAGCACGCCACCACGGTGGCGCACCGCGTGCGCGAGCAGCAGATCCATCACCCGCGTTCCATCCAGAAATACGTCACCGTGAGCGGCGGCGTGGCCGTGCACACGGCGCGGCCCGACGATACGCCGGAGCAATTCCTGAAGGCGGTGGAATGCGCGGTGACGCGCGCCAAGGATCAGGGCCGCAACCGCGTGATCGTGGCGGAGGAAGCGGACTTCCGTTGAGAGCCCCGCTCCGGAGCGCGCGACGACGCGGGCGCTTCCCGGCGGCTCAGCGCCCGCCAGTCCCCTGGTTCGCCGGCGTCACCAGTGCGATCACGCCAAACGCCGGATGATCGTAGTAGTTCCGCTCATACTGCTTCACGCGCCGCGACTCCGACATCATGAACACCGTGCCCGGCGTCGCGCCGAGGCCCGACGGTGGATTGGCGCTCTGGTAGTTGAGCGTCATGCCGAGGTGCAGGTAGGTGCCGGCTTCCAGGAAGATGAGGCCCGAGAGGCCGGGGATGTTCCCGGCGAGCTTGGCCACGGTGAAGCCCGCGCCCGAGCCCCAGGAGCTCGCGGTCTGTTGCCAGGCGAAATGGGCGATGGGTTGATAGTTGGCGCTGTTGCGCAGGCGGGCCTCGACGTCGTTCAGGCGGAACTGCGAGGCGGGCAATGCGGCCACGAACCGGCCGGTGACCGGCGAATCCGGCAGATCCGGCCGGCGTGCCACGGGCTTGACGCTCCAGTCCTCCGGGCCACCCTGGCCGGTGAGGTTGCGGAAGATGATCAGCTCGACGGTGTACACACGACCCGACGGCGTCTGCGCGCGGACCTGCGAGGCCGGCATGAGGCCGGCGGTGGCGACCAGGAGGGCGAGGGTGACGAGCGTCGTGAATCGCGGGCGGGTCAGCGTCATGCGCCCAGTATAGCGGCTAGCGCCTGGGAGCCGGCGGCGGGGACTTCGATGCACCCGGCTCCCGGTGTCCAGCAGCCTGCCCAGTTGTCGCAGCTTCGCCACCCGGCCCACGGAGCTCGCCCAGGAATCTTTCCGCGAACTCGAAGCGCTCGGCATCGGTCTCGTTCTCCACGGAGATGCGCAGCTTGAGCGCGCCCTCCAGTCGGTAGTCGCGGTCGGGATGCTGCACCAGGCGAATGACCGCGCGCGGGTCCACCCTGTTCGTTTCCTCGAACAGCGCGTATCCACCCTGCGGACCCAGATCCAGTCGGCGGATTCCGATGGTGCGTGCCGCCAGCTTGAGCCGGGCGACGCGCAGCAGATTCATCGCGGGCGGCGGCAACGGCCCGAAGCGGTCGACGATCTCCTCGGTGAGCTCGTCCACCCCGGTGTTGTCGGGCGCCGCGGCCAGGCGCTTGTAAAGGGCCAGCCGCACGGGCACGTCGGCCACGTAGCTCTCGGGAAGCAGGGCGGGCAGGCGCAGTTCCACTTCCGCGGTGGCGGCGAGTGGCCGGTCGAGCGCGGGTTCCCGGCCTTCCTTGAGTGCCTTCACGGCCTGCTCCAGCAGGTCCAGGTACATCGTCAGGCCCACCTCGGTGAGCTCGCCGCTCTGCGATTCCCCTAACAACTCGCCGGCACCCCGGATCTCGAGGTCGTGGGTGGCCAGCACGAAACCTGCGCCCAGGTCCTCGAGCGACTCGATGGCCTCCAGGCGCTTCACCGCATCCTGGGACAACGCCTTGCGCGGCGGCGTGAGCAGATAGGCATAGGCGCGATGGTGCGATCGGCCCACGCGGCCGCGCAGCTGGTGCAGCTGCGCCAGGCCGAGCCGGTCGGCGCGGTCGATCATGATGGTGTTCGCGGTGGGCACATCGATGCCGCTCTCGATGATGGTCGTGCAGACCAGCAGGTTGAAGCGCCGGTGATAGAAGTCGACCATCAGCTGTTCCAGATCGCGTTCGCGCATCTGCCCATGACCGATGCGCACCTCCGCCTCGGGAATCAGCTTCGCGAGTTCCTGCGCAGTCTTCTCGATGGTCTCGACCACGTTGTGCACGAAGTACACCTGGCCGCCGCGGCGGAATTCGCGCAGCGCGGCCTCGCGCAGCGTGGGCGCGTGCCACTCGGTGACGAAGGTCTTGATGGCCAGGCGTTCGGCGGGCGGGGTGGTGATCAGCGACAGGTCGCGCAGGCCCCCCAGGGCCATGTTCAGCGTGCGCGGGATTGGCGTGGCGGTGAGCGTGAGCACGTGCACCTCGGCGCGCAACGCCTTCAGCTTCTCCTTGTCGCGCACGCCGAAGCGATGCTCTTCGTCGACGATGATGAGCCCGAGATCCTTGAACCGCACGTTGGCATGCAATAGCCGGTGCGTGGCGATCACGACGTCGACGGTGCCTTTTTCGATGCCCTCGAGCACCGCGTTGGTCTCCTTGCCCGTGCGGAAGCGCGACAGGGCTTCGATGCGCACCGGCCAGTCGGCAAAGCGGTCGCGGAAATTGTTGGTGTGTTGCTCGGCGAGCAGGGTGGTGGGCACGAGCACCACCACCTGCTTGCCGGATTGCGCGGCGACGAAGGCGGCGCGCATGGCCACCTCGGTCTTGCCGAAACCCACGTCGCCGCAGACCACGCGATCCATGGGCTTCTCGCTGGCGAGATCACTGAGCACCTGGCGGATGGCCTCGGCCTGGTCCGCGGTTTCCTCGAAGGGGAAGCTGTTCGCGAAGGCCTGGTACTCGAGGTCCCGGGTGGCCAGTGAGGGACCTTTCTTCGCCTGGCGTTGCGCGTACAGGTCGAGCAGCTCCGCGGCCACGTCGCGGATCCTGTCCGCGGCGCGCCTGCGCGCCTTGGCCCATTGATCCGTGCCGAGCTTGTGCAGCGGCGCGCTCTCCGGCGCCGCGCCCGAGTATCGCGACACCAGGTGCAGTTGCTGCACCGGCACGTACAGCTTGTCGCCGCCGGCGTATTCGAGCACCACGAACTCGCCGTCCTGCCCGGCCACCTGCATCACCTGCAGGCCGATGTAGCGGCCCACGCCATACTCCTCGTGAACCACGGGCGAGCCGGGGCCGAGTGCGGTGAGATCGCGCAGGATGGCCTGCGGATCGGACTGCGCCCGGCGGCGGCGGCGCTCCTGTCGCGCTCGCTGGCCGAACAACTGCGCCTCGCCGAGCACGGCGATGGGCGGCGAGGTGACGTGCAGACCGGCCATCTCCGGCGCGATGCTCAGCGCGAATCGTGCTTCGCCGTCGACGAACTCGTGCCAGCCGCCGACCGGTGCCGGCTTCAGCCCGTGCGCGCGCAGCATCTCGAGCAGCACTTCCCGGCGGCCCGCGGAGTCGGCGGCGAGCAGCACGCGACCGGGAAAGCGGTCGAGGAAGTCTTCGAGCGGTGCCAACGGCCGCTCGGCGCGCAGGTCCACGCGCCACTCCTGCGGCGCGGCGGTCGGGAAGTTGTGGCCGGCCGCATCCGCCGCAGCCACCTCGTTGTCCATCTTGAACGAGTCGATGTCGAGGCGGGTGAAGGCCGCCAGGCGCGCCGCCAGTTCCTCGGGCGCCAGGAACAGTTCCGATGGGGTGAGTACCGGCCGCTCGATGTCGTGCCGGCGTTCCTCGTAACGTTCCGCCACGCCGTGCGCGGCGCGCTCCACGGCCGCGGGCACGTCGACGCCGGCGCACACCACGGTCCCGGCCGGTAGATAGTCGAGCAGCGTGTCGGTGGTGTCGAAGAACAGCGGCAGATAGAACTCGATGCCCGGCGGCGCCAGGCCGTCGCTGACCCCGCGGTAGATGACGCTGCGCGTGGGATCGCCCTCGAAGCGCTTGCGGTAGCGCAGGCGGAAGGCCTTCACCGATTCCGCATCGAGCGGCAGTTCGCGGCCGGGCAGCAGCCGGACGCGCTGCAGAGAGGCGCCGGAACGCTGCGTCTCGGCGTCGAATTCGCGGATGGCCTCCACCTCGTCGTCGAACAGGTCCACGCGCAGCGGTGTCGCGGTGCCCATGGGAAAGACGTCGAACAGCGAACCACGCAGCGCGAACTCTCCCGGCGCGGTCACCTGCGCGACCGAGGCATAGCCGCTTTCCACGAGCCGCGCGCGCAGCGGCTCGATCTGCAGCCGGTCGCCCACGGCGAAGTCGAAGCTGCGACCTTCCACGTAGCCGCGCGGCGCGAGCCGCTGCCCGAGCGTATCCGCGGCCGCGAGGATCACCGCGGATGCCAGGCGCGGCAGCTCCGCGAGCGCCGACAGACGCTCCGAGATGATGTCGGGATGCGGTGAGAACAGGTCGTAGGGCAGCACCTCCCAGTCGGGCAGCGCGTGGATGTGGCGCGAACCGCCGAGGAAGAAGCCGAGCTCGGCACGCAGCTGATCCAGCTCGCGCGCGTCGCGCGCGATCACCAGGTAGGGACGCGAATCGGCCTCGATGGCTTCGGCCAGCGCCAGGCTGCGCGCGGCGCCATAGAGCTGGTGCCAGCGCTGCTGCGTATTCGGCCGGGGAAGCGGAGGGTGGAGTATGGCGGGCATTGCGGAGCGCGGCAGCTTACCTGTCGTCGCGCGGTCTGCAAGCGGGCGCTGCGGACGGGCGCCGCATTCCGTCGGACTCGGCCCTGGTCGCTGGCGGAATTCGGCCCGATCGGGGCGAAGAAGCGGATCAGCGTGTCATGTCACGCCGGTGCGCCGCTTCGGCGGCGCGGTATCGGCAACCGGTGGAGGATCAGCCGGCGATGACGACGGCGTGCAACACCTTGTCGTTCTCGAACACCACGACGAAGTGCGGATAGAACCACTTGGTGATCGGTGGATTGCCGACGGGGCTCGACTTGTTGGACGGCTCGCCGAACCTGGCCTGGACGGCCTCCATGGAGGATCCGCGCTGCGGAGTCTCGATGCCGGAAGGTTTGATCGTGACCTGGCCATCGACGGCCAGCGTCTCGGCCAACACCGGCGCGGTCGCGCCGACGACCAGCGACGCCGCGAGGGCGGCCACGGAAATCTTCAACGTGCGGGCAAGCATGGCGTTCTCCTACGGCCGGCGACTCGACCGTGGCGGCAATATACGCCGCGCTGTGGCAAAGTCAGCCGCTGTCGCCAGCCACCGACTCTTCTAACAGCCCTTTTTGTGAAGCCCGTCCGCTTTTTGCTCCAAAATACGGCTCGATGCTGAATTCGCTGCCCCTGTTCGTCGGACTGCGCTACGTACGGGCGCGCTCGCACAAGTTCTTCGTCTCCTTCATCACCTGGGTCTCGCTGCTGTGCGTGTGCCTGGGCGTGGCCGCGCTCATCGTCATCCTCTCGGCCATGAACGGCCTGGAAGGCACGCTGCGCGACGGCCTGTTGTCCCTGTCTTCCCAGGCGCGCGTGTTCGTGGCCCCCGGCGGCGCGGCGCCCGACTGGCAGTCGCTGGCCACGCAGCTGCGGGCCGCGCCCGACGTGGTGAGCGTCGCGCCGTCGATCGAACTGGAGGCGCTGGCGGTACGCAAACCCGACATGCTGCCGGTGCGACTGCGCGGCGTCGATCCGGCGAACGACTTCGAGCGGCAGAAGCTCGGCAGTGCCCTGGTCGAGGGTTCGCTGGGCGATCTCACTCCGGGTTCGGACCTGGTGCTGGTCGGGCGCAATACCGCCCTGTCGCTGGGATTGGGATTGGGCGATGCCATCACCGTGCTGGTGCCCACCACCGACGCCAGCGGCATTCCCGAACCTCGGCTGCGCGAGTTCACCGTGGCGGGTGTGTTCGATGCCGGCATCACCGAGTTCGACTCTTTGCTCATCGCCGCGCTCGACGACGTGCGCGTGCTGCTGCCGAATGCCGACGCGCGCCAGACGTTGCAGGTGAACTTCCGGGATGCGCTGCTGGCACCGGAGCGGGTGCGCGCGCTCGCGGCCGCGCTGCCGGCGGGTCTGCGGATGAGCGACTGGGCCGAAGACCATGCGAGCTATTTCCGCGCCATCCGCATCGAGAAGACCATGGTGGCCATCATCCTCATGCTCATCGTGGCGGTGGCGGCTTTCTATCTCGTGGCCATGCTCGCCATGGTGGTCACCGACAAGCGCACGGACATCGCCATCCTGCGCACCCTGGGCACCCGGCCCGGGCAGATCATGAAAGTGTTCCTGATCCAGGGGGGCGTCATCGCCTGGCTGGGCGTGCTCTCGGGCGTGCTGCTCGGCTGTCTCGTCGGCTACTACGCCGGCGCCATCGCCGCGTTTCTCGAACGGCTGTTCCGCTTCGAGATCTTCGATTCCGACGTCTACGTCACCAGCCGGATACCGTCGGAGCTGCACGCCGGCCAGGTGCTGTGGATCGCCGGCATCGCCATGCTGATCACGCTCGCGGCCACTATCTACCCGGCCTGGCGCGCCTCG
>CAMLGF010000068.1 GCA_946479515.1 uncultured Pseudomonadota bacterium | reverse complement strand
CGCCGCCTCGGCACGGTGCTCGAGTGGTTCGACCGCACGCAGGAAGTGGCGACCGAATCCGAGCTGCAGCAGATCATCGCCGCGGTCACCGCCGGCAATCTCGAGAACCGCATTTCGCTCGAGGGCAAACGCGACTTCTTCCTCACGCTGTCGGGCGGCATCAATGAACTGGTGGACACCATCGGCATGGTGGTCACCGAGGTACGCGGCCTGGTGGCCGCCGCCAACCAGGGTGACCTCACGCGCCGCATCGAAACCGAGGGCAAGCCGGGCCTGCTGGTGGAGATCGGTTCGGGCATCAACGACCTCACGCACAATCTCGCCGAGCTGGTCTCGCAGACCAAGCTGGCATCGGCGGAAGTCAGCCGCGGCGCCGACGAGATCAGCCGCGGCAATGCGGATCTCTCGCAGCGCACCGAGGAGCAGGCGTCTTCCCTGGAAGAAACCGCTTCGTCGATGGAAGAGATGACCAGCACCGTCAAGCAGAACGCCGACAATGCCGGCCAGGCGAGCAGGCTCGCGGTGGCCGCGCGCGATCAGGCCGAGAAGGGCGGCGCGGTGGTCTCCAAGGCCGTGCAGGCCATGGTGGGCATCAACGAGGCTTCGAAGAAGATCGCCGACATCATCGGCGTCATCGACGAGATCGCCTTCCAGACCAACCTCCTGGCGCTGAACGCCGCCGTGGAAGCGGCGCGCGCCGGTGAGCAGGGCCGCGGCTTCGCCGTGGTCGCGACCGAGGTGCGCAATCTCGCCGGCCGTTCGGCGGCCGCCGCCAAGGAGATCAAGGCGCTGATCCAGGACACCGTGCGCAAGGTCGACGAGGGCTCGACGCTCGTCACGCAGTCCGGTTCGACGCTGGAGCAGCTCGTGGTGGCGGTGAAGAAGGTGACGGACATCGTTTCCGAGATCGCCGCGGCATCGAACGAGCAATCGGCGGGCATCGAGCAGGTGAACAAGGCCGTGATGCAGCTCGACGAGCTCACGCAGCAGAACGCCGCGCTGGTGGAACAGGCCTCGGCGGCGAGCCAGGCCATGGCCGACCAGGCGCGGGGCCTGAACACCGCCATGCAGCGTTACCAGGTGAGGGCCGCCGCCGATACGCCCGCGCCATCCGTGCGGGAACCGGTGTCGCGCGGCGAAGCGAAGCCCGCCGTCGAGCGCCGCGGCGCGACGCGGCCCTGGTCGGACAAAGCGGCCAGGTCGGATGCGGAAGCCGTGTCGCCGAAGTCCCGCGCCGCCAACGGCGACGACGACTCCGTCTGGAAGGAATTCTAGCCGCGATCCGGATCAGGCCCGGCCCGCGGCTTCGCCGCCGATCCAGGTGCCCTGAACTTCGAGCCGCTCGTCGAGCAGCACGAGATCGGCGCGCTGGCCGGGCGCTATGCGCCCGCGGTCCTCGAGCCTGAGAAAAGCCGCCGGATGCGCACTGGCCATGCGCAGCGCCGTGGCCAGGTCCAACCCCAGCAGGGTGACGGCATTGCGCACCGCGCTCGCCATGTCCAGGTGCGCGCCCGCCAGTCGTCCCTCGTCGTCGACGATCCTGTCGCCGCTCACGGTGATGCGCCGGCCCTGGATCTGGAATGATCTCGCATCGGCGCCCACGCTGGGCATGGCGTCCGTCACCAGCAGAAAGCGATCGTGCCGCTTGGCGCGCAGCGCGATCTTCAGCGTCTCGGCATGCACGTGGTGGCCGTCGACGATCAAACCGCACCAGCAGTCCTGGTTGGCGAGGGCCGCGCCCACGGCGCCAGGCTCGCGCGATCCCAGCCCGGACATCGCATTGAACAGGTGTGTGAAGCCGCGCAATCCACCCGCGAACGCCGGCTGCAGCTCAGCGAACGTGGCGTTCGTGTGTCCCGCCGAGACGATGACGCCGGCTTCGGTGAGCGCACGGATGTTGCCCGGCGTGGTCTTCTCGGGCGCGAGCGTCACGAGCGTGACGCCGCCATGCGCCGTCGTCAGGATCTCCAGCGCCTGCGCGTCCAGCGTGCGCAGCTTGCCGGCATCGTGCACGCCACGCTTCTCTGGTGCGAGGAAGGGCCCTTCGATGTGTATGCCGAGCACGCCCGGCACCTGCGCCGCGATTGCCTCGCGCACCGCCGCGATGCCCCGCTCGACCACGGCCAGGTCGTCGCTGATCAGCGTGGGCAGAAAGCCCGTGGTGCCGAACTTGCGGTGCGCCTGCGCAATCGTCGCGATGCTGGCGACACTGGGATCGTCGTTGAACAGCACACCCCCGCCGCCGTTCACCTGAGCATCGATGAAACCCGGCGCCAGCGTGCCGCCCTGCAGGTCGATGACGCGATCGGCGGCGAGTATTTGCGTCGCGCCCACGATGGCCTCGATGCGGCTGTCGCGCACCAGCAGGGTGCGGCCGTGTTCCAGGCCGTTGTCGGTGAGGATCCTGCCATTGCGGAATGCCTGGAGCATCAGAGCGTCTCGGTGACCTTGTGCAGATGCGGTGGCCGGTCGGGATCGAGTCCGCGCGCCATCGCCAGCGCATCGGCGGCACGATAGAAGCTCTGAATTGCCAGCAGAGGTTCGATGACGGGGTGGGCGGCGAGGCCGGGCAAGGTCGTGGCGCCGGGGGCGTGCGCCCCCGCGAGCAGTACCCGCGCCCCGCGCGCCGCGAACTCCGCCGCCAGTTCGACGGTGCCCGCGCGGGTGTCGTCCGCCTGCGTGAACATCAGCACCGGAAACCCGGCGCGCACCAGCGCCATGGGACCGTGCTTCACTTCGGCCGAGCTGAACGCCTCGGCGTGCAGCCCGCAGGTCTCCTTGAGTTTGAGCGCCGCTTCCTGCGCCACGCCGAGACCGAAGCCGCGCGCCACCACGAACAGGTTCACGGCGCCGCGCAAGGCATCGACCATGGGACTCCAGTCGCATTCCCAGGCTCGCGCCAACAGTTCTGGCGTGTCGGGCAGCGCCTGCAGCAGGTCCGCATCGTCGGTCCAGCAGGCCAGTAGTTGGGCGACGGCCGACAGCGAAGCGATGTACGACTTGGTGGCCGCGACACTGGTCTCCGCGCCCGCGTGCAAGGGCACGGCCACGTCGGCCAATTGCATGAGCGGCGCGTCCTCGGTGTTGCACAGGGCAAGGGTGGTCGCGCCGCCTGCCTGCGCGGCGCGCGCCGCGGCCAGCAGGTCCGGGCTCTGGCCGGATTGCGAGATGGCCAGGAACAGCACGCCGCGCATTTCGCCGTGCGCTTCGTAGATGGAGGTGACCGACGGCGCGGCCGACGAGGTGAGCACGCCGGTGTATGCCTCGATGAGATACTTCGCGTAGGTCGCGGCGTGGTCCGAGCTGCCGCGCGCGCAGGTGACGACGGCCCGCGGCTTCTGGTGTCGCAGCCGGTTGCCGAGCGCGGCGAGCACCCCGGCATTGCGCGCCAGCTGCGTGCGTACCACGCCGGCCGCCTGCGCGGCCTCCTGGAACATGCGACTGCTCACGAGGGTGTGCTGAGCTCCGCGACGAAATCGTAGATGTCACCGCGGTAGTACGACTGCGAGAACTCGACGGCCTGGCCATCCTTGAGATAGCCCACGCGCGCCACCAGCAGCCCCGCGTCACGCTCCTGCGCCTTGAGTAGTTTGGCCTGTTCGCCGGTGAGCAGCACGGCGCGCAGCCGTTGCAGCGCGCGCACCGGCCGGTTGCCGGTCTTCTCGAGCGCCTCGTACAGCGAACTCTCCACCGCGTCGAGCGAGGGCAGGCAGCTCGCGAGCACCGTGGCGTATTCCAGCGCCATGGGCGCGTCGTCGGCGTAGCGGATGCGATGGAAGCGATACACGGGTGTGCCCGGGCTCGAGCGCAGCGTGAGCGATTCTTCCGGGGTCACCGTGCCCTCGGCGCGGTTCAGCCACACGCTGCGCGGCTCGCGGCCCCGCGCACGCATGTCCTCGGAGAACGACGTGAGCTTGGCAAAGTTCTTCTCGACGCGGTTGCTGACGAAGGTGCCGGAGCCCTGCTTGCGCACCAGCAGCCCTTCTTCGACCAGTTCGTCGATGGCCTTGCGCACGGTGATGCGCGACACCTTGAGCATCTCGGCCAGGTCACGTTCGGGCGGCAACGCGTCGTCGGGCGCGATCGTCCGGCTCTCGATGGCCGCGCGCAGGCCGCGCTGCAGTTGCTGGTAGAGCGGCTGCGCACTCGACTCATCGAGCGGCGGCAGGACCTGCGAAAGGGTGGGCAAGACGATCTCCCGTTGAAGTGCCTGAACAATGCCATCGATGTATTACCAATACAATACCATTTTGTGGTGTGCGGCCGACAGGTGGCCACATAACTGACTGAAAATTCGTGCTAATACCGATAAGGCTTGCATTGGTATCAAACCGGCTTGGCATTTTCTTACGATTGGTACTATAGTGGACTTCAATTGGTCTGCCACAAAACAACCAGGGGTTGGAAACACTATGAACATCAGACGATCGACGCTGCTCGGGACAGCGATTGCGTTCGCCTTGTACCACCAGTCCGCATCGGCCCAGACGGCGGCGACGGCCACCGCGGAGAGTGAAGACGTCGGGGAGATCGTCGTCACGGGCATCCGCGCCAGCCTGCAGCAGTCGCTCGACGTGAAGCGCGATGCCGACGCGCGCCTGGAAGTCGTGACCGCCGAGGACATCGGCAAGCTGCCGGCGCACAACGTGGCCGACGCGCTGCGCGGCCTGCCCGGCGTGAACATCAGCTCCTCGAGCGCCGATGAAGGCGGCTTCGACGAATCCGATCGCGTCAGCCTGCGTGGCACCAGCCCCAGCCTGACCCAGACGCTGATCAACGGGCACAGCGTGGGCTCGGCCGACTGGTTCGTGCTGAGCCAGGGCAACAACGTCGGCCGCAGCGTCAGCTACACGCTGCTGCCGTCGGAGCTGGTCAATTCCGTGGAGGTCAACAAGTCCTCGCATGCGCGGCTGCAGGAAGGCGGCACCACCGGCACGGTCAACATCATCACGCGCAAGCCGTTTCAATTCGACAAGCCGGTGACCTTCGAGGCCTCGCTCGGCAGCGTGTATTCGGACCAGGCGGACTCGTACGATCCGCAGCTGTCGGGCCTGTTCAACTACCGCAACGACCAGGGCACTTTCGGCGTGCTGCTGCAGGTGTTCAAGCAGGAGCGATCACTGCGCCGCGATGCGCAGGAAATTCCCGGTGGCTTCTTCACCATCGCGGCCAGCGACCCGGTCGCCGCCACCAATCCGGATCTCGTGGGGGTACAGGCGCCGGGCCTCATCGGCGCGACGCTGTTCGAACAGGTCCGCGATCGCACCGGCGGGCTGCTGGAAGTGCAATTCAAGCCCACCGACAACCTGACCCTGGGACTGAGCGGCTTCCTCTCCGACATGGATGCGAACAACTACAACCGCAATTTCATGCTCTGGGGCGGCAACTTCGCGCGGGCGCAGGCGCCCGAGGCGGGCTACGTGGTCGAGAACGGCGTGCTCACCCAGGCGACCTACGCCGGCGTGGCCGGCCGCGACTATGCGGTGTACGACATGATTTCGCGCGAGGCCAGCGCCAGGAGCCACTACGTCACCTTCGACGCCGACTGGCAGTTGGGCGACACGCTGCGCCTCACTACCCAGCTCGGCACCACCGAAGGCGAAGGCACGACGGCGCGCCAGTTCATCGCCGAAGTGACCACGAATCGCGGCGGCGGCGCGAGCTGGACCAGCCACGGCACCAGCCAACCCCTCGACTGGAGCGTGGGCGGGGACAGCTCGCCCGCCGGCGTCACGGGCTTCGGCACCTGGGGCAATCAACAGGTCAGCGCGCTCGACAACGAAGACTGGATCACCATGGATTTCCGCAAGGACCTCGATCGCGGCGCGCTCAAGTCGCTCGACTTCGGCGCCCGCTATGCCGATCACGAGCGCGAGACGCGGTCGCCCGAGGGAGCGAGCCCCGGCGACATCTGGTCCGATCTGCAGAACGGCGCGACCGCCGCCTATCCCGGTGACTTCGCCAGCGGCGTCGGCGGCGATTTCCCGCGCGACCTGTGGTACTTCACGCCGGGCGCGATGCGCGACGCCATCCTCGCCAATTCCACCTGGCTGTCGGACGACGACGGCCCGTCGGGCCGCCACAACTACGGCGGCGAGTGGAAGGTGGCCGAGAAGAACCTCGCCGCCTACGCGCAGGCGAACTTCGGCGGCGGCGAGTGGAGCGGCAATGTCGGCCTGCGCTACGTCGACATCGACCAGCAGATCAACTCCTACCAGGCAGTGGCCAACGCGGCGAACGCCGATGTCAGCAGCCTGTTCGGCAACTGGATCCACCAGAACACCAGCAACCAGCGCAGCAAGGTGCTGCCGAGCGCCAACCTGAAGTTCCACATGGCCGAGGACGTGGTGTTCCGCTTCGCCGCCTCGCAGACCATGACCCTGCCGGATTTCTCGGCCCTGGGTGCCTCGAGCTGGGGCTCGGACCTGAACAAGACCGGTGGCGGCGGCAACCCGCATCTCAAGCCCGTGCTGTCGACCAACTTCGACGGCAACCTCGAGTGGTACTTCATGCCGCGGGGCCTGCTGTCCGTCGGTGCCTTCTCGCTGGACCTGCAGGATTACGTCGCCTTCGGCACGGAGAACCGGCAGCTGTTCAGCGAGCTCAGCAACCAGCTCGAGACCTACCTCGTGTCGGTTCCCGTCAACTCCAACGCCTCGGTGACGGGCCTGGAGCTGGTGTACGAACAGCCCATCGGCGAATCGTTCGGCATCAGCGCCAACTACACGTACGCGGATGGCAGGACCGCGCACACCTGGGCCGACGGCAGCAATCACCTGGTGGGCACGTCGAAGGACACCTACAACCTGGGTGCCTACTTCGAGAACCGGATGTTCGCGGCGCGGGCTAACTACACGTACCGCACTTCGTTCCTGATCGGCCTGTCGGGCGCGAACCCGTACTACCAGGACGACTTCGGTACGCTGTCGCTGACCCTCTCGTACAAGCCAAACGATTGGCTCAGCCTCAATCTGGACGCGCTGAACCTGAACAGCCCGGAACTGAACTACTACCAGAGCGCGACGGCTCCCACCGCGTTCTACAACAACGGTCGGCAGTTCTACCTCAACCTCCGGGCCAGGTTCTGAGACGGGCGGCCCGCGGTCCCGTCCGGGGCTGCGGGCCATTCAGGCCGCGTCGGGCGCGCCGGGGTTCGCCCGCCGCGAGTTGCTTGCGCGTTTATATCAGGCAGGATTCACGTTCCTGCAGCGCACGCCTCCGTGGGTGGCCGCGCGTTCGATGCCTGAGGGGTTCCGGATGAAAAAACAGCACCTGTCATTTCTGGTCCTGGCGTGCTCCGCTGCCGTGGGTGCCGGGCTGCTCGCCGCCTGCGGCGCACCCACGTCGCCTGCCGGCGCGCACAAGCCGGGCGCCGCGCCCGGGTTCGCCAACGTGATCCCGGCGCCGCGGGAGGTCACCGCGGCCGAGGGCGTCATGCACATCGACGGCGGCACCGACGTGACCTTCACGGGCGGAGAAGGCGCGCGCCAGACCGCGCAGTATTTCGTCGATCTCATGAACCGGCTGCGCGATCTCGGCCTGGCGTCGCCGAAGCAGGCCGCGCCGCGTTCGGGTGCGGTGAATTTCGTACTCGACCCGAGTCAGCAGGCGCTCGGCGCCGAAGGCTATTCGCTGGTGGCGGCCACGGACCGTGTGACTGTCACCGCCGCGACGCCCGCCGGCCTGTTCTACGGCGGCGTGACGCTGTGGCAGCTCGCGACCGCCGGGCCGCAGCAGGGTATCGGTGTGAACGTCCCGGCGCTGAAGATCACCGACTCTCCGCGCTTCGCCTGGCGTGGCCTGATGCTGGATTCCGCGCGCCACTTCCAGTCGGTGGAGTACGTCAAGCAGTTCATCGACTGGATGTCGCTGCACAAGCTGAACACGCTGCACTGGCATCTCACCGACGACCAGGGCTGGCGAATCCAGATCAGGAAGTATCCCAGGCTCACCTCGGTGGGTGCCTGGCGCGTGCCCGCGGGTGCCGCGCCGGCCGCGGACATCGATCCGAAGACCGGCAAGCCGCGCGTCATCGGCGGCTTCTACACGCAGGAGCAGATCCGTGAGGTGGTGGCGCACGCCGCCGCGCGCCACGTCACCCTCGTGCCGGAGATCGAAATGCCCGGGCACGCCAGTGCCGCGGTGGTCGCCTACCCCGAGCTGGGCGTGAGCGGTGCGAAGTTGCCGAAGGCGGTGCCATCCGATTGGGGCATCTATCCCACGCTGTTCAACGTCGAGGAGGGCACGTTCCAGTTCCTGGAGAACGTGCTCGACGAGGTCATCCAGCTCTTTCCCGGCCAGTACATCCACGTGGGCGGTGACGAGGCCGAGAAGGACGAGTGGCAGCGATCGCCGCGCGTGCAGGCGCGCATGAAGCAGCTGGGCATCGCCGACGAGCATGCGTTGCAGAGCTACTTCATCCAGCGCATGGAGAAGTTCATCGGCTCCAGGGGCCGCAAGCTCATCGGCTGGGACGAGATACTCGAGGGCGGCCTCGCGCCCAATGCCACCGTGATGTCCTGGCGCGGCATCGACGGCGCCATCGCCGCGGCGAAGGCGGGGCACGACACCGTGCTGACGCCGGCGCCCGATCTCTACTTCGACCACTGGCAGAGCGCGGGCGATCTGTCCCCGGGCCGTGGCAACACGCTGTCGCTGGAGATGGTGTACCGGTTCCAGCCGGAGCCCGAGTCCATTCCGCAGGCGCAGCGGCAGCACATTCTCGGCGTGCAGGCCAATCTCTGGGCGGAATTCATGCGCACCGAGGATCGCGTCACCTACATGGCCTATCCACGCGTCGCCGCGCTGGCGGAAGTGGCCTGGTCCGCGCCGGCGCGCATCGGTTGGAACGACTTCCAGCGCCGCCTGGAGGCGCAGCTGCCGCGCTACGACAGCCTGGGCATCCGTTACGCACGCGAGGTGCAGACCACGCCGGGCGCGCGCCGCCGCGTGAGCCACGACCTCGCGCCGTGCGACGATGGCTATCTACTCTCACTGGAGGACGACGCGCCCATCGACGGCGAACGCGCCGTGTACCTGGTGAACGTCACCAACCCCTGCTGGCTCTGGAAGGACGCGGATCTGTCGCAGGTGGGCTCGGTGCGAGCCACCGTCGGCCAGATTCCGTTCAACTTCCAGATCGGCAAGCAGGCCACCGCGAAAATTCCGCTGCCCAGGCCGGCCACTCGCGATGGCGAGCTGGAGCTGCGCCTCGACACCTGCGAGGGCCCGCCGCTGGCCACGGCGTCGCTGGAGCCGGCGGTGCGCAACCAGAGCCTGACGCCGCTCGCGCCCATCCTGCTGGACCAGGAGGGCAGGCACGACATCTGCTTCCTCTTCACGCGTTCGAAGCTGGATCCCATCTGGGTGATCGGCGGCATCGAGCTCACGCCGCGTTGACCGAATGAGGTTCGCCATCCTCGCGCCGCTGGCCGGCTGGAGCACACCGCTCGACGAAGTGCCGGACGCGGTCTTCGCGCAGGCCATGCTCGGCGGGGGCGCGGCCATCGATCCGCTGAGCCGCGAGATGCGCGCGCCCTGCGACGGCGAGGTGATCTCCATCGCCGCTGCCCGCCATGCGGTGGCGCTGCGCGCGGCCTCGGGCGCCGAAATATTGGTGCACGTGGGTGTGGACACCGTGGGCCTCGGGGGCGAGGGTTTCGAGATCCACGTACGCAATGGCGACCGCGTGCGCGCCGGCGACCTGTTGCTGACCTTCGACATGGACCTGGTGGCGCGACGCGCGCCGAGCCTGATCACGCCGGTCATCGTCACCAATGCCGAGCGCTTCCGGGTGATCGATGCGCGCGTGCACCGCGAGATGAAACCGGGCGACGTTCTCTTCGAGCTCGAAGAGGTCGACGCCGGCGCCACGGGCACGGCCGGCGCCGCCCCGGTGGTGGTCAGTGAGGCGGTGGTGGTCGAGCACGCCCATGGCATCCATGCGCGGCCGGCGGCGCTGATCGCCCGGGCCGCCAAGGCGCTGCCGTACGAGATCGAGATCCGCGCGCGCGGCCGCGGCGCGAGCGCCCGCAGCGCCGTGGCGATGATGTCGCTGGGTGTGCGCGGCGGAGACGAAGTGGTGATCACCGGCTTCGACACGTCGGCCGCCGCCGGCGTGGCCGCCATCGCGCGCGTCATCCGCGAACTGGAACGGACCGCGCCCGGGCCCGCGGCGCCGGCGCCCACGGAGCCGGCTGCCGAGCCCGGCAGGCTGCGCGGCGTGGTGGCCAGCCGCGGGTTCGCGGTGGGCGAGGCCTTCTATCTACATCACGTGGACATCCCCGTGGCCGAGTATGGACTCGGCTTCGAACAGGAGACGGCCGCCTTCGACCGCTCGCGCGAGGAAGTGCGCGCGCGGCTCACGCGCGTGGTCGCGACGGCCGCGCCGGCGGTGCGCGAGATCCTGAGCGCGCACCTGGAACTGCTCGACGATCCGCAACTGTTGCAGGACGCGCGTGCGGCCATCCGCCAGGGCAAGAGCGCCGGGTTCGCCTGGCGTGCCGCGCTGCGCGCCAGCGCCACGGCGCTGTTCGCCACGGGTGATGCGCGCATCGGCGAGCGGGTGGACGATCTGCGCGACCTGGAGCAGCAGGTGCTGGCGGCCTTGAGCGGCGCGGCAACGGGCATGGCCTCGGCCCTGGCGGAAGCGCCCGCGAATGCCATCCTGCTCGCGCGCGACCTGGCGCCTTCGCAATTCATCGAGCTCGACACGGCAGCGCTGGCCGGCATCGTGCTCGCCGCCGGGGGGCCGACCTCGCACGTGGCCATTCTCGCCGCCGCCGCCGGCGTGCCCATGCTGGTGGCCGTGGGGCCGGCGCTGTTCGATGCCGCGCCGGGTACGCCGTTGGTGCTCGACGCCGAGCGCGGTGCGCTACGCGTTTCGCCGGACGCCGCGGAACTCTCGGCGGCCCGCTCGGCAGTGGCCGAGCGCCAGGCGGCGCGTGAACGCGAGCGCGCGGCGGCGCAACGCGATTGCCATCTGGCGAGCGGCGAGCGCATCGAGGTGTTCGCCAATCTCTCGGGCACCGTGGCCGACGCGGAACTGGCGGTGCGCCAGGGCGCCGAAGGCTGCGGCCTGCTGCGCACGGAGTTCCTGTTCCTGGAGCGCGGCACCGCGCCCACCGAAGAAGAACAGTTGCGCTGCTACCGCGAGGTTGCGCGCATCCTCGCTGGCCGCCCGCTGGTGATCCGCACGCTGGACATCGGCGGCGACAAGCCCATCCCCTATCTACCGCTGCCGCCCGAGGACAATCCGGCCCTGGGCCTGCGCGGCGTGCGCACCAGCCTGTGGCGCCCCGACTTGCTGGAAACCCAGCTGCGCGCGCTCCTGAGGCTGTCGAAGGCCACGGCGACGGCGGGGCAGTGCCGCATCCTGCTGCCCATGGTGACCGAGCCGGCCGAGATCCGTGCGGTGCGCGCGATGCTCGAGAAGCTGCGCGAGGCCGATGAAGCCCTGCCGCAGATGGGGGCCATGATCGAGACCCCCGCCGCGGCGCTGCTGGCCGGCGCCATCGCCGCGGAGGTCGACTTCCTGTCCATCGGCACCAACGATCTCACCCAGTACACGCTCGCCATGGATCGCGGCAATGCCGCGGTCGCCTCCCGGGTCGACGGCCTGCATCCCGCCGTGCTGTCGCTGATCAAGCTCGTGGGCGAGGCGGGCGAGCGCCACGGCAAGCTGGTCGCCGTGTGCGGAGGCCTCGCCTCCGACCCGGTGGCCGCGCCGTTGTTGTTAGGGCTGGGCGTGCGGGAGCTGTCCGTGGTGCCCGGCCTCGTTCCCGCACTCAAGGCGCGCGTATCCGCGCTCTCACTGGCACAGTGTCGCGCGCTCGCGGCGCATGCCCTGACCCTGGACGGCGCGGCGGCCGTGCGCCGCTCGGTGGGAGAGCTGCCCGCATGATGAAGATCATCTCGAAGATGCAGCCGATGGGCCGCGCGCTGATGCTGCCCATCGCCGTGCTGCCGGTGGCGGCGCTGCTGCTGCGCTTGGGCCAGGATGATCTCCTGGGCGTGCCGGCCATCGCCGCCGCGGGCGGCGCCATCTTCGAGAATCTCGGATTGCTGTTCGCCATCGGCGTGGCCGTGGGGCTCGCGAAGGAGAATCACGGCGCCGCGGGTCTCGCCGCCGTGGTGGGTTACCTGGTCGCGACCCAGGGCGCCAAGGTGCTCATCGATGTACCGGCCGGCCTTGGGGCGGGCCTCTCCGGCTCCGACCAGGCGGCCGTGGTGCAGTCATTCCTCAATGGCGAGCTCAAGAAGCTCAGTGTGCCGGTGGGATTGCTGTCGGGGCTGTTCGCCGGCTGGGCGTTCAATCGCTACGGCGACATCCGTCTGCCGGCCTACCTGGCGTTCTTCGGCGGCCGGCGGTTCGTGCCCATCGTCTGCGGCTTCGCCGGCGTCGGGCTGGCGCTGCTGTTCGGCTACTTCTGGCAGCCGATCGAGCACGGCATGGACGCGCTCAGCAAGGCCGTGCTCGCCTCGCAGGAGTTCGGGCTGTTCATCTATGGCGTGCTGAACCGCTTGCTCATCGTCACCGGGCTGCACCACATCATCAACAACATCGCCTGGTTCCTGCTCGGCGACTACCACGGCTTCACCGGCGACCTGGTGCGGTTCTCGAAGGGCGATCCGACCGCGGGCGCGTTCATGTCCGGCTTCTTCCCGGTGATGATGTTCGGCCTTCCGGGCGCCTGCCTCGCCATGTACCGCACGGCATTGCCGGAGAAGCGGCGCGCCGTGGGCGGCTTGCTGCTGTCGATGGCGCTGACCTCGTTCCTCACCGGCGTCACCGAGCCCATCGAGTTCGCGTTCATGTTCCTGGCGCCGATGCTCTACGCGGTGCACGCGGTGCTCACGGGCCTGGCGATGGTGCTCATGCACGCGTTGAACGTGCATCTCGGCTTCGGATTCTCGGCGGGCCTGTTCGACTACGTGCTGAACTTCTCGCTGTCGACTCATCCGCTGCTGCTCATCCCCGTGGGGCTAGGCTATTTCGCGCTGTATTTCGTGTTGTTCCGCTGGTTCATCCTGCGCTACGACCTGCGGGTGCTGGGCCGCGAGCGGGACGAGGCCGGCGGGCCCGCGCCCGCGACGGGCAAGGACAGTGATGCCGCACCCGGCTGGATCCACGCCCTGGGCGGCGCCGCCAATCTGCGCACCGTCGAGGCCTGCACCACGCGCCTGCGCCTGACGCTGGCCGACCCGGCGCGCATCGACGAGGCGGCGCTGCGTGCGCTCGGCTCGCGCGGCGTGCTCAAGCTCGCCGAAGGCGCGATGCAGGTCGTCGTGGGTCCGATCGCCGATCAATTGGCGGCGCAGATCCGCAGCGCGCTGCGGCAGTGGCCGCGGCAACCAGCCAGCGACGCTCCCGCCGGCCCGGTGCCGGTCCCGTCCCGCGCCAGCCTGGCGCAGGCATCTGCCGCGGGTGGCGATCTGCAGCGCCTGCTCACGGCCCTGGGCGGGCGGCGCAACGTGGCCGGCGTCACGGCGCACTCCACGCGGCTGCGCATCGATGTGCGCGACGGCGCCGCCGTGGACGAGGCCGGATTGCGCGCGGCCGGCTTTCGCGGTGCGGCGCGCGTCGCGGAGCGCAGCTGGCATGTGATCGTGGGCGCGGATGCCGCCGCCGCGGCGGCCGGGCTCCTCGCCGCATCTCCTTGAGCCGTCGCCGGGCGCGCTAGCACCGGCCGCGGCGCTCTCCGGGTTTCCCCGGACAGCCGTGCAGAACGCACGGTTCGGCGCGCGGAATGATCACTGTCACTTCCAAACTAATCAGTCGCTTACTAAGATGCGCGCCCTTGCACCGCGGTCCCCGGAGCCGCCGGTGCACTCGAACTTCGCCTCGCGGGCGCCTGCCGACCCGCTCCGCTGAACTTTTCATAGAAATTCACGCATTTAGACGTTTCGGCGTGCAACCCAATGGGCGGTTCGCACGTCGTATGTCGAGTCGTCAAAGGAAGCCGTCGTGATCCTCAGAACCCAGAATTTTCGCAACGCCTGTCTCCTCTGCCTGTTGAGCTTTTCCGCCGCCGTCCTCACGGGATGCGGCAAGGCGCCCGGCCAGGACAAGGACGCGGCCAAGGATGCGGGGCCGCCGCTGTTGATCTCGCAGGAGGACGTGGTCGTCCTGCGCAGCAATGCGCTGAACTCGGGTCCGTCGATCACGGGCTCCGTCGAGCCGGAGCGCCGCGCGGATCTGCGCGCCGAGGTGCAGGCCGTGGTGATCGCGGTGCTCAAGGAGAATGGCGACCCGGTGAAGCGCGGCGACCTGCTCGTGCGCCTGGACCAGACCGCCATCCGCGACAGCCTCAATTCCGCGCAGGCGTCGATGACTGCCGCCGCGCAGGCCTATGAACAGGCCGAGCGCCAGTACCAGCGCATGGTCACGCTGCGGCAGACCAACGTGGTGTCCGCCCAGCAACTCGAGGACGTGGAAATCCGCCGCAACAGTGCGCTCAGCGAGCGCGAGGCCGCGCGGGCGCGCGTGGTCACGGCGCGCCAGCAGCTCGAACGCACGGAAGTGCGCGCGCCCTTCGACGGCATCGTCAGCGATCGCAAGGTCTCCGCGGGCGACACCGCGCAGATCGGCAAGGAGCTGCTCAAGGTCATCGATCCGTCGTCGCTGCGTTTCGAGGGCCTGGTCTCGGCCGACAGCATCGGCGAGGTGGAAGTCGGCCAGCCCGTGTGGTTTCGCATCCACGGCTTCGCTGAGCGCGATTTCACCGGCAAGGTGACGCGTGTCAACCCGGCCGCGAATACCACGACGCGCCAGGTGGAAGTCCTGGTGAGCTTCGACGACGCCAAACAGCAGCCGAACGTGGCAGGGTTGTATGCCGAGGGCCACGTGGAAACGCGCAGTACCAACACCCTGGCGCTGGCCACCGCGACGGTGGTCCGGGAAGGGGACAGTTCGTACGCCTGGCAGGTGAAGGACGGCAAGCTGCACAAGGTGGCCCTGACGCTGGGCGAACGGGACCCGCGCACCGGTGATTTCGCGATCGAGTCGGGTCTCGCCGAGGGCGACCAGGTGCTGCGCTTCCCCAATGTCAGCCTCAAGGAGAACCAGGCCGTGACCTTCGACGGCGGCAACAAGAGCACCGTGGTCGCCGAGAAATAACGCGCGCGCCAGACCGCAGGGAGAACCGCCGATGTTCCTTTCCAATTTCAGCATCAAGCAGCCGGTGACGACGGTCGCGATCGTCATCGTGCTCATGTGCCTGGGTCTGCTGGCCCTGAAGAACCTGCGCGTCAACCAGATCCCGGACGTGGAGAACCCCGTGATCGCGGTGAGCTTCCCGTACCCGGGCGCTTCGCCCGAAACCGTGGAGCGCGAGATCATCAATCGCGTCGAGAAGCCGCTGCAGAGCATTCCGCAGGTCTACGAGATGTGGTCGAACGCGTCGGAGAGCAACGCGCAGTTCACCATCATCTTCGACTTCAAGAAGGACATGTCCGCCGCCGCGGACGAGATCCGCAACGCGATCGCGTCGGTGCGCTACAAGCTGCCCATCGAGATGCGCGAGCCGGTGCTGTGGCGCCGCGATCCTTCCGCGGATCCCATCGTCAACCTGGGCCTGTCGTCGACCAAGCAGACGCACGCGGAGATCTCGCGACTGGCCGAGGACGTGCTGGCCGACGAGCTGCGCAGCGTCGACGGCGTGTCGCAGGTGAACGTGGACGGCGCGCTGCATCGCGAGTTGTCGGTGCTGCTGCACGCGCAGAAGCTGCGTGAGTACAACGTGTCGGCCGGCGAGGTGGTCAACGCGCTGCGCGCGCAGAACACCAATGCGCCCGTGGGCCGCGTGAAGGGCGAGCTCGACGAGCAGAACATCCGGCTGGTGGGCCGCATCGAGCGCCCCGCCGAGTTCAACGACATCGTCGTGAAGCGGCTCGGCAGCGAAGTGGTGCGCCTGGGGCAGGTGGCGACGGTGGAAGACGGTTTCGCCGAGCCGAGCAGCTATTCACTGCGCAGCGGCAATGCCAATGTGGGCCTGTCGGTGATCCGTTCGCGCGAGGCGAGCACGGTCACCGTGGCCGAACACGTGCGCAAGAAGGTCGAGGAGATCAACAAGACGTTGCCGGAAGGCACCAAGCTCGAGATCACGCGCGACGGCGGCGAAGAAGCACAGGAAAACCTCAACAACGTCATCCACGCGCTGATCTTCGGCGCGGGCCTGACCATCTTCGTGGTCTATGCGTTCCTCAACTCCTGGCGCTCCACCATGATCACGGCGCTGTCGCTGCCAACCTCGGCGGTGGCCGCGTTCATCGCGGTGTGGCTGTGCGGCTTCACGCTGAATTTCATGACGCTGCTCGGCCTGTCGCTGGCCATCGGCGTGCTCATCGACGACGCCATCGTCGTCCGGGAAAACATCGTGCGACACATGGAACGCGGCGAGGACCGCGTGACCGCCGCGCGCAACGGCACCGCGGAGATCGGCCTCGCGGTGACCGCGACCACCTTCTCCATCGTTGCCGTGTTCGTGCCCGTGGCCTTCATGGGCGGCGGCGCGGGCGAGTGGTTCCGGCCGTTCGCGGTGACCGTGGTGTCGTCGGTGCTGGTGTCGCTGTTCATTTCCTTCACGCTGGACCCGATGCTGTCGGCGTACTGGGGCGATCCGCCGGGGCACCGGCACGCGCCCAAGCGCGGCATCGAGAGATATCTCGCCAGGTTCAACACCTGGTTCGACCACCAGGCCGACCGTTACGGCGGCGTCATCGAGTGGGCCCTGCATCACCGCAAGTGGATGGCCTGGGGCGCCGTGTTCCTGCTGGTCGGCTCGCTGGTCTTCCAGGGCATGTTCGGTGGCAGCGAATTCCTGCCGAAATCCGACTACGGCACGCTGGCGGTGGAAGTGCGCACACCTTCGAGCACCAGTCTCGAATACGCGCGCGGCAAGGTGGAGAAGGCGGCGGAAATCGCGCGCGGCATCCCCGAAGTCAAGAACACCGACAGCCGCGTGAACGCCACCGGTGGGCGCGTCTGGGTGGACGTGGGCAAGAAGACCGAGCGCGATCGCGGCCTGAGCGAGCTCGCCGCGGAGCTGCGCGAGAAGCTCAAGTCGCTGGTGGGCGCCGAGTACGTGGTGCTCGACGATCTCAACAATGGCGCGCGCAAGCCGGTGCAGATTCAGTTCTATGGCTCGGATTCGCGCCGGCTCATGGAACTCACCAACCAGTTCATGGAGCGCGTGCGGCAGATCCCCGGCGCCGTCGACGTGGGGTTGTCCGAGCAGGATCCGAAGGACGAGCTGCGCATCGAGCTCGACCGCGGTCTCGCCAACCAGCTCGGCATCTCGGTGAACGATGCGGCGCAGACCTTGCGCGTGGCATTCGCGGGCGTGGAAGTGGGCGACTGGGTCGATCCCACCGGTGAATCGCGCGACGTGGCCGTGCGCCTGTCGCCCGAGGACCGGGTCAGCGCCGCCAACATCGAACATCTGCCCATTGCCGTGGCCGGCAGCAACATGATGGTGCCGCTGGAGCAGATCGCGAACATCTACATGGACAAGGGGCCGGCCCGCATCCAGCACTACAACGGCAAGCGCACGGTCACCGTGTCGGCCAACGTGCAGGGCGTGGACGCCGGCAAGGTCACGGCCGAGGCGATGAAGATCGCGAACTCCATCGAGTTCCCGCAGGGCTTCGGCGTGGGCCTGGGTGGCGCCTCGCGCGACCAGAACGAGCTGTTCTCGGAGATGATCATCGCGCTGTTCATGGGCATCGGCGTCATGTACCTGGTGCTGGTGATGCAATTCGGTTCGTTCACCGCGCCGCTGGCCATCATGCTGTCGCTGCCGCTGTCGCTGATCGGCGTGGTGGTCGCACTGACGCTCACCGGCGGCACGCTCAACCTGATGAGCCTGATCGGCGTCATCATGCTCATGGGACTGGTGGCGAAGAACGCCATCCTGCTGCTCGACTGCGCGCGCGAAGAAGAGAGGCGCGGCATCGACCGTGAGGATGCGCTCATGCACGCCGGCCGCGTGCGCCTGCGCCCCATCCTCATGACCACGTTCGCGCTGGTGGCCGGCATGATGCCGGTGGCCATCGGCGTCGGCGAGGGCGGCGAGTTCTACTCGCCCATGGCCGTGGCCATCATCGGCGGCGTCATCGTCTCGACGCTGCTCACGCTGCTGGTGGTGCCGAGTTTCTACGACAGCATCGAGATCAACACCGAACGCGCCAAGCTCAAGTTCAAGGCGCGGGCGGTGCTGTACAACCCGTTCTTCGCGTTCCTGCAGACGCTGGCCGAATTCCTGCTCACGCTGACTTTCATGCGGTTCTTCTACCGCTGCGTGCGCTGGTGCTTCGGCTGGTATTCGCCGGGCGAGCATCCGGTGGAACGCGCGGCGCGGCTGCAGGGCTTCGCGATTCCCAACGGGTTCAGACCTCGGCCGCAGCCCTGGCAGCGCGCGTGGGGTACGCCGGCGGAGGTTTACCAGGTGGCCGACGCGCCGCCGCAGGCTCAGCTCAGCGGCGAGCCGCCGGAGCTTGCGCCCGTGGGATCGAGCTGACGCCGGTCTGTTCGTCACGCCCGGCTCGCCTCGCGGCGGCCGGGCGTTTTCTTTTTCAGTGCGCGGGTTCAGTTCGCCGGCAACAGTCGCAGCGCAAGCTCGCCGCGGATCACACCCTCCAGGCCGGTGACCTGCGATTGCGGGCCCAGTGTTTCGGCGAGGTCGAACTTGGTGCCGATGGGGGGAATCGCGTGCAGGAACGACCAGCCAAGATCGGGAACCTCGATCACGGGCTGCTTGCCGGCCGGCGGTTGGTACAGACCGAAAAAGGGAATGCCGCTGAGATTGCGGATCACGAGGCGGCAGCGCGGAGCTTGCGATTGCAGCTCCAGCCAGCGCCACGCGCCGAAGAAGCCCGGGAACTCGGGGTAGTCGAAGCTCGCCCCGGGAGCCCCGGCCGACCAGGCCCGCTCCCAGAGCCCGAACTCATTGCCCTCGAGCCGGTTCTTCCAGACGCGAAATGGTCCCGAGCCGAGCCAGCGTTTGCCGCGCACCGGCTGCTCCGGCGGCGTGAAGCGGATGCCGAAGATGTCGGCGTCGCCCGAGAATTCGAGCTCGTAAGTCAGCCGCAGCTCGTCGCCGGCGATTCGCCAGATGAGACTGCGCAGGGCACCGCCTGCATAGTCGGCGCGCGCGAGCACGCCGGGTTCGCCGCGCGGTGCGAGCGCGAACGATTTCAGGCGCCCCTGCATGCCGGCGAGGGGCTGGAACCCGCGACCGTCGCGCAACCAGGCAATGACAGCCGGTCCGGCGAGCGGAATCTCGACATCTTGTTGCCGCAGGCGTTGCAGCCGGCCCCGCGCATCGAAGCTCAGCGAATAGCCGGCCGCGCTCACCGTCTGTCCGTCGCGAGTGACGCGGATACCGGCCACTGGCGCGGGCTGCGCGAGCGGGACGACCGGCAGAGTCCAGCGGCGCACTTCGCGCCGAGCTGCATCGAGGGCTGAAAGGCACACGATGTCCCCGGGCCGCGCCCGGGCGCCGACCCCGCCGATGCTCCAGTCGCTGTCCTTGCGCGGCGGCAATCGCGGGCCAGGAGATGTGCCCTGGTCGACGAGCTGCGCGGCACCGGCAGCGCCATCGGCGGGTGGGCGCTGCACGCTCCAGGCGAACTGCAGCGACTCGAGATCGGTGAAGTCGTAATCATTGCGCAGCTTCAGATGCAGCGCGCCGTCCGGCGCAAGCGTGAGACCGGAAACCTGCACCGGCGACCAGATCTGTCGCACCGCGAAGTAGCTGGCTTCCTTTTCGTGGCGGGGGCCGAGCATGCCGTCGGGCGCGGCATTGCCCATGCAATCCAGTTGCCGCTCGCGGTCGGTCCGCTCCACGCATTCGTCGGCGAAGGCCCAGAAGAAGCCACCGGCGACGGTGGGGCTGGAACCCATCACCCGCCAGTAGTCGGCGAGACCCGCGCCGATGCCGCCGTCGTAGAGACCGTGCAGGAATTCCGTCGGCATGAAAATGCGTGGCCCCGCGGAGAGTTTCACGGTGCTGTCGTAGCGCTCGTAGTGGTTGGTGTCGATGTCATCGTGGATGGCCCAGGGATGCAGCACCTTGCGCTGCTGAGGGTCCCAGCGCGCGAACTCGCCGTCGTTGTCCGTGTTCCATCCGCCCTCGTTGCCGTTGTCCCAGAAGAGGATGCTGGGGTGGTTCACGTCGCG
>CAMLGF010000067.1 GCA_946479515.1 uncultured Pseudomonadota bacterium | reverse complement strand
TGGCCGATCGCAGACGAAGTCTTCCTCAATGATCGTGATTTCGATGTCGACGGGAAAATCGACCTCGAGATCATGGGCATCAAGTCTTTGATCTCGGATGCGGACGATCTCATCCTCTATCACAACGGCCCCGGCGTCGCCCCGCAGATCAAGCGCGAAACTCTCAGCTTCAAGCGGTTTCACGCGCAGGTCGCGCTCTGGGAACGCGACAACAACTTCTTCGAGGCGAACGCTCCTCTCGTCATTACGCGAACCAGCGCTCCCACGGGGCAAAAGTGGTACGCGAGTGTCATGGACAAGACAAATCAGTTCCTGATTCAGAAGTTCCTGAACGAGTGCCGCGCGCGATATCCCAGCCGGCAATGCGGCGCCACACGGATCTTTCCGCCAGGCGAATCCTGCTATCGCACTGTTGCCATCTACGATTCGAACGGCAACTACATAAGGACCGACACGGTGAATCTCTGTGACTATGAGATTCACATTGTTACCTACACCGGCGGCACTGTGACCTATGAAAAGGACTACACCGTGTTCGAGCCGGAAGCGCGGGAAACGGCGGAAATCCTGCGCCGCCTGAACACTCCCGCGTGTCATGCCATGCCGACGACGGACGAAGAACGCATACGCATGATTTACGAGAGCCAGATGTCGCGATGGCTGGCACGTCTGCCGAATGCCGACACTCCGAATGAATGGCAGCACGCACGCTTCCCGGGTGACGACTTGTTCGATCCGGCCGAAGCCACGTTTCACCATTACGACGTCCGCATGAGGGTGTGTCCGGCCAACGCCACCAACTGCAACACGGCGACCATCAACGCAGTGCATCGGTACTTCACGTTCCCCCACTACAAGTTGGGACCGAAGTTGACCGCACTCGATGGTTCCTACGAGATGGCCTACGTCTCTCCACCATATTTCACGGGGGACAAGTCGAACTACGTCATTCCGGCCGGCCTCATCAGCCAGCGGACGGTGACTGACACGCCGCCCTGGATCGGCGCCTTCCAGAACATTACGCAACCGGACCACCTCGTGTATCCGGGGACGATTTCACGGATTGTCCAGGGAGAATCGGACGGCGTTTATATCTTCACGCACGGCGTCGGCTACAACCGCGCGCGATGTGTGCTGACCGAGAACATGCGGCCGTTGAATATCATTGCCGGCAATCAGAATGACATCCACGGTCGGGCGGCATTCGCCCAGCTCAACATCGAAATGACTCGCTACTGGAAGCGCAACTACGGCGGGACGACTGTCCGCAAGATCACGCCAGAAGGTCCGGAGGACCGCAGCGACTGGAATCCAGTCATCATCGATGGTGAGTAGAGAACGAAGCCTCCGCCGGCGCGGCGACGAGCGCACAAGAAAACAGTCCCCATTTATTTAGATGTTCCGTTTCCCATTTCGCCGACTTTGGAGGGCACCAGTGAAACAATTGATACTGTTAGTTAGCTTGATCGGTTTCAGTACCTTGAGCCTGGCAGACTCTTTGAGCGTAACGGGCGCTCGGGTGTCGCGTGTTCAAGCCTATGAGACAGGCGCGAATCCGCACGTGTGGATTCATCTTAATGGCAATTCTCGTGTCGGGCCGAATCCGGCAAATCCTGGCGTTACCTGCGAGCTCTGGACCGATGACAAGACTGTGTACTCGACGGCGCTCGCCGCGATGCTGGCAGGGAAGTTGATCGACGTCACTTATGTTGACCGAGGCGAAGGGTCTTTCTGGTGCAAGGTGCAGTCTCTCGCAATAGTCGAGTAACACTGCTCACGAATGCCCTGCGGGTATCACTTGCGACGGATCCCTTGGCAACGGTGGACGGGGCCTGAATCCATGCCAGCAACTTTTCGGCGGCGTGAGGTTGCTGTGTCAACCCTACGGTCTGACGCGATCGCATGAATCGCGACATCGACATAGCGGGTCCGGGCCGGAATGCAGATGCCAAACGGCCCTTACGTTTTCGGCATCATGATTTGCGCCACCGCCGCCTTGTCGCATGCCAGCGTCCCACGCGTCAGCACCATTACCGGCAGACTCGTAAATTTCACGGAGAGCAGCATATAGAGTAGCCGTCATTCGAACCTTATTGAGACCTCGGGTTTGCGAAAAAGCGGATCGTTCGGCTTGATGGCATCGGGGCTTTACAATTAGGCAATTATCTAATTAGACTAGGGGCTATGAATCAGATCTTCAAGGCCCTGAGCCATCCCGTGCGCCGGCAGATCGTCACCATGTTGCAGAAGGGCCCGATGACGTCGGGCGAGATTGCCGACGCCTTCGACATGGCCTGGCCTTCCGTGACGAGCCATTTGTCGGCACTCAAGGAGGCGGAGCTCGTGGAATCTGAGCGGGATGGAACTTCCATGCGCTATCGGCTGAACATTTCGGCCGCGGAGGAAGCCGTTGGCTATCTGCTCGACATCCTGCAATCGGCAAGGCCCAGGCAGCGCGAACGTCGCGCCGCGTCACCGAGGAGAAAACCGGCATGAACGAAGAAACACAAGGTGGCTACAGCTCACTGGCCAAGGGCGGCCTCGTCCTGATTGCATTGCAGCTCGCCATCTTCACCAAACTGTGCATCGATACCGGCTTCGACCGGGCAACCGACGGCTTTCCGATGCTCATCCTGAGCACCGCGCTCCTCGTCGCGGGCCTACGTCGCCTCTCGACTCGGCCTCCCAACCGCGGTGCGACGCGTTGGCTCATCGCTTCTCGCACCGCAGCGTTGACGTTCCTCGTGTTCGCCACGGTTGCCGTCGGCTTCTATCGACTCGCGCCGGAGATGGCGCCCGCCCCCGACCTCGTGGTCCAGGGTTTATTCGCGCTGATGTGGGCGATCATCCCGCTCAAAGGAGCGGCCATGGGCAAGCTCAAGCCCGGCAGTGCGATGGGCCTGTGTGTTTCGTGGACCCGGCGAAGCCGGCTTGCCTGGGACCGGGGGCATCGAACGTTGGGTCGCGTGCTGTTCTGGGGCGGATTGATCGGTCTCGTGACCAGCCTGAGCGTGACGCCAATCCTCACGATCGCGCTGTGGATCGGGACGATTTTCGTCGCGGTTGCGTTGGCGCTGCTGGAAAGCTGGCGGTCGTGGCGGATCGATCCCGATCGCACCGGGGGACACGCGGCCTGATCCCTTCGCCTCACTACGGCGAGGCTGGCTCTTGATCCCGGCGGAGGCCTTGGTTTCTTGCATCCGCCCATCGTCGCGTAACGCGATCGATGGCGGAGCGTTGGTTAGCTGATCAACGAACGCGGAACAACCGCAGACCCTGATCGCGGACGACGAACTTCCTGTTCGTGAAGGACAGACTGCGCCGGACGCGCTTCGCCATGCGCTCGTCGTTCGCGGCATCGCGAACCTCGGGGCGAGACGGCTGGGAGAGTGCGTCCGTTGCCGCGTGCTCCAAGCGCACGGCAAGATTCGACGACGACATTTTTCGCAATTCCTCTGGTGAAATCGCCGGAGTGGCGACGGGTGGAAAGATACCAGCCGCCACGCCGCGAAACGTCGCGCATCCGATTGAGTCTCTCTATCCCTTTCGAGGTGTGGGTAGCTGGAGACAGGGCAAAGCGCCCCGCGTAAAGAAAAACCCCTGCCGAATTCCCGGCGGGGGTTGTCTATCTACTGACCGACGGTGAGCGTCGGACCGTGCCGAGCCTCGCGGCTCCTTGCATGTCCATGCCGCCCATGCCGCCCGGCGCACCGCCGTGGACATGCTCTTCGTCCTTCGGCGCTTCCGCGACCATGACTTCCGTCGTGAGCAGCAGACCGGCGACCGAGGCCGCGATCAGGAGGGGCGTGTATTTGTCCACGTCGACCTTGTGCTGCGATCTTTCAAGGTACGGAAAGCCCGGGCGCATCGACGACCCAGATGTCCATGGAACCCGCCCGGTCGGAGGAGAACGCGATCTTGCTTCCGTCGGGCGACCACGATGGACGAATGTCCGCTCCCGCGTGCGTCGTCACCTGGACGGCATCACCGCCTGAAATCGGCTGAATCCAGATGTCTTGGTTGCCGCCGCGATCGGAATTGAAAACGATGTGGCGGCCGTCGGGCGACCAATCGGGATACTGGTCGTCTCCGCGATCGTCTGTCAGCCGTGTCAGCGCTCCGTCCTGGACATCAAGCATCCAGATGCTCGTGCTGTCACTGCGCTCAGAGTGAAATGCGATGTACCGACCATTGGGAGACCACTCAGGCCCGTGATCCGTCTCGGGATGGTCGGTGACCATGCGCGCATCATCCAGGCCAATACCCTGAACCCAGAGGTTGAAGACACCACTGCGCTTGGAGGGAAAAGCAATGCGCGCTCCGTCCGGCGACCATGACGGGCTGCCGTCGATGCTCTGCGCGTGTGTCAATTGCACGATATCGCGGCTGCACAGGTCCACCGCGTAGATGTGCGAATTGATGCCTCGTTCCGTGTCGACCGTCGTCACATACGCGATGCGATCGCCGTCAGGCGACCATGATGTCGAATGCACGAAGCCGAGCCCTTGCGTCACCTGGGTTTCCCGCCCGGTAGCGAGCTCGAAAATGAAGACATTCTGATCTCCCTGCCGGCCCGAGCCATACGACAGCTTTCCGCCGTCCGGCGACCATTGCGGCTCCATCTCCTCGTGCGGCGCGCTCGAAATGCGGGTCAAGCCGGGCTCGGCGGGCAGCCCGCCTGACGCGTTCGCGCAGATTGCGACAACGAATGCAACGACGGCCATGCGGCCGCGCGGGTGTAGATAGGGCCTGGCGGTTGATTGCTGCATGTCCGGATCTTACGCCCTCGGCGCGAGATCACGGGTTTAAGGCGCTCCGGCGGGTTGAGCGCCCTGCCAAAGTCGGGCATGAACTCATGAAAAACCCCCGCCGGTTTCCCGACGGGGGTCTCTCTATCTACTAGACGTCGAGCGTCTGGCAGTAACGAGCGTCTCCGCTCCTTACATGTCCATGCCGCCCATTCCGCCCATGCCACCCGGCGCACCGTGGGCATGCTCTTCTTCCTTCGGCGCTTCGGCGATCATGACTTCCGTCGTGAGCAGCAGACCGGCGACCGAGGCGGCGTTCTGGAGCGCCAGGCGCGTGACCTTGGCGGGGTCCAGGATACCCTGCTCGATCATGTCGCCGTACTCGCCGGAGCCCGCGTTGTAGCCGTAGGCGCCCTTGCCCGCCTTGACGGCGTTCAGGACGACCGCGGCGTCTTCGCCGGCGTTCTCGACGATCTGGCGCAGCGGCTCTTCGATGGAGCGGGCCAGGATGCGGATGCCGACCGTCTGGTCTTCGTTCGCCCCTTCCAGCTTCTCGAGGGCCTTGAGCGCGCGGATCAGCGCAACACCGCCGCCCGGGACCACGCCCTCTTCGACGGCGGCACGCGTGGCGTGCAGCGCGTCTTCGACGCGGGCCTTCTTTTCTTTCATCTCGATCTCGGTGGCAGCGCCGACCTTGATCACGGCCACGCCACCGGACAGCTTGGCGACACGCTCCTGCAGCTTCTCCTTGTCGTAGTCCGAGGTGGCTTCCTCGGCCTGCTGACGGATCGACTCGACGCGCGCCTTGATGTCCGACGCCTTGCCGGCGCCGTCGATCACGGTGGTGTTTTCCTTCTCGACCACGACCTTCTTGGCTTCGCCGAGGTCATTGATGGTCGCCTTCTCGAGCTGCAGACCGACTTCGTCGGAGATGACGGTGCCGCCCGTGAGGATGGCGATGTCCTGCAGCATGGCCTTGCGGCGATCACCGAAGCCGGGGGCCTTCACGGCCGCGACCTTGAGAATGCCGCGGATGTTGTTGACCACGAGCGTCGCGAGCGCTTCGCCTTCGACGTCCTCGGCGATGACGAGCAGGGGACGACCCTGCTTGGCCACGCCTTCGAGCAGCGGCAGCATTTCGCGGATGTTCGAGATCTTCTTGTCACACAGGAGGATCAAAGGCTTGTCGAGCTCGACGGTTTGATTCGCCTGGCTGTTGATGAAGTACGGCGAGAGGTAGCCGCGGTCGAACTGCATGCCCTCGACGACGTCGAGTTCGTTCTGCAGGCCCGAGCCCTCTTCGACCGTGATCACGCCTTCCTTGCCCACCTTCTCCATCGCCTCGGCGATGGTCTTGCCGATGGACTCGTCCGAGTTCGCCGAGATCGTGCCGACCTGGGCGATGGCCTTGTTGTCCTTGCAGGGCTTGGCGAGCTTCTTGATCTCTTCCGTGGCGACAACCACGGCCTTGTCGATGCCGCGCTTCACGTCCATGGGGTTGCGACCCGAGGACACGGCCTTGAGGCCTTCGCGGATGATCGCCTGCGCGAGCACGGTGGCAGTGGTGGTGCCGTCGCCGGCTTCGTCAGAGGTGTTGGAAGCGACTTCCTTCACCATCTGCGCGCCCATGTTCTCGAACTTGTCCTTGAGCTCGATCTCCTTGGCGACCGAGACACCGTCCTTGGTGACGGTGGGGGCGCCGAAGCTCTTGTCGAGCACCGCGTTGCGGCCCTTGGGGCCGAGCGTCGCCTTGACGGCGTTGGCGAGGATGTTCACGCCGCGGAACATCCGCGCGCGTGCGTCATCGCTGAAACGAACTTCTTTAGCAGCCATGGTTATTTGCCCTCAATGACGGCCATGACGTCTTCTTCACGCATGACCACGAGTTCTTCACCGTCGACCTTCACTTCGGTGCCGGAGTACTTGCCGAACAGGATCTTGTCGCCGATCTTGACGTCGAGTGCGCGGACGCTGCCGTCTTCCAAGATCTTGCCCTTTCCTACCGCGACCACCTTGCCCTGGACGGGCTTCTCGGCGGCGGTGTCCGGAATCACGATGCCGCCGGCGGAAACGCGCTCTTCCTCGAGGCGCTTCACGATCACGCGGTCATGAAGAGGACGAATCTTCATGGGTTCGCTCCTTAAAATGAGTGTTAGGGATTGTTGACCAGGGTGGGCGCTGTTAGCACTCCCCCCAAGTGGCTGCTAATTGTATTGGCAGGGCTCCGCTTTTCAAGGCGGAAATGGGGACATTCCTGATTTCCTAGAAAAAGGGGACGGACCTGGGGGCGAGGTCCGTCCCCTTTTTCTAGGAAATCAGGAATGTCCCCATTTCCCGAAATATATGAACTGGGGCGCCGGTCAAGGCATCACAGGTTTCTTAACCCCATCATTTGTCAGCAATTCCGCTCCATATGTCGCATAGGATGTCGGGCCTTCCGACCCTGAGGTCCCCGGTGAAAGCCAGAAAACTCCTCGTTCCCGCCCTCTCCCTGCTGTTCGCGGTCCTAACCGGCCTGGGAGCCGCGCCCGCCCTCGCCATCGGCGAAGACGAGTACCTGCAGCCCGAGCAGGCCTTCCAGTACGAGCTGCGCGCGGACGAGAACACCCTCACCGTCGAATGGCAGGCCGCCCAGGGCTACTACCTCTACAAGAAGCGGATGGGCCTCGCGGCCGCGACCCCGGGTGTGACGCTCGGCGAGCCGGTGTATCCCAAGGGCGAGGCGCACAAGGACGAGTTCTTCGGCGAGCAGGAAGTGTTCCGCGATCGGTTCACGGTCACCGCGCCCATCAAGGGCGCGCGCACCGGCGACACGGTCGCCGTCAAGATTCGCTGGCAGGGATGCGCCGACGCGGGGCTGTGCTACCCGCCCAGCGTCTGGGATGCGACCGTGAAGGTCACTGCCGCCTCTGCTCCGGCCGATGCCTCCGCGCTGGTCAGCGACGAACTGGTCAGCGGCGACGAGGAATTCCTGCCAGTGGACCAGGCCTTTGCGCTCACCGGCGAAGCGCTGAGCGTGAACAACATCGGGCTCAACTGGCGCATCGCCGACGGCTACTACCTCTACAAGGACCGCATCAAGATCGAGCCCGCGGGTGAGACGCGCAGCATCGGCGCTCTGGTGTTGCCCAAGGGCGAGAACCACCACGACGAGTATTTCGGCGACCAGGAGGTCTATCGCCAGAGCGTCGACGCCACCTTCTCGGTGCCACCCTCGGACGCCAAGAGCGTGGACGTGAAGGTCACCTACCAGGGGTGCGCGGACGCGGGCCTGTGCTATCCACCCGAGACCAAGACGATCTCGGTCTCACTGGAAGACGCACCGGCGGTCGCGGCGGCGACCAGCACCTCCGGCGGCGGTTACGTCTCCGAGCAGGACTCCTACATGGCGAAGCTCGCCAACGGAAATCTGCTGGTGGTGATCGCCTTCGCCTATCTCGGCGGACTGCTGATGTCGTTCACACCGTGCGTGCTGCCCATGGTGCCCATTCTCTCCGGCATCATTGCCGGCGGCGGGCAGAACATGTCGCCGGGACGCGGCTTCCTGCTGTCGCTGATGTACGTGGCCGGCATCGCCATCGTCTACGTGACCATGGGTGTGCTCGCCGCCTATGTGGGCGGCGGCGTCAATCTGCAGGCCATCTTCAACCAGCCCGGCATTCTCATTCCGTTCGCACTGCTGTTCGTGGTGCTCGCGACGGCGATGTTCGGCGCGTTCACCATCCAGATGCCGAGCTTCATCCAGTCGCGGCTCAGCGATGCCAGCAACAACCAGCGCGCCGGCACCTTAGTGGGCGTGGCGGTGATGGGCGCCCTGTCCGCGCTCATCGTCTCGGCGTGCGTGGCGCCGGTGCTCATCGGCGCGCTCACGTTCATCGCCAAGACCGGCGACGTCACGCGCGGTGCGGTGGCCATGCTCGTCATCAGCCTGGGCATGGGCACGCCGCTGCTGCTGGTGGGCGCGTCCGCGGGCGCGCTGCTGCCGCGCGCCGGCGCATGGATGGAAACCATCAAGAACCTGTTCGGCGTCATGTTCCTCGCGGTGGCGGCCTGGCTGCTCAGCCGCATCGTCCCGGGCTGGCTCAACATGCTGCTCTGGGCGCTGGCGGCGCTGAGTCTCGCCTGGGTGCTGTGGCGCGCGAAGTTCCGGTCGCCTGGCGCGCGGCTCACCTCCATGTCTCTGGCCGGCGCCGCGGCTATCTACTCTCTCGCGCTGCTGGTCGGCATCCCGCTCGGCGGTACGAATCCGCTCGCGCCGATTCCGCAGCTGTCGGCCAAGGTGCAGCACCTGGAATTCAAGCGCTTCAAGACGGTGGCGGACCTCGAGCGTGAGGTGGCAGCGGCTGCCGCGGCCGGCAAATCGGTGATGGTCGACTTCTATGCCGACTGGTGCGTGTCGTGCATCGAGATGGAACACAAGACCTTCACGCAGCCCGAGGTGCAGGCAGCGCTCGCGAACACGGTGCTGCTGCAGGCCGACGTGACCCTGAACGACGAGGACGACAGGGCGCTGTATCGCCACTTCGAGATCGTCGGGCCGCCGACCATCGCCTTCTATGGCGCCGACGGCAAGGAACGGCGAAACTTCCGCGTCGTCGGCTTCATGGACGCCGCAAAATTCGCGGCCGTGGTCAAACAGGCGGTCTCCCCTTCCCCGTGACGCAGTCAGGTTCGAATTCATCGCGGGCATTGCTCGCGGTACTGGTCGCCGCCGGCGCAGGCATCGCTGGCTTCCTGGCTTACCGCCATGCCGGCCCCGCCGAGCCAGCGTCACCGCTGACGGCGGAAACGCCGGTCGCCGCCGCGCAGACAATGGCAGCCGAGCCGGCTTCGGAAGGCGAACCCGCGCGCAAGGCCATTCCCGATAAACTTCCCGACATCACGCTCGCCGACAAGCAAGGCAAGCCGACCTCGCTCGCCAGCTTCGGCGGCAGGCCGCTGATGGTGAATTTCTGGGCCACCTGGTGCGCGCCCTGCCGGCGGGAGATTCCGCTGCTCAACCGGCTGCACGCCGAGCGCCGCAAGGAAAACGCCGAGATCGTCGGCATCGCCGTCGACTTCCGCGACAAGGTGCTCGAGTTCACGCAGCAGGTGCCGCTCGCGTATCCGCTGCTGATCGGCGAGGAGGATGGCCTGGCGGCAGCCGAGGCCTTCGGCATGGGCATGGCCTTCCCGTTCTCGGTGTTCGTGGACAGCCAGAACCGCATCCTCACGGTTAAAATGGGCGAGCTGCACGAGGACGAGGCCGATTTCGCCTTCGACCGCCTGCGGGACATCGACCGCGGTGTTCTCACCCGCGAGGCCGCCCAGCAGCAGGTTGCCAATGCGTTCCGGCAGATGGCCGCCGAGCGCGCCCGGAAAGAAGCCGCACAGGCCGCTAATCCCGCCAGTTGAAGCCGGATCGCGGCCGTTGGCCGAAAACCGCGCACGATACCCACCGGTTACGGTAAATTCGCCGCCTTCCAAAGGAAGCATATGGCGCGACTTCTCTTACTCAACGGCCCGAACCTGAACCTGCTGGGCCAGCGCGAGCCGGACGTCTACGGGTCGGACACCCTGGCCTCGATCGAGGAACGGGCTCGCAATGCAGCCTCGGCGCTGGGGCACGAGCTGGTGGCCTTTCAGAGCAATGCCGAGCACGAGCTCATCGATCGCATTCAGGCCGCCAAGGCCAACGGCATCGCCTTCGCCATCGTCAATCCTGGCGGCCTCACACATACCAGCGTTGCCATGCGCGATGCCCTGCTCGGCGTGAAGCTGCCCTTCATAGAGCTGCACCTGTCGAACACCTTCGCGCGCGAAAAATTCCGCCATCACTCGTATTTCTCGGACATCGCCGTGGGCTGCATCGTCGGCCTGGGCGCGCTCGGCTACGAACTCGCCGTGCAGGCCGCCGCCGCGCGCCTGGCGGCCAGGAATTCATGACCAGTTTCACCAGAGGGACTCCACTTGGACATTCGCAAAGTCAAGAAACTCATCGAACTACTCGAGGAGTCGGGTATCGCCGAGATCGAGATCAAGGAAGGCGAAGAGGCGGTGCGCATCAGCCGCATGCCGACCGGTCAGGTGATCACCCAGGCCGCGCCCGTCATGGCGCCTGCGCCCGTGGCCGCGGCGCCGGTGGCCGCCCCGGTCAGCACCGCCCCCGTGGCCGCCGCGGCGCCGGCGCGGCGCGCCAATGAACACGTCGTCACGGCGCCGATGGTCGGCACCTTCTACGGCGCGGCCTCGCCCGGCGCCAAGCCGTTCGTGGAAATCGGCACCGAGGTGAAGGAAGGCCAGGTGCTGTGCATCATCGAAGCCATGAAGATGATGAACCAGATCGAGAGCGACAAGGCCGGCAAGATCACCGCGATCATGGCGACCAACGGGGACCCGGTGGAGTTCGGCCAGCCCCTGTTCGTCATCGAGTAAGACGCGCGATGCTCGACAAAATCGTCATCGCCAACCGCGGCGAGATCGCGCTGCGAATCCTGCGCGCCTGCCGCGAGCTGGGCATCAAGACCGTGGCCGTGCATTCCACGGCGGACTACAACCTCAAGCACGTGTTGTTGGCCGACGAGTCGGTGTGCATCGGCCCGCCGTCCTCGCAGAAGAGCTACCTCAACATGCCCGCCATCATCAGCGCGGCGGAAGTCACGGATTCGGTGGGCATCCACCCGGGGTACGGCTTCCTCTCCGAGAACGCGGACTTCGCCGAACGCGTGGAAAAGAGCGGCTTCACATTCATCGGCCCCAAGGCCGACGTTATCCGCATGATGGGCGACAAGGTGTCGGCCATCAATGTGATGAAGAAGGCCGGCGTGCCCTGCGTGCCGGGCTCGGGCGGCCCTCTGGGCGACGTACCCGAAGAGAATTTCCGCATCGCGCGCGACATCGGCTATCCGGTGATCATCAAGGCCTCGGGCGGCGGCGGCGGCCGCGGCATGCGCGTGGTGCATACCGAGGCCTCGCTGTTGAACGCCATCGCCGTGACCAAGGGCGAGGCGCTGGCCGCGTTCAACAACGACCAGGTGTACATGGAGAAATTCCTGGAGCGCCCGCGTCACATCGAGTTCCAGGTGCTGGCCGATCACCACGGCAACGTCATCCATCTCGGTGAGCGCGACTGCTCCATGCAGCGCCGCCACCAGAAGGTGGTGGAAGAGGCGCCCGCGCCCGGCATCACCGCCGCGCAGCGCGAGATGATGGGTGAGCGCGTGGTCGAGGCCTGCAAGGCCGTCGGTTACCGCAGCGCCGGCACGCTCGAGTTCCTGTTCCAGGACGGCGAGTTCTATTTCATCGAGATGAACACGCGCATCCAGGTGGAGCACCCGGTGACCGAGCTGATCACCGGCATCGACCTGGTGAAGGCGCAGCTGCTGATCGCTTCCGGCGAGAAGCTGCAGTTCGCGCAGAAGGACATCAAGCTCACGGGCCACGCCATCGAGTGCCGCATCAACGCGGAAGACCCCAAGACCTTCATGCCCTCGCCGGGGCCGGTGAAACTCTGGCATGCGCCGGGCGGGCCGGGCGTGCGCGTCGACAGCCACATCTACTCCGGCTACAACGTGCCGCCGCATTACGACTCGCTGGTGGCCAAGGTCATCGCCTACGGCGACACACGGGAGACGGCCATCGCGCGCATGCGCAACGCGCTGGCCGAAATGGTGGTGGAAGGCATCAAGACCAACACGGCCTTGCACCAGGAAATCTTCACGCACCAGGCCTTCCGCGCGGGCGGGCAGGACATCCACTACCTCGAACGCCGGCTCGGCCTGAAATAACGCGCGACGGACTCAGGGCACATGCCGCAACTCGCGCTGACGCTGACGCTCGACGGACTCGACGCCGAACGCGTCGAGGAGTCCTGCTTCGAGTTCGGCGCGCTGGCGGTCTCGTACACCGATCAGCGCGACGATCCGATCCTCGAGCCTGCGCCTGGCGAGTTCCGCCTGTGGCCGCACTCGAAGCTGCAGGCGCTGTTTCCGTTCGACACCTCGCCCGAGGAACTGGTCGCCGGGCTCTCGCACGTGTTGCGTGTGGAGCCGTCGCGCCTGCAGGTGGAAACGCTGGCCGACAAGGTCTGGGAACGAGAATGGCTGCGCGATTTCCACCCCATGTGCTTCGGCCGGCGGCTGTGGGTGGCGCCTCACCATGCGCATGTGCATACCGAGGGGGCGGTGGTCGTGAAACTGGACCCGGGCCTGGCCTTCGGCACGGGCACGCACGCGACCACGGCCATGTGCCTGGCGTGGCTCGATGAACACGTCGCTCCCGCACAGATCGCCATCGACTATGGCTGCGGCTCGGGCGTGCTGGCCGTCGCCGCCGTGAAGCTCGGGGCAGCCGCGGCCTACGCGTTCGACATCGACCCCCAGGCGCTGATCGCCGCCCGCGACAACGCCGAAGCCAACGAGGTCGGCGATCGCGTCCACGTCGTGGACCAGGATGCGCAGCTGCCTGCCGGCGCGGATCTGCTGCTCGCCAATATTCTCTGCGGGCCGCTGTGCGAGCTGGCAGCCCGGTTCGCGGCCCTGGTCCGAGCCGGCGGCAGAATCGTTCTCGCGGGACTGCTGAGTTCCCAGGCGGACGAGGTGGCGCGCGCGCATGCCGAGTGGTTTGAAGTCACGCCGTTCGCCACGCGCGATGGCTGGACCGCCCTTTCCGGGATCCGCCGGTGAGCGTCGCAGTTGCATTGCACGGCTCCCGCGGCGCATAACGGCGCCGGATACCGCATGTTCACCGTCTGCCCCAAATGCACGCTCACGCTCGTGGTCACCACCGTGGACCTGCGCGCGGGCCAGGGGTATGTGCGCTGTGGCCGCTGCGCCAACGTGTTCAATGCGCTGATTGCGCTGCGCGAGGGCGATCCCGGCAGCAGCGTTTCCGACACCGCCAGCCGGCGCCTGAGAGAGACCGCCCCGCCGCCGCCCGCGAATCCCGCCGTGGGTGCGGGCGTGGCGGATCGCGAGCCGGAGGAGCCTGCCCCCGAGGCCGAATCCGAACCGGAGCCGGAGTCAGAGCCGGAGCCAGAGTCAGAGCTGCCACCCGAGGTCGAGTTCGCGGCCGAGCCGGAGGCGGAACCCGACAGCGACGGCATCGTTGTCTCCGAGGGGTACCCGGACGAGCCTTCGCTGGAATTCGACGCCACCGCCACCGATGTCTCGGAGATCTTCATCGCGCCGCCCGACGCCGAAGCGGGCACGGGGTCCGGCAGCTTTGAAGCCGTGGTGCTCGGCGAGGAACCGGGCGCGGAGGCGGCGGCCGGGAGCGGGCCCGCGCCCGCCGACGATGCGGCGCACACCGATACCATTGCCGCCGACGACTGGTCGCTGCTCGATGATGACGAGCCGGCCGCCGATGCCGAATCGGTGATCGAGGAATCGCCGCTGCCGTCCTCCGAACCGGATGAAGGCGCGCCGAGTGGCGACACCCCGCAGCACGATCCCCCCTGGGTGGAAGAAATGTTCGCCGAGGCGGAGGCCGAGGCCGAACGCGTGCGCACCGCCGAGCGCGCGGCGCTGATCGACAACGCGGATGCAGATGCGCATGCCGATGCCGATGCAGATGCAGATGACGAAGAGCCCGCGGCGCAAGTTGCGCGAGCCACCACCGGCGCGGGCAGCGAGGCGGCGCTCGAGCCGTTACTGGAAGAACACGCGCCTGCGCGCGCGTCCTGGGCGCAGATCGCCGGCGTCGCCGGCCTGCTGCTGTTATTGGCTGCCCAGCTGGTGCACTTCAATCGCCGCGATCTCGTGCTGAACGAGACCGTCGGTCCCACGCTCAGCAAGATCTACGGCTGGTTCGGCGCCACGCCGACGCCCCGCTGGGATCTCACGGCCTATTCCGTGCAGCAGCTGGGCGCCGAGGCCGAGGGCGGCGAGGCCGCACAATTGCGTGTGCGGCTTTCTTTACAGAACGAGAGCCCGCGCGTGCAGCCCCTGCCGCTGCTGCGGCTCACCCTGCAGGACCGATACGGCAATCCGGTCGCCACGCGCGACCTCGAGCCCCGCGACTACCTGCCGCCGCGTGCGGCCCGGCAGCGCCTGCTCGAGCCCGACCAACGCATCGACGCGGAGCTGCACGTGATCGACCCGGGCCGGGCGGCCATCGGCTTCGAGATCGACGCCTGTTTGCGCGGCGAAAGCGGCGCCATCGGCTGCGCCAATGACGCACGTCGCCGGCCGGCGGGCTGAGCCGCTCATTTACCCATAATCGCGTCGCCGTCCATGACCCGAATCGGGCCCTACCTGCTGGACTCCAATGTCGTGCTGGCGCCCATGGCCGGGGTCACCGACCGTCCGTTTCGCGTGCTGGCGAAGTCCTTTGGCGCGGGACTGGCGGCGTCGGAAATGATCACCAGCGACGTGCGGCTCTGGACGACGAAGAAGACGCAACGCCGCCTCGATCACGAAGGCGAGCCCGAGCCGCGCGTGGTGCAGCTCGCCGGCGCCGATCCGCAAGCGCTCGCGGAAGCCGCGCGACGGAACATCGATCTCGGCGCGCAGATCATCGACATCAACATGGGTTGCCCCGCGAAGAAGGTCTGCAACCGGCTGTGCGGCTCGGCGCTGCTCACCGACGAGCCATTGGTCACGAAAATTCTCGAAGCAGTGGTCGAGGCGTCGAGCGTGCCGGTGACGTTGAAGACGCGGACCGGCTGGAGTCGTGATCGGCGCAACGGTGTGCGCATTGCGCAACGGGCCGAAGACTGTGGCATCGCAGCGCTGGCGATACACGGCCGCACGCGCGAAGATTTTTATGACGGCGCAGCGGAGTACGACACCATTCGAGAAATCAGATCGCGCATTCGCATTCCGTTATTTGCCAATGGCGATATTGATTCACCGCAAAAGGCGCGCGCAGTGCTTGATTTCACGGGCGCAACAGGAGTAATGCTCGGCCGCGCCGCGCATGGATCGCCGTGGATTTTCCGTGATGTCAATTATTTTTTGTCGCACGGAAAAATTGCGCCCGCACTTCCACTCCGGAAAGTGCGTGATACCATCCTCGCGCATCTCGAATCCCTCTACGCTTTCTACGGTGAAGAGACTGGCGTTCGAGTAGCGCGCAAACACCTCGGTTGGTATCTGGAGAAGATGCAGGATGCACCCGACGTTCGTCGGGAGTTGATGGCAGCTTCGACGTCGGCGTCGCAGTTTGCGTTGTCGAAAGAAAGTCTGGACGCGTGGCTCCTCCGTTGCGGAGATGGGGCCGCCGCTCAGGCCACCGCTGCAACCTGGGGAGGTCTTGCGGCGTGTGTATAAGACGGCACTTTGTGTTCAGGCTCGGGCACAGACGATGGGGCGTAGAGAATGACGGCGAAAACTTCACGGACGCGAAAAGATTCCGGTCGCAACGGCACGCTTGAAGTGCCCCTCAGAAACCACGCCGAGCGCGCCCTTTCCGACTACTTCTCGAACCTCAACGGCCACAAGCCCGCCCACCTCTACGACCTGGTGCTGCGCGAGGTCGAAGAACCGCTGTTCCGCGCCGTGCTCGACTATTCCGCCGGCAACCAGTGCCGGGCGGCGGCCATTCTCGGCATCAACCGGGGAACGCTGCGCAAGAAGATGCGACAATTCGGCCTCTCGGCCTCGAACTAAAAAATCCGAAGATGCTCGTACAGATTCGCAGAGCCCTGCTGTCGGTCTCCGACAAGACGGGGCTGGTTGATTTCGCCCGTGCCCTGCACGCCCGCCACATCGAAATCCTGAGCACCGGCGGCACCGCCCGCCTGCTCGCCGAGAACGGCATCCCCGTCATCGAGGTCTCGTCCTATACGGGCTTTCCGGAAATCATGGATGGGCGGGTCAAGACCCTGCACCCGCGCGTGCACGGCGGCCTGCTCGGCCGTCGCGGCGTCGACGACGCCGTCATGGCCAAGCATGACATCCCGCCCATCGACCTGCTGGTGGTGAACCTCTACCCATTCGCCCAGACCGTGGCCAAGCCGGACTGCACCTATGCCGATGCCATCGAGAACATCGACATCGGCGGACCCGCGATGGTGCGCGCGGCGTCCAAGAACCACGAGTCCGTGACGGTCATCGTCGATCCGGCCGACTACGGCCGGGTGCTCGGCGACCTGGACGCCAATGACGGCGCCACCAGCATCGATACCCGGTCGAGCCTGGCCGCCAAGGCGTTCGCGCACACGGCCAAGTACGACACCATGGTGTCCAACTACCTCATGGGACGCGAGACCGAGGCGGCCGAGGCGTTTCCGCAGACCCTGCCGCTGGTGTTCGAGAAGGTGCAGGACCTGCGTTATGGCGAGAACCCGCACCAGCGTGCGGCCTTCTACCGCGAGCCCGGCGTCAGCGGCTCGTGCGTGGCCAATGCCCGCATGCTCCAGGGCAAGGAGCTCTCGTTCAACAATATCGCCGATACCGACACCGCCGTGGAATGCGTGCGCGTGTTCGCCGAGCCGGCCTGCGTCATCGTCAAGCACGCCAACCCGTGCGGCGTCGGCACCGCGGTGTCGCTCACCGACGCATATGACCGCGCCTACCGTACGGACCCCACCTCGGCCTTCGGCGGCATCATCGCTTTCAACCGCGAGCTCGATGAAGCCACTGCCGCCGCCATCGTCGGCCGGCAGTTCGTCGAAGTGATCGCCGCGCCGTCGGTGTCCGCAGCCGCGGGCGCGGTGCTAGCCGGCCGCGCCAATGTGCGCGTGCTCATCATCGGCGCCTTGTCGAAGCAGAATCCGTCCGAGCTCGAATACCGCAGCGTGGTCGGCGGCCTGCTGGTGCAGAACCGCGATACCGCACTCGCGCTTCCCGAGACTTTCAAGGTGGTCAGCAGGCTCAAGCCCACGCCCTCTCAGTACGCGGACCTCTGGTTCGCGTGGCGCGTGTGCAAGTATGTGAAATCCAATGCCATCGTGTTCGCCCGGGACGGCATGACCATCGGCGTGGGCGCGGGGCAGATGTCGCGCGTGTATTCCACGCGCATCGCCGCGCTCAAGGCCAAGGACGAGGGCCTGACCGTCGAAGGCAGCGCAATGGCCTCGGACGCGTTCTTCCCGTTCAGGGACGGCATCGACGTGGCCGCCGAATACGGCATCAAGGCCATCGTCCAGCCCGGCGGCAGCAGGCGCGACGAGGAAGTCGTCGCCGCGGCCGACGAACACGGCATGTGCATGGTGTTCACCGGCATGCGCCATTTCCGGCACTGATCCGGCGATGAAGGTCCTGGTGGTAGGTTCCGGCGGGCGCGAACACGCGCTCGCGTGGAAATGCGCGCAATCCCCGAAGGTCTCCGAGGTGCTGGTGACACCGGGCAACGGCGGCACTGCCACCGAGCCGCGCGTGCGCAACGTGAACGTCGGCTCCGAGGACGTGGCCGGCCTCCTCGCCCTCGCCAAGGCCGAGAAGGTGGGTCTCACGCTCATCGGTCCCGAGGCACCGCTGGTCATCGGCGTAGTGGACGCGTTCAAGGCCGCGGGCCTGCGCTGCTTCGGTCCCGTCCAGGCGGCCGCGCAGCTCGAAGGCTCCAAGGCCTTCACCAAGGAGTTCCTGAAGCGTCACGGCATTCCTACGGCGGCCTACGCCACGTTCACCCGGGACGATTTCGACGAGACCTGGGTGCGCGCGCAGCGCACGCCCATGGTCGTCAAGGCGTCGGGGCTCGCGGCCGGGAAAGGCGTGGTGATCTGCGAGTCGGCCGACGAGGCCATCGCCACCGCGCGCAGCATGTTCGGCGGCCAGTTCGGCTCCGCCGGCGACCAGGTGGTGATCGAGGAATTCCTGCCCGGCGAGGAAGCCAGTTTCATCGTCATGGCGGACGGCAAGAACATCCTGACCATGGCCACCTCGCAGGATCACAAGCGCCTGCGCGACGGCGACGCCGGTCCCAACACCGGTGGCATGGGCGCCTACTCGCCCGCGCCCGTGGTCGACCGCGCCATGCACGAACGCATCCTGCGCGAAGTCATCGAGCCCACCATCCGCGGGCTCGCGAAGGACGGCACGCCGTACACGGGCTTCCTGTACGCGGGGATCATGGTTCACCCGGATGGCACGCCCAACGTGCTCGAGTACAACTGCCGTTTCGGCGACCCCGAGACCCAGCCCATCATGATGCGGTTGCAGAGCGATCTGGTGGAGCTGTGCGAGGCCGCGCTCGATCATCGGCTCGACCAGGTGCAGGCGCAGTGGGATCCGCGCGCGGCGCTGGGGGTGGTGCTCGCGGCCGCGGGTTATCCGGAAAGCGTGCGCAAGGGTGATGTCATCCAGGGCCTGGCCGAAGCGGCCAGCCGGTCGCGCGAAGGCAAGGGCAAGGTGTTCCACGCGGGCACGACGCTGCAGGACGGCGAACTGGTCACCAGCGGCGGCCGCGTGCTGTGCGCGGTGGGTCTGGGAGACAGCGTGTCCGCGGCGCAGGCGCAGGCGTACGCACTGGTGGACTGCATCAGCTGGCAAGGCATGCAGTGTCGGCGGGATATCGGCTATCGGGCGATCGCGAGGGAACGCACACACGGGAGATGACGATGAGCGGCAGGGCCCATCGCGAGATGGAATGGCAATTCTCGGCCGATGGCCTGGATGCCACGCGCGCGTGGATCGCGCAGCAGCCCTCGGACCTGTCCTCGCGACGCTTCGCACCACGGGCCGCGGTGTCGCTGCGGGACTCCTACTTCGACTCGGCCGACTGGTTGCTCTTTCGTGCCGGCTTCGCGTTGCGCCTGCGGCGCCTGCATGATCCCCGCGGTAACCAGAACCGCGAGCTCACTCTGAAATCGCTGACCCCGGCGCGCGGCGGCTTTGCGAGCCGGCGGGAATTCAGCGAGACGGTCGAGTCCGAAGACCTCCACGCGGCCATGGCCGAACGTCATGGACTTGCGGCAAGGCTGCGCGCGCTCATCGGCGAGCGGCCATTGCAGGAGCTCTTCAGCGCGCGCACCCATCGGGAACGGCACCTCCTGCTCGAAGCGGAATCCGACCTGCCGCTGGCGGAGCTGGACCTCGACGAGACCGTCATCGAGTCGCCGGACGGCAAGCGTCATCAATTGGTGCGCATCGAGCTGGAATGCCTTAACGCCCATCCCGCGGTACTCGCACCCCTGGTGGAGCAACTGCGGGCGAGCGCCCACCTCATCCCCGCCGCGCTCTCCAAATTCCGCGCCGGCCTCGACGTCGCGGGCCTGTCCGCATCGCTGCCGTCGGCCTTGCCGCGGCGGGAAATCGCGGCCAACCAGCCTTTCGCACAGGCACAGCTGGCGATACTGGGGCGCTACTTCGAGGACCTCTTCAACCAAGAGCCTGCGGCGCGCCTCGGCTCGGTTGGCGCGGTGCACGACCTGCGCACGGCCGCGCGCCACCTCGACACCCTGGTGAAGGCCTTCTCGGCGCATGGCCCGCGCTGGGCGACGCGTTCGCGCAAGGCCATCCGCTCGCTCATCCGTGCGCTCGGCCGCGTGCGGGACTGCGACGTGCAAATCGCCTGGCTCGACGGGCAGACGGCCAGCGACAGCGAGGCACCGCTCGAACTCGAAGCCATTCGGGAGCGGCTGCAGGCCGAGCGTGCCGAAGTCCACGCCGCTCTGAATACCGCGCTCGATACACCCGAGACGCAGGCCTGGATCGCCGGCTGGCGTCGGGAACTGGCGCAGCCGGACGCGGGCGCATCGACAGGGCCGACCACGGCGACCGTCGCCCGCGACCTCATCCGGAAGCTGTTTCGCAAATTGCGCAAGCGCGGCTCGCGTATCGATGGCGCATCCACGGCCGAAGACCTTCACGAGGTGCGTATCCGCGCAAAGCGCCTGCGCTACGTGCTCGAGGCGTTTGCCGGCCTGTACGGTCGGGCGGGCGCGCGCTACCTGGCGGCGCTCGCGAAACTCCAGGACTTGTCAGGCGCCTATCACGACGCCAACGTGCGGAGCGAGCGCCTGGGAAAGATGGCGCGCGATCCGACATTGCCGCGCGTGGCATGCTTTGCCCTCGGCCAGCTGGCCGCCCGTGGCGCCCGGGAAGCGTTCGACTGCCGCGCGGGATTCGACCGCGCCTGGCGCCGCGTGCGCAGGAAGCGCTGGCGAGCGCTCGCGGCAGCCCTGGACGCCGTGGTAGCGGGCGCCTGACCCGGC
>CAMLGF010000066.1 GCA_946479515.1 uncultured Pseudomonadota bacterium | reverse complement strand
CCGCCCGACGCCGAGAAGAACGTGGTGCCGAAGAAGTGGTCGGTGAGCAGCATCGTGACCGCGCCGGCAAGCACCGGCATCGTGGCGATCAGAAGATAGGCCGTGATCAGCCAGCTCCAGCAGAACAGCGGCATGTTCAGCAGCCCCACGCCCGGCGCACGCATGTTCATGACGGTGACGACCACGTTGATCGAGCCCAGGATCGACGACGCGCCCATGAGGTGGATGGCGAAGATGGCCATCGGAAAGGCATCGCCCGCCTGCAGGGAGAGCGGCGGATACAATGTCCAGCCGCCGGCCGGCGCACCGCCGGGCACGAACAGTGTCGACAGCAGCAGCGTGAATGCGAACGGCAGGATCCAGAAGCTGAAGTTGTTGAGGCGCGGCAGGGCCATGTCGGGCGCGCCCACCTGCATCGGGATCATCCAGTTGGCGAGGCCGGTCCAGGCCGGCATGACCGCGCCGAAGATCATGACCAGGGCGTGCATGGTGGTCATCGAGTTGAAGAACTGCGGCTCGACCAGCTGCAGGCCGGGCTTGAACAGCTCGGCGCGGATGATCATCGCCATGAGGCCGCCGACGAAGAACATCACGCAGGCGAACACCAGGTACATCGTGCCGATGTCCTTGTGGTTCGTCGCGAAGACCCAGCGGCGCCAGCCATGCGCCGGGCCGTGGTGATCGTGCTCATCGTGGTGGGCGTGGTCAGCGGTCGTGTCGTGTGCCATGTCTAACTTCTCGTCTTGATCTTTGGATGCTTTACTGGGCAAAGGTCGCCGGGGCGGCCGAGGCGACCGCAGTCGCGACCGGCGCGGTGGCGGAAGATTCGCCGCCGGCGACCTTCTGTTCGGCCTGCTTGGCACGCAGCCAGGCATCGAAATCGGCCGGCGATTTCACTTCGACCACGATGGGCATGAAGCCGTGATCCTGGCCGCAGAGCTCGGCGCACTGGCCGCGATAGGTGCCGACCTTGTCGGCGTCGACCTGTACCCAGATCTCGTTCACGTAGCCCGGGATCGCGTCCTTCTTCATGCCGAAAGCCGGCACCCACCACGCGTGGATGACGTCCTGCGCGGTGAGCAGGAAGCGGATCTTCACGCCGGCCGGAATGACCAGCGGGTTGTCGACATTCAGCAGGTAATGTTCCACCGACTTGGGATCGACGCCCGAGCCCAGCTGGCGCGCCGCATTGCTCTGGCGGTCGAGCGTGGAGAAGAAGCTGACGTTCTGGTTCAGGTACTCGTACTCCCACTTCCACTGGTAGCCGGTGACCTTGACGTTGAGCTCGACCTTGCCCATGTCTTCGATCTCGATGAGCGTCTTGGCGATTGGCACGGCCATGCCCACCAGGATCATGATCGGAATGATGGTCCAGACGATCTCCACCTTGGTGCTGTGGAGCATGGTCTTGTCCGGCTCCGCGCCCTTGGAGCGGCGGAACTTGATGAGCGAGTAGATCATCACGCCGAACACGACCACGGCGAGGATCACGCAGACCAGCAGGATGAGCTGGTGCAGTCCGTAGATCTTCCTGCTGAGGACGGTGACGCCCTCGGTCATGTTCAGCCCGCTCCAGTTGGCGTGCGCGACGGACCCCAGTGCGGCAAACAAGGTGGCGGTTGCGGCCTGCAGTGCACGGCGCGCGTAGGCGTTCTTCATGTGAAAGCTCATCGATGACCTCAAGAAAACTCTTATGGTGAACCTGCGCCCGGCAATTCCGGGGAACGGTTCATGTCGCCGATCAGCAGCCGAAGCTCGGCGGCCAGCTGGCGACGCTCCTCCTCTGTCAGAAACTTTCCAACCTCGCGGGCCCGGCCGTGCGACTCGATGACGAGTGAGGAGCGGGGCGATTCAGGATTCCGGATTTTAACCCGTGCCCAGTGGCGCGGGAACACGATGCGAGGCGGGCTGGCGTGCGCGTCTTCGATCACGACCTCGGTGTCAGTGATGTCGATGCTCTCGCGCTCGAAGCGTCTTTGCATATTCGCGTGCAGCGCCCACGCGAGCACCGCCATCTCCAGCCCGGCGAACGGCATCACTGGCCAGTACCCGAGCAGCGTCGCCGTCGCGGCAATGCCCACGGTCACCGAGCAGATGACCCCGAAGCAAACACAGGCGCCACGCACGCTGAGCGAACAGTGCGGGATGAGATCGATGTGGCGGGCGGCGGCGGTCACGGGCCGGCACTATACCAGCCCATTTTCTTGACTTGTTAATGACTTACGAGCCTTTCGGCGGCTTCAGACGCCCAGGCGGGCGCAGCGACCCCGGGGACGGGAAACCCCGAGGGGACGACGGCCAGCGGACTCATGCCGAAGCGGCTCGCCAACGTGTCGATGTTCGCGGCGGCGAGCGGCATCTCGGCGGACATTTTGTTGGCGATCCAGCCGGCGAACGGCAGGCCCTGCGAGCGGATGGCCTCGCGGGTCAGCAGCGCATGGCTCAGGCATCCCAGGCGCAACCCGACGACCAGCACGACGGGCAGCGCCATGCGTGCGGCGAGATCGCCCATCGTTTCCAGCGCGGAAATCGGCGCGAGCCAGCCACCGGCGCCTTCGACGACGAGGCAATCGGACACCGCGGCCAGCTTCTTCTGGACCGCGAGTATCGGTTCGGCCCGGATGGATACGCCCGCCTGCCGCGCGGCCAGGTGCGGCGAAGCCGGCGTGGCCAGCAGGCAGGGATTCACGTCTTCATATGCCGCCGCCACATTGCACGCGGCTAACAACTCCAGGGCGTCGTCATTGCGCGGCCCAGCGGGCGTGGCGATGGCGCCCGCGGCGACGGGCTTCATCACGGCCACGCGCAGTCCGCGCGCCGCCAGGGCACGCGTGAGCGCGACCGACACCAGCGTCTTGCCCACGCCGGTGTCGGTGCCAGCAATGAACCAGCCCCTGCCGCGGCTTGCTGCGGCGATCGCGCTCAAGACCGACCTCTTTTTCGTATGGCATTCGCCGGGATCATCGACTCCCGCGGGAAATCCGCCCGACCGGCGCGTGCGCCGCCCCAGCAGACGCCGTGGATCACCTCGTAGGTGGCCGGCAGCTGGCCATTCCGACGCAGTTCTTCATAGGCGCGAGTCATGGCCGCGAGGCGCCGCCGGCCGGTGAGCCCACGGGTGCGTCCCCGTGTGACGTTGTGCGCGCCGATCGCCTTCAGCTCGCGCATCAAGGTGAGCGTGTCGGGGTACCCGCTCACGATCCGGTCGACGTCGAGCACGGGCTCGGCAAAGCCCGCGTGCATCAGCGCGCTGCCGAGCGCATGCGGGTCGAAAAAATGGTTCACGTGATTGCCGGCGCGCTGGTCGGCCACCGCAAGCTGCGCATCGCTCGCGGCCCAGGCCTCGCGCAGTTCGCCAAGCGTGCCCGGCCCGAAAGTGCTGAACAGCAGCAACCCACCGGGCGCCAGCACGCGGTGAATCTCGGCGAATACCGCGTCGAGGTCGTCGCACCATTGCAGCATCAGGCTGCTGAATACCAGTTGGAACGCCTGGTCGCGGAAGGGCAACGAATACGCATCGGCGCGCACCCGCTCGAACCGGCGCAGCCAGCGCGATTGGCTGCGCGCGCGCGCCAGCATCCCGGGTGCGATGTCCACGGCGACCGTCAGTGCCTGCGGAAAGCGGCGCTTCAATGCGCGCGTGGCATGGCCGGTGCCGGCGCCGAGGTCGAGCACTGCCTGCGGCTCGATCCGCAGTTCGTCGAGACGCGCCAGCAGTTCGATGCGCACTCGCTCCTGCAATGCCGCCGCGGCGTCGTAACCGGGGCTCGCGCGGTCGAACGCGCGAGCCACCGCGCGGCGGTCCAGCTGGAACTGCTCGAAGCCATTCACGCGACGCGCACCCCGGCCAGTACTTCGGCCAACGCGGTGATCAGCGCATCCACCTGCGCGTCCTCGTGCGTGGCCGATAGAGTGATTCGCAGGCGTGCGGTGCCGGCGGGTACGGTCGGGGGCCGGATGGCGGATACCAGGATGCCCCGCGCTTCGAGTTCGCGGCTGGCCGCCAAGGCGCGCGACTCATCGCCCATTACCACCGGGACGATGGGCGACATCGACGTGCCGGGCAAACCCAGAACGCCGTGCACCCGGCGCGCATGCGCGAGCACCCGCTCGCGCCGCCAGGTGTCCCGCTGTGCCACTTCCAGCGCCGCGAACGTCGCCGCCGCCACGGCCGCGGGCAGAGCCGTCGTGTAGATGTAGGTGCGCGACTTCTGGATCAGGAACTCGATGAGATCCGCGTCGCCGGCGACGAAGGCACCGAAACTGCCGAAGGCCTTGCCGAACGTGCCGATGAGAACGGGTACATCGTCCACGCCGAGACCGAAGTGTTCGCAGGTGCCGCGGCCGGTCGCCCCCACCACTCCCAGTGCATGCGCGTCGTCGACCAGCAGCCAGGCATTGGCGATCCGGCAGGCGCGCGCCAGCTCGGGCAGCGGCGCAAGATCGCCGTCCATGCTGAACACGCCGTCGGTCACCAGCAGGCGCGAGTCCACTTCAGGCGCAATCGCCGCCAATAGCTCGGTGGCGTGGTCGGCGTCGGCATGGCGATAGCGCGTGAAGCGGGCTCCGGAGAGTCGGCAGCCGTCGATCAGCGATGCGTGATTGAGCTTATCCGCGACGATAGCGGCCTTTTGATCCGCCAGTGCGCTGATGACTCCCATGTTGGCCATGTAGCCCGTGGAGTAGACCAGGGCCCGTTCCCGACCGGTGAACGCCGCGAGCGCTTCCTCGAGAACTTCATGCTCACGGGTATGGCCGGTCACGAGATGCGAGGCGCCGGCGCCCACGCCATGCCTCATCACTGCATCGGCGAATGCGCGCACCACTTCCGGATGCGCCGACAGGCCGAGATAGTCGTTGCTGCAAAAGTTCACCGCGCCGCGCGCCGGCGCCCGGCGGGTGCGTCGCAGGTGGCGCTGCTCGAGATCGGCGAGCGCCGCCCTCAGCGCTGCCGCGTCGCGCTGCATTGGGAGGCCGGTCGCGGCGGCGAATGGGCAGGGTCGTGCGCGTGCGCGCAGCCTGGCCCGTGCACATGTTCGGAAGCTTCGCCCGCCGCGGTGAGGCCGGCGGGGACCAGCGGCTCGATGCCGAGCCGCGACATCAGCGCGCGGTCGCGCGCGACGTCGGGATTGCCCGTCGTCAGAAGTTTCTCGCCATAGAAAATGGAGTTCGCGCCGGCGAGGAAGCACAGGGCCTGCAGTTCATCGCTCATGACCTCGCGGCCGGCCGACAGCCGCACCGATGCTTTCGGCATCACGATGCGCGCCACCGCGATGGTGCGCACGAAATCGAACGGGTCGATGTCCTTCTGCCCGGCCAGGGGCGTGCCGGGAACGCGCACCAGCTGGTTGATCGGCACGCTCTCGGGATGCTGCGGCAGATTCGACAGCGTCGCGAGCATCGAGGCGCGATCGCGCGTGGTTTCGCCCATGCCGACGATGCCGCCACAGCAGACGTTGAGCCCGGCGTCACGCACTGCGGACAGCGTGTCGAGGCGGTCCTGGTAGGTGCGCGTGGTGATGATCTCGCCGTAGTACTCGGGCGAGGTATCGACGTTGTGGTTGTAGTAGTCGAGGCCGGCGTCCTTGAGCTCGTGCGCCTGCGCTGGCGTGAGCATGCCGAGCGTGGCACAGGTCTCCATGCCAAGGGCGCGCACCTCGCGGATCATCGCGGCCACGGCCTCGATGTCGCGCTTCTTCGGTGAGCGCCACGCCGCACCCATGCAGAAACGCGTGGCGCCGGCGTCCTTCGCGGCCTTGGCGCGCGTGCGCACTTCCTCGAGCGGCACCAGCGTTTCGCGTTCCAGCCCGGTGTCGTATCGCACGCTCTGCGGGCAGTAGGCGCAGTCCTCGGGGCAGGCGCCGGTCTTGATGGAGAGCAGCGTGCTCATCTGCACCGCATTCGCCGGATGGTTCGCGCGATGTACGGCCTGGGCCTGGAACAGCAGATCGGCGAAGGGCAGCGCGAACAGGGCTTCGACCTCGGCGACGGTCCAATCGTGACGCGGTGGGGCTGACATTCACATCCCTTTATCTGTTGATTTGCGTGAGTTTTCCGTCTGGCGAACGGGTGCGAGAAGCGGAAAGCTGGCGCGGATGTTCGAGAGCGCCGTGTCCATTGTCAACCGATTGCGTGGAGCCCAGTTGACGGCCGCGCGGGGCCTGTCGCGGCTGCTCGGGGCCACCGTGCTGCCGCCGAGCTGCTGCCTGTGCGGCTTCGCCGGCTCACCGCCCGACCTCGACCTTTGCGAGTACTGCCGGGGCGACCTGCCCTGGGACACTGTGCGCCTGCCCAGCCTGCTCTGCGCCCTGCGCTATGAAGCGCCGGTCGATGCCCTGATCCGCCAGCTCAAGTACTCCGGGGCGCTCGAGCACGCGCGTGTGCTCGGCGAATTGCTGGCGCAGTCCGTGCGCGCGCGGGGCGATCCTCTGCCGCGCCTGCTGGTGCCCGTGCCCTTGCACTGCGCACGCATCAGCGAGCGCGGCTTCAATCAGGCGGCCAGCATCGCGCGCTATGCCGGCCGCGCGCTGGGCGTGCCGCAGGCCTGGCAGGCGGTGCGGCGCCTGCGCGATACGCCATCGCAAACTCGACTCGGCATGGAAGAACGCCATCAAAACGTGCGCGGCGCGTTCGCCGTGGCCAGCTCGCGCGCCCGGCGGCAACTGCTCGCGGCGGAACACGTGGCAGTGGTGGACGATGTCACCACCACGGGTAGCACGCTCGCCGAGATTAAGTGCCTGCTGCTCGCCGCGGGCGTGCGGCGCGTGGATTTGTGGGCCGTGGCGCGCGCGCCGCGAACCCTGCACGAGAGCGACCTTTGATCAGGCCAGGCCGGCCTTCTTCAGCGCCTCGAGAGGCGGCCCGTCGAACCGCGCCAGCGGCGTGTTGCCGGTGTAACCGATGTCCTTCATGCCGACCGGCGTGGTGTAGAACCCACCCGCGGTGAGGTCGCGGAACCTCGCGAAGAATCGTGCCGCCTCTGAGAGCTCCGGCCTGGCCTTTGCGGGTGAGCAGATGTCATCGCCGATCTGTGCGCGCTCGTCGTCCGTGATCGCGGCGAAGCCGCGCCCGAAGCGCTGCTGCGACTCGCCTTCGATCCACCGCAACCCGGCCAGCACCACCTCGCGATCGCCACGCTGCTGCGGATAGGGCGCGCTGATCCACTCGTCGATGAATTCCACGACGCCGACCGCCGATGCCGCCGGCGAGTGCTCGTCGGCGGGGATGATGAGATCCGCGAGGGCCTTGGCGACCCTGCGTCCCTGCTCGGTCAGCGTGAGCGGCCAGGGTCCGCCCGGGATCCACCGCTTCATGAGTTCCGGGTCGGTTCCGTAGCCGGTCTGGTCCGCAGCCAGGTCGCGCGCCATGGCGTCGCCACCCGCGGCGCTGGCGAACTGCAGCGATGGCACGGTCGCCGCGGCCGCGAGCATCCATTTGAGGGTGGTGCGTCGATCGAGGCTCACAGTTCCTTCCTTTTCATGAGACTCAGCATGTGATCGGCGGAGCGCCAGGCCAGGGCCATGATGGTGAGCGTCGGATTCTTGTCGGCATTGGAACAAAGCGTCGCGCCGTCGGTGATGAACAGGTTCTTCATGTCCCAACACTGGCCGTAACTGTTGGTGACGGACTTCTTCGGGTCCGTGCCCATCATGGCGCCGCCCACCTCGTGGATGATGACGCCGCCCTGCTTGATGGCCTTTTCACCCGACTGCGGCGGCGTGGCGTAACGGCCGCCCATCGCATCGATGATCTCCGCCGCCACTTTCTGCATGTGCGCGGCCTGCCCGATCTCGTGCTGGCTCCACTTCCAGTGGAAGCGCAGGACCGGGATGCCGAAGCGGTCCTTCATCGTCGGATCGAGCTCGGCATAGCAGTCCTCGTTGGGGATCATCTCGCCACGTCCGGCGAAGCCCACGAACGACCCGTAATAACGGCGCGCGTCTTCCTTGAACTTCCGCCCGTAGTTGCCGCCGTTCAGCCACTCCAGGCCGGCAGCCGTGCCCATGCCGGGCATGCCGCGTCCGCCCCCGAACTCGAAGTGATAGCCGCGCGCGAAGCCCAGTCTCCCGGCGAGCTGCTCCTTGTACAGCCACCAGGGCGTGTACAGGTGCAGGCCGTCGACGCCGTCCTCGTTGTGCAGCGGCATGCTCTCGAGCAGCGGCACCTGGCCGCCGAAGTTCGCACCGACGGTGTCCATGATGTACTTGCCGACCTTGCCGCTGCTGTTCGCCACGCCGGAATTCAGCAGGATGCGCACGGATTCGAGCGCGCTCGCCGCGAGCACGACGATGCGCGCCTTGACGCGACGCTCGGCGCCGGTCTTGCGGTCGATGTACACCACGCCTTCGGCGTTGCCGTCGGCGCGCTTGCTGACCGTGCGCACCATGGCATCGGTGACGATGTCGAGATTGCCGGTGTCCAGGGCCGGCGGCAGGTGCACGGTGGTCGACTGGTAGTTAGCCCGGATGGCGCAGCCGCGGCCGCAGGGCGTGGCGAAGAAGCAGGCGGCGCGCTTGCGCATGTCGGCGGCCAGGATCTGCTGCGCCCGGACATTGCCCGGATGCAGTAGTTTGGGCAGCCGCTGGTGATCCAGCGCCCGGGTGAGCACCGCGCGGTGGCCCGCCACCACCGGGATGCCGAGCTTGCGCGAGCGCTGCTGGATCAGCAGATCGCTGACGCGCGGCTTCGGCGGCGGCAACAGCACTCCCTCGGGGCTGTTCGGCGTGTTCTCGAGCCCGTCGTTGGCGCCGTACACGCCGATGAGCATCTCAACCTTGTCGTACCAGGGCGCGAGATCCTCGTAGCTCATGGGCCAGTCGAACCCCAGGCCGTCGCGCGTATACGGCTTGAAATCGTAGGGCCCATTGCGCAGCGAGATTCGGCCCCAGTGATTGGTGCGTCCGCCCAGCATGCGCGCGCGCCACCAGAGGAACTGCCGCGCGGGGTCGTCGGAGGCGCTGGTGTACGGCTCGCCCGGCACCTGCCAGCCGCCATCGATGGTCGCATCCCAGAACCCGAACGGCTTCTCGGGCGTTCCCGCGCCGCGCAGCGGTGCCTCGCCATTGGTCTGCATCATGGGCGTTTCGCTGGCCGGGGTGTAATTGCGCCCAGCTTCGAGCATCAGCACCTTGGCCCCGTCCATGGCCAGCGTGTAGGCGGTCTGGCCGCCCGCGGCCCCGGAGCCGACCACGATCACGTCATAGCTGTTCTTGTCGGCGTCCGCCGCGGTGACGAATGACATATTGGGCCGATCTTAAACGGTGCGGTCCCTATTCATAGACGAAAACTATACGAGGCTCCGCTAGGCTGGGGCGCAATCGCCATGAGACCGGCGCAGCCGGCCCATTCCAACCGTGAGCTCATTTCTCAACCGCCGACAGATCCTGACGGGCGCCATGGCAGCGGCTTTGCCGCTGGCGTTCGCCGGCTGCGCGTCGCAGGGCGAAGACGACGCGCTGGAGATCGGCGGCCTGCCCGTGACCTGCAATCTCACGCTGCCGGTGGCCTGCGTCGGCAAGGACACCGCGATCCGCAACGGTGCGGCTTCGAACCCGTTCCGGTTCGTCTACAGCAAATACAACGGGTGGCCCGAGATCAAGGAATCGCTCATGACGGGGCGCATCCAGGCGGGCTACATGCTGGCGCCGCTGGTGATGGACCTGGCCGACAAGAAGATTCCCGTGAAGATTGTGTCGCTCGGCCATCGCTCGGGCGCGGTGATCATGGTGAGGACGGAATCTCCGTACCAGAATTTTGCCGAGCTGCGCGGCAAGCGCATCGCCGTTCCGAGCCGCTTCGCGGTGGACTTCCTGTTCCTGCGCAAGATGCTGGCGCGTGAAGACATGACGCCGGAGGACATCGAGATCGTCGAAATGCCGCCACCCGACATGCCGGCGGCGTTGTATGCCGATGCCGTGGACGCGTACTGCACGGGCGAGCCGTTCGGCGCCGCGGCGCAGCGCGCGGGCTATGCGCGTGTGCTGCGAATGACGCGCGACGAGTGGCGCAACTACATCTGCTGTTGCCTCACCGTGCGCGAGGAGCTGATCCAGTCGCGCCCCGAGATGGTCCAGGACCTGGTCAACCAGATCCAGAGCGCTGGTAACTGGCTGGACCAGGCCAAGGCGAATCGCGACAAGGCGGTCGCTATCGCGGCCAGCCGCAAGTTCTTCGGCCAGGACCCGAAGATCCTGCAGTTCGTGATGGAAAATCCGAGCGACCGCGTGACCTACGGCGATCTGCGCATGATCCCCGAAGAGTTCGACGAGCTCATGAAACTGTCACTCGAGGCGGGGACCATCAAGCATCCCATTCCGTACGGAACGTACATCGACGATCGCTTCGTGCGGGCAGCGCAGGCGGCGCCCATGCCGCTATGAGGTTCTTGCTGCCATTCGTGATGTTGGCAGCCGCCGCGCTGGCGCTGGCCGATCCGACGGCCGTCGCCCGGCCTGCTCTCAAGGCCGGCGCGTTGAGCCCGGTAATGGCGGCGCCCAGGCTCGAGCTGCACGGTACCGACGGGCGTCCGCTGGGTCTCGAACGATTCAAAGGCAAGGTCGTGCTGCTGGCGTTCGGCTTCAGCAACTGCGGCGAGGTCTGCCCGATCACGCTGGCCACGCTGGCGGCGGCTCGCAAGAAGCTCGGCCCCGAGGGCGACCGCGTGCAGGTGGTGTACGTCACCGTGGACCCCGAACGCGATACCGCCGCGCAGATGCGGAAGTTCCTGGGTTCGTTCGATCCCACCTTCATTGGCGGCGTGGGTACGCGCGCCGAGATCGATGCGGCACAGAAGAGCTACGGCATCTCCTCGACGAAGCTCGTCAATCCCGACGGCAGCTACACCATCGGCCACTCGTCGTCCATCTACATGATCGATCGCGCCGGCGGGCTGCGCGCGGTGATGCCGTACGGGCATCCGGCGGACGATTTCCTGCATGACCTCAGAATCCTGCTGCGATCATGAGCCGGCGCAGACTGTGGATCGCGGCGGCCTCCGCTCCGTTGCTGGCGATCGTCGTGTGGGCGGGATTCGCGCCCATCGATCCGCCCTCGCGCGAGGCGCTGTTCGAGATTCCGCGCGGCACGTACGCGCGGCGCATGGCCGGCGACCCGGTGGAGATCCTGCCGTCGCGCATCACGCTGACGCTCGGCGTGCAGGACGTGCTGCTGCTGCGCAATCTCGACGAGGTGCCACAGCAGTTCGGGCCCACCATCATGATGCCGGGGCAGAGCTTCCGCCTGCCGTTCGAAACGGCTTCGGAGAACCAGTTCGTGTGCACGGCGCACGCGAGCGGGCAGCTGACCGTGGTCGTTGAGCCCGAGCCCGTGTGGCCCTGGCAGAAGATAGGCTGGCGGCTCCGTCGCTGGCTGGAACGAGGGGGTATCGGTTAGATGAAAAGTCTCAGGCACTCCGTGCCATCTCTGATCGTCGCGGCCGTGCTGGTCGCGGTGTGGTGGATTCTGGTCGACGTGACGCGCAGCGCCATCTTCCCGACACCGCGCATGGTGGTCGAAGGCACGATGGAACTGGTGCGCGACGGCAGCCTCTGGCTGCACATCGGCGCCTCGCTGATGCGCGTGGGCGCGGGCTTCGGCATCGCGGTGCTCTTCGCCATCCCGCTCGGCATCTGGATGGGGCGCGTGCACGGCGCCTTCATCACCCTGAACCCGATATTCCAGATCCTCAGGCCCATCTCGCCCATCGCCTGGATTCCGCTCGCCATCCTCTGGTTCGGCGTCGGCAACGCGTCGCCTATCTATCTCATCTTCATCTCGTCGGTGTTTCCGATGATCGTGCAGACCACGGTGGGGGTGCACACGATCGAGAAGCGCTACCTGCGGGCGGCGAACAACTTCGACGTGCCACGCCGCAAGTTCTTCCTGCAGGTCGTGCTGCCCGCGACGCTGCCGCAGATCATCACGGGCATGCGCATCGGACTGGGAGTCGCCTGGCTGGTGGTGGTCGCTGCCGAGATGATCGCGCTGCGCTCGGGCCTGGGCTACATGATCATGGATGCCCGCAACGCCGGTAATCGCTATGACCTGGTCGTGGCGGGCATGATCCTCATCGGGCTCATTGGCCTGATGCTCGACGGAATCATGAGGTTGCTGGAAGGCATGAAAATCGTACGGTGGCGATATGCACACTGAACGCCGGATGGAATCGCCGGTCGATGCGCGCAGTACGGCGCCGGTCAAGATCGCGTTGCAGGGCATTCGCAAGTCCTTCGAGAAGGACCGCCAGCCGCTGGAAGTCATCAGCGAACTGAGTTTCGAGGTGCGCGATGGCGAGTTCATCGCCATCGTCGGTCCGTCGGGCTGCGGCAAGACCACGCTGATGAACATCATCGCCGGCTTTCTCGCACCGGATTCCGGTGTGGTGAAGGTGGACGGTACGCCGCGCATGGGGCCGAACCGCAAGGGCGTGCTGATCACGCAGCAGGGCTCGGTGTTCCCCTGGCTCACAGTGCGCCAGAACCTGCTGTTCGGTCTGCCCGACGAGCTGCCGAACCGGGAAGCGCTGGCCGCCGAGTACGCGGAACTGGTCGGGCTCAAGGGCTTCGAGAACAACTATCCGCACGAACTGTCGGGCGGCATGTTGAAGCGCGCCGAGATCGCGCGCGCGCTGGTGGTGAAACCCGAGATCCTCTATATGGACGAGCCGTTCTCCGCGCTCGATGCGCTGATGAGCCTGCGCATGCAGAACGAGCTGCTGCGCATCCTCGGCAAGGAGAAGCACACCGTGATGCTGATCACGCACGACGTGGAAGAGGCCATCCACCTGGCCGACCGCGTGCTGGTGCTGAGCCCGCGCCCGACCCGCATTCAGGCGTCATTCAACGTAACGTTGCCGCATCCCCGCCGAGTGTCGAGTCCCGAGGCCCAGGCGCTGCGTGTGGCAATTCTTGCGGAACTCGGCGTCGCCGAGACGGTTTGACTCTGGCAGAGTCGCCCCCGGACGAATTCGCATTCTGGTCGGGGGGACGATGAAAGCACGCCTTGTAGGGTTGCTAGGCGCCGCGCTGCCGTGCGTGGCCCTGGCCCAATCCGCTGACGTCACGGTGAATCTCGGCGGCAACATCGACTACGTCGATGACCGTCTGTTCGGCATCAACTCCACGCTCTGGGATTCCGAGCTCGGCAGCGAGGCGACCGAGACGCTGCTGCGCGAGGCGGGCATTCGCGCGATCCGCCTGCCGGGCGGCTCGCTCTCCGACGAGTACCACTGACGCACCAATACCAACCTGCTCAACACGTTCACGTGGGAATCGGGCTTCGACAAGTCCGCGGCGCTCACCGCGGCGCTGAATGCGCACGCGATGATCACCGTCAACTACGGCACCGGCACGCCGGAGGAAGCGGCGGCCTGGGTCGCGTACGCGAATTTTCCGGCGTCCGGCGGCATCGACGTGCCCATCGGCATGGACAATCCCGCGCCGGGAACCCCGGCGCTGCCCACGCCCGGCCCTTACGACTGGCAGTCGGCGCAGACCTGGGCGAGCCTGCGCGCGTCGACGCCGACGCCAGGCGCGGCCGACGATGGCATGAACTTCCTGCGTCTCGGTCGCACGCAGCCCTTCGGGTTCAAGTACTGGGAGATCGGCAACGAAAGCTACGGCAACTGGGAGTCCGATCTGCAGTCGCCGCGCTGGGACCCCACCACCTACGCCAACCGCGCCGCCGAGTACCTCACGCTCATGAAGGCGGTCGATCCCACCATCAAGGTGGGCGTGGTCGTGGTGAAGTCCGGTGAGTACAACAGCTGGACGCAGACCCTCCTGCAGCGGCTGAACACCCTCGGCAAAGTGCCGGACTTCGTCATCTATCACCGTTATGACGGCGCACCGGGTGCCGAATCGGACGCGGCGCTGTTGCAGGCAGCCTCCACCTGGCAGGCCGACGCCACGAACCTGCGCACGCTGGTGAACGCCGCGTTCGGCGTCAGCGGCAACGGCGTCGAGATCATCGTCACCGAAAACAATTCGGTGTTCTCGAACCCGGGCAAGCAATCCACCAGCCTGGTCAATGGCCTGTATCTCGCCGACAGCCTCGCGAGCGTGATGACCACCGAGATCCGCGGGTTCTTCTGGTGGGACGTGCGTAATGGTCCCCCCGCCAACGCCAACAACTCGGCATCGCTCTACGGCTGGCGCGGCTATGGCGATTACGGAATCCTCTCGTCCGTGTCGCAGGGCGGAGCGAGCACCGCCTACGAGACCTACCCGACGTATCACGCGTTCAAGCTGCTCTCCTATTTTTCGGTGGGCGGTGACTCGACGGTGCCGTCCGCGAGCTCCAATCCATTGCTCGCGGTGCATGCGTTGAGGCGTGGCACCGGCGGGCTGGGCATGCTGGTGATCAACAAAGACCCGGTCAACGCCATCGACGTGAACTTCACGCTGTCCGGCAACGTTGCCACCAACGCGACCATCTACACGTACGGCAAGGCCAATGACGATGCCGCGAAGCCGAACGCGCCGGGGTGCCCGGAGATCACCGCGACCACGGCCACGGTCGGCGCAGACAGTTTCGCGCGCAGTTTTCCTTCCTACTCGATGAGCGTCGTGTGGATGGGCGCGAACGCACCGGCGGCGCCAGCCAGGTCGCCGGTGTTCGTGAGTCAACCCGCCGCGTTGAGTCGCGTCGCCGGCAGCTCGGTGACCTTCACCGCGGATGCCTCGGGTTGCCCCGCGCTCAGCTATCGCTGGCAACGCGCGCCCGCGGGTTCCACGACCTACACCGACCTCAGCGACTCGGGCGCGTATTCGGGAACGGCCACGAACAGGCTGTCGGTCGGAAACATCACCACGGCCATGTCCGGCGACAGCTTCCGTCTGGCGGTCAGCAATGGCGCGGAAACTCAATCCAGCAGCGCGGCGACGCTGACGGTCAGCAGTGCTCCCAGCGGCGGTGGCAGCGCCGGTGGCGGCGGCGGTGGCGGATCGCTGGATCTGCTGCTGCTGGCGATGCTGGCGTCGCAGGTGCTGATGCACCGGCGTCCGCGATCGAACGTCTAACTATCGAATTGGCCCCGATGCGGGACCGCCGCCGGCGCGGCCGGGATCCGCGCCGGCTATGTCACCGGTGGCCTGATGCCCTTGATGTTTCTTAGAGCCCGGCGCCGTCCGTGGTAGCGTATCCGCGGCAGGAGACGCGGACATGCCCGGAAACATCAATCTCACCCAGTCGCTGGTGCAGAGGCTCGGCTCGTCCATCGTTCGTGGCGACCTGCCGGCAGGCAAGTCGCTGCCCATCGAGGCCGAACTCGGCAAGAAGTTCGGCGCCAGCCGCAGCGTGATGCGCGAGGCGGTGAAGATTCTTTCCACGAAGGGGCTCATCGGCCAGCGGCCGCGGGTCGGCACTTACGTCCATCCCGAGGAAAAATGGGACCTGCTGGACGCCGAGGTGCTCACCTGGATTCTCGATCGGCACTTCTCCCACAGCCTGGTGCGCGAGTTCCTCGAGGTGCGCATCGGCATCGAGCCCGCGGCGGCGGCGCTCGCTGCGGCCAACGCCACTGACGCCGACAAGGAGTTGCTGAAGAGCAGGCTCGAGAGAATGAGGGGGGCCATCGGCGGACATATCGAGGCCGTGGCGGCGGACATCGCCTTCCACACCACCATTCTCGAGATCAGCCACAACCGCTTCTATCACCAGCTCAGGCCGATCATCGAGACGGCGCTGCGCTTTTCCATCCGCCTCACCAATCAGGCCAAGGGCGCACTCGCCGACTACGACGCGCACGAGCGCATCTACCGCGCCATCAGGAACGGCAATGCCGATTCTGCTGCGCGCGCCTGCCGCGAACTCATCAAGGAAGCGTTGTTGCTGGTGATCCGCAGCGAGAAATCTCGCTGCTGACCCCGCCGATTCCATTGCGGTCCTTTCATCGCCGCGGTTCCGTTGCCACGGACGCTGCGCGATCCCGGCAACTCGGCCGCCAATCTCGCCGGGTGCGGAGTCGCTGCACGCCAGCTATCCTGCGACGCGGGGCACGGGTGAGCACGGAGACACGATGAGATTGAAGGTTGGCCTGCTGGGAATCGGCAAGATCGCGCGTGACCAGCACATTCCCGCGTTGCAGGCGAATCCCGCGTACCACCTGGCGGCCTGCGCCAGTCGCAACGCCACGGTGCCGGGAGTGCCGAGTTTTCCGGATCTCGACACCCTGCTCGGGGCGATGCCGGATCTGCACTGCATATCGATCTGCACACCACCGCAGGTGCATTTCGCGGCGGCATTGGCCAGCCTTCGTGCCGGCAAGCACGTGATGCTCGAGAAGCCGCCCGCCGCCACCACCCGGCAGATCGCGCTGCTGGCCGAGGAGGCCGCACGGCGCGGACTCACCCTGTTCCAGACCTGGCATTCGCGCTTCGCGCACGGCGTCGACGCCGCGCGCGAGTGGCTGCGCAACCGCAAGCTGGTGAGCGGCCGCATCATCTGGAAGGAAGACGTTCACTTCTGGCATCCCGGCCAGAAGTGGATCTGGGAACCGGGCGGCTTCGGTGTGTTCGATCCCGGCATCAATGCGCTCTCGCTGCTCACGACCATCCTGCCTCGCGAGGTGGTCGTCGAAGGCGCAAAGCTGGAGTTCCCCGAGAACCAGCAAGCGCCGATCGCCGCCCACCTGCACCTGCGCACCGACGATGGTGTCACCATCGCCGCCGAATTCGACTTCCGGCAGAAAGGCGAGCAAAGCTGGGACATCGAGCTCGAGACCACTGCCGGCAGCCTGAAGCTCTCCAAGGGTGGCGCGGTGCTGTCCATCGATGGCAGGGAACTCAGCGCCGAGGAAGGGCTTGCGGGCGAGTATCCGCGTCTCTATCAGCGATTCGCGGAGCTCATCGCCAACGGCAAGTCCGAGGTCGATTGGCGTCCGTTCCAGTTGGTGGCGGACTCTTTCCTCATCGGCGAACGGCGCGTCGTCGCAGCACACGACATCTGAACGCCGACGGCGACGTAACATGCGCGCATGACACGCATCGACGACCTCCGCGGCAAGGCGGTACTCATCACGGGCGCGAGCTCCGGCATTGGCGCGGCATTGGCGCGGGCTTTCGCCGCGCAAGGTTCGGCTCTCGCCCTGCACTTCAACCGGCACGAGGCCGAGGCACGGGCGCTCGCCGCCGGGATCGCGGAAACCGGAGGCAAGGCGCAGCTGGTCCACGGCGATCTCAGCAAGCGCGGAGAGGCCAGGCGCGTCGTCGATGACAGCGCGCAGGCGCTGGGCGGGCTCGACGTGCTGGTCAACAACGCCGGCGGTCTCGGCGAGCGCCGCCCGCTCGCGGACCTCGACGATTCCCTCTTCGACTTTGTCTACGATCTGAACGTGCGTTCGCTGCTGGCCGCGTGCGTCGCGGCCGTACCGCACTTCGAGCGGCGCGGCGGCGGCAACATCATCAACGTGGGCTCGATCGCCGGTATCGACGGCGGCGGCTCGGGCGCCAGCCTGTACTCCAGTGCGAAGGCGGCCGTGCACAATCTCACGCGCCATCTCGCCAGAGATCTTGCCGGCAGAGGCATCCGCGTGAACACGGTGGCACCGGGCGCCATCGCCACGCCGTTCCACGCGAAGACGCCGGCCGCGCGCATGGAGGCGATGAAGAGCGCTGCCGCAATGGGACGTGTGGGCGTGGCCGAGGACTGCGTGGGTTCGTTCCTGTTCCTCGCTTCGAACGAACTCTCGGGGTACATCACGGGCAACATGATCCACGTGAACGGCGGCATGTACATGCCATGACGGATCCCCAGCCGCATTCCGGGGCCTTCGTTGCCGGTGACTGGGGCACCAGCAACAGCCGGTTCATGCTCTGCGATGCCGAAGGACGATGCCTGGACGTACGGCACGGGCCGGGCGCCGTCGAAGCGCGGGGACGATTCGCCGAACTGTTCGACGCCGCCACCGCGCCCTGGCAACGGCAGGGCCCGCTGTCGGCGGTGTTGTGCGGCATGGTGGGCTCGGCCATCGGCTGGCGCGAGACGCCCTATCTACCCTGCCCGGCGGACCTGGGCGAACTGGCCGACGCGCCGGCGGCGCCACGCGACGGCGTGCATATCGTCCCCGGCATGCGCTGCACGAATCCGCTGGGCGCACCGGACGTGATGCGCGGCGAGGAGACGCAGCTGCTCGGCGCGCTGTCACTGGTGCCGGCGCTGGCAGCGGGGCGGCAGCTCGTCTGCCTGCCGGGAACCCACGCGAAGTGGGCGTCGCTGCACGACGGCGTACTGCAGGAATTTCTCACCGCGCCCACGGGTGAACTGTTCGCCGTGCTTTGCGAGCACAGCGTACTGGTGCGCGATCGCGGCACGCCCATCGAGCACCATGCGACCGAGTTCGAGCGCGGTCTCGCCGAGGCCGGTAGGCATCCCGGCACATTGCTGCACCAGCTGTTCCAGGCACGCAGCCTCAGGCTCGACGGGCAGCTGTCCGCCGTGGGCGCGGCGTCCTGGGCTTCGGGTCTGCTGATCGGTGCGGATGTGATCGGTGCGCTGGCGCAGTTTCCGGCCCACGACCCGGCCGCGCCCGTGTACGTGGTCGGCGCGCGCCGTCTGGTGGACTCGTACAGCGTCGCCCTTGCGCGCAACGGCCGCAGCGCCGTGGCCATCGAAGGCGAACACGCGTCGCTCGCGGGGCTGGCGCGGGTCTATCGCGAACTGCAGCGGAGGAAGTCATGAGCACTGCACCCGAGATGATCGCCATCCTGCGCGGGCTCACGCCGGCGCAGGCAGCCGAGACCGGCGCGGTACTGGTCGCGGCAGGGTTTCGCAGCATCGAAGTGCCGCTCAATTCGCCGCAGCCCTTCGACAGTATCAAACTACTCGCGGCAGCCCACCCCGACCGCCTGGTGGGCGCGGGTACGGTGCTCAATGCCGCCGAGGTCAACAAGGTGCGTGCCGCCGGTGGCAGGCTCGTGGTCGCGCCGAACTGCGATCCGCAGGTGATCCGGCATGCGCTCGGTCTCGGCATGCGCACGATGCCGGGCATCGCCACCGCCAGCGAAGCCTTCGCCGCCATCCAGGCCGGCGCGACCGAGCTCAAGCTGTTTCCCGCGTCCACCTACGGGCCGGCGCATCTGCGTGCGCTCAAGTCCGTCCTGCCCGGCCATGTGAAGGTCTACCCGGTGGGCGGCATTGGCTCGCAGGACATCGCCGCATGGCTCGAGTCAGGTGCGGATGGATTCGGATTCGGAGGCGAATTGTTCAAGCCCGCGTATACACTCGCGGAAGTCACGGCGCGTGCGAAGGGGTTGTTCGAGGCGTTGCGCGCGGTGACGACAAAGAAGTGAAGAGCCAGAGCGCATAACAACGAAGGCGTCGCAGACGCCGATCTTGCAGGGGGTTCCGGTGAGTCTTGATCCCGTGGATATCACGATCCTGGTCGTGTACGCGATCGGCATTTTCGTGCTCGCGCAGTGGGTTTCGCGCGAGAAAGGCGCGCATCAGAAGGATGCTCAGGACTATTTCCTCGCCTCACGCGCCTTGCCCTGGTGGGCCATCGGCACGTCGCTGATCGCCGCGAACATTTCCGCCGAGCAGATCGTCGGCATGTCCGGCTCGGGCTACGTCATGGGCATGGCCATCGCGTCGTACGAGTGGATGGCGGCCCTCACGCTCATCGTGGTGGGCAAGTGGATCCTGCCGGTGTTCCTCAAGAACGGCATCTACACCATGCCGGAATTCCTCGAGAAGCGTTACAGCCCCGCCGTGCGCAACGTCATGGCGGTGTTCTGGCTGGCGCTGTACATCTTCGTGAATCTCACCAGCATCCTGTGGCTGGGCTCGCTCGCGGTGAATGCGATCACGGGGCTGGACCTGCAGATCGCCATCACGGCGCTGGCGCTGTTCGCGCTGCTGTACGCGCTGTACGGCGGGCTCAAGGCCGTGGCGCTCACCGACATCGTGCAGGTCTCCCTGCTGGTTCTCGGCGGCATCATCATCACGTGGATCTCGCTCGACAAGGTCGGCGGCGACGCCGGCGTGGTGGCGGGGTTCAAGGAACTCACCACGCGCTTCCCCGAGAAGTTCGACATGATCCTCTCGCCCGATAATCCTCACTACCAGGATCTGCCGGGTCTCGCCGTGCTGCTCGGTGGCATGTGGATGATGAACGTGAGCTACTGGGGCTTCAATCAATACATCATCCAGCGCGGCCTCGCGGCCAAGAGCGTGAACGAAGCACAGAAGGGCATCGTGCTCGCCGCCTTCCTCAAGCTGGTGATGCCGGCCATCATCGTGCTGCCCGGAATCGCGGCGCTGGTGCTGGTGCCCGGCCTGGAGAAGACCGACCAGGCCTATCCGAGCCTCATGGCCATGCTGCCCGTGGGCATCAAGGGCCTGGTATTCGCGGCGCTGTGCGCGGCGATCATTGCGTCCACGGGATCGAAGATCAATTCCATCGCCACCATCTTCACGATGGATCTGTACCGCGCCGCACGGCCGCAGACCGCGCAGAAGACGCTCGTCATGGTCGGACGCATCGTTGCGGTGGTGTCGGTGGGCATCGCCATCTTCATCACCAAGCCGTTCCTGAGCAACTTCAGCCAGGGCTTCCAGTACATCCAGAATTTCACGGGCTTCGTCACGCCGGGCATCTGCGTGATCTTCCTGCTCGGCCTGTTCTGGGCGCGTACCACGGCGACGGCGGCCATGGTGTCGATGCTCGCCACGGTGGTGCTGTCCTGGGTGTTCTACCGGTACCTGCCGGACTACCCGTTCATGAACCGCGTGGGCTGGTGTTTCGTCGCCGGCATGATCATTGCCGTGGCGATCTCGCTGCTCTCACCGCAGAAGGAAGCCGCGATGCGAGTGGACATCAAGAACGTCGACTTCAGGACCGGCACGGGCTTCAACGTCGCGTCCGCGATTGTCGTTGCGATCCTCGCGTTCCTCTACTACACCTGGTGGTGAGGGACCGGCGGGGGCCCGGGCCCGTGCCCGGGGGCCCCCCCCCCCCCCCACAGGTTGGGGGGCCGATAGGGGGGCCGCCCCGGGCCG
>CAMLGF010000065.1 GCA_946479515.1 uncultured Pseudomonadota bacterium | reverse complement strand
TGGCAACGCAAGATATCGCGCTCATGACCAAGCCCACCCTCGCGCTGCCCGCCACGTTCGTGTTCGCAGCGCTTTTCAGTCTCGCGGCTGTCGCCCAGAACGGCGATCGCGCCGGCGAGGTACAGAAACCGCCATCCCCGCATCTGAAGTCGCCGCCGTCGCCGGCTTTGTCGGCCGCGGATGCCGCCGGGACGTTCCGGCTGCCGCCGGGCTTTCACATCGAACTGGTCGCCGCCGAGCCGCTGGTGTTCGATCCGGTGGCGATGAGCATCGGCCCCGATGGCCGGCTCTGGGTGGTCGAGATGCGCGCGTTCATGCGCAACGTGGAAGGCACGGGCGAAGATGCGCCCATTGGCACCATCGCCGTGCTCTCGGACACCAATGGCGACGGCCGCATGGACCAGCGCACGGAGTACGCCGGTGGCCTGGTGATGCCGCGCGCGGTCGCACTGGTCGCCGGTGGCGTCCTGGTGGCCGAACCACCCCATCTCTGGTTCTTCGAGGACACGGACCACGACGGCAAGGCCGACAAGCGCACGGCGGTGGCCAGCGATTACGGGGACACGACCAACCCCGAGCACACCGCCAACGGCCTGATGTGGGCGATGGACAACTGGATCTACAGTGCCAACCACACCACGCGGTTCCGCTACGAGCGCGGCCAATGGCGACGCGAGCCCACGGTGTTTCGCGGCCAATGGGGCATCACGCAGGACGACGTCGGTCGCCTCTACTACAACAACAACAGCGAACCGCTGCGCATGGACGTGCTGCCGGCCGAATACCTGCGCCGCAATCCCCACCTGCTGGCGCCGGACAGCGTGAACTTCCGCCTCGCGCGGCCGCAGGACACGCCCGTGTGGCCGGGCCGCATCACGCTCGGCGTGAACCGCGGTTACAAGACCCTGCGCGACGACGGCACCTTGCCCGAGCTCACCGCGGCCTGCGGCCCGGTGATCTATCGCGGCAATCAGTTTCCGCGCGAATTCGCCGGCGACGCCTTCATCGCCGAGCCTTCGGCGAACCTGATCAAACGCCTGCGCGTGGACAATCGCGGCGATGTTCCCGCCGTGCGCAACGCCTATGCGCAGGCCGAGTTCCTGACGTCGAGCGACGAGCGTTTCCGTCCGGTGAATCTCTACAACGGCCCGGATGGCGCCCTGTACGTGGTGGACATGTATCACGGCATCATCCAGCACCGCATTTACCTGACTACCTACCTGCGCAACCAGATCGAGGAACGTGGACTCGATGCGCCGGTGGGCCTGGGGCGCATCTGGCGCATCACTGCCGAGCCGGCCAAGCGTCACTCGCCGCCGGATCTCGCCCGCGCATCGCCGCGCCGCCTGGTGTCCCTGCTCGAGAGCCCGGACGGTTGGGCGCGTGACACGGCGCAGCGCCTGCTGGTGGAACGACAGGATCGCTCGGTGGCACCCGCACTGCGCGCGCTCGCCCATGCCGCGACATCGAAAGTCGCGCGCCTGCACGCACTGTGGACGCTCGAAGGCCTGAACTCGCTCGACTGGCCCACGGTGCAGGCGGCGCTTGCGGATCCCGACGCGGACGTGGCCAGCGCCGGTGCGCGCATGGCCGAGAGATTCTTTTCGCAGGATGCTGCCCGCGTGACTCGCGCAATCGCGAGGCGCATGGCAACCGGCGAGCCCTCCTTCCTTCGGCAGGCGGCCCTGTCGCTGGGCTCCGGCCCGTCGTCCGTCGTCGACGGCGAGCTCACCGCGCTCGCGCTGCGTCACGGCGCACTCCCCTTCATGGCCGACGCGCTCGTGAGCAGCTGGAACGGGCGCGAATCGTCGGCCCTCGCAAGCCTGGCGCGTGGCGGACGCGACGCGCGCGCCGTATCGGCCTCTCTGGCGGCGGCGATCCTGCATTCCGGATTGGCCGCCGAGATCGACGCATTGTTCGCGCGCCTCGGCTCGAAGGAGTCGCCGGACTGGCTGCGTGACGCCATCCTCGATGGCGTCGATCGCTTCATTCCGGGGGACGGTTCGCGACGACGCACGGCCTTTCTGCCGCGGGAACCGCAGGGTCTGCTGGAATTCTCCCGAGGCTCGGGGCCACGGGCCGCGCGCGCCGCGGACTCGCTCAAATACCTGCGCTGGCGCGGGCAGAACGTCGACGCCGCCGCCGCGCTGGCGACGCTCACCGCGGCCGAGCGCCGGCGCTTCGAGCGCGGTCGAGAAGACTTCAAGGTCTGCGCGGCCTGTCATCAGCCGCTGGGCCAGGGCATGGCGGGCCTCGCCCCGCCGCTGGTGGGTTCTCCCTGGGCCACGGGCGGCGCGGGCGCGGTGATCCGCATCGTGCTCCAGGGCAAGACCAGCGGCGAGACCACCATGCCGCCCCTCGCGGCGCTGGACGACGAGACCATCGCCTCGATTCTCACCTTCGTGCGCCGATCCTGGGGTCACGAATCATCCGCCATCGCGCCCGAACAGGTGCAGGCCGTGCGCAGTGAAACCACGCTGCGCGAGGAACCCTGGACCGAGACCGAGCTCGGCGAGTTCAATTGATCAGTTAGAGCACCGCCATGAATACCGCGGCGTTGGGGCAAGCGCTCACACCGGAGCAGATCACCGCGTTTCGCGAAGCTGTCGCCTTGGGCCACCGCAGTTGCCTCGCACGTGGGCCTGACGCATTCTCACCGGCCACACGAAGAGGTGATCGATGCCCAGCCATTCTCGCCGGCGCAGTTTGTTTGCCGGCCTGTTGTCGTCCATTTGCGGGGGAATGTCAGTGACCGCCAGCGCCGCCGATGCCACTCACACCGTGTACGCCACGCTGGAATCCCGCGACGCGCGTTTCGATGCGCTGATCGCGCCGGATACCCGCATCGAAAAGATCGCCGATGACCTGCTCTGGTCCGAGGGGCCGCTCTGGGATGCACGCAGCCAGGCGCTCTATTTTTCCGACATCCCGCGCAACCGGGTCATGCAGTGGCAGGCGCAGAAGGGTGTGTCCGTGTTTCTCGAGCGCAGCGGCTACACCGGCGCTGCGCCGTTCACGGGACGCGAACCGGGATCGAATGGGTTGACGTTGGATCTCCAGGGACGCCTCACGCTGTGCCAGCACGGCGACCGCCGCGTCTCGACGCGCGAGCCGGACGGCACGATGAGACCGCTGGCCGTGGGGTACCAGGGCAAGAAGCTCAACAGCCCGAACGATCTCGTCTTCGACCTGCAGGGCAATCTCTGGTTTACCGATCCGCCCTATGGACTGCCGGGCACCTTCGACGACCCGACCAAGGAGCTGGCCTTCCAGGGCGTGTACCGAGTGACGGGCGACGGCCACATCTCGCTCGCGACCCGGGAGCTCGAGGCGCCCAATGGCCTCGCGTTCACTCCCGACTACAAGACCTTGTACGTTGCCAATTCGCAGACGCAGGCGCCGCTGTGGAAGGCCTTTCCGGTGCATGCCGACGGCACGCTCGGTCCTGGCCGGGTCTTCTTCGATGCCAGCCAGCTCTTCAAGGAAGGCGATGGCGTGCCGGATGGCATGAAAGTGGATGTCCAGGGCAATGTGTTCGCCACCGGGCCGGGAGGCGTCCTGGTGATCACGCCGGATGGCACCCTGCTCGGACGCATTCTCACCGGTGTGCCCACCGCCAACGTGGCCTTCGGCGAAGACGGCGCGACGCTGTTCATAACGGCAAACCACCGCGTGCTGCGTCTGCGCACGAGGACCAGAGGAATGCCGCTGCCAGCGACACGCGCCACGCCGACACACGAGAAGGGGACTCCATGACCGCACGCCGATCCATGCTGGGGCTCGCCGCCCTGGCGCTTTCCCTGCTGCCGTTCCAGGCGCCGGCCGCCGCCGCCGGCAAACCCAAGGTGCTCATCTACTCCGGCAGCACGGGCTTTCGCCACGATTCCATTCCCGCCGGCGTCGAGGCGGTGAAAGCCATCGCCACCCGGCTCGGCTTCGGCTACGACGCCAGCGAAGATCCCGAGATTTTCACCGCGGACAAACTGGCCACCTACCAGGCGCTGGTGCTGGTGAGCACCACCACCGACCCGAAGAAGCCCGAGTCCGAATGGTTCGTCGGCGACAAGCGCGACGCGTTGGTTGGCTTTCTCAAATCGGGCAAGGGGGTGGTCGGGCTGCATGCCGCCGCAGACTCGCACTATCACTGGCCCTGGTATGGCCAGATGATCGGCGGCTACTTCGAGCGCCATCCCAAGGGCACTCCCAAAGGTACTCTGACGGTGTCGGACACCAGGTTCCCCGCGACCGCCAAGTTGCCCAGAACGATCACGCGCACCGACGAGTGGTACTACTACAAGGACTTCAATCCGCTGATCCACGTGCTCGTCACGGTGGATCCCGCGACCATCGGCGACGGTGAGGCCGATGCCAATCCGAATCCGCTCGTCTGGTATCACGAATTCGGCGGCGGCAGAGTGTTCTACAGCGGCCTGGGCCACACCGCCGAGTCTTATAGTGAGCCCTACATCGTCGACATCATCACCGGCGGTCTCAAGTACGCCGTCGGCAGGTAGTCAGTCGCTCGAAAGCGAACGCCCGCGGGTCGTGTGACCCGCGGGCGTTTTCTTTTGTCCCAGCCTCAGGAATCGAAGTTCTGGTCCCAGTACTTCTCCATACGCGCGCGCATGGCCGCGGAGGGCATCGGCCCGCGAATGGCGTCGAGGTTGTCCTGCAGATGGGCAATCTTCGTCATGCCCGGAATGGCCACGGTCACCGCCGGATGCGACACCACGTACTTGAGGAAGAACTGGCTCCAGGTGCGCGCGCCGAATTCCGCGGCCCAGTCCGGCAGCTCGCGGCCCGAGACTCGCGACAGCAGATTGCCGTCGCGCCGCCCGCCGAACGGCAGATTGATGAGCACGCCGACGCGCCGCGCCTGCGCCGCCGACAGCACCGAATCCGCGGCCGCGCGATTGCCCAGTGAATAGTCCACCTGGACGAAATCGAGCGGCTGAGAGTTGATGAGCTCGGTCATCTGCGCATGCTGGCTGCCGCTCGAAGTCGTGACGCCGATGTAGCGGACCACGCCTTTGCGCTTCAGCTCGTTCATGTGAGGAAAAAGCACGTCGACCCCGTTGAGACTGTGGATCTGCAGCAGGTCGAGCCGGTCGGTCTTGAGACGGCGCAAGGACTCCTCGATCATCGCGACGCCCCTGGCGAGACTGCCTTCGGGAGCCGTGACCTTGGTGGCGATGAACACCTGTGGGCGATTGCCGATGTCCGCCATCAGTTCGCCCAGCACTTCTTCTGACTGGCGATAAGCCGGCGCCGTATCGATGACCTGAGCACCGGCGGCCGTGAGCGCGGCTACCACCTCGCGCCGGGCGGCGCGCTCTTCAGCCGTGGTGGGGCTGTAGTTGTTCGTGCCGAGTCCGACCGCCGCCAGGCGTTCACCCGTGGAAGGAACTGGCTTGGTCATGAGCGGCGCCGGTCGCGGCGGCGGTTCGTCGCTCTTGTCCGCCGCCCAGACGCCGCCGAGCTGTGCGCCCGCGAGCGTTGCCAACCCCGCCTTGATGACCTGCCGTCGTCCCGTCATTTCTTTCTCCGCACCAATTTCCGTTTTGGCCGGGCCTTCATCCTCGATTTCGATTTCGATTTCGGCTCCGGCCGCGCCATCGCTCTAGTCTTAGACTTGCCGCGCGCAGTTTTCCGTGCCGGCGAGCGCGTACGGGCCCTGGCTCTGGCTTTCGCCTTGGTCTTGGGTTTTGCCTTGGTCTTGGGTTTTGCCTTGGCCTTCGGTTTCGCTTTGGCTTTCGGTTTCGCTTTAGCCTTTGCTTTCACTGCCGGCTTGGCGGCCGGCCGCGTCTCGGCCATGGGCTCCGCCGCGGTGGACGCGGCAGGATAGGAATGCAGCGCGAAGGCCGCGCCCGCAGGATCGGTGATGACGGTGATGCGACTGCCGCCAGGCACTTCCATCGGCGGCTGCACGATCTTGCCGCCCGCGGCGGCGACCATGGCGGCCGCGGCGTCGACACTGGGCACGTGCACATACGGCAGCCAGTTCGGCGGCGAGGGCAAGTCGGGAGGCTTGATGTAGATGCCGCCCCGCTGCTCTCCGCCGTATCCGAAGACCAGGTAGACACCCGCGGGTCCCATGTCCGTGCGGCGGATGGCATCCCAGCCGAATAGATTGCTGTAGAACGCGAAGGCAGCCTCATGGTCGCTGGTCGCAAGTTCGTGCCAGGAGAATTGCCCGAGCGGCGGCACGCCCGCGCCTTCGGCGCGCGCATTTTCCGGGTCGATGATGGCGAATATGGCGCCCTGCGGGTCTTTCAATACCGCGTATCGCCCCGCACCCCGCATGTCGGCGGGATCCTTGAGGATCGAGCCACCCGCACGCACCGCTGCTTCCGCCGTGCCATCCACGTCGCGCGTGCCGATGTACTGCAGCCAGTGCGACGGCGCTTCCGCGGGCACCTCGGGCGTGAATGCCATCATGCCCGCCGTGGGTACGTCATTCGCCACGCAGACCGTGTAGCTAGGGTCGATCGGCCAGGGCTGCGCCTTCCAGCCGGCCAGCGTGGGATAGAATTTCTTCGCGCCGGGTACGTCACGCGTCAGCAACTGATGCCACACGAATCGGCCGCGCACATCGACAGCTTCCATGGACAGCTCTCCGTGAGTGTGGAAGAAACGGGACCGATCATAGCCCCGCGACCGGTGGTTTGGCCTACGGTGCCGCCGCCGGAGCGTCCGGCTTCTTCTTCGTGTAAATGCCGATCACCGAGCCGTCGGCCTGACGGCGCGCGAACGCAAGTCCGTTCGCCACGGCCACCGTGCCCTCGCAGAGAGCCAGCTCGGGTCGCGCCGGGATGACCACTTCCTGTTCCGGAATGTCGATATCGATGCGAGTGACGTTCACGCCGAGCGCCCCGGTCATGGCGCGCAGAAACGATTCGAGTTCTTCTTTGAAATGTTCACTCAACCCTATGTCATTTCTGAGAAAATACGCCGTGAGATGACGCGCCAGAGGCGTCGCCTTCTGCATCTCGCGACGGACGATGGCCTGGTCGTTGTCCAGCGTCCAGAACGAAGTCTGTGCCATGTACTCGCCGTAGTCCGACGGAACCGACGGATCGTCCATGCGAATGGGCGGCGTCTCGGCGCGCAGGACACCTTCCGGAGTCAGTGTCAGTCGGGTGGCCGCGAGATCGAGCTCGTAGTTGAGCTTCGCGGGCCAGATGACCATGACCTCCGGGTTGATGCCGGGCACTTCGGGACAGGCGCGGTACCATACGGTCACGGTGCGCTCGTGTTCGATGATCGCGCGGGTACGCATCTGCGCCACCATCACGTTCAGCGGGCTCTCTTCCGCATCCTTGCGCATCCACATCGAATAGCCGAAGGCACCGAGGGCCACGGCCAGGACGATGACCAGCAGATTCCTGAGCATTCAGAGCACCTCGAAAAGTCCCGCGGCCCCCATTCCGCCGCCGATGCACATGGTAACCACGACCAGCTTCGCGCCGCGACGACGGCCTTCCAGAAGTGCGTGGCCGACGAGGCGCGACCCCGTCATGCCATAAGGATGGCCAACCGCAATGGCCCCGCCATTCACATTGAGCCGCTCGTCCGGGATGCCGAGCTTGTCCCGGCAATAGATCACCTGCACGGCAAAGGCCTCGTTCAGCTCCCACAGGTCGATGTCGGCCATCGACTTGCCGGTGCGCTTCAGCAGCTTCGGGATGGCGAACACCGGACCGATGCCCATTTCATCGGGCTCGCAGCCGGCCACCGCGAAGCCGAGGAAGCGCCCGAGGGGCCGCAGCCCGAGCTGCTCGGCACGCGCCGAGCTCATCACCACGCAGGCCGAGGCACCGTCGGAGAACTGGCTGGCGTTGCCGGCTGCGATCACGCCCCCGGGCGAGGCGGCACGGATCTTCGCCACCGCCTCGTAGGTCGTGTCGGCTCGAATGCCTTCATCGGCCGAGACCGTGAGCGTGCGCGTCATGAGACGCCCGGTTTCCCGATCGGCGACGCCGGCCGTCACCTCGATGGGCACGATCTCTTCGCCGAACCTGCCGGCCGCCTGGGCCGCGGCCGCGCGTTGCTGGCTCTGCACGCCGTAGCGGTCCTGCGCTTCGCGCGGAATTCCATAGCGCGCGGCCACGGTCTCCGCGGTCTGCAGCATGGTCCAGTAGATAGCCGGCACGTGCTCCTCGAGCCAGCGCTCCTTGGCCATGAAGGTGTTCATGCGCTCGTTCTGCACGCAGGAGATGGATTCGAGCCCGCCCGCGACGTAGATCTCGCCCTCGCCGGTCAGAATGCGTTGCGCGGCCAGCGCGATGGTCTGCAGGCCCGAAGAGCAGAAGCGATTCACGGTCATGCCGGCGGTGGTCACGGGGCAACCGGCGCGCAGCGCGATCTGCCGGGCGATGTTGAAACCGGTGGCGCCCTCCGGATTGGCGCAACCCATGAGCACGTCTTCCACCTGGTCCGGCGCGATGCCGGCGCGCGCGATGGCGTGCTGCACCACGTGTCCGCCCAGCGTGGCTCCATGGGTGAGATTGAAAGCTCCCTTCCAGGACTTGGCGAGCGCGGTACGCGCGGTCGAAACGATCACGGCATCAACCACGGCGACCTCCCTTGCCGCGCGCGGCCGATCGGCTCCGCGAAGGCGTGTCTTCGAAGGTCTTGCCTTCGGCCGCGAGCCGCTTGATCAGCGCCGCGGGCTTCCAGAAATTCGGGTCCGCGTGCGGGTTGGCCGCGAATTCCTTCATGCGGCGGATGACGCCGTTGAGCCCCACGCGCGACGCATGGAACATCGGCCCGCCTCTTTGAACCGGAAAGCCATAGCCCGTGAGATACACCACGTCGATGTCCGAGGCGCGCTGCGCAATTCCCTCCTCGAGGATGCGCGCGCCCTCGTTGACCAACGCGTACACCAGCCGATCGACGATCTCCGCGTCGCCGAGCTTGCGCGCCGCGATCTTCAGCGCCTTGCGCTCCTCCGCGATGATCTGATCGACCGCAGGATCGGGCAGCGCGTCGCGCTTGCCGGACTCGTAGCGATACCAGCCGAGCCCGGTCTTCTGGCCGAAACGTCCCAGCTCGCAGACGCGGTCCGCGATGCGCATGGTGCGTTGCTGGGGGTGCTCCTCGTAGTGGCGCTTGCGGATGTGCCAGCTGATGTCATTACCGGCAAGGTCGGACATGCGGAATGGCCCCATGGCGAAGCCGAACTTCTCGATGGCGCGATCCACCTGCTGCGGTGAGGCGCCCTCCTCCAGCATGAGCAGCGCCTGCTGCGAATAGGCATTGATCATGCGATTGCCGATGAAGCCATCGCACACGCCCGAGACCACCGCCGTCTTGCCGATTCTGCGCGCCACGGCCATGGCGGTGGCCAGTACGTCCTTGCGCGTCTTCCTGGCATTGATGACTTCCAGCAGGCGCATGACGTTCGCCGGGCTGAAGAAATGCAGCCCGAGCACCTCGCCCGGACGCCGGGTGAACGAGGCGATCTCGTCCACGTCCAGCGTCGAGGTGTTGGTGGCGAGGATGGCGCCCCGCTTCGCAACGGCATCGAGCTTGCGGAACACGTCCTGCTTGACCTGCAGGTCTTCGAAGACCGCCTCGATGACGAGATCGGCATTCTTCGCGGCGGCGAAGTCCAGCGAAGGATTGATCAGCGCGGCGCGCATCCGCGCCTCTTCCGGCCTCAGCTTGCCCTTCGCGACCGCGCCCTCGTAGGTCTTGCGAATGCCGGCGATGCCGCGGTCGAGCGCGTCCTGCCGCGCATCGAGCAGGATCACCGGGATGCCGGCGTTCGCGAAACTCATGGCGATGCCGCCGCCCATGGTGCCGGCGCCCACCACGGCAACCGAGGACACCTTGCGCGGTATGGTTTTCTCATCGAGGCCCCGGACCTTGGCGGCCGCACGCTCGGCGAAGAAGGCATGGCGCAGCGCCTGAGATTCCTCGCTGGCCATGAGCTCGGCGAACAGCCGGCGCTCCGTGGCAATGCCGGCCTCGTACATCTGGCCGACCGATGCGGCCACGGCCTCGAGCGCCTTCAGGGGTGCGCTCATGCCGCGCGCCACGCTCGCGACACCCTGGCGCGCGAACTGCAGGAACGCTTCCGCCTGCGGATGGCTCACCGCGAGATCGCGCACGCGGCGCACGGGTTTGCCGGCCGCGGATTGCGCGCAGGACTTTGCCGCCGCCGCCAGATCTTCCCCGGCGATCGCGTCGAACAGCGCCGTGCCCTTGAACGTCGCCGCGGGCACGGTGGCGCCGGAAACGATGAGATTGACGGCGGCTTCGAGCCCCGCCAGCCGTGGAAAGCGTTGCGTGCCACCCGCGCCGGGAATGAGCCCGAGCTTCACTTCCGGAAACGCGATCTTGGCATCGGCCCGCGCGACGCGGTAATGGCAGGCCAATGCCAGCTCGAGTCCGCCGCCCATGCATGCGCCGGAGATCGCCGCCACCACGGGTTTGGTCGATGCCTCGAGCAGATCGCAGACCGCGGGCAGGAATGGTTCCGCGTAGAACGCGCCGCCCGCGAATTCCTTGATGTCGGCGCCGCTCGAGAACGCCCGCTCGCTGCCCTGGAGCACGATGCTGCGCACCTTGTCGTCGGCGAGCGCCTTGTCGAGCGCATTGACGATGCCGGATCGCAGCTCATGCGAGAGCGCGTTCAAGGGCGGATTGTCCAGGGTGAGCCAGGCGATGCCGGACTCGACCTTGTAGCGGATGGCAGTCATGCGCCGATCTAAGCACGCCCGAACCCGCGCGTCGATCAGGCAATAGCTACGCGTGGCAACCCTTCACAGCCGCATGCACAGCCGCGTTCACAGCCGCATTCGCTGCCAGGCGCCGTGATGCCAGCGCCAGTACATCGCACTGCCTAACAACACCACGTAGATCATGAGCGCCAGCCAGCCACCCTTGGCGCCCAATCCATATTGTGGCGCGGCGTCAAACCACCCGCGCCCGGGCGCGAATATCAGCGTGTGCGCCAGAGGTACGAACAGGAACCAGGAAAGTACCAGCGCGGTCAACGCGGGCACACGCGTGTCGCCCGCGCCGCGCAGACAGAAGCTCGCGCCGCAGTACAGGCCGTCGAAGATCTGGTACGCCGCCGCAGGCCAGAGCAGCGCCAGCCCGAGCGACACCACGTCGGCCGCGTCGGCGCCACCGCTGCTCACGAACCACGGCAGCACCCAGGGACCCACCAGCAGCAGCAACACCGCGACGCAGGCCATCTGCGCCGCGCACAGGCCGATTACGACGTTGCCGAGCCGACGGGCCCACTGGCGATCACCACGGCCGATCGACTGTCCCACGAGCGTGGTACCGGCCAGCGCAATGCCAATGGTCGGCAGATAGGCCATCGAAGTCAGCGACATCACGATCTGGGTGGCCGCCGCTCCCGTGGCACTGGTCTGCGCGATCATCATCTGCGACAGCGCCAGACCCAGCACATCCGCGCCGTACATGATGCCGATGGGCAGCCCCACGGCGAGCTGCGCACGAATGACCGCCCAGCGCGGGCGCCAAGTGAGCGCCGACCGGTAGTGCCGGCCGACCTCGCCATGCAGGAACAGCCACAGGGCGAGCAGCATGCCGACGGTCTGCGCGACGTTGGTACCCCATGCCGCGCCTCGCATCCCCAAACCGAGCTCGAACATGAACAGCTGGTTCGCGGCGGCATTGACGACCGTGGTGGTGACCACGATGACCATCGTGAATCTCACCGCCGAGATGCCATTGAAGAATCCCATCGCGGCCCACGCCATGGTGCCGATGAACGCGCCGCCCATGCGCGGTGCCCAGTACTCCAGCGCCCGCTGCTCGACCTCAGCATCGAGGCCGAACGGCCGCAACACCCACGGTCCGGCGAATGCCAGCACGAGAAAAACCGGCACCAGCGCCAGGGAAGCCCACAGGGCGCTCCACAAGGCGCGCGAGGCCCGCGCGGCGCGCCGGCTGCCGTGCGCCTGCGCGACGAAAGTCTGCACCGCCAGCCCCACACCGCCGAACAGCAGGATTGCGCAGGTCATGATCCAGTAGATAGCTCCCATGGCCGCCACGGCGTCGGTGGACACGCGGCCTATGAACCACAGATCGGTCAGATTGAGCGCGGCCTGCACGGCATTGGTGGCCATGAGCGGTGCGGCCAGCCGCGCGATCGCGCGCAGATCGACGTGCGCCTGGCCGGCACCGTCGATGCGTTGCGCCGGCAGCGATGCGGGAGCGGCACTCATGACTCCGGCGCGCCGCCGCCCGAACGCCGCCGCTCGAAGCTGCGCCCGAGCCAGGTCGTGGCGGCCAACATCAGGCCGCTGAGACCGGCGCACAGCCAGGCGATGCCGCCGACGCCGATTTCCATCCGCGCCAGCGACCAGTAGAGCGACTGCGCGACCGCGTCGGTGCCCCGGTGCAACAGGATGTCGATGAGGCTCTTGCTCTTGAACTTGCTCTCGGGGTTCAGCACCGTGAACAGCATCTCGCGCGTCGGCTTGCCGAGGCCATAATCCGCGGCCCGGCGGATCACCTGCGTGACCAGCAGCACGCCGCCCAGCGGGAAGACCGCCAGGACGATGAAGGTGCCGCCGACGAGCACGGGCATGGCCGACAGGCCGGTGGCCAGGCTGTTGCGCCACGACAGCGCCGTCACCACGCCTGCCTGGAACACCAGGGTCACGATGTTCACCCAGAACTCGAGCTGTGCGAACAGCGCCGCCCGGTCCGCCAGGGTCTGGTAGTGGGACTGCACATAGCGGCCCTGCTCGGCGTACATGAAGCCGCCGATGACCTGGCCGACGAAGATGATGCCCGCGATCCCGAGTAGATAGGGAGAGGTGACCAGCCGCTTCACATCGTCGACCGCCCGGCCGCCCACCGGGATGGCCGCATCCGGCACACGCGCCCCCTGGCCGCGCCGCAGGCGGTCGCGCGCCACCGACACCATGAGCGCGGAGCCCATGATCAGCGCGCAGGCGCCGAGGATCAGTGGTGTCGGCCCGAGCTCGTGCACCAGCTGCCTCACCAGCGTCGGCCCGACGAGCGCACCCGCGCTGCCGCCCGCGGCGACGAAGCCGTAGAAGCGCTTTGCCAGCTCGGGCCGCCACACATCGGCCATGGCGCTCCAGAACACCGCGATCAGGAACAGGTTGGCCACGCTGAGCGCGATGAAGTATCCGAAGGCCAGATCGCGGCTGCCGGGATGCCATTGCAGGCCGACGGCCAGACCGACGAACACCAGCATGAACGGCGTGTACACCAGCCATGGCAGCCGTCCGCGCGGCGTGCGCGCCACCAGCCACCAGTACGGCAGCAGGAGCGCGGCACAGCAGAGAAAGGCAACGGCAAACAATTGCGGCAGGCGCTCCGTGCCCACCTCGAGCGCCATGGCCTCGCGCAGCGGCCGCAGCGTGTAGTAACCGCACAGCAGGCAGAAGTAACCCCCGGCCGCCGCCAGCAGCGCCAGCCGCTCGGCGCCACGGATCACCGGGCGCGCGCCGGCATCCGGTACCGGCGCGTCCGCCGTGGGCGCGCTCATCGCAGGGATTTCAGCGTCCCGGTGAGATGCGGCCGTTCACCCTGCGCATCGCGCAATGCGAATGCCGCGCCATTCTCGATGGTCCAGCGTTGCAGCATCAGCCAGGCTGGCATGTAGATAGGCAGCTTGAAGTTCACGCTGAGCTCGCAGCCGCCGTCGAACTGCGCCGGCTCGAAATCCGACGCCAGCCGGGCGAGCGACCACATGCCGTGCGCGATGGCGCGCGGAAAGCCGAATGCCCGCGCGGTCAGGTCGCTCATGTGAATGGGATTGACGTCTCCCGAGATGAATCCATAGCGCCTGCCGAGACCCGCGGGCGCGCGGAAGCTGCTGGAGGTCATCGCCACGCCCTCGGGCATCGCCTCCGCCGCACGGGAGTCGCCGCCGCGTGGCGGCGAATTCTTCGCGACCGGACCGCGGCGGCGAGCGAGGAAGGTGCAGGTCTCGTCCCAGCGCGGCTGCCCTGCCACCACGTACTCGGTGTGCAGGTCGAACTCCTGCCCGCGTTCGGTGTCGCGATGCCCCTCGATCCATGCGCGGATCTCCGCCGGCTCGTCCGCCGACAGCGGCTCGCGCATGGCGATGCGATTGTGCACGTGCACCAGACCGAACAATTTCACCGGGAAGGCTTCCGCGCCCAACATGGCCAGGTGCAGCGGCGTCGCCAGGATGTGCGGATAGGCGATGGGCAGCGTGCCGCCGGTGGACGCGTTGCAGATCTCCGAGTAGGCCGCCAGATGCTTGCGATCGATGCGCACCTTGCCGAGGCGGGCCTCGATACGGGGGACTTCGCCACCCTCGGGAACCAGCGCCGGCTTGCGCGACACCATGATCCGCGGATACATCGACCAGTTCGCCGGCGCGCGCGCGAACTCGAGCGAATGCTTGGCCTGCATGCCGATGGTCTCTCGTTCAGGGTGCCAGCTTGTCGATGAGGATGTTCAGCTTGCCGTCCGTGCCCACATGATAACTAACTTGTCCGAACGGGTCGCCGCTGGTGCTCGTGGGCTGACCATCGAGCGAAATGCGCGCCACGACGTCGAGTGTCTGGCCGGCCGTGATGTGCCGCTGCGGCAGCATGGCATCCGCCGCCGTCAGAGTGACTTCCACGGGAAAGTCGAGCGGCAGGCGCCGGGCGGCGAAGGGCGGGCCCGGCTGGTTCGGATCGCGCGCCGCCACGAACAGCGCCGAATTGGCGGTGACCTGGTAATGCAGCGAGGGCGAGACGCTGATGCGCACCTGGATGCGGGCGGCGTCCGTGGTTGCTGCGGCGTCGGCACGCGGCGTCGCGCTCGCGGCGTCGAGCGCCTGCAACTGCTTGTCGATGATGTCGCGGATCTGCGCCGGCGGATTCTGCGCCAGCATGCGCTCGAAGCGCTCGCGCGCCGTGGCGTTTTCACCGCGCCCCATGGCCGCGAGCGCACCATACAGCAGGGCCTTGGGATTCTGCGGTTGCATCTCGAGCACGCGTTCGAACATGCGGCCCGCGGAGCCGCGGATGCTTTCGAAGTCCTGGGCGAGCATGGTTTCGGCTACGGCGCTGAGGGCGGCGGCATCCTTGCCGTCGGCGAGACGGTCGGCGCGCTGGTAGGCGCGAATGGCCAGGGGATATTGCTCGAGATCGAAGTACAGCTCGCCGAGCTGCATCCAGCCCTGAAAATCGTCGGGCTTGCGCGCGAGGCTCCGGGCGAGGCTCGCCGCCCGCGCCGCGGGCGTATCGCCCACCGCCGGGGCCTCCACCCAGGCATGACTGCCGAGCAGCGCATACAGCACGCCACTCACCGCCAGCAACACGACGACCACGGCGCCCGCGGTCAGCGCGTCGGCCGCACGGGCGTCCGCACGCGAGCGAAGCAATGGCCGCACCAGCACGAAGCCCGCCGCAGCCGTGAGCAGCACGGCGATGACGATGAACGCGAGCATCATTCGACCGGCTCGTCCTTGTCGGGGTCGCTCGGGTCGTTCGCGACCATTCGCGAACGCTGGCGCACGATGCGTACGGTCACGAACGCGCCGACCAGCAACAGCACGAAGGGTGCTATCCACACCCAGGCGGTACCGCGCTCGAACGGCGGGCGGAACAGGATGAAATTGCCGTAGCGCGCCACCATGGCCGTGCGGATCTCGTCGTCGGTCTTGCCGGCGAGCAGCTGTTCGCGCACGTCGCGCCGCAAGTCCGAGGCCAGACCCACGGGCGAATCTGCGATGCTCTGGTTCTGGCATTGCATGCAGCGCAGCTCGTGGGTGAGCGCGTCGTAGCGCTGCTGCAATTGCGGCGTGGGCATGGCGTCGATGTCGACCGCGCCGGCGGTCAGCGCGACGCACAGGCAGGCGGCGACCCAGGCCAGCAGCGAACCGCGTCTGCGCATCATGGCAGCCCCCGGGTCGGCAGGCGCGCCAGGAATTCCCGGCGCCACACGTCCAGCGTCATCGCGCCAACGTGCCGGTACTGCACGATGCCATTGGCGTCGATGAAGAATGTCTCCGGCGCGCCGTACACACCGAACTCGATGGCCGCCCGGCCGTCCTTGTCCACGAGCACGGCGTCGTAGGGATTGCCGAGCTGCTGCAACCATTCCTGCGCCGCATCGTCGTCATCCTTCCAATTCAGGCCGATCAGGGGTACGTCGTATTGATTCGAAATTTTCACCAGCGTCTCATGCTCGTCGCGACAGGCGGCGCACCAGGTTCCCCAGACGTTCAGCACCCAGGGCTTTCCAACCAGGTCCGACCGCGACATGCGCCGCGACGATTCGCCCAGCAGCGGCAGATCGAATTGCGGCGCCGGCTTGCCCAGCAACGCCGACTGCATCGTGCTCCTGTTGGGCGAATGAACCACGCCAACGTACAACACGCCCGCCAACAGCAGGAACACCACACCGGGAATCAGGAATCGGCTCACGCGGGCGTGACCCCCGCCCGCTCCGCGCCGCTGACGCCCTCGGCCAGCGCCGACGCCCGTTCCTTCTGGCGATAGCGCCGGTCGGTGGCGGCGAGGATGCCGCCGAGCGCCATGATGGCGGCGGCGTACCAGACGTAGTCCACCAGGGGTCGCAGCTGCGCACGCATGCTCCAGCGCCCCGCGCCCACGTCGCCGCGGATGGCCACGAACAGGTCCATGTTCCACAGGCTGGCGATGCCCGCTTCGGTGAGCGGCTGCCGCTGCACCCAGTACAGGCGCTGCTCGGGGTTCAGCTGCGCGATGGGGCGGCCGTCGCGCAGCACGGTCACGGTCGCGCGCACGGCGTCGTAGTTAGGTCCTGCGGCGTTCCCCACCTGATCGAAGCGGTAGGCGAAGCGCCCGAGTGACACCGTTTCGCCCGGCGCGATGGCCACGTCGCGCTCCACCGTGTAGGTCTCCACCGTGGAAATTGCGATGACGCCGATGCCCAGGCCGATGTGCGCGATGGTCATGCCCACCACGGCCCGAGGCAACGACAATCGGCGCCGCAGCCGGTCGATCGGGTCGATCAGGCTCGAGAGGATGATCCAGATGCCAAACACCACGCCGAGCGGCGTGAGCCACTTGCCCGGACCGTAGCCCGCATACACGAGCAGCAGGCCGAGAACCGCCGCCGCGGCGAAACTGCCGAGGATGCGCAAGCGGCTCCTGCCGAGCTGCCCGCGCTTCCAGGCGGCGTGGATGCCGATCGCCACCAGCGCCATCAGCGGCAGCATCAGCACGGGGAACAACGTGTCGTAGTAAGGCGGGCCCACGGACAGGGACGGCTGCTCGAGGGCATCCGCGATCAGCGGCGCCAGCGTGCCCACCAGCACCATGGCGGCGGCGCACACCAGCAGGATGTTGTTGTAGAGCAGGAAGGCCTCGCGCGCGCTGGGCTCGAATCCGGCCGCCGACTTGAGCAGCGGTGCACGCCAGGCATACAGCGCGAGCGCGCCGCCGATCACGATGATGAGGAACCCGAGGATGAACAGCCCGCGCGTGGGATCGGCCGCGAAGGAATGCACCGAGGTGAGCACGCCGGAGCGCACCAGGAAAGTGCCGAGGAGACTCAGCGAGAACGCGAGGATGGACAACAGCAACGTCCAGCTCTTGAACAGCCCGCGTTTCTCGGTCGCGGCGAGCGAGTGGATGAGCGCCGTGCCCACCAGCCACGGCATGAACGACGCATTCTCCACGGGATCCCAGAACCAGTAGCCGCCCCACCCCAACTCGTAGTATGCCCACCAGCTGCCGAGTGCGATGCCAACGGACAGCGACGCCCAGGCCAGCGTGGTCCAGGGCCGTGTCCAGCGGGCCCAGGTTTGATCGAGCTTGCCTTCGAGCATGGCGGCGCACGCGAAGGCGAACGCCACGGCGAAGCCGACGTAACCCATGTAGAGCAGCGGCGGATGGATGGCGAGCGCGGGATCCTGCAGCAGAGGATTCAGATCGCGGCCGTCCGCCGGCGCGGGGAAGATGCGCGCGAAAGGATTCGACGTGGCCAGCGTGAACAACAGGAAGCCGACCGTCACGAAACCGAGGACTCCGAGAACGCGGCTGGCGAAAGTCTCCGGCAGATGGCGGCTGGCAATGGCCACGGCCAGAGTCCAGGCCGAGAGCAGCCAGGCCCACAGCAGCAGTGAGCCTTCGTGCGCGCCCCAGAGTGCCGCCACCCGATAGAACGTCGGCAACGCGGAATTCGAGTTGCTGGCGACGTACACCACGGAGAAATCGAAGTTCACGAACGAGTACACCAGCGCGCCGATGGCCGTGCTGATGAGCACGAACTGGCCGGCGACCGCGGGACGCACCACCGCCTGCCAGCGCGCATTGCGGCGCGCCGCGCCCACGAGGCCGAACAGAGTCTGCGCAGCCGCCAGCACCAGTGCGAGGATCAGCGCGAAATGTCCGAGCTCCGGAATCATGAGCCACCCCGGCCCGGATCGACGTCGGGAGGTGGTGGATTGTTCTTCAGCGACTCGGCGACCTGCGGCGGCATGTATTTCTCGTCGTGCTTGGCAAGTATCTCGTCAGCAACGAACACGCCGTCCTGCATGCGGCCGTGCGCCACCACGCCCTGCCCCTCCCGGAACAGATCGGGCAGGATGCCGTGATACTTCACGGGCACGGTGTGCCGGAAATCGGTGACCAGGAACTCGATGTCGAGCGTACCGGTGGTCTGCTTGACACTGCCCTTGGCCACCATACCGCCCAGGCGGAAGCGTTCGTCCTGCGGTGGCGCCTGGGCCGAGATGTCGGTGGGATCGTAGAACAGCATGACGTTCTGCTCGAAGGCCCGCAGCGCCAGCCAGGCCGCGGCCGCCACGCCCACGACGATGCCGGCCACGACCAGCATTCGCTGCCGCCGCGGCGTCATGGATTCATCTCCAGGCGGCGCCGCGCCTCGCGGCGCGCATTCGCGAGTGCCCGCACCGCCAGCCAGGCATTCAGCAGCACCACGCCGAACCCGAGCAGCACGCACGGCCACACGTACCGGCCGTAACCGCTCATCGTCAGGAAATCGCTCAAGCTCGCGAACGAAGAATTCATGCCACCCCCTCGCCCACAACCTGGCGCACCCAGCTGGCGCCGCGCTCGCGCCGCAACAGCTCGGCGCGCAGCCGCGTGAGCAGCACCGCGACGAAGTACAACGCGAAGGCCACGAACATGAGCAGCAGCGGCCACAGCATGTCGCCATCCATTTTCGGCTTGCCCATCTGCATGACCGTTGGAGTCTGGTGCAGCGAGTTCCACCATTCCACCGAGAACTTGATGATGGGCACGTTCACCACGCCGACCACCGCCAGCACGCCGCTCGCCTTGTCGGCCTTGGCCGGATCCTCGATGCCCGCCCGCAATCCCAGGTAGCCGAGATACAGGAAGAGCAGGATGAGTTCCGAAGTGAGGCGCGGATCCCACACCCAGTACGCGCCCCACATGGGCTTGCCCCAGAGCATGCCCGAGCCCAGCGCCACGACCGTGAACCAGGCGCCCAACGGGGCGCAGGCCGCCGCGGCGGCATGCCCCACCTTCATGCGCCAGACGAGCCCGACCGCGGCCGCCACGGCCATGGTGGTGTAGATCATGAGCGACAGCCAGGCCGCGGGCGCATGCACGTACACCATGCGGAAGGCGTCCTTCTGCTGGTAGTCGGGAGGCGCCAGCACCAGGCCGCCGTACAGCGCCACGACCATGGCGAGCGCCGCGGCGCCGCCGAACCATTTCGTCCAGCGTTGCGCGAACGCATAGACGTGCGGCGGCGATCCGAAGCGATGAAACCAGGTCCAGGTACCCATGATCGTAAACTAACTACTCCAGTCCGATGCGCACGGCGGCGGCCGCGGCCAGCGGCGCCAGCGTCACCCCGAGCACGGCGATGGCGCCCAGCAGGTACATGGGCGGCGCGAAGTTGCCACCGCCGATCGCGAGCTCCGTCGCCCGCGCGCCGAAAATCAGGATGGGCACGGCCAGCGGCAGCGTCAGCAGCGACAGCAGCACGCCGCCGCGCCGCGCACCCAGCGTTAGCCCGGCGCCGATGGCGCCCACCAGGCTCAGGGCGAAACTGCCCAGGGCCAGCGAAGCCACCACGCCCGCCATGGCCTCGCCCGCCACACCCAGCGCGGCGGCCGCGAGGGGCGCGACCAGCGCCAGCGGCAGGCCCGCGAGCAGCCAGTGCGTGCAGGTCTTGGCGAACAACATCCAGGTGAGTGACTGGCCCGACAGTGCGAACTGCTCGAGCGTGCCATCCACCGCGTCCTCGCGGAACAGGAACTCCAGCGCCAGCAGCGAGGATAACAACGCCCCGACCCAGAGGACACCGGGTGCGGCGTCTCGCAGCCGCGACATCTCCGGGGTTAATGACAAGGGAAACAGCGTGGCCACGATCATGAAGAACATCAACGGCTGCAACAGCTGTGAAGGCTTGCGGAAAGCGAGACGCAAGTCACGCACCGCCACCAGGCGGGCGGCGACGAGCGCCGGTGTGCGTGATGCCCGGTTCACGCGGCCCCCAGTTCCATTTGGATCGCCTTGCCGGGCGGCAGGGACAGCGGATGATGGACGGCCGCCACCACCAGCCCCTGGCGATCGAGTTGTTCGCCGATGAGGTCGGCCACGAGCTGCTGGCCGTCCGCATCCAGATTGGTGGTGGGCTCGTCGAGCAGCCAGAGCACCGCCCCGGCGAGCAACACACCCGCGAGCGCGACGCGGCGCCGCTGGCCGGCGGACAGCATGCGCACCGGCCGTTCGGCGAACCCGAGCGCCCCCGTTCGCGTCAATGCCGCGGCGATCTCGTCCGTTCCCACCGGCCGGCGGATGCCCACGGCAAAGCGCAGATTCTCGTGGCCCGTGAGATCGCCCTTGAGCGGCGGCTCATGGCCCAGATAGGCGAGCTCGGCATGGAAATCGTGGCGATGCGCGCGGGCCGAAGTGCCGCGCCAGCTCACCTCGCCCTCTTCGGCGTCGAGCAGTCCGGCGATCACGCGGATCAGCGACGTCTTGCCGGCACCGTTGCGGCCGGTGAGCAGCACGCATTGCCCGGGCTCCCCGATGAAACTCACGCCGCGCAGGACATGTCGATCGCCGCGCCAGAGGTGCAGGCCGGTGACTTTCAACATTTCAGTGTGGTGCCCCGGGCCGGAATCGAACCGGCATGGCCTTGCGACCGACGGATTTTAAGTCCGTTGCGTCTACCAGTTCCGCCACCGGGGCT
>CAMLGF010000064.1 GCA_946479515.1 uncultured Pseudomonadota bacterium | reverse complement strand
GGTGCTGCTTGTTCTGCTCTTCGAGAACGTCGCGCTTGACGTAGGTCTTCTTGTGGCGCACCTCGACGTTGACCGTGCGGGCACGGCCCTGGGCACTCGCCTGCTTCAACTCACTCTGCGTCTTGCGAGCCAGCGTGATCTTGCGCGGCGCGGCGACACCGGCCGCCTTGCCGGCGGGTTCGCTGGCGCCGTGCGCACGGCGCAGATGAGTGAGCAGTTCGAGTTTGGCCTCGTCGCTGATCAAGGCCTGGGGCCCCGCCACGCGGATACCCGCGGATTCGAGCTGCAATAGCAGCCGATCCACCGGCACTTTCAAGACCTCGGCAAACTGGGCAACAGTGACGTCAGACATTCAATCTCCTCAGGCGCGACCGGCCTCGAACCAGATTTCGCGCGCCTTCATGATGAGCTTGCCGGCCTCGTCGGCCGACAGCCCTTCAATATCCAGCAGGTCGTCCACGGCCTGGTCGGCCAGGTCCTCGCGGGTGCGCACGCCGCGGCGGGCCAGCGCGAGCGCCAGGTCCGGCTTCATTCCCTCGAGCAGCAGCAGGTCGTCGGCCGGCATGCCCGACTCGAGCGTCTCTTCCGAGGCGATCGCCTGGGTCAGCAGCACGTCGCGCGCGCGGTTGCGCAGTTCCTTGACCATCTCATCGTCGAATTCCTCGATGCTGGCCAGCTCCGACTGGGGTAGATAGGCCACTTCCTCGACGGTGGAGAAACCTTCCTGAACCAGGATGGTCGCCACGTCCTCGTCCACGTCCAGCTGCTTCATGAACGCCTCGACCAGGGTCTTGGCCTCGGTCTCGCTCTTCGCCTCGGCGTCGGATTCGGTCATCACGTTCAGGTCCCAGCCGGTGAGCTGGCTGGCGAGGCGGATGTTCTGGCCGCCACGACCGATGGCCTGCGAGAGCTTGTCCTCGGCCACGGCGATGTCCATGGAGTGCGAGTCCTCGTCGACGACGATGGAGAGCACCTCGGCCGGCGACATGGCGTTGATGACGAACTGCGCGGCATTGTCGTCGTGCGGGATGATGTCCACGCGCTCGCCGGCGATCTCGTTGGACACGGCCTGGACGCGCGAGCCGCGCATGCCGACGCAGGCACCGACCGGGTCGACGCGCGGCTCCAGGCTCTTCACCGCGATCTTGGCGCGCACGCCCGGATCGCGGGCCGCGCCCAGGATCTGGATCAGGCCCTGGCCGACTTCCGGAACCTCGAGCTTGAACAGCTCGATCAGGAAATTGCGGTCGGTGCGCGACAGGAACAGCAGCGGCCCGCGCTGCGTCTCGGTCGCGCTCTTCACTTCCTTGAGCAGGGCCTTGATGCGGTCCTGGCTCTTGACGATCTCGCGCGGAATCATGTCGGTGCGCGGCACGAAGCCTTCGGCATTGCCGCCGAGGTCGACGTAGATGCCATTGCGGTCGACGCGCTTGACCACGCCGGACACCAGCTGGCCGACACGGTCCGCGTAAGCCTCGACCACCTGCGAACGCTCGGCCTCGCGCACTTTCTGCACGATGACCTGCTTGGCCTGCTGGGCGGCGATGCGGCCGAACGCCACGGATTCCATCGGTTCCTCGACGTATCCGCCGACCACCGCGGCCTTGTCCATGTCGAGCGCGTCCTCGAGACGCAGTTCGCGCTGCGGCACTTCGATCTCGCGCGAGTCGTCGGCGAACACCTTCCAGCGGCGAAAGGTGTCGTAGTCACCGGTCTTGCGGTTGATCTGGACGCGCACGTCCCATTCCTCGCCGTGCTTCTTGCGCGTGGCCGAAGCCAACGCCGCCTCCAGCGCGCCAAAGATGATCTCCTTGTCGACGCTCTTCTCGTTCGACACCGCATCCACGACCAGCAGAATCTCTTTGTTCACTCGTCATGCCCTCCGGGCAATACGCGGAGCCCGCGGCCCCTGATCAAACGCCGTCCGCCTCGCGAACGCCGTACGTCCAGCCCAAAACTTTCTAACTACCAACATCGTCACAGCGGAGCCAACCGGGCCCTGCCGATCTCGGCGAGCCGGATGCTCACCGAAAAATTGTCCACGTCCAGCTCGATGCTCGCGCCATCCGCGCGCCGCAGCAGGCCGGTATAGCGCTTGCGTCCGTCGCGCGGCGCGAGCAGCTCCACCTTCACGCGGTGGCCGACGAACCGGGCGAAATGCTCGGGCGTCCGCAACACGCGGTCCAGGCCGGGCGAAGAGACCTCGATCGCGTAGTCACCCGGGAGTGGATCATTCGCCTCGATGGAGTCGAGCAGCGCATGACTGACACTGGCGCAGTCCTCCGCATCGATGCCCTCGCCTTTCTCGTGGGGCTTGTCGATGTAGAAACGCAGCGTCCCGCCACCCGGCCCGGTCGCGAACTCCACTTCCACGAGTTCGTAACCCAGGCCCTGCAATTCCGGCTCGAAACGGGCGATGAGACGGTCATGTATTCCCGTATCCACCTCGCCCTCCAACAAAAAAGGGCCTTATCGGCCCTCCCATCACGCCCGACCCCATTGCTGGGACCGGCCCATAAAAAACTAAAGCCCCAACGGGGCTTAGACGCTCGGGAGGTTCGCGGACGCGCCGCCCCAACCCATCGAGGGCGCGGATTGTACGGCACAGCGGCTGTTTTGACAGCCCCTCTTGACGGCCGTGCCACACTCAAGTACCTTGCGCACACAAGGTAGCTGATCTGACCCATGAACATCACCGAAAAACTCGCGCCGATCCGCAAGGGGCTGCTCGAATTCGTGATCCTGAAAATCGTCGCGGCGGACAAGGTCTACGTGGCCGACATGCTCAAGCTGCTGGGCCCGACCGAGTTCGCCACCCAGGAAGGAACCTTGTACCCCCTGCTGAGCAAGCTGCGCCGCGAAGAATTGGTGGACTACGAGTGGCAGGAGTCCGAAGCCGGCCCGCCGCGCAAGTATTACAAGCTCACGCAGAAGGGTCGCACGCAGCTGTCGACGCTCAACGAATACTGGAAAGACTTGAATCGCACCCTCGCCGACTTCGGGAATTAAGCCAATGAAAAAAGTGGTCAACATCAGCCTCAACGGCATCGCGTACCAGCTCGAGGAATCGGGCTACGAAGAACTGCGCGTCTATCTGGAGCGCGCGGAGGCGCGCCTGAAAGACAGCCCGGATCGCGCCGAGATCATGGCGGACCTGGAGCAGGCCATCGGCGAGAAGTGCTCCCGCCTGCTCGGCGCGCACAAGACCGTGGTGAGCGGCGCCGAGATCACCAGCATCCTCACCGAAATGGGGCCGGTCGAATCGGCCGACGAAAAACCCGCCGATGCGCCCGCGGATGCCGCGTTCAGCGGCGCCGCCGCCCCGGCATCGGCGATGCCGCCGCCGCGCAAGCGTCTCTTCAAGATCCGCGAGGGCCAGATGTGGTTCGGCGTGTGCAATGGCATCGCCGCTTACCTCGGCGTGGACGTGACCTGGGTGCGCATCGCATTCGTCGTGCTCGCGCTGGTCACCTCCGGGTTCTGGTTCCTGGTGTACTTCGCGCTGGTGTTCATCGTGCCCTATGCCGAGACCTCGGAAGATCGCGCCGCGGCGTTCGGCGCGCCGTTCAGCACCGAGGAATTCATCGGCCGCGCAAAAAAAAAGCCTGAAGATCATCGCGAGTATCAGCGGTGGCGCCGCGAGTGGCGCCGCCAGCAGCGGCACTGGCAACGCCAGTGGGATCACATGAATGCGCAGGTGCGCCACGCCACCCAGCAGTTCGGCGCGCAGGCCGGGGACGGCGGCCGCGCCGCGATTTTCGCGGTGCTGGTGCCGCTGGCGGCGATCATGGGCGCCGTGCTGTTCGTGCTGTTCGTGCTGGCGCTGCTGTCGCTCATCGCCACGCAAACCATCTTCGGATGGATGCTGCCGCTGGCGCTGCCGCTGTGGGCGGGCATCCTCCTGCTCATCGCGGTGTATGCATTCACCTCCGCCATCGTGCGCGGCTTCCGCTACGCGGGCGGCGGTCCCGGGCGCGGGCACCATCCCGGCTGGGCGGCGCTGCACTCGATCATCTGGATCGGCTGCACGCTGTTGCTCTTCTGGGTGGCGTACATGTTCGTTCCCGGTGTGCGCGAGGTGATCGACCAGCTCACCTGGGCCGCCAATCTCACCCTCGAAAACATCTCCGCGACCATCGTCTGAAGGAACCGGTTTGAATACTCTCGAAAGCGTCATCGTCGAAACCGGCCCGCAACCCTCGTTCACCGTCCTCTGGATGCACGGCCTCGGCGCCGACGGCCACGATTTCGAGCCGCTGGTGCCGGAACTGCTCCGGCCGGATTCGCCCAGCCTGCGCTTCGTCTTTCCGCACGCGCCGGTACGACCGGTGACGCTCAACAACGGCTATCGCATGCGCGCCTGGTACGACCTGATGGGAATCGACCGCCGCTCGGCGGAAGACATCGAAGGCATTCGCGACTCGGCCGATGCCATCGGCACCTTGATCGCGCGCGAAGCCGAATCCGGCATCCCGCCGGCGCGCATCGCCATCGCCGGCTTCTCCCAGGGCGGCGCCATGGCGTTGCAGATCGCCACGCGCTCGCCGCTGAAATTCGCCGGGGTCATCGCCCTCTCCTGCTATCTTCCGCTGCAACGGCAGTTCGCCATCGAGCGCGGCAATGCCAATCTGGCGACGCCCATCTTCATGGCCCACGGTCTGCAGGACCCGGTCGTGCCATACCCGATGGGTGACGATTCGCGGCGCGTGCTGGAAGCCAGCGGCTACAAGGTGGAATGGCATGCCTACGACATGCCGCATTCGCTGTGCGAGCAGGAAGTCGCGGACCTGCGTGCGTTCCTCGGGCGGATAACCTGAGCCGCCGGCCGCGCGGCTCCTAACCGGATGCCGGCGCGAGCCCGGCCAGCATCTCCTCGGGCGCCGCGACGTGGATGACGGTGCTGTAGGCCGTCGAGGCGATCGCCAGATGCGCGGCCTTGCGCAATTCGTGGACCAGCGCGTTCACCTCGGTCTTCAGCTTCGCCGTCGAGGCCAGGAAGGCCTGCTCCGAAAAACTGCCGTCGGCGGCCACCGGCCGCTCGATGTCCAGCGTGAACTCGATGCGCTTGTCGAATTTCTTCATGTCGGCGATGGCCTGCGCGGCAATGCGGTCGGCGCGGTTCCAGCGTTCGGGGAACAGCTGATCGAGCTTGCCCTGGATGCGCTTGGACAGCACGGCCTGCACGCTCGCCGAGTACTGCACCTCGCCGAAATTGACGTGAATGACTTCACCCATGCCGCGCCACCCGTTGTTTCACTCGAACTTAACGGCACCGGGCGCCTGCCCCTTCAGGACTTCCCGCAGGAGCGCCCGTGATCCGCATCACAGGATTGCCGTCAGGCCGGCCGATGGAGCTCGTACAGGCAGATGTTGACCGTGGCGGCGACGTTCAACGACTCGATGACGCCGGTGCCGGGGATGGTGAAGCTGCGCGCGCCCTCGTTCACGAAGTCGCCCGGCAGGCCGCGCGCCTCGTTGCCGAACGCGTAGCAATCGAAGCCGCGGAATTCGGGCGACGTCACCGGTTCACCCGCAAGATCCAGCGCGGCGATGCGCGGATACCGCTGGCGCAGCTGCGCCAGGGACACCTCCATCTCCACGGGTACGTGGAATATCGCGCCCATGCTGGCGCGCACCACCTTGCCATTGTGCACGTCCACGCTGTCGGCGCTCAGCAGGCAGCGGAAATCGCCGAACCAGGCCAGCGTGCGCAGGATGGTGCCGAGGTTCCCCGGGTCCTGGATCTCGTGTAGATAGATCGCGCGTTCGCCGGCGCGCGGCGCACTCGCGGCGAGCAGCGGTACCACCGCGGCGATACCCTGCGGTGAACGCGTCTCGCTGATCTGCGCCATCTGCCGGGCATTGATGACCTGCGAGGCGAGCTTGCCACTGCGCCGGGCGTACTCGTGGGTGGCGTAGATCTCGCTCGCGCGCAGGCGCTCGTCCCGCAGCGCCGCTTTCTCCAGCTCCTGCACCAGGTGTTCGCCCTCGACGATGAAGCGGCCGAACTCCTCGCGGTATTTCTTCTGGTGCAGTTTCCTGATGTCTTCGAATTTCATTCCGGGCCCCGTGCCTGCGCCGCGACGATATCCAGCGCCACCGCCTCCGCCACCTTGATGCCATCGACGCCGGCCGAGAGGATACCGCCTGCGTAGCCCGCGCCCTCGCCGCAGGGGTACAGGCCCAGCGTGTTGAGGCTCTGCAGCGTCTGTGCGTGGCGCGTGATTCGCACGGGAGACGAGGTGCGCGTCTCCACCCCGGTGAGCACCGCATCGTCACGGTCGAAACCCGGTATCTGCCTGCCGAACGCCGGCAGCGCCTCGCGGATCGCCTCGATCGCATAGGCCGGCAGCGACTGCCCCAGGTCGCCGAGTTTCACCCCCGGCTGATACGAGGGCTGCACCTCGCCCAGGTCCCGGGACGCAGTGCCGCGCAGGAAATCGCCCACCCGCTGCGCGGGCGCGCAGTAGTCGCCACCACCCTGCTCGAAAGCCTGCGACTCCAGTGCCTCCTGCAGTTCCACGCCGGCCAGTGGGCCCCCGGGGAAATCCTTGCCGGGCTCGATGCCCACGACGATGCCGGCGTTGGCATTGCGCTCGTTGCGTGAGTACTGGCTCATGCCGTTGGTGACCACGCGACCGGGTTCCGAGGTCGCCGCCACGACGGTGCCTCCCGGACACATGCAGAAGCTGTACACCGATCGGCCATTGCGCGCGTGGTGCACCAGCTTGTAGTCCGCGGCGCCGAGCTCCGGATGCCCCGCAAAGCGCCCGAGCCGCGCTCTATCTATCAGCGACTGCGGATGCTCGATGCGGAAGCCGATCGAGAACGGCTTCGCCTCCAGGAACACACCGCGGCGCTCCAGCATGCGGAACGTGTCGCGCGAGCTGTGGCCCAGCGCCAGCACCACGTGCCGGCTGGCCAGCGTCTCGCCGCTCTCGAGCACCACCCCGGAGATGCGCCGCGAATCCTGCGCGAGTTCTTCGATGACCAGGTCGCTGACCCGGCTCTCGAAACGCACTTCGCCACCGAGCGCCAGGATCTGCGCCCGCATTCGCTCGACGATGCCGGTGAGCCGGAACGTGCCGATGTGCGGCTTGCTGACGTACAGAATCTCCTCGGGCGCACCCGCGCGCACGAACTCGTACATCACCTTGCGGCCGTAGAACCTGGGATCCTTGATCTGGCTGTAGAGCTTGCCGTCCGAGAACAGCCCCGCCCCGCCCTCGCCGAACTGGACGTTCGACGTCGGCTCGAGGATCTTGCGCCGCCATAGTCCCCAGGTGTCCTGCGTGCGCCGGCGCACGTCGCGGCCACGTTCGAGCACGAGGGGCCGAAAGCCCATCTGCGCCAGCAGCAGCGCCGCGAACAGGCCGCCGGGACCAAAGCCGATCACCACAGGCCGTTCCTGCAGGCCGGTGGGCGCCTTCGCGACCGGGTGATAGCCGGTATCGGGCGCCGGCCCCACCTGCCGATCCCGGGCGAACCGCTCCAGTACTGCGGCTTCGTCCTTCACCTGAACGTCGACGATGCAGATGAAGAGGATGCCGGAGTTCTTCTTGCGCGCATCGTAGCTGCGCTTGAACAGCGTCGACTGCAGCAGTTCCGAGTCACGGATCCTGAGACGTCTGACCACCGCGGCGCGCAGCGCCTCGGGCGTGTAGTCGAGCGGCAGCGACAGCTCGGTGATGCGGATCATTCCGGTTCCTGGCCGGTTGACCCGGCAGAGGTGGAGGTAGAATTGCCGGGCATTCTAGCGACAAAACACCCACCGGAAACCGCGATGCCCCGTTCCAAGAGCAGCAACCAGTGGCTGCAGCGACATCTCAAGGATCCCTTCGTGAAGAAGGCGCAGATCGAGGGCTATCGCTCGCGCTCGGCTTACAAGCTGGTGGAACTCAATGCCAAGGACCGGCTGATCAGGCCCGGCATGCGCATCATGGACCTGGGTTCCGCGCCCGGCGGCTGGTCGCAGGTGGCGGGCAAACTGGTCGGCGCCAAGGGGCGCGTGCTGGCGACCGACATCCTGCCCATGGCCTCGCTGGCGAACGTCGATTTCATCCAGGGGGACTTCACCGAGCAGTCCACCCTCGACCAACTACTCGGCTGGCTGGGCGGCGGCCGGTTCGATCTCATCCTCTCGGACATCGCTCCCAACATCACCGGCATCGATTCCGCCGACCAGGCCTCTTCGATGTATTTCCTCGAGCTGGCATTGGACACCGTGAAACAGACGCTCGAGCCCGGCGCCACGTTCGTCGCCAAGATGTTTCAGGGCGCGGGGTCGGACGCGTACCTGAAGGAACTGCGCAAGTCGTTCGAGAAGGTGCTGATCCGCAAGCCGGAGGCGTCGCGCAAGGAGTCGCGCGAGGTCTACGTGGTGGCGAAGGGGTTCAAAGGCTGAGGCCGGGGCGATCGGGCCCGGTCAACGCGGGGAGCAGTGCGAATTGAATTGGTAGCGGGGGCAGGATTTGAACCTGCGACCTTCGGGTTATGAGCCCGACGAGCTGCCAGACTGCTCCACCCCGCAACCGATCCCCTCGTCGAGGGGGCGCGCATTCTCTGCGATGCGCGCGCGCTTTGCAAACTTCTCTTAACCGATGACGCGTGCGCAGAGTTGAATCAATGCGTTGGGCACGATTCCCAGTGCCAGGACGGCCAGCGCGTTGAGCGCGAGCACGCCACGCACCGCCGTCGAGGTGGCCGGTCCGGCGGGCAGTTCGCCCGGCGAGTCGAAGTACATGAGCTTGACGACGCGCAGGTAATAGAACACGCCGATCACCGACGCGGCCGCGCCGATGATGATCAGCCACACATGGCCGCTCAGCCACAGCGCCTGGAAGATATTGAACTTGGCCCAGAAGCCGATGAACGGCGGGATGCCGGCCGTGGAGAACATCAGGAACATCATCGCCAGCGCGAGCAGCGGATCTCGCTTGTACAAGCCCTTGTAGTGATCGAGCTCGTCGGCTTCGAAGCCCTGTCGGGCGAGCAGCGTGATGACGCCGAAGGAACCCAGCGTCATGAGCACGTACGCCACGGTGTAGTACAGCGCGGCCTGGTAGCCCTCGGCGGTGCCGGCCACGAAGCCGAGCAGGATGAAACCCACGTTGCCGATGGCCGAGTACGCCAGCATGCGCTTGAGATTGGTCTGCGCGATGGCGATGACGTTGCCGAGCACCATCGAGAGCACCGCGAGCGGCGCGAGCATGTCTTGCCACGCGGCGCCCACCGGGCCCATGCCGTGCGCGAGCAGGCGGAACGCAAACGCGAACGAGGCGATCTTCGGCACCGTGGACAGGAACAGCGTCACGCCCGTGGGCGCGCCGTGATACACGTCGGGTACCCACATGTGGAACGGCACGGCGCCGAACTTGAAGGCCACGCCAATCACCAGGAACACGAGCCCGAAGATGATGCCGATGCTCGGCTCGCCGCCGGCCTTCATCGCGAGGTCATCCAGCTTCAACGTACCGTTGAGTCCGTAGATCAGCGACATGCCATACAGCAACATGCCCGACGCGATGGCGCCGAGCACGAAATACTTCATGGCCGATTCGGCAGCGATGCCGGAATCGCGATCGAAGGCGACCATGGCATACAGCGACAGCGACATGAGCTCGACGCCGATGTACACGGTGAGCAGGCTGTTGGCGCTGCACAGGACGAAGATGCCGAGCAGCGCCGTCAGCGCCAGCACGTAGTACTCGCCGCGCATCATGCCGCGCCGTTCCAGGTACTCGCGCGAATACAGCAGCGCCAGCGCGATGGTGACGAACCCGAACAGCTTGAGCAGCACGGCCAGCGGATCGGCCACATAGCTGTCACCGAACAGCACGAGACGCTGGTCGACGTTGGCGTAGAGCGCGGTGAGCACGGCGCCGCCGGCCAGCAGCAACAGCGTGAAGGTCGGCGTGAAGCGCCGGCTGCGATGCCCGACGAACACGTCAGCCAGCAGCAGCACGCAGATGGCCGCGGTGAGATACATCTCCGGCAGTGCCGGTTGCAGGTAGGCCCAGGTCATGACGGGTACTTCTGGAGTCATAGCGGCAGCTTGCTCGTGCTGATCTGCTGGACGAGATGCTGCACGGTGGCCTGCATGACGTCGGTGAGCGGTGCCGGCCACAGGCCGACCGCGAGCACGGCGAGGGCCAGCACGCCGAGGATGATGAACTCGCGGAAATTGAGATCCGTGAGCTCGGCCACGTGGTGGTTGGCGATGGCGCCGAAGATGACGCGCTTCACCAGCCACAGCGTGTAGGCGGCACCGAGGATCAGCGTCAACCCGGCGAGGAAGGCGTACCAGAAATTGGCCTTGAACGACGCCAGGATCACCAGGAACTCGCCGACGAAGCCCGAGGTGCCCGGCAGGCCGGAATTGGCAAGCGCGAACAGCACGAAGAACGCCGCGAACTTCGGCATGGTGTTGATCACGCCGCCATAGGAGGAGATCTCACGCGAGTGCACGCGGTCGTACATGACGCCCACGCACAGGAACAAGGCGCCGGAGATGAGGCCGTGCGACACCATCTGCACCATGGCGCCGTCGATGCCCATGCCCGCGCCCTCGTAATTGCCGTTGGCCGCGTAGATGTCGAAGGCGATGAACGAGCCGAGCGTCACGAAGCCCATGTGCGCGATGGACGAATACGCGATCAGCTTCTTCATGTCGGTCTGCACCAGCGCGACGAAGCCGATGTACACCACCGCGATCAGCGACAGGCCGATCAGCAGCCAGTCGAACTCACGCGAGGCATCGGGCGTGATGGGCAAGGCGAAACGCAGGAAACCGTAGCCGCCCATCTTCAGCATGATGGCCGCCAGCACCACGGAACCGCCGGTGGGCGCCTCGACGTGCGCGTCCGGCAACCAGGTGTGCACCGGCACCATGGGGATCTTCACGGCGAATGCCGCGAGGAACGCGAAGAAGATCCACATCTGTTCCTGCGCTGTCAGCGGCAGCTCATGGAAGGCGGCGATGCTGAAATCACCCGTCTTGAGCACCATGTAGATGAGCGCCACCAGCATGAACACCGAGCCCAGGAAGGTGTACAGGAAGAACTTGAGCGTGGCGTACACGCGCCGCGGCCCGCCCCACACGCCGATGATCAGGAACATCGGGATGAGCATGGCTTCCCAGAAGAAATAGAACAGCAGACCGTCGAGCGCGGAGAACACGCCGATCATCAGGCCTTCCATGATGAGGAAGGCGGCGTAGTACTGGGCGGGGCGCTGCTCGATGACCGTCCACGCGGCGATCACCACGGGCACGGTGGTGAACGTGGTCAGCAGGATGAGCGGCAGCGAGATGCCGTCGACGCCCAGGTAGTAAGTGGCGTGGAACGCGGGAATCCACGACACCTGCTCCGGGAACTGGAAGGCCGCCGTGCTGGCGTCGAAATGCGCATACAGCGGAAGCGAGGCGATGAATGCCGCGAGCGCGGTGGTCAGCGCCACCCACCGGCCGGCCTGGATGCGCCGATCGCCGAACAACAGCACGAGCAGGCCACCCGCGATGGGCAGCCAGGTCAGGAGCGAAAGAATCGGAAATCCCTGCATGTGTGTCGTTTCTTGTTAGCGCATCAGGAACCAGCCCAGCATTGCCGCCAGGCCGATGACCATCCAGAAGGCATAGGAATAGAGGAACCCGCTCTGCACGCGGCGGATCACCCCGGCGACGAAACCGATGGTGTTGGCCGAGCCGTTCACCGCCAGGCCGTCGATGAGCGTCTGGTCACCCGCCTTCCAGAAGATTTTTCCCAGCAAGGTTGCGCCGCGCGCGATGACCTTCTCGTTGAACCAGTCGAAGTAGTACTTGTTCTCGAGGATCTTGTGCAGCAAGGAGAGCTTGCGGTCGATCACACCCGGAATGTGCGGCCACTGGATGTACAGCGCCCAGGCGCTGAACACGCCCGCCAGCGCCAGCACGAAGGGCAGCTGGGTCATGCCGTGCAGCGCGAACGCCACCCAGCCGTGGTACTCACGGCCGATCTCGCCCACCACATCGTGCGCCTCGTCCACGACGATGGCATTGCCGAACGCGCCGCCGAAGGCCAGCGGCCCGATGGTCAGCGCGCCAATGACGATCGACGGAATCGCCAGTGCGACGAGCGGCAGCCAGACCACCCACGGACTTTCATGCGGCTCGCCGCCGTGGTGGCCATGCTCGTGCCCGGCGTGCTCGTCGTGCGACTCGTGATGCCCCGCGGCGGGCGCCTCGTGCGCGTGGATCACCGGATGCGTCGCCGCATGCGGGTCGGCGTGATCGTCCGGGACCACACCTGCACCCCAGCGCGGCTTGCCGTGGAACGTCATGAAGATCATGCGGAACGTGTAGAACGCGGTGACGAACACGCCGGCCATGACGCAGAAATGCGCGTACTCGGCCCAGGGACGATGCGCCTCGCCCACCGCCTCGATGAGCAGATCCTTGGAATAGAAACCGGAGAAGAACGGCGTGCCGATCAGCGCCAGCGCGCCGATCCAGCAGGTGACGGCCGTGATCTTCATCTTGCTGAACAGGCCGCCCATCTTGCGCATGTCCTGCTCGTGGTGCATGCCGATGATCACCGAGCCCGCGGCGAGGAACAGCAACGCCTTGAAGAACGCGTGCGTCATCAGGTGGAAGATGGCCACGTTGTACGCCGAGGCGCCCAGCGCCACGGTCATGTAACCGAGCTGCGAGAGCGTCGAGTACGCCACCACCCGCTTGATGTCGTTGTTGATGATGCCGAGGAAGCCCATGAACAGCGCGGTGCTCGCGCCGATGAACAGGATGAACGACAGCGCGGTCTCGGAGTGCTCGAACAGCGGCGACATGCGCGCCACCATGAAGATGCCGGCGGTCACCATGGTCGCGGCATGGATCAACGCCGAAATGGGCGTGGGGCCTTCCATCGAATCCGGCAGCCACACGTGCAGCGGCATCTGCGCCGACTTGCCCATCGCGCCGATGAACAGGCAGATGCAGATGAAGGTCATGGCGTTGACCGGCGCGAAACCGGCGATCGAGAAGCTCTGCGCGGCGATGCCCGGGGCCAGTGCGAAGGCATCGGCGTACTTCAACGATGCATCGCCGAGCTGCGCCGTGTAGAACAGCACGCCGGCGATGCCGAGCACGAAGCCGAAGTCGCCGACGCGGTTGACCAGGAAGGCCTTCATGTTGGCGAAGATCGCCGTCGGCCGCTTGTACCAGAAGCCGATGAGCAGGTAGGAAACCACGCCCACGGCTTCCCAGCCGAAGAACAGCTGCATGAAGTTGTTGGACATGACCAGCATCAGCATCGAGAACGTGAACAGCGAGATGTAGCTGAAGAAGCGCTGATAGCCGTCATCGTCGGCCATGTAGCCGATGGTGTAGACGTGCACGCACAGCGAAACGAAGGTGACCACCACCATCATCAATGCCGTCAGCTGATCGACCAGGAAGCCCACCTCCATGCCGACGCCGTCGGACACCAGCCACGAGTACACCGTCTCGTTGTACACCGGCGCCTGGCCAGAGAAGATCTGCCAGGCCACGTACACCGACAGGCCGCAGGAGACCGCCACACCGAGGATGGTCACGGTATGCGAGGCCACACGGCCGATCGTGCGGCCGAACAGGCCCGCGAGAATGGCCGCGATCAGCGGCAGCAGCGGAATCGCCAGCAGGATGTTGGGGTCGAGAGTCTGGTTCACGCGCTCAGCCCCTCAGGGTGCTCAGGTCTTCGACATTGATGCTGCGTCGTTCGCGGAACAGCACCACCAGGATGGCCAGACCGATCGCCGACTCGGCGGCGGCCACGGTCAGCACGAAGAACACGAAGATCTGGCCGTTGATGTCATCGAGGTAGCGCGAGAACGCCACGAAATTGAAGTTCACGGCGAGCAGCAGCAGCTCCACGCACATGAGCAGCAGGATGAGGTTCTTGCGGTTGATGAACATGCCCGCCACCGAGATGGCGAACAGCACGCCGGATACGACCAGCAGCCAGTTGAGCGGAATCATGGAGTCTTCTCCGGGGTCGCCGGCACCGCGGGCGCCGCGGCCCGCTCCGCCGCGACCGATACGACCCGCACCCGGTCCTCGCGCCGCACCGCGACCTGCTTCGCGACGTCCTGCTGCTTGAGATTGGCGCGCTTGCGCATGGTCAGGGAAATCGCCGCGACGATGGCGATGAGCAGCAGCACCGCCGCGAGCTCGAAGGCGTATACGTACTCGGTATAGAGCACGCGGCCGAGCTCGGCGGTGTTGCTGTAGTCGGCGGGCTTGGCCGCGGCCCCGGTGGTCACGTCCACACCCAGGCTGCGCGTCCACACCACGCTCACGATCTGGAACACCACGATGCCCGCGACCACGCCGCCGAACAGCGCATAGCGCGTCACGCGCGCGCGCATCTCCTCGAGGTTGATGTCCAGCATCATGACCACGAACAGGAACAGCACCATCACCGCGCCCACGTACACCAGGATGAGCACCACGGCGAGGAACTCGGCCTCGATGAGCAGCCAGATGGAGGCGCTGGTGAAGAAACACAGCACCAGCAGCAGCGCCGAATGCACCGGGTTGCGCACCGTGATCATGGCGAGCGCCGAAACCGCGAGGATCGACGCGAACACCCAGAAGAGAATTTCGACCAGCACTCGTCTCCCCTCTCAGCGATACGCCGCGTCGGCGGCCTTGTCGGCGCTGATCAAGGCGTCGTAACGCTCGCCCACCGCGAGTAGTTTGTCCTTGGTCATGATGTTCTCGCCGCGGTGCTCCATGTGGTACTCATGGATGCGCGTCTCGACGATGGCGTCCACCGGGCAGGCCTCTTCGCAGAAGCCGCAGTAGATGCACTTGAACAGATCGATGTCGTACCGCGTCGTGCGGCGGGTGCCGTCGTTGGCGACGTCCGACTCGATGGTGATGGCGAGCGCCGGGCAGACCGCCTCGCACAGCTTGCAGGCGATGCAACGTTCCTCGCCGTTGGGATAACGGCGCAGCGCATGCAGGCCGCGAAAGCGCGGCGACTGCGGGGTCTTCTCCTCCGGATAGTTCACCGTGAACTTGCGGGTGAAGAATTTCTTGAGGGTGACCCGCATGCCCGCGAGCAGCTCGGTCAGGAAGAATGTCTTGAGAATGCTGCGCATGTGTCAACCCACCACGACCTTCCACGGCCCGACCTCGAAGTACGCCAACACGCCTTCAGCCGCGATCCAGACGATGGTCACCGGAATCAGAACCTTCCAGCCGAGACGCATGATCTGGTCGTACCGGTAGCGCGGGAACGTGGCCCGGAACCACAGGAACAGGAACAGAACGAGGAACAGTTTGAAGAACAGCCACTGGAAGCCGTCGCTGACGACGAACGCCAGCGCCGGGCCGATGCCGGCGATACCGACCAAGTCCTCGGGCTCGACGAAACCGTCGAACGGACTCAGCCAGCCGCCGAAGAAGAAGATCGCGGTCAGCGCCGAGATCAGGATCATGTTGGCGTATTCGGCCAGGAAGAACAGCGCGAACGCGATGCCGGAATACTCCACGTGGAAACCGGCGACGATTTCCGATTCGCCTTCGGCGACGTCGAAGGGCGCGCGGTTGGTCTCGGCGACGCCCGAGATGAAGTACACCACGAACAGCGGGAACAGCCAGAACCAGTTCCAGGCGAGGAAGCCACCCTGCTGCTTGGTGACGATGTCGCCCAGGTTCAAACTACCCGCCGCCATGATCACGCCCACGAGCGCGAAGCCCATGGCGATTTCGTAGGCGACGATCTGTGCCGCCGAGCGCATTGCGCCGAGGAAGGCGTACTTCGAGTTCGATGCCCAACCGGCGAGGATGACGCCGTACACGCCCACCGAGGTGAGCGCGAGCACGTAGAGCAGGCCCGCGTTGACGTTGGCGATGGTGAGATTGGGGCTCAGCGGTATCACCGCCCAGATCGCGAACGCCGGGATCAGCGTGATCATCGGCGCCAGGCGGAACAGCACCTTGTTCGACGCACTCGGGATGACCACTTCCTTGATCAGCAGCTTGATGACGTCGGCGAAGGGCTGAAAGATGCCCGGCAGGAAGCCGAAGATGCTGCCCACGCGGTTCGGACCCTTGCGCAGCTGCATCCAGCCGATGACCTTGCGCTCCCAGAGCGTGGTGAAGGCCACGGTCAGGATCAGCGAGACCGTGACCACCAGGATCCAGACGATGGACTGCACCCAGCTGACGGCCCAGGTTTGCTGGACCCAGGCGAGAATGTCGCTCATGCGCCCGCGCCTCCGTAGACCACGGCGGCCAGCTTGCCTTCGCGGGTTCGCTGCAGCGACGGCGCCCGGCGCAGCAGCGCATCCAGCGCATACATGGGCACGTCCACCACGCGCGCGTCACCGCTGCCTTCCTTCGGCACGGATGCCTCGTGCGAACCCTGGTAAGAGGCGGCAATGACGCCGCCGCACAGCGCGCGAACCTCTTCGCGCACTTCCTCCGATGACTGGTAGTCGAAATCCGGAATGCCGGCCAGGTTGCCCAGCACGCGCAGCACCTTCCAGCCGGGACGCGACTCACCGAGCGGGCGGGCCGCGCCCGCGAAGCTCTGCCACAGCCCCTCGAGGTTCACGTAGGTGCCGGACGATTCGGCGAAAGTGCCGATGGGCAACAGCACGTGCGCCACGGACTTGAGCGTGTCGTCGGCGAACGGGGTGAGCGCCACCACGAATTCCGCCCCGGCCAGAGCCTGCACGGCCTCCGGGCCCAGGCCATCTGCCCACGGCTCGGTACCGCCGAACAGTAGATAGGCCTTCTGCGAGCGCGTTAGCAGCTCGCGCGCATGCTTGCCGGCCGCGGCGGACGCGATGGCCGCCGGGTCGCGATGCGGCACGGCGCCGGCGAGATAGGCGCCGGCCGCGTTGCCACCCTCGGCCAGCGTACCCAGAGTCGCACCCGTGGCGGCGGCGATGCCGGCGGCCAGTGCGCGCAGGTCGGCGTAGGCAGGATGCCGCAGCGCGAGCGCGCCCAGCCAGACGGCCCGCTTCGCGCCATTCTTCAACGCAGCCGCAATCGCGCGATGCCCGGTGTTCGGCTGCGCGGCACCCGCCAGCGCCGCCAGGTGCTTCGCGGGAGCGGCGCCATCCAGGCAGGCCGCGTAGACGGCCGCGAGATCGGCCACCTGCCTTGCCGGCACGGACTGCAGGTACGCGGACACCGGGAACAGATAGTCGAACCGGGACGGATTCAGGAAAGCGATCCGCGCGCCCTTGCGCGCCGCCTTGCGTACGCGGTGCGCCAGCACCGGCACTTCGCGGCGCAGGTTCGAGCCCACGACCAGCAGCCCCTCCAGCGAGTCGATCTCCGCGATGCCGAGGCCCCCGAGACCGGGCCACGGCGGATCGGACGCCTGGTCGCGGAAATCGCTCTGGCGCAGGCGATGATCGATGTTACTGGAGCCCAGACCGCGCGTGAGGCGGCCCAGCAGGTACAACTCCTCGACCGTCGCGCTGCTGCTCGCGAGGGTTGCCAGGTCCTTGCCTGCAGCCTTGATGCCATGCGCAGCCGCTTCCAGCGCCGCTTCCCAGCTCACGCGCTTCCATTCGCCGTTTTCGCGCACCATGGGCTCACCGATGCGGTCGGCGGCATAGATGCCTTCGTAGCTGAACCGATCGCGGTCGGCGATCCAGGTCTCGTTGATGGCTTCGTTGGGTCGCGGCACCACGCGCATGAGCTTGCCGCGCAGCACGTGCCCGAAAATATTGGTGCCCACGCCGTCGTGGGGCGAGATCAGCGACGCCTGGGTCATCTCCCAGGAGCGCGCGCGATATCGGAACGGCTTGGAATTGAGCGCACCCACCGGGCACAGGTCGATGATGTTGCCGGAGAGCTCGTGATCCACGGCACGCTCGACGTAGGTGCCGATCTCCATGTGCTCGCCGCGGCCGGTGGTGCCCAGTTCCTGGATGCCGGCCACGTCCTGGCCGAAGCGCACGCAGCGCGTGCAATGAATGCAGCGCGTCATGTCGGTGGAGACCAGCGGGCCGATGTCCTTGTCCTTCACGACGCGCTTGCGCTCGGTGAAGCGCGCCGCGTCGCGGCCGAAGCCCATGGCGAGGTCCTGCAGCTCGCACTCGCCGCCCTGGTCGCAGATCGGGCAGTCGAGCGGATGATTGATGAGCAGGAATTCCATGGTCGCCTTCTGCGCGCCGATGGCCTTCGGGCTGCGGGTGAAAATCTTCATGCCCTCGCCGATGGGCGTGGCGCAGGCCGGCAGCGGCTTGGGCGCCTTCTCCACCTCAACCAGGCACATGCGGCAATTGGCCGCGATGGGTAGTTTGTCGTGGTAGCAGAAACGCGGCACGTACGCGCCGTGCGCGTCCGTGACGTGGATGATCATCTGGCCCTTCCTGCCCTGCACCGGCTTGCCGTCGACTTCGACGTTGACCACGTCGGAGGGCGGAGCGGCGGGCGGCGCCGGGGGCGTGGCCTTGTCGGCGGGCGTGCTCATGCCGCCCTCCGGAGCTGGTCGACGATGCTGCGACCGCCGTTGTCGATCATGTATTCGAACTCGTGGCGGAAGTGCCGGAGGAAACTCTGCACCGGCCAGGCCGCGGCATCGCCCAGCGCGCAGATGGTGTGGCCCTCGATACGGCCGGCGACGTCGACCAGCAGCTGCAGGTCGTTGCGACTGCCCTGTCCGGCCATGATCCGGCGGATCACGCGGTTCATCCAGCCCGTGCCCTCGCGGCAGGGCGTGCACTGGCCGCAGGACTCGCTCTTGTAGAAACGGCTCAGGCGCTCGAGCACCTTCACCATGCAGGTGGTCTCGTCCATGACGATGACCGCGGCGGAACCCACGGACGAACCCGCCGCCTTCAGCGAGTCGTAGTCCATGTTCGCGGCCATGATCTTGTCGGCGGGCAGCACGTACACCGACGAGCCGCCGGGAATGACGGCCTTGAGCTTGCGGCCGCCCTTCATGCCACCGGCGATCTCGAGCAGCTCCGCGAACGGGATGCCCATCGGCAGCTCGTAGTTGCCGGGTTTGTTCACGTGACCGGACACCGAGAAGATGGCCGTGCCACCGGCATTGGCCACGCCGAGCTTGGCGAACCACTCCGCGCCCTTGCGCAGGATGGTCGGCACCGATGCATAGCTCTGCGTGTTGTTGATGGTGGTCGGCGCGCCGTAGAGGCCATAGGCCGCCGGGAACGGCGGCTTGAAGCGCGGCTTGCCCTGCTTGCCTTCGAGCGAGTCGAGCAGCGCAGTCTCTTCACCGCAGATGTAGGCGCCGGCGCCCACCGCGGTGTAGAGGTCGAAATCGATGCCCGAGCCCAGGATGTTCTTGCCTAACAACCCAGCCGCATAGGCTTCCTTGACCGCCGCTTCGAAACGTGGCACGGGCTCGCCCAGGAATTCGCCGCGGATGTAGTTGTAGCCCACGGTGGCATTCATGCAGTAGCCACCGATGGCCATGCCCTCGATGAGCGAATGCGGGTTGTAACGCAGGATGTCGCGGTCGTGGCAGGTGCCGGGTTCGGATTCGTCCGAGTTGCACACGGCATACTTCTGCATCGTGGCATCGCGCGGCATGAAGCTCCACTTCGTGCCCGTGGGAAAGCCCGCGCCGCCGCGGCCGCGCAGACCCGACGCCTTGACCTGTTCCACCACGGAGATGCGCGTCGGCTTCTCGGCGAGGATCTTCTTCCACGCCTCGTAGCCGCCGATCTTGAGGTAGTTCTCGAGCTTCCAGGATTCCTCGAACTTCAACGGCTCGAACACCGTGAGGTTCATCCTGTCCTGCCACTTTTCGAGTGCGCCTGGCATGTCTAGCTATTTCCTACTTCAGCTCGTCCAGCACCTTGTCCACCTTCTCGGGCGTCAGGTACTCGTGGAAAACGTGATCGACCATCATCATCGGCGCGCCGGTGCACGCCGCCAGGCACTCCTCTTCCTTCTTGAGGAAGATGCGCCCGTCGGGCGTGCTCTCGCCGAGCTTGATGCCGAGCTTCTTCTCGCAATGCGCCACCAGGTCCTCGGCGCCATTCAGCATGCAGCTGATGTTGGTGCAGATGCTGACGTGATGCCGGCCGCACGGGTGCGTCTCGAACATCGAGTAGAAGCTCGCGACTTCGTATACCTGGATGGGCTGCAGCCGCAGGTACTCCGCCACCCCATCCATCAGCTCGGGTGTCAGGAAACCGTTGTTCTGCTCCTGCGTGAAACGCAGCGCCGAGAGCACCGCCGAGCGCTGGCGCCCGGTGGGGAAGCGGCCGATCCACTCGTCGATCTCGTGGCGCGTATGTTCATTGAGCAGCCTGGCCTTCTCGCCGAGCATCGGCTCGAATGTGCCGCCATCGGCGGTCTTCACGGCGTGCGTCATCGATCCACCTCACCGAACACGATGTCCTGCGTACCGATCACGGCGACCACGTCCGCGAGCATGTGCCCCTTGGTCATTTCTTCCAGTGCCGACAGGTGCGCGAAACCCGGTGCGCGACACTTGAGCCGGTACGGCTTGTTGGCGCCGTCGGAGATCAGGTAGATGCCGAACTCGCCCTTGGGCGCCTCGACGGCGGCGTAGGTCTCGCCCTCGGGCACCACGTATCCTTCGGTGAACAGCTTGAAGTGATGGATCAGCGATTCCATGTCGCCCTTCATGCGTTCACGGCGCGGCGGCCGCACCTTGCGATCGTCGATCATCACCGGGCCGGGATTGCGCTTCAGCCAGTCGATGCACTGCTTGATGATGCGGTTGCTCTGGCGCAGCTCTTCGATGCGCACGAGGTAACGGTCGTAGCAGTCGCCGTTCACGCCGACCGGGATGTCGAAATCGAGATCGGCATACACCTCGTAAGGCTGCTTCTTGCGCAGGTCCCAAACGATGCCCGAACCACGCAGCATGGGGCCCGTGAAGCCGAGCGCCATCGCACGCTCCGGCGTCACCACGCCGATGTTCACGGTGCGCTGCTTCCAGATCCGATTGTCGGTGAGCAGCGTTTCGTACTCGTCCACGGCCTTCGGGAAGCGCTGCGTGAATTCCCCGAGGAAGTCGAGCAGCGAGCCCTGGCGCGCGGCATTCATGGCGTCGGCGTTCTTCTGCGAGCGCCACTTCGAGGCCTGGTACTTCGGCATCGAATCCGGCAGGTCGCGGTACACGCCGCCGGGCCGGTAGTAGGTGGCATGCATGCGCGTGCCCGACACCGCCTCGTAGCAGTCCATGAGGTCTTCGCGTTCCTTGAACGCCAGCAGGAACACGGTCATCGCGCCGATGTCGAGCGCATGCGCGCCCAGCCACATCAGGTGATTAAGGACGCGAGTGACCTCGTCGAACAGCACGCGGATGTACTGCGCGCGGATCGGCGGCGTCACGCCGAGCAGTCGCTCGATGGCCATGACATAGGCGTGCTCGTTGCACATCATCGACACGTAGTCGAGACGATCCATGTAGCCGATCGACTGATTGAACGGCTTGGACTCGGCCAGTTTCTCGGTGCCGCGATGAAGCAACCCGATGTGCGGATCGGCCTTCTGCACCACTTCGCCGTCCATCTCGAGCACCAGG
>CAMLGF010000063.1 GCA_946479515.1 uncultured Pseudomonadota bacterium | reverse complement strand
CCAAGGCGCACGCCGACGTGGTGCTGATCTCCGGCCACGACGGCGGCACGGGCGCGTCGCCCGTCACCTCGACCATGCATGCCGGCCTGCCGTGGGAGCTCGGCCTCGCCGAGACGCACCAGACGCTGGTCATCAACAATCTGCGCAGCCGCATCGTGGTCGAGACCGACGGCCAGCTGAAGACGGGTCGCGACGTGGCCATCGCCGCGCTGCTCGGCGCCGAGGAATTCGGCTTCGCCACCGCGCCGCTGGTCGCGGTGGGCTGCATCATGATGCGCGTGTGCCATCTGAACACCTGCCCGGCGGGCGTGGCCACGCAGGATCCGCGCCTGCGCGAGCGCTTCGCCGGCAAGCCCGAGCACGTGGTGAACTTCATGCGCTTCATCGCGCAGCACCTGCGCGAGATCATGGCGCAGCTCGGCTTCCGCAAGATCGAAGACATGGTGGGCCGCGTCGACATGCTCGAGCCCAAGGCCGCCATCGATCACTGGAAGGCCCGGGGCTTCGACTTCAGCAACATCCTGTACGCGCCGGACGCGGGCCCGGACATCGGCCGCTACCGGACCATCGCCCAGGATCACGGTCTCGACCGATCGCTGGACGTGCAGAAGCTGCTGGAGATCTGCAAGCCGGCCATCGAGCGCGGCGAGAAGGTTTCCGCCGAGCTGGAAGTGCGCAACGTGAATCGCGTGGTCGGCACCATCACCGGTTCCGAGGTCACGAAGAAACACGGCCCCGCGGGCCTGCCCGACGACACCATCCAGATCAGGTTCAAGGGATCGGCCGGGCAGAGCTTTGGCGCGTTCATGCCGAACGGCATGACCTTCACGCTCGAAGGCGACGCCAACGACTACTTCGGCAAGGGTCTCTCGGGCGGCAAGATCGCGATCTTCCCGTCCGCCAAGGCCACGTTCCCGTCCGAGAAGAACATGATCATCGGCAACGTCGCGCTGTACGGCGCGACCAAGGGCGAGGTGTTCGTGCGCGGCATGGCCGGCGAACGCTTCGCCGTGCGCAACTCGGGCGTGGACACGGTCGTCGAGGCCGTGGGCGACCACGGCTGCGAGTACATGACCGGCGGACGCGTGGTGGTGCTCGGGCCGACCGGGCGCAATTTCGCGGCCGGCATGTCCGGCGGCATCGCCTATCTACTCGACGAGAACAACGACGCCACGGCGAAGATCAATGCGCAGATGGTGGAGATCGGCCGCGTCGAGGATCCCGCCGAAGCGGACGAGCTGCGCGCCCTGATCCAGAAGCACGTCGCGGCCACCGGCAGCCGGCATGGCGAGGCCATTCTCGCGGCCTGGCCCACCAAGCTGCCGAAGTTCCTGCGGGTCATCCCGAAGGACTACAAGCGCGTGCTCGCCTGCCTCAAGCGCGCGCACGACCAGGGACTGTCCGGCGACGAGGCCATCATGGCGGCGTTCGAAGAGAACGCCCGCGACCTGTCGCGCGTCGGCGGCAATTGAGAAAGAAGAAGCAGATAGATGGGAAAGCCAACTGGATTCATCGAATACCTGCGCGAACTGCCGGTGGACCGCTCACCGACCGAGCGCGTGCGCGACTGGAACGAGTTCCACCACCACATGGACGAGAAGCGCCTGCGCCAGCAGGGCGCGCGCTGCATGGATTGCGGCGTGCCGTTCTGCCACACCGGCAAGCTGATCTCGGGCATGGCCTCGGGATGCCCGGTGCACAACCTCATCCCGGAGTGGAACGACCTGGTGTTCCGCGGGCTGTGGCGCGAGGCGCTGGAACGCCTGCATCGCACCAACAATTTTCCGGAGTTCACCGGCCGGGTATGCCCGGCGCCCTGTGAGGGATCGTGCGTGCTCGGCATCAACGCGCCGCCGGTCACCATCAAGAACCTCGAGAACAGCATCATCGACAAGGGCTGGGAAGAGGGCTGGGTCAATCCTGAACCGCCCGCGAAGCGCACCGGCAAGAAGGTCGCGGTCATCGGCTCCGGACCGGCGGGACTCGCCGCCGCCGCGCAGCTCAACAAGGCGGGTCACGCGGTGACCGTGCTGGAACGCGCGGATCGCCCGGGCGGGCTTCTCATGTACGGCATCCCGAACATGAAGCTCGACAAGCGCGAGGTGGTCGCGCGCCGCATCGCCCTGCTCGAGAAGGAAGGCGTCAAGTTCCTGTGCAATGCCACGGTGGGCGAGAACGTCGAGGCCGAGCTGCTGCGCAAGGATTTCGACGCCATCGTCATCTGCACCGGCGCGACGCTGCCGCGCGATCTGAAGGTGGAAGGGCGCGCCCTCGACGGTGTGCACTTCGCCATGGACTATCTCACCGCCTCCACCAAGGCGCTGCTGCGCGGCGCGCCTGAGTCCACGCCGATCATCGCCAAGGGCAAGAACGTCGTCGTGCTCGGCGGTGGCGACACCGGCACCGACTGCGTCGGCACCGCGATGCGCCAGGGCTGCAACAACGTCACGCAGATCGAAATCATGCCCATGCCGCCGATGGACCGGGCCGCCGACAATCCCTGGCCCGAGTGGCCCAAGGTCTACAAGATGGACTACGGCCAGGAAGAGGCCGCCGCGCGCTTCGGGCACGATCCGCGCGTCTATCTCACCACCGTGAAGAAGTTCGTCGCCGACGGCGCCGGAAAGCTGGCCGGCGTGGTCACCGTGAACATCCAGTGGCAGAAGAACGAGCAGGGCGCCTTCGTACCCGTCGAACAGCCCGGCAGCGAGAAGGAACACAAGGCCGAGCTCGTGCTGCTCGCCATGGGCTTCCTCGGCCCCGAGCAGCCGCTGCTCAAGGACCTCAAAGTGGAAACCGACGCCCGCTCGAACGTGAAGGCCGAGTACGGCAAGTACGCCACCACCGTCCCCGGCGTATTCGCTGCCGGCGACGCCCGCCGCGGCCAGTCACTGGTCGTCTGGGCCATCAACGAAGGCCGCGAAGCCGCCCGCGAATGCGACCGCTACCTCATGGGCACCACCGAACTGCCGTAATGGGGACATTCCTCGTTTTCTAGGAAACGGGGACGCACCTGGCGCACGCGCGGTCACCCGCCCGCCAGCGCGCTAGCGTTCGTCGCGGCCGGCAACCCGCGTCGGCCTGCCGAGGCGCTGCTCGATGAGCGCCCCGAAGCTGGCCTGCGGCAGCGAAGGCGTGATGCCCGCCGCGCGTTCCTTCCTCTCCAGCGCGCTGCACGCCGCCTGGAATGCCTCGCGCAGCGATCCGCCACCCGCCAGCGCCTGCTCGAAGAACGCCTCACCGAAATACGTGAGCCGGCGGCTGTCATTGCAGCCGAAGGACTTGCGATCCGCCGCCGCCGCCGTGATCACGATGCTGCGCTCGTTCGCCAGCGCCTCGACGAATCCCCCCGAGTAGCACGCGGACACCACGATGACGCGCCAGCCGATGCCCGCATCACGGAGCATTTGCTCGAGCGACACCGGATCCACGCGCGTGGTCACCATGCCGGCGTTCGACACGCGCACGCCCTGGCCGCGGTCGCCATGCGAGGACAGCACCAGGAACAGCACGTCCTCGTCCCCCATGACGTCCCCGAGCCGGCGCAGCGCATGCCGCAGACCGGGCTCCGAGGCTAGCGGCCAGCTGTCGACATCGCGCCGGTCATTGACCAGCCGCAGCGATCGCCGCCCGCTGCCGAACCGGCGGTCAACCACCTGCGCGGCGAGCTCGATCTCGCGCGCGAACACGGCCTCCTGCCCATAGCCCGCAAAACCCAGGAAGTACATCTCGGGCACCGCGTCCGCCTGCGGCGCCAGCTTCGCGATTTCGCCGTCGATGCGCGACTGCTGCATGAATTGCACGCGCGCCATGCGCACCCAATCTGCGCCCGCCGCGTTGATGCGATCCAGCCGCTCCTCCGCGCGCACCCACAGGCGCGGCCGCGCCTGTAGATAGTCCAGCGCCAGCACCATTGCCGTGGTGGCGAGCGCCGCGGCCAGCAGCGCGATCGGCTGAAGGCGGCCGGTGAGCACCCGTGTGCCGCGGGCGAAATAGCCCAGCGCATACAGCGTCAGTACCGGATAGAGCAGGCGTAGCGCGCTGTCCACCAGTGTCCACGAGGCGATCTCGGCGACCATGCCCACCGGCAGCACGCCGAGCGTCAGCACCAGTGCGCGTCGCAGCGCCAGCGCCGGCCGGCAGAGCTTCTCCAGCAGCCATGCCACCAGCAGCACCCCCGCGGCCACGCAGGCGAGATTGGGCAGCGCATACCAGGAAAACACCAGCTCGCGCGAATGCAGCAGCGGGTCGATGGCGATCCAGGCGGCGAGCGCGCCGGCGAGCATCGCCACGATGGCCGACTCGCGCCCGGCGACATCGCGCCCGTCGGCGGGCAGGAAGAGCGCCAACCGCAGTACGGCGAGCAATTCGCGCGAGGTGGCGCGCGCGGCGCCTGAGAGCCCGAAATCCGCGGCCGCGAAAGGCGTACTCAACGTCCGTTCCTTGTCCCTGAAGTGCGCCTAGCTAAAGCCGCCGCGCGCGCAGATTCAGTGGGACGACCTTGTCAGCAGTGGTGAGCGTTCACCGACAGTCGGACGCCGCGTCGGCACTCTCCCACCCCGCGCCGCTCCGCCCCCATTGTTGGCAGAGCGGCGGCACTGCAGAATGCCGTCCGTCCGATAACAACATCCAACGAACGGGGGACTTTTCCATGACCGCAATGGCCGCGACCGAGCTTGCCTCCCTGTGGCTGCCCATCCTGTTGGCGGCCGTGTTCGCCTTCATCGCCAGTTCCATCATCCACATGACGCCGCTCTGGCACAAAAACGAGTATCCCGCGCTGCCCGACGAGGAAGCCGCGCGCGCCGCCATCGGTGCGCTGGGCGTGCCGCCGGGCGATTACATGCTGCCGCGCTGCCAGTCGATGAAGGAAATGAATACGCCCGAATTCAAGGAGAAACTGATCAAGGGACCGAAGTGGATGATCACCGTGCTGCCGCCCGGCGAACACGGCATGGCCTCGAGCCTGTTCCAGTGGTTTCTGTTCCTGGTGCTGGTGACGTTCTTCGCCGCCTACGTGGCGAGTCATGCGCTGCCGCCGGGGGCCCACTACACCGAGGTGTTCCGCTTCGTCGGCACCACGGCGTTCATGGGCTTCGCGCTCGGGCACATACCGCAGTCCATCTGGTTCAAGCGCCAGTGGAGCACCACGCTCAAGCAGGTGTTCGACGGACTGATCTACGCGCTGCTCGCCGCCGGCACGTTCGGCTGGCTGTGGCCGCAGGCGTGAGCTTCGCCGCGCGGACGCGCGGCAGGGTTCATCCGCCGCGCTTCCCGCCGGGCACCGCGCGCAGCGCAATGAGCGCGCACGCCAGCACCAGCAGCGCCGAGACGAGGTAGGGCGCACCGGGGAATGCCACCGGCGCCTGCGGCGACGAATAGCGGCTGAACAGCTGCGTCATGAACAACGGCGACAGCACCGCGGCCACGCTCGCGAGGCTGGCGATGGCGCCCTGCAGCTCGCCCTGGGCCGACGCGCCCACCTGCCGCGACATCACGCTCTGCATCGCGGGATTGCCGATGCCGCCCAGCGAGCCGATCGCGATCGCCGGGTAGATCATCCATCCCGACGGCACCAGCGCGTAGCCGAGGAAGCCCAGCATCATCAGCAGAAAGCCCAGGACAATGGCACGTCGCTCGCCCAGCCTTGGCACCACGGCGCCGGTGAGGCCGCCCATCACGAGCACGGTCATCACGCCCACGAAGGTGAGCGACCAGCCCACCTCGGCGGGCCCCCAGCCGAATTTCAGCTGCGTGTAGAACATCCACACCGCGGGCAGCGAGTCGTGCGCCACCTGGTAGAGAAACACCGCGAACAACAGCCCCGCGACCGTGGGCAGATGCGCGAGACTGCGAAACGCGCCGAACGGATTGGCGCGCCGCCACTCGAACTTGCGGCGCAGGGCCGGCGGCAACGACTCCGGCAGCGCGAACAGGCCAAAGGCCACGTTGGCCAGCGCCAGCCCGGCGGCCACGAAGAACGGCGCGCGCACGCCGAAATGCTCCGCCACGAATCCGCCGATCACCGGACCCAGTGTGAAGCCGCTGCCCCAGGCCGCGCCGATGAAGCCGAAATTACGGGCGCGATTGCTGTCGTCGCTGATGTCGCCGATGTACGCATTGGCCGCCGCGTAGGAGGCGCCGAACACGCCGGCGAACGCGCGCCCGATGAACAGCCAGGTCATGGTCGTGGCCAGGCCCGTCAGCAGGAAGTCCACGCCGAAGGCGAACAGCGACAGCAGCAGGAGCGGCCGGCGTCCGAAGTGGTCCGACAGATTGCCGAACACCGGCGCGAGGAAGAACTGCAGCAGCGCATACAGCGCCATGAGGTAGCCGCCCCAGTCGGCGGCATCGCTCAACGGTTCGCCCGTGAGCTCCATGATCACCGTGGGCAACGACGGGATGATGATCCCGAACCCCACGCTGTCGATGAACACGGAAAACAGAACGAAGGTGAGGGCGGCTCGGGACGTCGTCATGGGGGGCGGCATTCTCCGGCATCTGCGACCCCGAACGCCAGCCCCGCGTGGCTGTGAAATCGTTCTCAATCCGGGACTTACGGTCGTCCCGATTATGAGAGCCAGGCCCGGCCTGCTGCGGCGCAAGGTCCTAAAGTTCCACGCATGAGAGTGCCGTTGGTCCACGGCACCCGCGGGGAGAGAGGCCGCGGGTGCCTTCTCCCTTTGCTGGTCTTGATGGCCCTGTTCGTCGCGCCCGAGAGCTTCGCGCAGATCGGCACCACCCAGTACGTGCGCGAGACCGGCCGCGTGAATTTCGTGACCACGGGCGGCAGCCTGCGCAACAGCGCGACCAACACCTGCAGTGTGAACGCCTCGAGCACCACGGCGCTCACCGGCGTGCCCACGGTCGGCACCACCACCATCAAGGGCGCCTATCTGTACTGGGGCGGGTCGGGCAACCTCGATAGTACCGTGACGTTCAATGGCGCCACGGTCACCGCCGACCGCACGTTCTCGACTACCTACTCCGGCGTGTCGCCCAGCCTGCCGTTCTTCGGCGCCATGGCCGACATCACCAGCCGCAACCTGGTGAACGTCAACGCCAACAACACCTTCTCGGGCCTCGCCGTGAACCAGGGCTCGCCGCATTGCGACGTGAGCGCGGTGGTGAGCGGCTGGGCGCTGATCGTCATCTACGAGAATCCGAACGAGCGCGTGCGCGCCGTGAATCTCTACGACGGCCTCGATTGGTTCCGCGGCCGGCAGATCCAGCTCACGCCCGCGGGCTTCCGCGTGCCCAACAGCAACATCGATGGCCGCATCGCCATCTTCACGCTGGAAGGCGACCCGGCCAATTCCGGACCGATGAGCGGCGTGAGCGAGGCCCTGCGCTACAACGGCAACCTGCTCGACGATGGCATCAACGTCGCCGACAGCGATCCGCTCATCCAGCAGTTCGACGGCACCATCAACACGCAGGGAATCGACACCAGCTGGGGCATCGACGTCGACCAGTACGACATCAGCTCGCTGCTCGCGCCCGGGCAGACCAGCGGCACCACGATCTATTCCTCGGGCGCGGACCTGGTGCTGCTCATGGCGCAGATCGTCAGCGCCACTTCCGACCCCGGCGTCGACCTGAGCATCTCGCAGACGCACAGTGGCAATTTCATCGCCGGCACCACCGGCCAATACGCCATCACGGTGGCGAACTCCAGCGCGGCTCTGATCGAGCGCGAGGACAACACCGTGACGGTGACGGACACACTGCCCGCGGGCCTGACATTCGACTCCGCCTCGGGGACGGGCTGGAATTGCGGCGCGTCGGGCCAGGTGGTCACCTGCACGCACGCCGCGCCGCTCAACGTCGGCGCCTCGTTTCCGGTGCTGACGCTCACCGTGAACGTGCTCGAGACCGCGGCCGGCTCGGTGAACAACACGGCCGTGGTGAGCACGCCGAGCTTCGAGCTCAACTCCGCCAACAACACCTCGGTCGGCCCCACCACCATCGTGTTCGCGGATCTGTCGGGCTCCACCAAGTCGGTGCAGGACCTGAACGGCGGCGAGGCGGATCCGGGCGACACGCTGCGCTACACGATCACGCTCACCGAGTCGGCGGGCCTCGCCACCTCGGGAGTGACGGTCACGGACCACATTCCCGCGAACGTCACCTACGGAGGCCTGGTGTCGATTCCGGCCGGCGCCAGCAGCAGTTTCCAGGCCGCGCCGAGCGGCAACAACGACACCGGCATTCTCACCGTGTCGAACATCAGCGTGGCGGCCAATGGCACGGCCACCATTGTCTTCGACGTCACGGTCGCCAACGTGTCTCCGGGCGCGGCCATCGACAACGAGGCCACGGTGAACAACCCGCGCGGGCCCGACGCCACGCCGGCCGCGCCGCAGGTGATCGTCTCGCCCTCGCGAGTGCCGGGCGCGGGCACCAAGCAGCTCTATCTCTGGAGCAATTCGCAGCGCCTGTCGCGCGTGCGCCCGACCGGCACGCACAACGCCATCAGCATCGCCGGCAACAACCAGTCGGTCACGTTCACCTTGAATCCGCCGCTGCAGGCCGACCTCACGCTGAACCCCGGCGATTTCACGGTGAATCTGCTCTTGGCGCGCACCGGCAACAACAGCACGCGCAACGTGACGGTGACACTGACCAACTCGGTGCTCGGCACCATCGACAGCGACACGCAGTCGTTTTCCTCGTTCGCGACGGTGATGCGCACGTTCACGCTCAATACCGGCGGCGTGACCGCGCCCGCGGGCTCGACGTTCTCGCTGGTGGTCACCAACAGCAGCTTCTTCTCGTCGCGCTCGGTGAGCCTGACGCCGTACAGCGGCTCGGAGTACTCGCGCGTCGACCTGAACAGCGCCACGGTCATCGACGTGAACAGCGTGACCACCTGGAACGCGCCGTTCAACGGCGGCAGCGCCCAGGCCAGCTTCAATCCCGGCGCCACGGTGTACGTGCGCGCGCAGATCAGCGATCCGTTCGGCAGTTTCGACATCAGCAGCGCGCACATCAGCATCATCGACCCGGCCAACGTCACGCAGGTGAATGACCAGCCGATGACCGCGCAGGGCGCGCCGGCCACCTGCAATTCCACCAGCGCCGCGACCTGTATCTATCAATTTGCGTACACGCTGCCCGCCTCGCCGCTGGCAGGCAACTGGACGGTGCAGGTCACCGGTCACGAGGGCGTCGAGGGCGTTCAGGACATTGGCCTGGGCAGCTTCCAGGTGGTCTATCCACAGCCGGCGCTCACCATCGTCAAGGCATCCACGGTGCTCTCCGATCCGGTGAACGGCACGAGCGCACCCAAGCGCATTCCGCAGGCCATCGTTCGCTACGACATCACCGTCACCAACAGCGGCCCCGGCACCGTGGATGCCAATACGCTGGTGCTCATGGACCCCATCCCGGCCAACTCGTCACTGTACGTCGCGACTTCGCCGGGCGACCCCGTGGTCTTCGTCGACGGCACGACCCCGAGCGGGCTCACGTTCGCGTATCCGGCCAACGTGAGTTACTCCTCCACGGGCACCGGCGGTCCCTGGTCATACATGCCCACGCCCGATGCAAATGGATTCGATCCGGCGGTGCGTGCCGTGCGGATCACGCCGACGGGGGTCATGAACGCCGCCAGCGGCGGCAACAATCCCGCCTTCACGATCCGCTTCCGGGTGCGCATCAACTAGCCGGGGCAGGCGGGCTCACACCCGTCCCGATGCACCGCCAGGACGCGTTTCGAGCGCGTCTGCACCGTCACTTTCCAGACACTCCGTCAATCCCGGACGATCTGCGTCATCCGGGGCGGCGCAGCCGAATTTTCGGCCCGGACGGGTTGGCACGGCGATTGCTTTATCCAGATCGTCTGCGGAATGTTCTCCTCCCCCCTCGTGAGACGTTTTTGCTGGACAGACGCGTACGGGAACGGAAGGGCCCGTACGCGTTTTTTTTCATTTTTTTGGGGGGGGCCGCACGCGCATAGGACGTCAGGGCAGCCGGTGGTAATGGAATCCGACCGCCGCGACGCGCCCGCCTGCATACCGTAAGGCCATGCGCATCCTGGTCTTCGTCACCGCTCTGGCCTCCGCCTCGCTGGTCCAGGCCTCCAGCTTCTATGAGGTGTCCAAGGCCGTGAACGACGATCAGAAGCTCATCTTCGCGGGCGTCGATCCCGAGAACGTGCTCATGCGCAAGCAGTGCGGCGCCGCCATCGTCGAGACCGACGACGCGCCGAGTTCCTTCGATTGCGTGTACGTGCAGACGGCCAAGGACCTGACCCTGTTCAGCCTCGAAGACGGCTACCTGATGTCGGAGATGCAGGCCAAGCTCAACATCATCGACGGCGTCGCCCTCCAGCGCACCAGCCGCTGGGCGCAGGTGCAGATCTTCAACGGCGACAAGATCGCCGCGTTCTACATCTACGGTGACCACTGGATAGACACCGAACAGACCGAAGCCGTGTACCAATGGCTGCTCGACCACGGCGTCCCCCCACGCACCCCCCGCAAGTGGATAGGCCGGTAATGGGGACATTCCTCGTTTTCTAGAAAACGGGGACGCAGCCGCCGCGGCAGCCTAGAACGCCGGCCCCCACAGGTGCACCCGGTAGAACACCAGGTACTCACCCTCGCCCGGATCCACCTCCAGGCACCAGCCATTCTCGCTGCGGCTTCGATAGAGATTGGTCGCGATCCACCCCACCAGCGGCGTGCGCCGCAGTTCCGGCGTGAGCAGCCGCGCGCGCATGTCGCCGTTGCGCGGCCAGCTGATCGGCCGCAGTCCCGGCGCAGGATCGAGCAGCCCGGATGCTTCGAAGTGGCCATCCGCCCGTGCACGGCCGCGCGCGCGAAAGTCGAGCTCCAGGTTCAGCGTGTGCGGATTCGCGAGCGGCGCCGTGGCAAAGACACTCGCCGCGGACTCGCCCGCGTCGGCCGCCGCTGCCGCCAACATCGCGAGAAGCGCGACCAGCCATCGTCGAGCACGCGCAACCATGCCGGACAGGTTGCGCGTGCCCGGCCCGTGCCTTCAATAGCGCCAGCGCCCGATCGACGTACAAATCAGGATTGATCACAGGATTGCCGGATTCGTCCGGACTATTGTCATGTTGCTGCCCCGCGGCGACACTGCAGCACAGCATGCGAGCGACTTTGTGAACGTCGACCAGGCCATCAACGGTTTCCTCGCGCCCGTGGCCGAATGGTTCGGCGCCGTCATGTTCTACGCCGTGCCCGTCTCGGGCGCGCAGCTGCCGTTGATTCTCGTCTGGCTGATCGCCGGCGGCGTGGTCTGCACGCTCGCCTTCCGCTTCGTGAACCTGCGCGGCTTCGGCCATTCGCTGCGCGTCATCCGCGGCGACTACTCCGATCGCGCGCATCCCGGCGAAGCCTCGCCGTTCCAGGCGCTCAGCACCGCGGTGTCGGGCACCGTGGGTCTCGGCGCCATCGGCGGTGTCGCGCTGGCCATCGCCATCGGCGGCCCGGGCGCGGCGTTCTGGATGGTGATCGCCGGCTTCCTCGGCATGAGCACGAAGTTCGCCGAGGTCACGCTCGCCGTGAAATATCGCAGGGTGCGGCCCGACGGCACCGTCACCGGCGGCTGCATGTATTACGTGGACGAGGCGCTGCGCCGGCGCGGCCTGCCGCGGCTCGGCAAATTCCTCGCCGGCTTCTTCTGCGTGGCCGCCGTGGGCGGCTCGCTGACCATCTTCCAGGTGAACCAGGCCTACGAGCAGTTCCGCGTAGTCACCGGCTTCGAGCAGGCCTTCGTGTTCGGCCTGGTGGTGGCCGTGTGGATCGCCGTGGTCCTGTTCGGCGGCGTGCGCCGCATCGTGAAATGGACCGACAAGCTCTCGCCGCTGATGTGCCTGCTGTACGTCGCCGCCTGCGTCGTGGTGCTGGGCTCCAACTACCTGAACGTGCCGGACGCGCTCGCCACCATCGTGCGCGAGGCCTTCGCGCCGCGGGCGGTGACCGGCGGCGTCGTCGGCGCGCTGATCGCCGGTTTCCGCCGCGCCGCCTTCGCCAACGAAGCCGGGCTCGGTTCCGCGCCCATGGCGCACGCGACGGTTCGCACCCGCGAGCCCATGTCGCAGGGCTTCGCGGCGCTCATGGAGCCCTTCCTCGACACCGTGATCATCTGCCTGCTCACGGCGCTGGTGGTGGTGGTCACCGGCGTCTACCAGACCAGCAGCGCCGATGGCATCGCGCTCACCTCCGAGGCCTTCGCCACCGTGGTGCCCTGGTTTCCCGCGGTGCTCGCCGTGGTCGCCATCCTGTTCGCGCTGAGCACGGTGCTCTCGTGGGGTTACTACGGCGAGCAGGCATGGACCTGGCTGTTCGGCGAGCGGCGGGCCAGCCGCTTCGCGTACCGCCTGTTCCTGTGCTCGGTGCTGTCCATCGCCGGCACGCTCGACCTGCGCCAGGTGGTCAACATCGTCGACTCGCTCAATTTCGCCATGGCGATTCCGAATCTCATCGCCGTCTATCTACTGTTGCCGGAGCTGCGCACGGACCTCGCGGCCTACTGGCAGCGCATCGTCCTCGGGGGAGGCAAGCCGAATGTCGCGTAAGTCGTATCTGTGGACGCTGGGCCTGGTGTACGCCGCCTGGTGGGTGCTCATGGCCATCCGGCCGCTGGACTTGCACGACTGGCTGCTCGAGAACGCGCTGGTGGTGCTGGGCGTCGGCCTGCTGTTGTACACCGGCAGGTCATTCCCGCTGTCACGCATCTCGTACACCTGCATCTTCGTGTTCATGATGCTGCACGCGCTCGGCGCGCATTACACCTACGCGCTGGTGCCCTACCAGGAGTGGTTCCCGGCGCTCGCCGGCGGCCGCAACCAGTTCGACCGCCTGGTGCACTTCTGCTACGGCCTGCTGCTGGCGTACCCCATCCGCGAGATGTTCCTGCGCATCGGCAACGTGCGCGGCTTCTGGGGCTACTTCCTGCCGCTGGACCTCACCATGTCCACGTCCATGCTGTACGAGCTCATCGAATGGGCCGCGGCCGAGTACTTCGGCGGCGAGCTCGGCATGGCCTATCTCGGCACGCAGGGCGACGTGTGGGATGCGCACAAGGACATGGCGCTGGCCTCGCTCGGCGCGTTGCTGGCCATGACCATCACCGCGCTGGTCAATCGCCGCATGCAGCGCGACTTCGCCGCGGAGTGGGCCGAGAGCGTTCGCGTGAAGAGAAAGCGTCCGCTGGGCGAGGATGCGCTCGCCAGATCGATTTGAAGTCCGCCGCCGCCAGCTAGCGAATCGCGCGCAGCCGTTGTTGCGCCATGGCGTACAGCGAGGTCGACGGAATGAGCGCCTTGCCCGGCCTGGTCACGTGCGAGTAGTAGTCCCGCGCGGATTCGACGTCGCCATAGGCCTCGGCGATCAGCCCGAAACCGAACCACAGCGAGTCGTCGGGCGGGTCGGAATTGCCGATGCGGTTCATGCGGATGAGCAGGTCGCGGGCCTCGCGCGGCTTGCCCGTGGCCGCGTACACGCAGGCCAGCGTGTGCGCGATGGCGGTCTCGCGCCCCTGGGTTTCGTCATAGGCCTGGCGCGCGTATTCCACCGCCTTCTCGGGCACCGGCCGTTGCAGCAGCGCCATCCACGCGTACTCGTTGAATTCCACGGCCGTGGCGCGCGCGCCGGCGATCACCGGGTCCATCACCGCCAGCATTTCCGCGAAGGCGCCGCGGGCGTCGGCGCTCTCCACGAGCACGCGCGTCGCCGTCATGTCATCGGGCCGGCGCGCCAGCCGCTCCCTCGCGGCCGCGTCCACCGCCGGCCAGCGTTGCTGCTGGATCAGCGCCCATTGCTGGTAATGAAACGCGAGCCCTGAATTCGGCCAGGCACGGGTGAGTCGCGTCGCCACGTCTTCGAGCTCCGGCCACTGATCCAGCGCCTGGTACACGCGCGCCAGCGCCAGATCGAGCGCGAGCATCTCGTCGTCGCTGCGCGCCACCGATCGCGCCGTGAGCAGCAGCGGCCGTGCGCCCTCGGACAAACCAGAGTCGGCGAGCAGCATGGCGGCCGCCGAGCGCATGTCGGCCGCATCGCCGTGCCCGCCCGCGGTCCAGAAGCGTGAGAAGGAATTGCCGGCAAGCGGGTCCTCGGAGTTCACCACCCGCTGCTCCAGGCGTGCCCAGTCCAGCCACTGCCGCGCGCCCTGTACGTCGCCCGCGTCGAGCGCGTCGAGCGCCGCGCGCCCGAGCGCGCCGATCATCGGGCTGACGGCGAGCAGCCGGTATTCACCGTCGTCCTTGACCACGAAGTAGTTGACCGTCATGCCGCTGCCGCGCACCTGCGCGCGATAGCCGCGCGCATCGTCGCCTTCGACGGTGACGCGCAGATTGCCGTAAACCAGGTCGGCGGCCACGTCGTATGGCGTCTCCTGGCGGGTCAGCATCGAGTACAGGGTGTGGCGCGCGTTCGAGTAGTCCTGCGCCACGTCCACGCCCTCCTGCGCATGGCGGCTGGTCAGTGCGCGGAACTCCGCCAGGCGTTCGCGCGAGGAGAGCAGCAGCGAGTACGCGCGCAGCACCACGCTGCGCGGATCCGTGGCCTCCACCTGGTCGCGTTCCGCCGCCACCACCTTGCGCAGCATGGCCACGCGCTGCGTGTCGGCGGCCGTGGTCGATTGTCCCCGCGCGCTGGCCTCGAGCAGATCCGCCGCCGAGCCATACTCGCGCAGGTTGGTGAGAATGCCACCCGCGCTCTTGAGGGCGCTGCGCCGTTCGCTTTCGCTGCCCGCGATGTCGCGCGCGGCCTCGATGGCCTTGGCACTGCCATCGGCGCCTGCGATCGCGGCCAGCGTCAGCGCGCGTCGCGTGCTGGTGGGGCTCTCTTTTCTGAGCAGATCGCGCGCCTCGCCGAAGCGGCCGAGATACAGCAGCGAGTAATAGAGGTTGTCGGTGTAGCGGTCGGAGCGCTGCGACTCGCCCATGAGCCTGGCGCGTGCCTGGTACTCGTCCACCGCGAGCGCCAGGCTGGCCTTGTCGGCGTAGCGCTCGCCGCGCTCGTCGTGCTCCAGCAGCACGCCGAGATCGGCGGCGATGTCCGAGTTGTCCGGATCCAGCGCGCGGGCCCGGCGATAGGCGGCGATGGCGCCCGCGCGGTCGTAGCCCGCGCCGAAGCGGCGTCCCACGGCGTCGTGCTGTCGCATCCAGCCCAGCGCTTTCCAGGCGAAGGCGTATTTTGGTTCGAGCCGGGTCGCGGCCTCGGCTTCCTGCTGCGCGCGCTTGCCGAGACCGGCCTCGAGCAAGGCATAGGCATGCCGCAGGCGGTGCACAGCCTGGCGCGGATGCTTCTTGGCCAGCTCGCGGAACACGGCGAGCGAACCTTTGAAGTCGCCCTCGGCGCTGAGCGCCGCGCCCTGGTGATCGAAGGCGAGAATCTGCACGTCGCGGCGCCTGAGCTCGCGCACCGCGGCGACGAAGGCATCCGCTTCGGCGGGCGTGTAACGGCCTTTGACCATGTCGAAGCGCCAGTGGGCGCGCAGCACGCCGCCGGCCTGCGAGAACTCGGAGGTGAGGCGCGCCGGGCCGAGTTCCAGCGTGCCATTGGCCGGCAGCTCGCGCGCGCGGAAGCCGTCCGGCGCGTGCACGCGGTAATCCCACTCGACGACGTACGGCTCGAACACCACGTCCTCTTGGCGCGCGTCGCCGTCGCCCTCGTCGTCGCCGAGGCGATCGGTGAAGTAGCTCGGCAGGCGCGTGGCGATGTTGCCCAGGCTCACGCCCACGGCCGCCGTGTTCAGATCCGTCGAGCCCACCGGCGCATCCTTGATGTCCAGCGTCATGCGGTAGGACTTCGAGAAGTCGTTGCTGGCCGTGTGCGTGTACTGGGTCAGTTCCTTGGCGCGGTAGGTGGTCCTGGCGTATTCGCGCAGGGACTCGAGGCGCTCCTGCGTGTCCGCGCCGGCGTACCAGCCGCGATATTCCAGCTCGATGGTGCCGCGCGTCTCCGTGGTCTCGACCACGCGCGCCGGACCGTACTCCGATAGATAGAACTCGCGCGTCTCGATCTGCGCGTTGTCGGCCGCGCGCAGCGCGGGGGTGCGGGTCAATGCCGTCTCGCCCGGTCGGATCACGAGCGCGAGCCGGTTGGTGTCCGCCGCGGGTAGCGTGCCCACGCGCGCATATTCGGTGGTGGCGTCGATCCACAGGTCCTGGTCGGCCGGCGAGCTGGCCGGCACGAACACGATGGCGTGGTCGAACATGCCGAGGCCCGGCAGGTTCGGCAGCACGTCCTGGCCCGCGCCCGCCGACAGCAGCGCCAGGTAGGCTTCGATGCCAGAGGCGCGCAGCGCGGCGACCAGCAGCGTGGACTTGTCCTTGCAGTCGCCGAACTTGCGGCGCAGCGTCTCGGCCGGGTATTCCGGCACCAGGCGTGCCTCCCCGAATTCCACGCCGGTGTAGCGCACCTCGCGGTGCAGTCGTTCCACCAGCCTGCCGATGTAGTCGCGCGAGGCGCTCTGGTTCGGCCCCGCGGCCTTCGGCAGCTTCAGACCCGCGAACAACGGCCGTGCATCCTCCTTGCGGATGCGTGCCTCGGTGAGCTCGCGGTAGTTTGCCGCCACGCTCTGCCAGGATTCCCCGGTGGAGAACTCCACGCTGGCCCAGGCGGGCGACTCCGGCGGCAGGTTCGATGCCATGGTGTCCTGCGCGTCGATGAAGCCGTGATCCAGCACCCAGCGGACGCGGCTGCGCACGCGCGTCTCGCTGGCCTGCGCATTGGGCAGCAGCCGCACCTCACGCTTCAGCGGCAGCGACTCGGGCGCGTCGATGATGACGCGGGTGTGCAGCACGGGCACCGGCCGGCCGATGTACTCGCGGTATACCGCGCCCGCGGCGAAGAACGGCTTCTCGTCGCGCAAGGTGATCTCTTCCTCGATCACCGCGCCGACCTCGACCGCCGGCAGCGGACCCTGCGTCACATGCGTGTCGTCGAACACCTGGTTGTCGCCGGCGCGCGAGGCGCCGTCGCGCAGCAGGTTCTGGTCGAGCACGTGCTCGCGCCCGTCGCGGGTCACCACTCGCGCGCGGATCACCGGCGGCGCCTGGTACCACGGCTGCCAGGCCGCCGAGCTCGCCGCCCAGTTCTCCACGCCATCCGGCGAGTCGACGCGGTAGATCATGCGCGAGGTGACCGTGACGCGGTGCTGCTCGTCGAAGGAGTAGCGGCGCTCGTCCAGCAGCACCACCACGTCGGTGGGCTTGTCGCGGTGGACGGCGGCCGCGGCCGCCTGCAGCTCGCGGGCGGGCATCGAAAAGGCGGGGGCATCCCAGACCTCGGCGGCGCCGGCGGGGACGAGGAAGAGCGTGGTGGCGACGGCCGCCAGCAGGGCACGAACCAGGCTGAGCATGGCCCGAGCATAACGGGGAGGATTTCCCGCAAATCGCGAATGGATCACGCCTTGATGTAGTCTGCGCCGCATGACCGACGCCTCGAATCCGCAGGGCCTGAGCCAGCTCCGGGATGCCCTGCGGGAATTTGCCGCCGAGCGTGACTGGGATCAGTTTCACAGCCCCAAGAACCTGGCGGCGGCGCTGTCCGTGGAGGCCTCCGAGCTGCTCGAGTGCTTCCAGTGGCTGACCGAGGAGCAGTCCCGCAATCTCACGCCCGAGCAGCACGCCCAGGTGCGCGACGAACTGGCCGACGTGCTGAACTACCTGGTGCGGCTGGCCGACAAGCTGGACGTGAACCTGCTGGAGGCGGCGCGCGAGAAGATGCGCAAGAACGCCCTCAAGTACCCGGCGGAGCGGGTGCGCGGCTCGGCCCGCAAGTACTCCGAGACCTGACCCCATGCAATCTCGCCCCACGCGCGGCCCGCGCTCATGCACAATGCGCCATGGCAACTAACTACGTCCTGGTCGATTTCGAGAACGTCCAGCCCGACAGCCTGGAAGAGCTGGGCACCGGCGCGTTTCGCGTCAAGGTGTTCGTCGGCGCACACCAGGCCCGGGGGCGCGTCAGCTTCGAGTTCTCCGAGTCCATGCAGAAGCTCGGTGCGCACGCCGAGTACGTGCGCATCGCGCGCAGCGGCCCCAACGCGGTGGACATGCACATCGCGTACTTCATCGGCCGGCTGCTGGAGAAAGAGCCGCACGCCGCGGTGTTCATCGTCTCGCGCGACACGGACTTCGACCCGCTGGTGGAGTTCCTGGTGGCGCGCGGCCATGCCTGCCGGCGTGTACGCTCGCTCGCCGAGCTCGCCAAGCACGTGCCGCGCACCCCCGCGCCGGTCCCCAAGAGCGCGTCGCGCGCCGCTCCGCCCACGGCCGCGAAGAAGGCGCAGTCCGACCGACTGGCGCCCATCATCAAGCACCTGCACTCGCTGCGCGGCAAGCCGTCCACGCGCAAGACGCTGTGCACCACCATCGGCAACTATTTCAAGCAGCACGGCGGCGCCCTCGGCGAAAAAGTCGTGGAGCAGCTCATCGACGAGCTCATCCGGCTCAAGTACGTGAGCCAGAGCGGCAGCAAGGTGGCCTACCACCTCAACTAGCCTCGCGGCCGGCCGGCGACGATGCTGCGCCGCGCGAAGCGCGCGGGAACCTGTCGGCCGTTTCCGAATCTATCCCTGCGGAACGACACCGGGCGCGCCGCGCCATACAATGCGCGCCCCCTAACAACACCTCATCTGGATCCCGCGTGCAGACACATTCGTTGAAAGTCCTGGCCGCCCTCGGCCTTCTCACCCTGGTCGCGCCCGCCCAGGCGCAATGGACCGGCAAGGCCGAGCTCGGCTTCCTGCAATCCAGCGGCAACACCGAGGCCGCCTCGGCGAACACCAAGCTGGATCTCACGCACGAGGGCGCGAAGTGGAAGCACAATGTCTTCGTCGCCGCGCTGTACAGCGAGAACGCCGAGTTCAGCACGGCCGAGCGCTACGAGGCGCGGTACCAGGCCGACTACAAGATCACCGACCGACTGTCCTGGTTCGGTGCGCTGCGCGGCGAGCAGGACCGCTTCAGCGGCTTCGCCTACCAGGCCACCGCCAGCACCGGCGCCGGCTACAAGTTCATCGACTCGCCGTCGACCAAGCTGGACGGCTCGCTCGGCGTCGGCTTCAAGCGTTCGCGCGCCGAGACGCTGATCAAGACCGACGCCGGCGAGGTGCTCGATCGCATCGACGGCGAACTCGAGGACGAGGTGGTCGGCACGCTCGGTTCGAACTTCGAACACGCCTTCAACGAGAGCACCAAGATCACCAACAAGCTGCTGGCCGAGTTCGGCGCCGAGAACACCGCCGTGGCCAACGACATCGCGTTGCAGGTGAGCATGACGCAGTCGCTGGCGCTGGCCGTGGGCATCGGCGTGCGCTACAACAGCGACCCGCCGCCGCTGTCCGAGTCCACGGACACGCTCACCACGGTGAACCTCGTCTACAACATCAAATGAACCCGCATCGACAGTGGCTGACGCTGGCAGCCGCGGCCGTCCTGGCCGCGGCGCCGCCAGCGCTGCCGCAGAATTCCATCGGCAGCAGCGCGTCGGTCACGCTCGGCTCCGGGCCGCACAAGGGCCGGTACGACTTCGCGCCCCGGGAAGCCTGCGTGCTGGCCGCGCTCAGCGACAAGCCGCTGGGCCTCAGCGTGGTGATGAATGCCCGCGATTCCTCGTTGTCCATCGACGTGCCCAATCTCGATGAGAAGCATGCCAACGAGATCCAGATCGTGCTGGTGGTGGCGGAAGTCACGCAGTCCGGCAGGACCATGGCCAGCACCACCTACGAGATCGACACCCGGCCCGATGCCTCGCTCGCGCCATTCAAACGCGCCGAGCGCGCCAACCGCGGCATGACCGGCAAGGCCACCACCACGCTCATGACCCAGGGCAACAACACGTTGCTCAGTTTCTCCGGCGAGACCGCCATGGGCGTGAAGATCTCGGGCGAAGTCACCTGCCGCAGGGTGGAATAGAACGCGGCTCGATTGCCCCGATTTACGGGCCGGCCCGCAGCGGGGTAGGGTGCGCCCGCAATAACAATCATAACGGGGGAGGTCTCATGCCCATTCTCAAGCGATCGGTCGCGGAGTTGTTAGGCACGTTCTGGCTGGTGTTCGGCGGCTGCGGCAGCGCCGTGCTGGCCGCGGCATTTCCCGAGGTGGGCATCGGCCTGCTCGGCGTCGCGCTGGCCTTCGGTCTCACGGTCGTCACCATGGCGTATGCCGTGGGGCACATCTCCGGCGGGCATTTCAATCCCGCGGTGACGCTCGGCCTGCTGGCCGCCGGGCGCATCAAGGGCAACGACGTCATTCCCTACGTGGTGGCGCAGGTGGCCGGCGCCGTGCTGGCCGCGTGGGTGCTCAGCATCATCGCCAGCGGCAACGGCACCGATGCCATCGCGGCCGGGCTCGCGTCCAATGGTTTCGGCGAGCATTCGCCGGGGCAGTACTCGCAGGGCGCGGCCATCCTCACCGAAGTGCTGATGACCTTCTTCTTCCTGCTGGTCATTCTCGGTGTCACCGACGAGCGCGCGCCCACGGCCTTCGCGCCGCTGGCCATTGGTCTCGCACTCACGCTCATCCACCTGGTCAGCATTCCGGTCACCAATACTTCGGTGAACCCGGCGCGCAGCACCGGGCCCGCGCTCATGGTGGGCGATTGGGCCATGAAGCAGCTCTGGCTGTTCTGGGTGGCGCCGGTCGCCGGCGCGCTGCTGGCGGGCGGCTTCTGGAGATGGTTGAAGAAATGAGCGCGCGGGGCGCGGCGGCCGGCGCGATCCGCGCCGCCGCCACGCTCCGGTGACTGCTTCCACGCGCCGCGGCGCCCGCCGCCGGAGAAATCTCACCACGCTACGGAAAGCGCCTATCCACGCGCGCCGGTTGCACTGATTCTGTAAAGCCGCGCGCGCGACACAATGGCGCGCATCATGCGGTTCCACTCCTCGTCCTGGGTCACGCTGCTGGCGTCTGCCGCACTGCTGTTCGGTTGCCAGCCGGATGGCACCGGCCCCTCACCCGCGAAGGCGGTCGACACGGCGCTGATGCAACTCGGTGCCGATGCACATGCCGAGGCGCCCCGGTCCGACGCGAGCGGGTCCGATGCGGGCGAGACCGCCGCGCCCGGGTCCGGATCGGCGGCCGACCGCCCGCGCGTAGCCGCCGAACTACCCGACTTCACCGAACTCGTGGACCGCTACGGCGATGCCGTGGTGAATGTCGACGTCGTCGGCCACGCGGAATCCTCCGCCGGCGGCGCGGACGACGACGCTCTGCGTGACTTCTTCCGGCGCTTTGGAGTTCCCGTACCGGAAGGCGGCGCGCAAGGACGCGCGCCGCTCATGCGGGGAATGGGCTCGGGCTTCATCGTCAGCGCCGACGGCTACATCCTCACCAATGCGCATGTGGTGGGCGGCGCCGACGAGATCACCGTGCGGCTCACGGACCGGCGCGAGTTCCCCGCCAGACTCGTCGGCGCCGACCAGCGCACGGACGTCGCAGTCATCAAGATCGACGCCGGCAACCTGCCGGTGGTGCGCATCGGCGACCCGGCGCGCCTCAAGACCGGCGAGTGGGTGCTGGCGATCGGCTCGCCCTTCGGGCTGGCGAACACGGCCACGGCGGGCATCGTCAGCGCCACGTCGCGCTCGGTGGGCGGCGCGAGCCCCGTGCCTTTCATTCAGACCGACGTGGCCGTGAACCCCGGCAATTCCGGCGGTCCGCTGTTCAATCTCGACGGCGAAGTCGTGGGCATCAACTCCATGATCTTCAGCCAGAGCGGCGGCTACATGGGCATTTCGTTCGCCGTGCCGATCGACGAGGCCATGCAGGTGCGCCAGCAACTGGTCAGCACCGGCAAGGTGGTGCGCGGCCGCATCGGCGTGGGCGTGCAGGACGTGGACGCCGCGCTCGCCAATTCCTTCGATCTCGACAAGCCGCAGGGCGCGCTGGTGAGTTTCGTGGAGAAGGGCGGCCCCGCCGAAAAGGCCGGCGTGAAGCCGGGCGACGTGGTGCTGGGCGTGAATGGCAAGCCCATCGAGCAGAGCGCCGATCTGTCGAACACCATCGCTGATCTCAAGCCCGGCACCCGGGCCACGCTCAATCTGTGGCGCGGCGGCGAGAAGCGAGATCTGCCGGTCACCGTGGCCGAGTTGCAGGAACCGGAACAGAGCGCCGCGCGCGGCGGCGGACCGCCCGGGCAGGCCACCGAGGAGCACGCGCGCCTCGGCCTCGTCGTCCGGCCCATCACCCCGCAGGAAAAACAGGCGGCCGACACCGACGGCGCCGTGGTCGTGCAGGACGTGCAGGCCGGCGCCGCGCGCGCCGGACTGCAGCCCGGCGACATCATCCTCGCCGTGAACCAGCACCAGGTGAAATCCGTGCAGGACCTGCGGCGCGCCGCCGGCAAGCTCCACAAGGGCGACTCCGCCGCGTTGCTCGTCGAGCGCGACGGGGCCCGCCTCTACGTCCCCATTCGTGCCGGATGATGGGCG
>CAMLGF010000062.1 GCA_946479515.1 uncultured Pseudomonadota bacterium | reverse complement strand
ACCACGATCTCACGCACCACAAGAACAGCCCCGAGATCATCGCCAAGGTGCAGGAGATCGACCGCTGGTACGTCTCGCGGCTCGCGGCCTTCCTGGAGAAAATGGCGGCCACGCCGGATGTCGATGGCGAGTCGCTGCTGCACCACTCCATGATCGTGTACGGCTCGGGAAATGCGGATGGCAATCGCCATACACACGACAATCTGCCGATCGTGGTCGCCGGCACCGGTGGCGGCACGTTCAAGACCGGGCGCTACGTGAAGCTCGCGCCCACGCCGCTCACCAACATGTTCCTGACCATGGCGGATGGCATGGGCGCCGAGGTGAGCGCCCACGGCGACTCGACGGGCAGACTGTCGATCTGACGGGCGTCGGCGCTACTTGCGCGCGAAACGCGGCAGGTACGCCGACAGCGGTTGGCCCGCCACGGCATCCTGCACCGTGCGCTCCGCCAGCGCGAATTCCACGTACACCTCGAGCGCCGTCACCTGTTCGGTGAGCCGGTTCATCAACAGCAGCCTTTCCCGGTAGGTCTTGGCCTTGCTGTCATGCGTGAGGAGCTCGATCGCGGAGGCGATCGCGCTGATCTGTGGAAAGTCGAAGGAGTCTGCGGTGCTCGCGATCTTGTGCGCCATGCGCTCGATGTGCGCCAACGCCGGCGCCTCCAGCGCCATGGCCTCTTCGGGCAGGCAGGCCTTCATCTGCGCAATCTCATTCTGTGTACGCGTGAGGAACCGCACAGCCAGCGCGTGCTGGCTCATCTGCGTGGTAGTCGTATTTCCTGTCTCGAACACGGGTGACCTCGTCCTGTTGAGCTGACCTGTGTGCACCGACCCAAGGCCTCGCCTCTATCGCCGCAAGAGTCTTACACGGGAATCGCGGCCGCGAAGCGCCGCCGGCCCCTGACACCGGTGTTTAGTTCGGTGAACTGCCGAATGCGTCACAGGGCCGCGCCGCCAGGCACGCGCGGTTCTAGCTAGTGAAAGCGGTTTCACGAATGTCTTGCGAGACAGCCATTGTCTGTCTCGCTCGCGTCACCGCAGGACGTACCATTCGCAAAACTCATGGTGAAGATCGGACGCCCTTCTCTGCTTTTCCGCGCCCGTGCCCTTCAGGGCCCATGCCTTTCAGGGAAGATTGAACTGCCAGGAAACGCCGAAGCGGTCGTTCAGCCAGCCGAACCTGCGGCTGAAGCCGTAGTTGTCGAGCGGCATCAGAACCTGGCCGCCGGCGGCGAACGCCTCGAACTGCCGGGAGATTTCCTGCTCGCTCTCGCAATCCACGAACAGGGACAGGGACGGCGTGAAGTTGAACGGGTGCGGCGCCGAGCTCTCCGACGCCATGAACTGCCGGCCCTGCAGCGTGAAGGTGGCGTGCATGATGCCGCCCTCCGGACCGGGAGCACCCGGGCCCCACCGCCTGATCTGCTGCACATGCGAATCGGCGAACCGCGACACGTAGAAGTTGATGGCCTCTTCGGCCTGCCCCAAGCGTTCCCCGCTGAACATGAGAAAGGTGCTGATCATGAACGCGGCTCCCCCGCAGCGCTGCTGCCGTGCCCCGGCCCACCGTAATCCGGCACCGGGTAGTCGATGCTCCGCAGGTATTTCGCCATGGCTTCGATTACCGGCCGCACCGCCATGCGCGATGCCATGCGCCGCCGCCAGTCGAGTAGTTCGATCAGGCCGCCGCTCATCGGCACGGTGTGGCGCGCGGCGAAGAATTGCGCCATGTAGAACGCGATGTCGGCATAACTGTACTCGCCCGCGAGCCACTCGCGATCCACGAGCAGCGTCTCCATGCGGGCGTAACAGGCCTCGATGCCTTCACGGGCCTGTATCCACTCGGGCCGGTCCACCGGATCGGGCTGCGCGCGCAGACCCATCAGTCGGATCACGTGCGGGAAGAACACCTCGTCGGCAGCGAGCTCCAGCTGCCGGGCGCGCGCACGGGCGGCCGGCGCCGCCGGCCACAGCGGCGGTTGCGGGTAGCGATGCTCGAGGTACTCGAAAATCTGCGTGGAGTCGTAGACCTCCGCGTCGCCGTCGATGAGCACGGGAACCTGCCGCTTCGGATTCACGCGCAACACCTCGGGATGCCGCGGGTGATATCCCTGCGCCTGGCTGAAGGCGACCATCTCGATCTCGAAGGGCAGGTTCTTCTCGCGCAGCGCGATTTCGGCCTTGGCGCCGAACATGCTGAGAGGACCGGAATACAGCTTCACGGAGGACTCCAATCGGTGACAGGCGCGCAGTTTCGCCGATTCCGAAACCGGGGTTGTGGGATATCGACAGCACCGCCCCCTCGGGAAGGTCCTACTGCCCCGGTCGGAACGCCGGGCGCACAATCGCGTCTCAACCAGTCCCCCGAAGAAGGAGAATCGCATGTCCTACATCGAAGGATTCGTTGCTGCCGTGCCGCGTGCCAACAAGGACGCGTACAAACAGCATGCCGCGGACGCGCTGCCCCACTTCCGCAAGCTCGGCGCCACCCGCATGGTGGAAAACTGGGGCGACGACCTGCCGGACGGCAAAGTCACCGATTTCAAACGCTCGGTGAAGGCGACGGCGGAGGAAGACGTGATCTTCTCCTGGGTGGAGTATCCCGACAAGGCGACGCGCGATCGCGCCAATGAAGCCCTGCGCAACGACGCGAAGATGAACGAGTCGATGCAGTCGATGCCATTCGATGGCATGCGCATGATCTGGGGCGGCTTCCAACCGGTGAACGACAGTGGCGCGGCGGCACGTCCGGGCTACATCGATGGCTGCCTGATCCCCGTGCCCGCGGCCAACAAGGCCGACTACCTGGAAATGGCGGACAAGCAGGCGGCCATCCTCAAGGAATACGGCGCCACGCGCGTGGTCGACGCATGGGGCGACGATGTGCCGGTCGGCAAGGTCACGGACTACAAGGGCGCCGTGCAGGCGCATGAGGACGAGTCGGTGATCTTCTCGTGGGTCGAGTGGCCGTCGAAGCAGGCGCGGGATGCGGGTTGGGAGCAGGCCATGAAGGATCCGCGCATGGCCGACATGCAGATGCCATTCGACGGCCAGCGCATGATCTATGGCGGGTTCTCGACGATGATCGACGCCTGACCGCGGCCGCTCGACCCGGTCACTGGCCTGCCATCAGTCCGCGAGCAGCCGCGCGAGCGTCGCGCGCCAGGCACGCTCGGCGGCCTCGCGACCGTTGTGCCGTCCGCCGGCTACGAGCTTGCGCCCCGCGCGCCAGACGCCATCGATGGCGCCGCGCCCGCCCGCGAACACGAAGCTGTCGAGCAGCGCGTCGCCGCGCCGCGCCGCGAATTGCGGCGCTTGCGTGTCGAGCGAAAAGAAGTCGGCTGCCGCGCCCACGACGAGACCCGTGAATTCGCGCGCGACGCCGAGCGCCTGGGAGCCGCCCGCGAGCGCACCCTCGAACAGCGTGCGGCCCGTCGAGGGCGTGCCGCCCGCGATCACATTGCGCGCGCGGTCGCGCAGCCGCTGGCTGTACTCGAGCTGGCGCAGCTCGTCGGCGACGCCGATGGAGACGTTGGAATCCGTGCCGATGCCGAAGCGCCCCCGGGCCGCGAGGAACTTCGCGGCCGGGAAGATGCCGTCACCGAGGTTGGCCTCGGTGATCGGGCACAGACCGGCCACCGCGCCGCTGCGCGCGAGCCGTGCAATCTCCGTGTCATCCAGGTGCGTGGCATGCACCAGGCACCACCGCTCATCGACCGGCGCGTGATCGAGCAGCCATTGAACCGGGCGAGCGCCCGCCCAGGACAGACATTGCTCCACCTCGCCCAGCTGTTCGGCGGCGTGCAGGTGGATGGGTCCTGCGGTGGCGAGCGGCAGCAGCCCGGCGAGCTGCGCCGGCGTGATCGCGCGCAATGAATGCGGCGCGATGCCGACCACCGCGTTCGGCAGCCGCGCGACGAGCGAGCGGCTGCGCTCCAGCAGTCGCGCGAAGGAAGCAAGGTCGTGCACGAAACGGCGTTGCCCGTCGTTCGGCGGCGCACCGCCGAAGCCACCCTGCGCGTAGAACACGGGCAGGAGCGTGAGCGCGATGCCGGAGCGCTCGGCGGCCGCGGCGACGCGCGCCGTGAGCTCGCCGCAATCGGCATAGGGCCGGCCGTCGGTGTCGTGGTGCACGTAGTGGAACTCGCCCACGCGCGTGAAGCCGGCCTCGAGCATCTCGACGAAGGCGAACGTGGTGACCGCTTCGAGGTCATTGGGCGACATGAGCCCGACGAAGCGGTACATCAGCGCGCGCCAGCTCCAGAAGTTGTCGGCCGCGGGGCCACGATATTCGGTGAGCCCCGCCATGCCGCGCTGGAATGCGTGGCTGTGCAGGTTGGGCATACCCGGCAGGAGTGCGGCCACACGTTCGTCGCCGGGCCGCGGATGGTTTGCACGCTCGAGACGTGCGATGCGGCCCTCGTGCACTTCGATGCGCACGCCCTCGGCCCAGCCATCGGCCAGCAATGCCGATGCGGCCCAGAGACCTGCGACCGGCGTGTTCCGGGGTTCCATCGCCGCATTCTCTTATATAAGGTGGCTGGATGCGCTGCGATCGCATCTGGCGAAATGCCCGCCTGGCCACGATGGCCGCCGGGTCCAGCCTGTCGCATGGCCTGGGCCTGGTCGAGGATGGCCTCATCGCCTGCGGCGACGGGAAGATCCTGTACGCCGGTTCCGCCGGCGCGGCACCGCGCGATCTCGAAGCCCCGGAGGCGGTGGACTGCATGGGCCGGCTGATCACGCCAGGACTCATCGACTGCCATACGCATCTGGTCTACGCCGGCAATCGCGCGCAGGAGTTCGAGCAGCGGCTCGCGGGCATGAGCTACGAAACCATTGCGCGCCAGGGCGGCGGCATCCTGTCCACCGTCAAGGAAACACGCATCGCCAGCGATGAGCAGCTGCTCGCCGAATCGCTGCCGCGGCTCAATGCGCTGATCGGCGAAGGCGTGACCACGGTCGAGGTGAAATCGGGCTATGGCCTGTCGTTCGAGCACGAACGCAAGCAGCTGCGCGTGGCGCGAGAGCTGGCGCACGTCAACGTGCGTGGCATGAACGTCGTCACCACGCTGCTGGCCGCGCACGCGCTGCCGCCCGAGTTCGCGGGCCGTGCCGACGAGTACATCGAGGAGATCTGCCGGCACATATTGCCGGCGCTCGTGGCCGAAGGCCTCGTGGATGCGGTCGACGCCTATTGCGAACGCATCGGCTTCACGCTCGAACAGTGCAAGCGCGTATTCAACGCGGCCGCCGTACAGGGGGTGCGCGTCAAACTGCATGCCGAGCAGCTGTCCGACATGAACGGTGCGGCGATGGCGGCCGCGTTCGGCGCACTGTCGGCCGATCATCTGGAATACGTGAGCGAGGATGGCGTGCGCGCCATGGCCCGCGCCGGCACGGTGGCCGTGCTGCTGCCGGGCGCATTCTATTTCCTGCGTGAGACACAGGCCCCGCCGGTCGACCTGTTGCGCGGGCACCGCGTGCCCATGGCGCTCGCCACCGATCACAACCCCGGTACGTCGCCGCTCTCCTCACTGCTGCTGGTGCTCAACATGGCGGCCACGCTGTTCCGCCTGACCGTGGACGAATGCCTGCTGGGCGTCACGCGCCATGCCGCCGCCGCGCTCGGCCTCTCGGCCAGCGTGGGCACTCTCGAGGCCGGCAAGCGGTGCGACCTCGCGATCTGGAATGTCGAGCACCCGGCCGAACTGGTCCATGCGATCGGCGCGAATCCCCTGCACGAGCGCATCTGGGGCGGCACGTGAGCGCACGGGACTGGCTGGCCGTGCATCACGGAGAGCTGCCCCTGGTCGTGAGCTTTCCGCACACGGGCACGGAGATTCCGCCGGAAATAGAGGAGCGCCTCGTCTCGCCGTGGCTGGCGCGCAAGGACGCCGATTACTGGGTGGATGTGCTCTACGATTTCGCGCACGCCATGGGTGCCACCACGCTGCGCACGTCGATGTCGCGCACCGTCATCGACGTGAATCGCAACCCGTCCGGACAATCGCTGTATCCGGGCATGAACACCACGGGCCTGTGTCCGACGCAGACCTTCGATGGCGAACCCCTGTATCGCGACGGCCGCGAACCGGACTCGCAGGAGACCGGGCAGCGGCGCGCGGCCTGGTTCGATCCGTATCACGCGGCGCTGCGCCGCGAGCTCGAGCGGCTGCGTGGCGCACACGGCCGCGTCGTGCTCTGGGATGCGCACTCCATCCGTTCGCGCGTGCCGCGGCTGTTCGCCGGAGAGCTGCCGCTGTTCAACATCGGCACGAACGGCGGCCGATCGTGCGCAGGCGAACTCACGTGCGCCATCGAGAAGTGCTGCGACCTGACGAACCTGCCGCGTGTCACCGATGGCCGCTTCCGTGGCGGCTGGATCACGCGTCACCACGGCGATCCCGGCAACGGCATCCATGCCGTGCAGATGGAACTCGCCATGCGCGGCTACCTGCGCGAGCCCGGACATCTGGACGAGCGCAACTGGCCCGCGCCGCTCGATGACGCACTGGCCGCGCGCCTGCGCGTGGCGCTGCGCGATGCGTTCACCGAGTGCCTTGCCTTCGCGCATCAACCATCCGCACTGACGAGGTGAGACGATGACCCGCGTCGACAAGAACCGCGTCCTGCATGCCGCCACGGGCACGACCTTGAGCGCGCGCAACTGGCTGTGCGAGGCGGCGCTGCGCATGCTGCACAACAATCTCGATCCGGCGGTGGCCGAACGCCCCGAGGAACTGGTGGTGTACGGCGGCATCGGCCGCGCGGCGCGCGATTGGGAGAGCTTCGACCGCATCGTCGCGACGCTCAAGCGACTCGCGGATCATCAGACGCTGCTCATCCAGTCCGGCAAGCCCGTGGGCGTGTTCGAGACGCACGCGGATGCGCCGCGCGTGCTGCTCGCCAATTCCAATCTCGTGCCGCGCTGGGCGACCTGGGAACACTTCAACGAGCTGGATCGCAAGGGGCTCATGATGTTCGGCCAGATGACCGCCGGCTCGTGGATCTACATCGGTTCGCAGGGCATCGTGCAAGGCACCTACGAGACCTTCGCCGAGATGGGCCGCCAACACCACGGCGGCGATCTCGCGGGCAAGTGGCTGCTGACCGCGGGTCTCGGCGGTATGGGTGGCGCGCAGCCGCTGGCCGCGGTGATGGCCGGCGCGTCCTGCCTGGCGATCGAGTGCCAGCAATCGCGCATCGACATGCGCCTGAAATCGGGCTACCTGGACCATGGCACGGACGATATCGACGAGGCGCTGCGTCTCATCGATGCCTCGTGCCGCGAGCGCCGGCCGGTTTCCGTCGGATTGCTGGGCAACGCCGCCGACGTCCTGCCGCGGCTGTTCGCGCGCGGTGTGCGTCCCGATCTGCTCACCGACCAGACCAGCGCGCACGATCCGGTGAACGGCTATCTACCGCAGGGCTGGACCGTCGAACAATGGTTCGAACGCCGCCGCCAGGATCCGGCCGGCACGGCGCAGGCGGCGCGCGCGTCCATGGCCGTGCACGTGCGCGCCATGCTCGACTTCCACGCCGCCGGCGTGCCCACGGTCGACTACGGAAACAACATCCGGCAGATGGCGTTGGAGGAAGGCGTGAAGAATGCCTTCGACTTCCCCGGCTTCGTACCCGCGTACATCCGGCCGCTTTTCTGCCGGGGCGTGGGACCGTTCCGCTGGGTGGCCCTGTCCGGCGACCCCGAAGACATCTACAAGACCGATGCCAAGGTGAAGGAGATGCTGCCCGATGATCGGCATCTGCATCATTGGCTGGACATGGCGCACCAGAGAATCCGTTTCCAGGGTCTGCCGGCGCGCATCTGCTGGGTGGGTTTGGGCGACCGACACCGCCTCGGGCTGGCCTTCAACGAGATGGTGAAAACCGGTGAGCTTCGCGCGCCCATCGTCATCGGCCGCGATCATCTCGATTCCGGATCGGTGGCTTCGCCGAACCGCGAGACCGAGGCCATGAAAGACGGCTCGGATGCGGTGTCCGACTGGCCCCTGCTGAATGCGCTTCTCAACACCGCCTCGGGCGCCACCTGGGTTTCACTGCACCACGGCGGCGGCGTGGGCATGGGATTCTCGCAGCATGCCGGCGTGGTCGTCGTCTGCGACGGCAGCGACGCGGCGGCCCGGCGTATCGCTCGCGTGCTCTGGAACGACCCCGCCACCGGTGTCATGCGGCACGCGGATGCCGGCTACGAACTCGCCATCGAGGCCGCCCGCCGGCATGGACTCGACCTGCCATCCTTGTAAACGGGTAACAGGTCGCGGTTTTGGGGTTGCAGCGCGAGTTTCAGCCATTACCATCGGGTCGATGAATCGGGAGAATGTTCGGTGCGCAAAGTCATCACGCTGTTGAGTTTATTCATCGCCGCCTCGGCGGCGCAGGCGCAAATCGGCCCCACCGCGGCGCGGGCGATCAGCAAACCCATGCCCTCCAAGGCACCGGGCGGCGTGCAGACGTTCAATGCCGAGGCGGAGCTCATCGTCTCGAAGAAGGGCCGCGTGGATTACGTGGACATCATCAGCAGCTCCGGCGATCCATCGTTCGACAAGGAGTGGAAGAAGTCGCTGTCCGACTGGCGCTACGTCCCGGCGATCGACGCCGACGGCCAGCCCGTGGAAAGCCATTCGCGCGTCACGTACAAGAACAATGGTTTGTCCGAGCGCCCGTCCTATGCCGATGGCACGACGCCGCCCGTGCTGCTGGACGAAGCGACGCGGTTCGACCGCCTGACCTGCAAGGACTTCCTCTGGGAGTACTACATCATCACCAACGCGATGCCGCGCCGCCTGGCGCTGATGGATCCGTTGTTGAAGACCCCGATGGCGTCGTTCGTGGTGCAGGCGCATCCCGAGGAGCCGCAATTGCAGCGACTGCGTGAACGCTATGACGACATCCTCGACGATGCCGCCAAAGAGTGTCGTGACAATCCGGAAGCCAATTTCTGGAGCGGCGTCCTCAAACCGATGATGCAGGGCGCGCTCACCGAGTAATACAGTATTCGCGCGCAGCACTTGCTGTGGATGGCATCGCGCGCAGTAGTCTTCGCGAATGTCCCGGGGCGCGCAGACTCTGTTCATCGAATGCCAGCGATGCCGGCACAAGGCGCAGCGTGAAGTGACGGCGCTGCCGCTGCCCGCCGGCGCGCGCTTTCGCTGTTCGCTGTGCGGCAATCGCGAGCCGACTCTCATCAAGGTGTGGCACAGCGGCGGCTCGTCGTCGGCGCGCATCGTGTCGTTTCCCCGCGGCACGCGCGCGCGTTCCTGACGCGCGACCCATTCCTACATGCGGCGTATCCCCGGCCGATGGGCTCGCCGCGGCGGCAATCGCACACTGGCCGCATGTCACCGCGCGGTTCGCTCATTGCCAGCCTGTCGTTCGCCATGCTGACGCTGGTGCCCGCCGGCGCACACCTGATGTCGCTGCCCAACAAGATCGGCATGTCGGGCGCGGACTACCTGGTGGCCCAGCAGGCGTACGCCGGCTGGAATCTATCCGCGATCGTGGTCATCGGCGCACTCGTGTCGACGGCGCTGTTTGCCTGGCAGTCGCGCGATGCCGCGCAGCTCATGGCACTGGCGTCGATCGCGTTCGTCTGCATGATCGGTACCCAGCTCGTGTTCTGGACGCTGAACTTTCCCGCCAATCAGCAGACATCGAACTGGACGCAGCTGCCCGCGCACTGGCGGACATTGCGGCTGCGCTGGGAGCTCGGGCATGCCACGAGCGCCGTGCTGAATCTCGCCGCGCTGGCGGCATTGCTCACGGCGCTCGCGCGCCTGCTTCGCAGCCGATCGTAATCAGCTAAATAGCGGAATTTTCCACGCCCCCTACCACCGAGCGCACGACCTCCGGTCGCGACGCGCGCGTCAGCGCCTCCCTATCGAACCTCGAGGGGAGGCCGCTGCCGCGGCAAGGTCAGCAGCACCAGCGCCGCGCCAATCATGCCGCCGATGTGCGCGAAATGGGCGACGCCCTGCTGCGTGCCGAGCACGCCATTCACGAGCTCGATGAGGCCATAGGCGGCGACCACGAACCACGCCGGCAGCGGAAAGAAAATGGGAAATACGATCAGGCGCCGCCGGGGATACATGACGGCGAAGGCGAGCAACACGCCAAACACGCCGCCCGATGCACCCACCGTGGGCACGATGCCGCTATCCACGGTCATGCTGACCACGGCGAGCTGCGTCAGGCCTCCCGCAATCACCGAGGCTGCATAGAGTACGCTGAACCTTCCCGTCCCGAGCCCCCGCTCCACGTCCCGCCCGAACATGTACAGCGCGAACATGTTGAGTGCGATGTGCGCGAGATTGTCGGGATCGTGCATGAAGGCCGAGGTGATCAGCTGCCACGGCTCGAACCCGACGCTGATGGTGGTGCCGGGTACCGGGTAATTGCCCAAAGGCCATAGCGCGAAATGCTGATACAGGAACGCGTCGGCGACGCCTTGTAAGAGATATACCGCGACATTGGCGGCGATGAGGACGAGGACGGCGGGAGTCATTCGATACTGACCTCTTCGGGCCCGCGAGGTTCGCGGAAGTCTCAGGGACGCTTGGCGTATTCCGCGTCGAAACGGGCTTCGAGCGCCGCATGCGTGCCGCGCAGCTGATCCACCACCTGCTTCGCCCAGTCGAAGTACTCGCGCTTGCGTTCCAGCGACCAGCCCGCGGGCGGAGCACCGTCGATGTCGCTCACGTTGGCGATCTTGTCCGCCAGCTTCACCAGCTTGGCCTTGTGGCTCAGGCGCGCGGCGTGATCGATCTGCGCCTGCTTGCGCTCGAGCTTGCCGAGGCGCTTGTCATCGGAACACTCGGCAACGATGTTGGCGATCTCGTGACCGAACACGATCTCGAGCTCATCGTGCGACGTGTTGGTGTCCTCGATGGTGTCGTGCAGCAGCGCCCCTGCCAGCACCACCGGGTCCGCCACGCCCGCCTGCACCAATATATAGGCGAGCTGGATGGGGTGATTGATGTACGGTGAGGCATCCTCGTCCTTGCGCCGCTGATTGCGGTGCTTCTCGGCCGCGAAAGCCGCGGCGCGCAGGACGGTTTCCAGGTGGGTGGCCATGAGTCGTATCGCGGAAGATTAGCAGGCTCACGCGGCGGGCACTACGTCGCGCAGCTCGATGACCGGAGCGAAGCCGCCGCCCACGGTGCGGAAGTTGGTCGTCTGGCCCTGATACAGGCGCGCGGCGAGCAGCTGCAGGACACCGTCGTACACGTAGCACCGCAGATCCACCTTGAATGGCTCTGGTCCGTGCGCGCCGACGCGCAGCCGTTCTCCCGGCGGCGTCAGCTCCTGGGCGATGTATCCGCCGCGCAGCACCTCGCCGAACACGCGTTGCGTCAGCTTGTCGCCACGGTAGGCGCCGCGACTGCCAAAGCCACGCGCCGGCTTGAAGAACCACTTCTTGCGCTCGCGCCACCAGCCCGCCTCGTCCACGACCAGTCGCGTGCATGGAATACGCGATGTGAGTACGTCGATGTCGTGCGCGCCGGCGCCCACCGAACCCAGGAATTCGCGATCGGTGAATTTCGCGAGGTTGCGCTTGTCGGCCAGCAACGCGTGCGCGTGCGGATGCGGCGTGATCACCGCCGCGCGTGTCGCGTACGCGACGCGCAGCGCGCCATGTGACGCCTGATCGAAATGGAAATCCGTGAGCCGGTTGTACACGAGATCGATCGGCCGGCCCTGGTGCGTGAGCCTGGAACCTTCCATGACCAGTTCACGCGCGTCGGCGACGAATGCCCGGATGCCGGCGTCGGCCAGCATGGCGGCACACAGCTGGAACTCGGCGTACAGGAACTGGTTTTGCGGCTCGTCGTCGACGATGGCGATCGATCGCAGCGGCCGGTCGCCGCGCGCCAGGCGCCACTCATTGCGGAACATGGCGACGAAACGCGCCTCGAGCACCGCGCGCGACTCCGGCAGGCGCGCCGCCGCCGTGCGCGAGCAGCAGGCAGGATGCCGCCACTCGGCCGCAGCATTGAGCAATGCGCCACCGGCGTTGGTGTTGATCTCGATGAGTTTCGGGCCATCGGCGCCTACGTGGAAGTCGAAGCCCGTGAACACCCCCGGCGTGCCCGGATCGATGCGCGCGATGGGCGGCGCCTCGGCGAGCACCGCCGCGCGATAGCCGGGCAAGGCGGCCACCGCCTGCACGGCGTCGATCACGCTCTGCATCTGGTGCACGTGTACCGCCGCCACGAACACAGGCACGTTCGAGTAGAACCGCGGATGGCCGTCGAGCGCGTGCGACTCGCAGGGACACTCGCGGTTCAGGTCCTGGGAGCGCAGCACCGAGCTCATGGCCGGACCGCCCTCGCCAGCGTGACGCGCAACAACATCGCGCCCACCGCCGCACCGACCAGCTGCGCGACGATGAAGCCGGGAGCATCCGCCGGGCGAATGCCCGCGAAGCTGTCCGAAAGGGATCGCCCGAGGGTGATGGCTGGATTCGCGAAAGACGTCGAAGAAGTGAACCAGTACGCAGCCGCGATCCAGGCCGGCACGCGCCAGGCGGCTTCCCGAATGCTCGGTGAGCTGAAGGCCACCAGCACCAGTCCCGCGGTGGCGACGAACTCGCCCAGCCACTGCGCCAGGCCGTCGCGGACGTGGCTGGCACCCTGAATCGCCGGAAGCTCGAACATGAGATTGGCGAGTATGGCGCCGGCACAGCACCCTGCCGTCTGGGCCACCACGTATGCCGCCGCGCGCCCGAGTCCGGGCGACTCGCGCAGCAGCCCGACGAGCGTGACGGCCGGATTGAAATGCGCGCCGCTCACCGGACCGAACGTGGCGATCAGCACCGCCAGCGCGGCGACCGTGGCCAGGGTATTGGCCAGCAACGCGATGGCCGTATTTCCGCCCGCGAGTCGCTCCGCCATGATGCCCGAGCCCACGACCGCCGCCGTGAGCAGCAGAGCGCCGAGAAATTCGGCGATGAGCGCGCGCCTCACTTCACACCGCTTCGTGGGTCGCGGTCAGCCGGCCGATCTCATCCAGCCGGCTTTGCAGCCGCGCTTTGTCGAGCGAGGCGATCGGCAGGCTGGTGAAGGCCTTGATGCGCGCCTCGAGCTCGCGGAAGGTCTTGCGAAATGCGAGCCATCGCGCGGTGTCGCTGCCCTGCACCGCGGCCGGATCCTCGAGACCCCAGTGTGCGGTCATGGGCTGGCCCGGCCAGTACGGGCAGGCCTCGCCCGCGGCGTTGTCGCAGACCGTGAAGACGAAATCGAGCGGCGGCGCACCGGGCTGGGCGAACTCGTCCCAGCTCTTGCTGCGCAGCGCGTCGGTTGGCAGGTTCATCTGCCGGAGCAGTTCCAGGGCGATGGGATGCACCTGCCCCCGCGGAGTGCTGCCGGCGCTGTAACCGACGAATCGTCCCCGGCCCCAGTGATTGATCAACGCTTCGCCGAGAATGCTGCGCGCCGAGTTGCCGGTGCAGAGGATGAGGACGTTGTATGGTCGATCGATCATGTGGATTCCGCAGGTAGTTTGCTGATGGAGCACCGGCCGGCGATGCGAGACCCGCGCGTGACGGGGCGAAGATCAGGGATGCATGAACCTCATGCGGCTCTGCGCCGGCCGGTACGGCGCGGCGCTCGCGTCGCGGGAGCGGGACAGCAGGCGGCGCCCTCCGCCGCGCAGCAGTTGTCGGTGAGATAGCCGACCAGGCCATTCATCAGCCGGTAGTCCGCGCTGTAGATCAGCTGGCGGCTGGCCCGTTGCCGCGTGATGAGGCCGGCCCGCTGCAGCGACTGCAGGTGAAACGTCAGCGAGGACGGCTGCAGGCCGACACGCTCACCGATCGTGCCGGCGGCCAGGCCGCCGGGGCCCTGCTGCACGAGCAGCCGATAGATGGCCAGCCGGTACTCGTGCGCGAGTGCGGCCAGGGCGTCGATGATCTGCGCGGTTTTCATGCACTGAACGATATTACGAGGATTATCGTAACGTCAATTGCCGGCCTTGGCGCGCGCGTGCCCTACCCACAAAGGGATAGAGCACCGCCCATCGCCTGGGGCCGCGCCACTTACCCGCCGGGTCCATGTGCGCGGCCGCCGGGGTCCGCAAGATACGCAGCACAACCCGAAGGGAGATTCCCTGTGCACAAGACCGTCAAAACCTCTTTCGCCCTCACGCTCATGACGCCACTCGCCGCGATGATCCTCAGCTCCTGCGCCCGCAATGAAGCGGCGGAGACCACGCACGCCGCCCCTCCCCCGGTGCAGGCCGCCAAGGTCGTGTCCCGGCCGGTCACCGAATTCGACGAGTTCACCGGGCGGTTCGAGGCCGTGGAACGCGTGGAAGTGCGCCCGCGGGTGTCCGGCTACATCACCTCGGCCCGCTTCCAGCAGGGCCACGAGGTGAAGAAAGGCGACATTCTCTACGTCATCGATCCGCGCCCTTACCAGGCGACGCTCAAGCGCGCCCAAGCCGAGCTGACCCGCGCGCGCACGCAGCTCGCGCTCGCCGGCTCCGAGCAGGAACGTGCGGAGAAGCTGCTGGCCAAGCGCGCCATCTCGCAGGAGGAATTCGACGCGCGCACATCGGGCAACGAGCAGGCTGCCGCCGGCTTGCAGGCGGCGGAAGCGGCCGTGGAATCGGCCGCGCTCGATCTCTCCTTCACCGAAGTGCGCGCGCCGATCGCCGGCGTCGTGGGCCGCGCCGAGGTGACCGCGGGCAACCTGGTGGCCGCCGGCCAGACGCTGCTCACCACCGTCGTGTCGATGGACCCCATCTACGTTTCCTTCGAGAGCAACGAGCAGGCCTTCCTCAAGTACACCGCCCTCGAGGCGCGGGGCGAACTCGAGAGCCAGCGCAATTCGCGCAGTGCGCTCTGGGCCGGCCTCGCCGACGAGCAGGGCACGCCACACGAAGGCGTGCTGGTGTTCCTCGACAACGAGCTGGACCCGAACACCGGCACCATCCACGCGCGCGGCCTGTTCACCAACAAGGACCGGCGCTTCACGCCGGGCATGTTCGCGCGCGTGAAGCTGCCCGGCAGCGCCCGCTATGACGCCCTGCTGATCAACGACAGCGCCGTGGGCACGGATCAGAGCGTCAAGTTCGTGCTCAAGGTGGGCGCGGACAACAAGATCGAGTACACGCCCGTGAAGCTCGGGCCGGTCATCGACGGCCTGCGCGTGGTGCGCGAGGGCCTGAGCGCCGACGACGTCATCGTGGTCAAGGGACTGCAGATGGTGCGTCCCGGCATGCCGGTGACGCCGCAGCTCGTGGCGATGGGCGAGCCCCGCAGGGGCGGCAACACGCTGGTCGCCCAAAACTGAGCCGAGAACTGAAACAAGAACCGAGCCCGCGGAACTGCCATCCCCATGAAATTCAGCAGCTACTTCATCGACCGGCCGGTGTTCGCATCGGTCCTGTCGGCTTTCATCCTGATCGCGGGCATCATCTCGCTGTTCAAACTACCGATCAGCGAGTACCCGGAGGTCGTGCCGCCCTCCGTGGTGGTGCGCGCGGCCTACCCCGGCGCCAATCCCAAGGTCATCTCCGAGACGGTCGCGGCGCCGCTCGAACAGGAAATCGTCGGCGTCGAGGACCTGCTCGACATGTCCTCGCAGGCGACCATGGACGGCACGCTGGCCCTCACGGTCACGTTCCGCATCGGCACCGACGTGGATCGCGCGCAGGTGCAGGTGCAGAACCGCGTGCAGCAGGCCCTGCCCCGTCTGCCCGACGACGTGCGCGCCATCGGCGTCTCGGTGGTCAAGAGCACGCCCGCCTTCCTCATGGTGGTGCACCTGACATCGCCCGACGGCCGTTACGACTCACTCTATCTACGCAATTACGCCACGCTCAATGTGCGTGACACGCTGGCACGCCTGCAGGGCGTGGGCGACGTGCGCGTGTTCGGCGCCGGCGACTACGCCATGCGCGTCTGGCTGGATCCGCAGAAAATGGCGGCGCGCGAACTCACCACCGGCGACGTGGTCGCGGCCATCCGCGAGCAGAACGTGCAGGTGGCCGCCGGCCAGGTGGGAGCGCCGCCCGCCGCGGGCGCGCAGTTCCAGCTCGCGTTGAACGCGCAGGGCCGCCTGGAAAGCGAGGAGGAATTCGGCGACGTGGTGGTCAAGACCGGCCAGCACGGCGAAGTCGTGCGGCTGCGCGACATCGCGCGCCTCGAACTCGGCGCGGCCACCTACGCGACGCAGTCGCTGCTCGGCAATGAAAACGCCGTCGCCATTCCCGTGTATCAGAGCCCCGGGTCGAATGCGCTCGAGCTCTCCAACCAGGTCCGCGCCGACATGGAGAAGCTCAAGAAGAGTTTCCCGGCCGGCATGGACTACGACATCATCTACGATCCGACGCAGTTCGTCCGCCAGTCCATCGACGCGGTCGTGCACACATTGCTCGAAGCGGTGGCGCTGGTCGTGCTGGTGGTGATCCTCTTCCTGCAGACCTGGCGCGCGTCGATCATCCCGCTCGTGGCCGTGCCCGTGTCCGTGATCGGCACGTTCGCGGTGCTGTACGCGCTCGGGTTTTCCATCAACACGCTGTCGCTGTTCGGGCTGGTGCTGGCCATCGGCATCGTGGTCGACGATGCCATCGTGGTCGTGGAGAACGTCGAGCGGCACATCGCCGCCGGCATGCGGCCGCTGCAGGCCACCAAGCAGGCCATGCGCGAGGTGAGCCGCCCCATCATCGCCATCACGCTGGTGCTCTCGGCGGTGTTCATTCCGGTGGCCTTCGTGCCGGGCCTCACCGGCCAGTTCTACAAGCAGTTCGCGCTGACCATCGCGGTTTCCACCATCATCTCGGCGTTCAACTCGCTGACGCTCTCGCCGGCGCTGGCCGCGGTGCTGCTCAAGCCCCACGATGCCAGGCCCGATGCGCTGACGCGCGGCATGGACAGGCTGTTCGGCCGCTTCTTCAAGTGGTTCAACGGCTCGTTCCTGCGAGCCGGCGATGCCTACCAGCGGGGCGTCACCCGCACAGTGAAGCGCGCGCCGATCGCCATCGCGATCTACACGGGACTGGTGGGCCTCACCATCTGGGGCTTCATGCACACACCCGCGGGCTTCATTCCGCAGCAGGACAAGCTGTACCTGGTGGGCGTGGTGCAGCTGCCGCCCGCCGCCTCGCTGGACCGCACCTCGGAGGTCGTGCGCCGCATGGGCGAGATCGCCAAGGCCGAGCCCGGCGTGCTGAACTCCGTGCAGTTCGCCGGCGTGTCGGCCAACGGTTTCGCCTCGCAGTCGAGCGCGGCGCTGGTGTTCTTCCCGCTCAAGGATTTCACCGAGCGCAAGGGCCTGAGCGCCGGCGCGATCGCCGCGTCGCTCAATCAGAAGTTTGCCGGCATCCAGGATGCCTACATCGCCGTGTTCCCCCCGCCGCCGGTGATCGGCCTCGGTACGCTCGGCGGCTTCAAGCTCAACGTCGAGGACCGCGAGAACCGTGGCGCGGAGGCCCTGTACGCGGCCGTGCAGAACGCCTTGCAGAAGGCGTGGGCCGACCCATCCCTGGCCGGCGTGTTCTCCAGCTATCAGATCAACGTGCCGCAGCTCGACGTCGACGTGGACCGCCTGAAGATCAAGCAGCAGGGCGTGCAGCTGAGCGACGTGTTCCAGACGCTGCAGGTCAACCTGGGCTCACTGTATGTCAATGACTTCAACCGATTTGGCCGTACTTACCGTGTGGTGGCGCAGGCGGATGCGCCGTTCCGCTCACAGGTGGAGGACATTCTTCCGCTCAAGACGCGCAACGCCGCCGGCGACATGGTTCCCCTCGGCTCGCTGATCTCCGTCAAGGAATCCTTCGGCCCGGACATCGTCGAGCGTTTCAACGGCTATGCCAGCGCGGACATCAACGGAGGTCCCTCGCCCGGTCACAGCTCGGGCCAGGCCCAGGCGACGATCGCGAAGATCCTCGACGAGAACCTGCCGAACGGCATGACCTACGAGTGGACGGACCTGGCCTTCCAGCAGATCGATGCCGGCGACGCGGCATTGTTCGTCTTCCCTTTGTGCGTGATCTTCGTCTTCCTGGTGCTGGCCGCGCAGTACGAGAGCTTCACGCTGCCGCTGGCCATCATCCTGATCGTGCCGATGGCGCTGCTGGCCGGGCTCGCGGGCATCCGCCTGCAGGGTGGCGACAACAACATCTTCACGCAGATCGGCTTCCTGGTGCTCGTGGGCCTTGCCTCCAAGAACGCCATCCTGATCGTGGAATTCGCCAAGCACCTGCAGGAGCAAGGCCGCGATCGTTTCCAGGCCGTGCTCGAGGCCGCGCGCCTGCGACTGCGGCCCATCGTGATGACGTCCATCGCGTTCATCATGGGCGTGCTGCCGCTGGTGCTCGCCACCGGCGCCGGCGCCGAGGTGCGCCGCGCCATGGGTGCCGCGGTGTTCTCGGGGATGATCGGCGTGACCGTGTTCGGCCTGCTGCTCACCCCGGTCTTCTACGTGCTGGTGAGGCGTCGCGGCGTTGGCGCGCCGACGCAGGCCGCCACCCAAGTCGAGGTATCCTCCCATGCGTAAGTCTGCATTGCTGCTCGCGCCCGTCGCCGCGGCCGTCCTCGGCGCCTGCGCCGTCGGCCCCAACTACCACGCACCGGAAGACAAGGTGGCGGAGCGCTTCGCGAGCGCGGACACCCCTACCTACTCGACGCAGGCCGAGGCCACCGGCTCGCTGGCGCAATTCTGGCGGAACTTCCAGGACCCGATGCTGGACACGCTCATCGCCCGCGCACTGGCCGCCAACCACGACCTGCGCATCGCCGTGACTCGCGTGCGCGAGGCGCGCGCCCTGCGCCGCGACGCGGCGTTCGATCTGGCGCCGGCCATCGACACCGGCGCCGGCTACACGCGGCAGCGCACCGCCACGGCGACCACGCTGCCCGGCGCAGCACGGGACAGCGAGTTGTACGATGCGGGTTTCGACGCCTTCTGGGAGCTGGACTTCTTCGGCGGCACGCGCCGCGCGCTCGAAGCCAGCAACGCCCAGCTCGGCGCGGTCGAAGCCGGGCGGCGCGACGCGCTGGTGTCGGTGACCGCGGAAGTCACGCGCGCCTATTTCGAACTGCGCGGTGAACAGCAGCAGCTCGACGTGGCCCGCCGCAATGTCGTGAACCAGCGGGCCACGCTGGATCTCGCCAATGCGAAACTCGATGCCGGCAGCGGCACCGAGTTCGACACGGCGCGCGCGCAGGCGCAACTGTCGTCCACGCTGGGCGGTATCGCGCCGCTGGAAGCCGCCGTGGCCCGTTCGATCCACCGGCTCTCGGTGCTCATCGGCCAGGAGCCGGGCGCGCTGCGCGCCGAGCTCACGCCGCCGCAGGACCTGCCCGCCCTGCCCGGCATCGTGCCGGTGGGCGACCCGGCGGGCATGCTTCGCCGCCGGCCGGACATCCGCGTGGCCGAACGCGAATTGGCCTCCGCCACCGCGCGCGTCGGCGTGGCGGTGGCCGATCTGTTCCCGCGTGTCACCTTCACGGGCAGTGCCGGCTACGTGGCGACGGATTCGGACGGGTTGGGCGAACGCGGTTCGGATGCCTATCGGCTGGCCCCGGGAATCTCCTGGGGCATTCTCGATCTGGGCAACGTCCAGGCACGCATCGCCCAGGCCAGCTGGCGCAAGGAAGGCGCGTTGCTGCGCTACGAACAGACCGTGCTCAAGGCCCTGGAGGAGACCGAGAATTCGCTCGTGACCCATGCCCGCGCCCGCGAACGGTTGGTGCACGACGAGGCGGCGGTTCGCGCCAGCCATACGGCCGCGGGGCTCGCGCGGGTACGTTATGAAAACGGCGCCAGCGACTTCCTGCAGGTGCTGACCGCCGAGCGCACGCTGCTGGAATCGGAGGACCGCCTGGCACGCAGCCGTACGGAGGCCGCCACCAGCCTGATCGCCGTGTACAAGTCGCTGGGCGGGGGCTGGCAAAGCCCGTCCGGAACGCGCACCGCGCAGGCGAGATGACCTCGCGTCGAAGTCCGGAAACCGGATGAATTGGCGTTAACATCATGGCCATGAGCACCAATCCCGTAGACCTGGCGGCGGCCGCCGAAGGCATTCTCAACACCCAGTACCTGCAGCAGCGCGAACGCCTGCTGGCGGCATCGGCCCAGGCCAGCCGCCTGCTGCTGGAAGCGCCGCACGCCATGGAGGTCATGCCCGAAGTGCTGCGGTTGTTGGGCGAAGCCGCCCAGGTCGACCGCACCGCGCTCGCCTTCGCCGAGAGCGGCCCGAACGGCGAGAAGTGGCTGAAGATCCAGGCCGAGTGGATCAACGAGAGTCTCGCCGACTGCTGCGAGGGCGAGTGCGACGGCACCGATCCCTGGAACGAACCGCGCTCCGACCGGTTCTGCAACATGCTGCAGTCGGGCAAGAGCGTGGTGTTCTGCCCCGAGGCGCAGAGCCATTTCGACAATGCCAGTATCACCAGCGACAAGGCGCGCACCTCGGCCATCGTGCCCATCCTCGTGGATGGCGAGTACGTGGGCGTGATCGGCTTTGACGACTGGCAGCGGGTGCGCGAATTCGATTCGTCGATCGTCTCGGCGCTGGAGATCGCGGCCGGGCTGGTGGGCGCGGCGCTGCATCGCGAACGCCTGCTCGACACCATGCGCCGCGAACGCGAGCTCGCCGAGGAAGAGCGGCTCACTTCGGCCATGCGCGCCAACGCCCTGCTCCGGACCAACCTCACGCGGCTGGCGCGCGACGCCGACCCGCACGAGTTCGTCACCAACATCCTCATCGAAGCCACCCGGCAGCTCGATGCCGCCGCCGCGTTCACCATCGGCTTCGACAAGGAAGCGAATCACTGGCGGGCCTTCTGCCACGTCGAGGACGGGCGGATGGCGCCGCCTCCCTACCAGCCGACCGCCACCAACGAGGAGACGCGCATCCTCGAAGTGCTGCAGCAGTTCCGCGAGCCTTCCTTCCACCAGCTCGAACCGCTCGACCGCATCCGCTGGCCGGGCGCCGCCGCCTGGCATGCCCGCGAGGGTCATCAGAGCGTCTATCTATTGCCGCTGGTGGTCGGCGAGCAGACCGTGGGCTGCATCGGCCTGGTCTTCAAGCAGAGCGATGCATTGAATGCCGAGCGCGCCGAGCTGGCGTTGGCGGTGGCGCACCAGATCATGCTGTGCATCGGCCTCAAGAAGCTGGGCATGGCGGCCAAAGACGCCGCGGTGCTCGCCGAGCGCAACCGCATTGGCCAGGAAATCCACGATGGCCTGGCGCAGGGATTCACCGGCATCCTCATGCAGCTCGGCGCGGCCGAGGAAGCCATGCACGAATGCGCGCGCAACTCGCCGCTGCCGGCCATCCTCACGCGCATCCGCGACCTGGCGCGCGAGGGTCTCACCGAGGCGCGCCGCTCGGTGCAGGCCTTACGCCCGGAACAGCTGAAGCAGCAGGGCCTTGAGCTGGCATTGCGCGCGCTATGCGAACGCACCACGGTCGACGGCCGCGTGAAGTGCCACTTCAACGGCGGCATGAATGCCCAGGGCCTCGCGCCCGAGAAGCAGCACGAACTGCTGCGCATCGCGCAGGAGGCCATCAGCAATGCACTGCGGCATGCACACCCGAACAATGTGTTCATCGAGCTGCTGGAAGTGGAATCGCACTGGTCGCTGAGCGTACGCGACGACGGCCGCGGCATGACGCTGAACCCAGAGCTGTATGCGCAGCAGGGGTATGGCCTCAACAACATGCGCGAGCGCGCCGGCGCCATCGGCGGGCAGTTCCACATCGAGAGCAAGCCCGGGGAAGGTACCCGCGTGTCGGTAACCCTGCCGCGTCGCAAGGTGGCCGCATGAGCGCAGTCGCGAAATCCTCGTCTTCCGCGGCGGCGCGCAAGATCAGTGTGATCCTGGCGGATGATCATCCGGTGGTGCGCGACGGCCTCGCCGCCATCGTCAACCAGCAGCCGGACATGCAGGTGGTGGCCGAGGCCGGCGACGGGGCAGAAGCACTGGCGCTGTACGAGCAGCACCGGCCGGATGTGATGGTGCTCGATCTGCGCATGCCCAAGCTGGACGGGGCGGCCGTGGTGCAGAAGGTGCTGGAGAAGCATCCCAAGGCCTGCCTGCTCATCATGACCACGTATGACGGCGACGAGGACATCTTCCGCTCGTTGAGCCAGGGCGCGAAGGGCTATCTGCTGAAGGACGCGCCGCGCACCGAGATCCTGTCGGCGATCCGCGCGGTGGCCGACGACCGGCCGTACACGTCATCGAGCGTGGCCGCGAAGGCCCTGCAGCGCATGAGCAAGCCGTCGCTGACCTCGCGCGAGCTCGACGTGCTGCAGCTCGTGGCCGAGGGGCGATCCAACAAAGACATCGCCCGGCGGCTCGACATCACCGAAGGCACCGCGAAGACCCACGTGAAAGCCATCCTCGGCAAGCTCGACGCCATTTCCCGCACCGAAGCCGTGGCGGTCGCGCACAAGCGGGGGTTGATCAGGCTTTGAACGGTGCCGGGTGAAGGTTCTCGTGGTAAATGCAGGTTTGCGAAGACATTCACTAGCGTAGATGCGCTCGCCGCAAACCTGCATTTACCACGAGAAACTTCACCCGGCACCGCTCCCGATCGGCCCTACCGCCAGAATAAGCGGCGCGGCTA
>CAMLGF010000061.1 GCA_946479515.1 uncultured Pseudomonadota bacterium | reverse complement strand
GGCCTTCGTGCGTCATCACCGAGTTGATCTTGTCGATGGGCACCTGCACGACGAGTACGCCGATCTTGCGGTTGCCATCGAAAATGGGCGTGCCGAGGAAGGCCGCCTGGTCGTTGTAGGAGGGCAGGTACTCGCCGAACTCCGACAGGGAGATCATGCCGGGCTTGTCCAGCGCCCAGCTCTGGCGAAAGGCATCGCCGAGGCGCGTACGCGAGAACGGTCCGCTCACCAGGGACGTGGCGAAGTCCAATTCCTTGAATACCGTGTACACGATGGTGCCATTGCGCGGCTCCACCAGGAAGATGTCGTACAGGCCGAACTGGCGCAGCGAATTGCGCAGGAAAGGATGCACCGCGCCATGCAGCTCGGAGTAGCGGGTGCCGTCATTGGCCTTGTCGAGATTGCTCTTCGAGCCCAGCGGATTCGGGTTGGCGGCGATGTACTGGTACTGCAGGTTCATCGCGATGTCCGGCAGGTCGGCCGCAGTCTGCGCCATGTTGAGCTTGCGGCCGGTGTTGCGCTTGTCGAACTCCGCCATGAAATCGCCGGTGTAGTAGCGCGCCAGGCGCGCACGCTCTTCCGGCAGATCTGCGATGCTCACCACCGAGTTGTCGAACGCCGTCGGCATCTCGCGCATGGCATTCACAACTTCGGGCGAGGACGCCAGCACCTTCACCTGGTTCGACAGCGACTGGAAGTAGTCGGTGATCTGGGCCGCCTTGGACGATCGCTGCGCGATCAACGCCTCGCGCGCCTCGGACTCGATGGCAGCTCGGCTCGAGTCCAGCGATTCCTTGCCCACGATCAGTGACGTGACCACCACCGGGATGATGGCGAGGAACAGCGTACCCAGACGCAGCTTCTGGCGGATCGACTGGGGGCCGAATGAATTGAGAAGGGCCATGGCTAGCTCGCGAGTTGTTCGAGGAGTGACGCGTAGTTGAATTCGAACCAGGCGTCCGCTCCCTGGACGTAGGTGGCGATGGCGGCGTCGGCCGCCGCGGCCGGCAGGGCCGGCGTGACAATCCGCTGTTCGGGGCGGAACACGATGCGTCGCGGCAGCCCGTCGATGACGATGCCCGCGGCATCGTTGCCGTGGCCGATGACCAGCACCATGCGCTTCTCGCGCGGCGGGTGTTGCGTCTCGAACAGCGGCGCGAGGTCGAACAGCGGCACGATGCGGCCGTGCAGGTTCACGAGGCCGAGCAGATTGGCCGGCATGCGCGGCAGTGGATAGACCGAAGGCATTTCCACGAGCTCGCTCGCGGTGTCGAACGGCGCCAGCAACCGCATCTGCCCGATGCGGAAGGCCTGACGGATGACGTCGTCCGGAAGCACTTCGGCGGGCGCCTGAGCGCCGACCAGCGCCGCCAGCTCTGGTGGGAGCGGCGGCAGGCCGACGATGGGCAGCGGGTAGGTGGCGTTCATGGAGCCGCGGTCCGGATCAGCCCAGTGCCGCGATGGCCCCGAGAATCTGATCGGGCGTGTACGGTTTGGTGACGTAGCCTTTGACGCCGAGCATCTGCGCCCAGACGCGATCGGCCTTCTGATTCTTGCTGGTGACCAGCACCACCGGGATTCCCTTGGTGGTGGGTTCGCCGCCGATGGCGCGCGTGGCCGCGAAGCCGTCCATCTGGTCCATGTTGACGTCCATGAGGATGACGTCGGGCAGCTGCGCTTTGGAGATCTCCACGGCCTGCTGACCGCTGGTGGCAGTGAGGGTGGTGTAGCCCGCGCCGCTCACGATCTTCTCCAGATTCATGAGATCCGGGCGCGCGTCGTCGACGATCAATACCTTTTGAATGGCCAAGATGGTTCTCCACGCAAATGAGGCACCGCCGACCCTTTCGGACGGTTCTTCTCCCATTGGCACGAGCGGAATCTTGGCCGGTATGTGACAAAACGACGGTGACGGGGGTCACACAGGGTTCCCCCGGGAGGGGGTCCAGTTCGCGCTTTTTCGGGGTTAAATGGGCCCCACGCCACGGGGGCTCGCCGGCACGCTGTTCCGGCCCGCCCCCAGGGTCACCGCGCCTGTGTTACCCGCCCTGGCGGAGGCGGCGAGCCTCAGGCGGCGGCGTGCGCGCGCCAGTAAAGGTTGTAGCGCTCGTGCGTGAGGCGGAACCAGGGTGCGAGATCGACGTGCGCGTCGCCTTCGAAACCCGAGGTGCGAAACTCGAGCTTGTCGGCCCGCGTGCGTGCGGTGTTCGCGACCAATGCCTCGAGCGGCTGGGTCCAGCGCGGGATCTTCACGTCTGCGTTGAGCATCTTCCCGGATTCGCGCTCGTTGACGATGAGCTGTGCGCCCGGCGAAAGGCCTTCCGTGCCGAAGCGGCCGGCGAGCACGATGGGTCCATAGACCAGCGCCGCGAATTGCGGCGCATGGGGCAGCGGCTCGAGTCGCAATGACATCGGCAGGGTGATCCGCAGGCGATCGCCGGGCTTGATCCGGTCGACGGGGATCGGGAAATAGCTTTCCGGCCGGCGACTGACCCACACCTTCCGGTCGTTCCACGTGCAGCTCATTTCCGCACACCACGAGGGATGGCGGATGCGGATGCCGAGGCGCTGCCGCCGTGCGCTGTCGAATTGCAGCTCCACCGTATCCCCGTCGGGGAAATTGCCGGATTGCGTCACCGTGAGGCCGCGTTCCCGCCAGGACAAGGTCGAGGCGATGAACAGGTTCACGTACAGCGATTCTTCGTCGTGCGAGTAGATGGACTCGCCATGGCGCGCGTGGTTCTCGATGCCCGAGCCGGTGCAGCACCAGAACGAATCGAACGGCGTGTGATACAGGCGCACGTAGCCGGGCCGTGTGGACTGGAAATACGTGTTCATCCCGGTCTCGGGATCCTGCGATGCCAGGATGCCGTTGAAGAGCGCGCGCTCGTAGTAATCGAAATACCGCGCACGAGGCTCGCTCTCGTACAGGGAGCGCGTGAGCCTGAGCATGTTGTGAGTGCAGCAGGTCTCCATGGTCTTGCCCGAATCCAGATGTTTCGGGAATTCGTCGGTCGCGAAGAAATGCTCGCCATCGCCGTGGCCGCCCGTGACGAAGGAACGCCGGCCGGTCACGGTCTGCCAGAAAAACTCGGCGGCCGCGCGGTAGCCGGGTTCGGAGCTGCCGACCATGGCCGTGCGATGGAAGCCGATCACCTTCGGAATCTGGGTGTTGGCGTGCAATCCATCGAGCCTGTCTTCGCGACGCGAGAGCGGCAACAGCAGGGCGACGTGCGCGAAGCGATGCGCGAGCGCGAGATGGCGCGCGTCGTGCGTGAGCGCGTACAGGTCCGCGCAGACTTCATTCATGCCACCGTGCTCGCGGTCGAGCATTTTCTGGAACTGCTGCGTGGGCACGTCACGCGTGAGCTCGTCGATCCAGTCGGTGAAGCGCCGCCAGACCTGCAGCGCCTCGGCGCTGCCGCGCTGAAGATGCGCGTCGCGCAGGCCGGCGAGCACCTTGTGCGTGGTGTACCAGGGAACGCCCGCGAATTCCTCGCCCGCGACGCTGTGCGTGAGCGGCTCCACGCCGTCGGGAAACGCCGCGAGCCAGCCTCCCGTCCGCTTCTGGCACTCGACGAGTTCCGCGACGATGTAGTCGACGCGCCCGGCGAAGCGGGCGTCGCCGGTGCTCGCATACATGCAGGCGGCCGCGCTGAGATAGTGTCCCAACGTGTGCCCGTGGCACCGGATCCACACCCAGGGCTCGACGGATTCCCAGCCTCCGTATACGGGCGCCTTGGGTTCGAGGCCGGCGTTCTGGCGGAAGTTCGCCAGCATCCGATCGGGTTCGAGCTGCAGCAGATAGGCTTCGTCGAGCCTCTGGGCGACGAGGAAAGGCCCGTCACCGAGCCGCACGTCGCGCAGCGCGAAGAACCTGGGATTGGCCGGCAGCAGCACAGCCGAAGCCGAAGCGCCGACCGGCATGCACGAGAGCGCAGCTCCCGCGCCAAACAGTTTCATGGCATCGCGGCGCGAGTGCTGCGTCATCGTCGCTTCCCTCTCAAACCGCGAGATGGACCACCGTGTACGACCGCGGCGGCAGCTGCACCGACATCCTGCCGCCGGCCGTGCCGGCGTCGAGCTTCGTGGCCGCCACCTGGTTCGGTTGCTCGAAGGTATTGAAGGCCTTGAGGTCCGACCCGGTGACCGTTTCGCAGGCCAGCACGCGCGAGGGAGTCAGGTCCTCGAAGGTCAGGGCCAGCTCGCGTTCATCGGTGAGGTCGCGGTTGAGCGCGAACACGGCCACCTGTCTGCGGCCGGCATCGTATGTCGCCACCACGTCCACGAACGGCACGTCCATGTCCCGCGCGTAGCTGCCGCGGGCTGCCGCGGCGCGAACCGGATAGGTCTCGCTGCTCATCCGCAGATCGAGCACGCGGCCGGCGGCGTACTTGAGCGCCATCGCATAGGGGTAGTAGGTGGACTGCCGCAGGATGCCCTGCTCGCTGGTCATGAGCGGCGCGATGACGTTGACGATCTGCGCCAGGCAGGCAACGCGCACGCGGTCGGAGGTGCGCAGCAGCGTGTTCAGCAACCCGCCGACCAGCAGCGCATCCTCGAGGTTGTAGACCTCCTCGAGAAGCTTCGGCGCGAACTTGCCGTGCCCGTTGGTGTGATCACCGCTGTTCGCGCGATACCACACGTTCCATTCATCGAAGGACAGCCACAGCTTCTTCGGCGAGCGCTTGAGGCCCTGCACGTAATCGCAAACGGCGGTGACCTCGTGGATCTGGCGTTCCATGTCGAGATTCATGGCCAGGAAGCGCTCGGTCTTGCCGCCGGTCGTGTCGCCATTGCCGTAGTAGCAGTGCAGGGAGATGCCGTCGACCATGTCGTAGCATTGCTCGAGCACTTCGCGGTCCCACTCCAGGTAGGTAGGCATGCCGGGGCCGCTGGAGCCGCAGGCAATGAGCTGCAGGTCGGGATCGATGACGCGGATCTGCTGCGCGATGTCGCGGGCCTTCCAGCCGTATTCCCTGGCGGTGAGCCGGCCGATCTGCCAGGGGCCGTCCATCTCGTTGCCCAGGCACCAGTACTTCACATTGTGCGGTTGCTCGTAGCCGTGTGCACGGCGCAGATCGCTCCAGCGCGTGCCGCGCGCGAAATTGCAGTACTCCACGTACGCCACGGCCATCTCGGAGGTGCCGGTGCCGAGGTTGAAGCCCAGCAGCGGTTCGGTGCCGACGGCCTTTGCCCAGTCCATGAAATCGTTGGTGCCGAACTGGTTGGTCTCGAGGGAATTCCAGGCGCGCTCGAGCACGGTGGGGCGATTCTTGCGCGGCCCGACGCCATCCAGCCAGTGGTAGCCCGAGACGAAATTGCCGCCGGGGTATCGCATGATGGGTACGCGCAGGTCCTGCACCTCGCGCAGCGTGTCGGTGCGGAAGCCGCGCTTGTCCGCGAGCTTCGAGCCGGGCTCGTACACACCCGTGTACACCGCGCGGCCGAGATGCTCGAGAAAGGCGCCGAGCACCCGGCGATCGAAATCCTGGCGCGGCGTCACCAGCCCCAGGGTGGCGCGCGCGGTGCGGCCGGCAGCCTGGGCGTGGCCGGGCAAGGCAAACAGCGAGGAGGCGGCGAAGCCGGCGCCGGCGAGCCCGGCCTGTTGAAGGAAGCGGCGGCGGCTGTCGTCAGGCATCTGTTGCGCTCCGGACTGGAATGAAAGTGTGCGCCGAGTATAGGCAGCGCCGCTCGCGCCGCCCATGCCGGCGCGCGTATCGATTACGCGGACAAGTGATATTCGATCGCGGCGTGGTACCGCTCGCCGGGCCGCAGGATGGCATTCGCAAAGCGCGGGTGATTGGGTGCGTCCGGCAACCCTTGCGGCTCGAGGATCACGCCATGGCCGAGCTGCGGATGCGACTGCGGCAGGAATTGCCCGTTGTAGAACTGCAGGCCGGGCCCGGTGCCGCGCATGCGCAGGGTGAGGTCGCGGTTCGGCGAGCGCAGTTCGCAGGCGCAATCCGCGCCGGGGGAGAGCAGCCAGCAGTGATCGTAACCGCCGGCGAGCGTGAGCTGTGGCAGCGTGGCCACCGGCGGCGGTGCGAGCCTGCGCGACGTGCGGAAGTCGAAGGTCGTGCCCGCCACGGGCGCAAGCTCGCCGGTGGGGATGAGCCCGGCACCCACGGGTAGATAGTGTTCGGCCGGGATGCGCAGCCACATGTCGGTGGCCGGCGCGCGGAAATCGCCCGATACGTTGAAGTACGGGTGATAGGTGAGATTGACGGGCGTCGGCGCGTCGGTGGACGCGCCGAACGTGATCGACAGCGCGTGGGTGGACACCGCCAGCTCGAGGGTCGCATCGAGATTGCCGGGATAGCCTTCCTCGCCGGCGGGCGAATGCAGGCCCAGCACGAGGCGATGGTCCCGCAGCTCGAGCACCTGCCACACGCGCTTGCTGAAACCCAGCCTGCCGCCGTGCAGGTGATTGGCGCCCTCGTTGGTGGTCAGCTGGTGAGTCCGGCCGTCGACAGAAAAACGCCCCGCGGCGATGCGATTGCCGAAACGCCCGACGACCGGGCCCACGTACGAACGATCGCGCTCGTATTGCTCGAGCTGGTCGAAGAACAGGATGAGATCGCGGCGCACGCCGCGCACCGGGTAGGTGAGCCGGTGAAGGATGGCGCCGTAGGTGAGCACCTGCAGCTGCAGTCCGTCGTCCGCGCCCAGCGTGACCGCGTCGACGCCGCGGCCGTCTGCCAGCGTGCCGAAGCGGCGGATCACCGCGACTTCTCCGCGCGCGTTTCGATCACACGTTGCGAGACGCAGAACACGAACAGCAGGATGCCCACGACGATGCGCGTCCACCAGGAACTGAGCGTGCCGTTGAAGATCACCAGTGTCTGGATGATGCCGAGGATGAGCACGCCCACCACCGTGCCGGCGACGTACCCCACGCCACCCGTCAGCAGCGTGCCGCCGATGACCACCGCGGCGATGGCATCGAGCTCGAGGCCGACCGCGTGCAGGCTGTAGCCCGAGAGCATGTACACCGTCATCACGAGCCCGGCCAGCGACGCGCAGAAGCCGCTGAAGGCGTACACGCGCGTGAGCGTCGGCCCGACGGGCAGGCCCATGAGCGCGGCCGACCTGGCATTGCCGCCGATGGCGTACACCGTGCGCCCGAAGCGCGTGGATTGGGCGACCCAGGTGGCAGCGAGCGCCGTGACTATGGCGATGACGGCGCCGCTGGAGATCGCGACGCGGCCACCCAGGGGAATTCGCGCGTAGGCCAGCTCCTGGAACAGCGGATGCGTCACCGGGATCGACTCGGTGTCGATGAGGTAGCAGAGCCCGCGCGCCACGAACATGCCGGCCAGCGTGACGATGAAGGGCTGCAGCCGGTAGCGATGGATCAGGAAGCCCTGCACCGCGCCGAAGGCCGTGCCACCCGCCAGCACCAGCGGGATCACCAACCCGGGGCTCCAGTGCGCCTTCTCGACGAGCGCGGCCGTTGTCATGGTCGTCAATGCCAGCAGCGAACCCACGGAAAGGTCGATGCCGCCGGTGAGGATCACGAACGTCATGCCGACGGCCACGATCAGCAGGAAGGCATTGTCGATGAACAGGTTCAGGAACACCTGCGGCGCCAGGAAGGCTTTGTAGGAGATCGCCCCGAACACGATCATGGCGACGAACAACAGCAGCGTGCCGGCGAGCGGCACGAGCCGGCGGTCGAGCCCCAGCATTGCCGCTCTGCTGCGCGCGCCCGCGGCCACGCTCACGGTGCCTCCTGGCGCACCGCGAGGCGCTTGAGCGTCGTGCGGAACTCCGCCGACTGCAGCAGCATCACGATGAAGATGAGCGCCGCCTTGAATACCAGGTTCACTTCCGGCGGCACGCCCAGCGAGTAGATGGTCGAGGTCAGCGTCTGGATGATGAGCGCGCCGAGCACGGTGCCCGCGAGGTTGAACCGGCCGCCGGTGAGCGCCGTGCCGCCGAGCGTCACGGCCAGGATTGCGTCCAGTTCCAGCAGCTGGCCGGCATTGTTCGCATCGGCGCTCTTCACGTTCGAGCTGATGATGAGCCCGGCCACCCCGGCCAGGAGGCTGCAGAAGGTGTACAGGCACAACGTGAGGGGTCGCGCCCGTACCCCCGCGATGCGCGCGGCCAGCGGATTGATGCCGATGGCGCGAATGAACAGCCCGAGCGGCGTGATCGAGAGCAACAGGTGCAGCAGCGCAATGACGGCAGCCGCCAGCAGGGCCGCGAATGGCAGTCCAAGTAGATAGCCATTGCCGATGAAGTCGTAGGGCGCGTAGTAGACCGTGAGGATCTGCCCGCCGGTGATGAGTTGGGCCACGCCGCGCCCCGCCACCATGAGGATGAGCGTGGCGATGATGGGCTGCATGCCCACACCCACCACCAGCGCGCCGTTCCACAGGCCGCAGAGCAGCGCCACGCCGAGCGCGCCGCCGATGGCGAGCGCCAGGCTGCTGGTCGGGCCGACGATCAGTGCGGCCGTGGCCGCGGCGATGGCCACCACCGCGCCCACCGAGATGTCGAGCCCGCGCGCGGCGATCACCAGCGTCATACCGGCCGAGACCAGCGCCAGCGGTGCGGCGCGATTCAGGATGTCGATGAGGCTGCCGTACAAATGCCCGTCGCGCCAGGCGATGGCGAGGAAACCTGGATTCAACGCGGCATTGAGCACGAGCAGCAGCAGCAAGGTCACGCCGGGCCAGAACAGCGGGTGTTTGGCCAGCCGCCTCATGCCGCCGACCCCGCCGAAGGCGCGGCGATGAGCGCATACACCTGGTCTTCGCCGCAGCCGCCGTGCAGTTCGCCCACCTGTGCGCGGTCGCGCATGACGACGATGCGCGAACAGACGCGCAGCAGTTCTTCGACCTCGGCGGAAATGAACACCAGGGCCATGCCGTCCGCGGCGAGTTTCGCCAGCAGGTTCATGATCTCGAGCTTGCCGGCCACGTCGATGCCCCGCGTCGGTTCGTCGAGGATCAGCAGCGACGGATTCGTGGCCAGGGCGCGCGCGATGAGGCATTTTTGCTGATTGCCGCCCGAGAGCTCGCCGATCGGCATGTCGAGCGAAGCCGCGCGCACGTCGAGCTGCCTGGCCAGGCGATCCGTGATCTCGCGCCGCTGTTCCGGCGGCAGCTTGCGCCAGATGCCCAGGCGCGCCTGCAAGGACAGCACGATGTTGTCGCGAATCGAAAGCTCGTCGACGATGCCCTCGGTCTTGCGTTCCTCGGGGCAGAACGAGAGCCCGTGGCGGATGGCCGCAGCCGGTTCATGCAAAACCACGGGCAAGCCTCTGAGCAGCAGCTCACCGGAATCGGGCTGGTCGAGCCCGAACAACAGCCGCGCCACTTCCGTGCGCCCCGAGCCCAGCAGACCCGCGAAGCCCAGGATTTCTCCCGGCCGGATCTCGAGATTCACCCCGCCGACGCTGCCGCCGCGCGCGAGATTGCGCGCGCGCAGCAGAGCTGCCTGCGGTTGCGCCTCGGACGGCGCGTGCGCGACGGATTCGCCTTCGTGCGCAACGGCGCGCCCGACCATGGCCGCCACCAGCGCGGCATGGTTCAGCTCCGCGGCCGGATATTCACCCACCAGCCTGCCATTGCGAAGCACGGTGATGCGGTCGCAGATGGCGTACACCTGGTCCAGGAAATGCGTGACGAACAGGATGGCCGTGCCCGATTCGCGCAGCTTGCGCAACGCTGCGAAGAGCTGCGCCACCTCGTCGCTGTCCAGGCTGGACGTGGGCTCGTCGAGGATCAGCACCTTCGCCGAGATGTCGATGGCGCGCGCGATGGCCACCATCTGCTGGAGCGCGACCGAATAGCTGCCGAGCTCGCGGCGTACGTCGATGTCCACGTCGAGACGCCGCAGCCGCTCCCGCGCGCGGTCGTTCAGCGCGCGCCAGTCGATGCCGCCCCCGCGGGTCCACGGCTTTTTCGGTTGGCGCCCGGCGAAGATGTTCTCGGCCACCGAGAGGTTGGGGCAGAGATTCACTTCCTGGTACACGGTGCTGATGCCGAGTTGCTGCGCGTCCAGGGTCGAAGCCGGCAATATCGGTGCGCCGCAGAGCGTGATGTCGCCTGCCTGCAGCCGCTCGACGCCCGTGAGCACCTTGATCAGCGTGGACTTGCCGGCGCCATTCTGCCCCATGAGGGCGTGTACTTCGCCGCCGCGCAGGCAGAGATCCACGCCGTCGAGCGCGGGCTTGCCCGAATACGCGTGGACGATGCCGCGTGCCAGGAGCACGGGCCTGCGATCGCCAGCCGACACGGCCGATCCGGAGGATCAGTACTTGCGGGTGGGCAGGACTTCGGCGGCCGTTTCCATCGGGAACACCGACTCCTCGGTGACGATGCGCCGCGGAATCTGTTTGCCGGCGACCACGTCCTTCACCGCCGCCATGAGCTGCGGTCCGAGCAGCGGACTGCATTCCACGGTGACGTTGAGCTTGCCGGCAATCATGGCCTCGAACGCGCCCTTCACGCCGTCGATGGAGACGATGATGATGTCCTTGCCCGGCGCGAGGCCGGCCTCCTCGATGGCCTGGATGGCGCCGATGGCCATGTCATCGTTGTGCGCGAACAGCACGTTTATGTTCCTGCCTTCGGCCTTGAGGAAGGCTTCCATCACTTCCTTGCCCTTGGCGCGCGTGAAGTCGCCGGTCTGCGAGCGGATGACCTTGAAGCGCGGGTCCGCGGCGATGATCTCGGCGAAACCCTTCTTGCGATCGTTGGCCGGCGCGGAGCCCACGGTGCCCTGTAGCTCGACGATGTGGATGTCGCCCTTCACGTCCTTGCCGGCGCCAGTCGAGTAGTACTCGGTGAGCCAGCGGCCGGCCCTGCGGCCTTCCTCGACGAAGTCCGAGCCGATCAGCGACAGATACAGGTTCTCGTCGCTGACCTCGACTGCGCGGTCGGTGAGGATCACCGGGATGCCAGCGGCCTTGGCCTCGCGCAGCACCGTCTCCCAGCCGGTTTCGACCACCGGCGAGAAGGCGATGACGTCCACCCGCTGGGCGATGAACGAGCGCAGCGCCTTGATCTGGTTTTCCTGCTTCTGTTGCGCATCGGAGAAGCGCAGATCGATGCCGGCTTCCTTGGCGGCGGTCTGGATGGAGGTGGTATTCGCCGTGCGCCACTCGCTCTCGGCGCCGATCTGGCTGAATCCCAGCGTGATGGTCTGGTCGGCGCCTGCCGGGCCGCCGTTGCCGGGAGCCTCGGAACTCGAACAGGCCGCGAGCAGCGCCGCCAGGGTGGTCAGCGCCAATGGAAGTCGAACGATTCTGAACAGCCGATTCATCTCTCCCCCAAGGTCATTCCGTTGTTCGGTTGCCTACATCTGCCGGACGCCACCCAGCGCAAAGCCGCCGTCCACCCGGGACAGCGCGTTGACCAACGGTGCGCCCAGGTCGGGCAATTCCACCTCGAACACGTCTCCAGGCTCGGCACGCACGCCGTCCGCGAAGCTCAGGGTGGCCGTGCCGAAAAAATGCAGGTGCACGTCTCCGGGCCGGCGGTGCGCCGCGTACTTGAAATGGTGATATTCGAGGTTGGCGAGAGAATGGCACATGTTGTTCTCGCCCGTGACAAAAGGACGCTCCCAGAGCACCTGCGAGCCGCGGCGGATGCGGCTGAGGCCCGTCATGTGCGGTGGTGGCGCGCCGGTGCGCAGTTCCGGGCCCACGGCGCAATGGCGCAGCTTGGAATGCGCGAGATACAGGTAGTTCTGGCGCTCGGTGACGTGATCGCTGAACTCGTTGCCGATGGCGAAGCCAAGGCGGTGCGGCGTGCCGTCGGGGCCGATGAGGTAGTGGCCAACGATTTCGGGTTCCTCGCCGCCGTCGAGGGCGAAGCTGGGCGACGGCAGCGGACTGCCACAACCGACGACGATGTCGCCGTCGCCCTTGTGGAACCACTCGGGCTGCGCGCCGGGTGCGCCGGAATCCGATGCCGGACGGCCGCCCTCGACCCCCCATTTGAACATCTGCATGGAATCGGAAAGCGTCTCGGACGCGGCCAATTTCTTATGCATGGCATCGCGGGCCGAGGCGCTGCCGTAATGCGTGAGGCCGGTGCCGGACACCCGGCAGCGTGCTGGGTCCGGGTGCGCGAGCGGCGGTCGCATGCGGCCGCTGGCGAGCAGCGCTGCGTAGGGCAGTGTGGCCGGCTGCAGATGCGCCTCCGCGAAGGAATCCAGGGACTTGCCCGCCGCCAAGGCCGCCTGCGCCAGCGCGAACGTGGAATCGAAACCGCGCAGCTCGCCGACGCACGAACCGTCGGGCGTCACCCAGCCGGCGCGCGGCTGCCCACCTTCGTCGATGAATTGAATGAGTCGCAAGCCCGGAATCATGGTATTCGTATGGATATCCAACAAGCCCGAGATTGCTACACAGCTATATTCATCGATATATCTATGTTTTCGGGCATGAAGCGATCATTGGGGGGAGAGACAAATGTCCACGACCACGCCCTGGTTCATTCGAGCGCGTCTCAAGACGCGGCAGCTGATGCTGCTCACGGCCATCTGCGACGAAGGCAACATTCATCGCGCCGCGGAAGTTCTCAACATGTCCCAACCTGCGGCCTCGAAGCTGCTCAAGGATCTCGAGGACATGCTCGGCGTGTCGTTGTTCGAGCGGCAGCCGCGCGGCATGCGGCCCAACTGGTACGGCGAAACCATGATCCGTCATGCGCGCATCGCCCTATCCAGTCTGCGCGAGGCGGGACAGGAGGTCGAGGCATTGAAGTCCGGGCTCTCTGGCCACGTGAGCCTGGGTGCGATCACCGGACCGGCGCTGTCGCTGATCCCGCAGGCCATCATGATCGTGGCGCGCGAGAACCCGAAGCTGCGCGTGGAGCTGCACGTCGAGTCCAGCGACGTACTGATCGAACAGCTGTCGCAGGGCAAGATCGACATCATGATCGGCCGCTTGTTCGAGCGGCAGGACAAGACCGGGCTGCGCTATGAAAAGCTGGCCGACGAGCCGGTGTCCGCGGTGGTGCGGCCCGGGCATCCGCTGCTCAACGTCGCCGGGCTGAGCCTCGCCGCCGTCGAGAAGAAGCCCTGGATCGTGCCACCGCCCGGCAGCGTGCTGCGCCACCGCTTCGACCTCATGTTCCGCGAGGCGGGCATGCAGCCGCCCACGCAGCTCATCGAAACGGCCTCGCTGCTGTTCGTCACCAAGATGCTGCAGCAGACCGACTTCATCGCCGTCATTCCCACCGAGGTGGCCCGCTACTACGCCACCTATGGCATGGTGGCCTTGCTACCCATGCAACTGTCCTGCTCGATGGAGGCCTTCGGCATCATCACGCGCACCGACTGGCTGCTGTCGCCGGCCGCAACCGTGTTGCTGCGCGCGCTCAAGACCACCGCGGTGAGTAGTTATGGCTGCTCGCTTGACTTGAAGAATGTCTCGTGATGCCAAAGAGCGTATGGCTGTTCAGTAGAAAATTATTTTTCGCGTATCGACGCCTTCGGTAGTCTGCCGCGCGTGAAAACCAAGCGCGCGCGACGCAGTCAGCAGTGGTTCGGCCGCGAAGGAAAAGACGGTTTCCTTCATCGCAGCTGGATCAAGAACCAGGGTTACCCCGACGACCTGTTCGACGGTCGGCCGGTCATCGGCATTTGCAACACCTGGAGCGAGCTCACGCCCTGTAACGGGCACTTCCGCGAGCTCGCCGAGTTCGTGAAGCGCGGCGTGTACGAAGCGGGCGGTTTCCCGCTCGAGTTCCCCGTGATGTCGCTGGGCGAGACGCAATTGCGTCCCACCGCGATGCTGTTCCGCAATCTCGCCAGCATGGACGTGGAAGAGTCCATCCGCGGCAATCCCATCGACGGGGTGGTGCTGCTCATGGGTTGCGACAAGACCACGCCATCGCTGCTGATGGGGGCGGCCAGCGTCGACCTGCCCACCATCGGCATTTCCGGTGGGCCCATGCTCACCGGCCAGTTCCGCGGCAAGCAGATCGGCTCGGGCACAGGCGTGTGGCAGATGTCCGAGGACGTGCGGGCCGGCAAGATGTCGCAGGAGGAATTCACCGCCGCGGAGTCGTGCATGCATCGCTCCAAGGGGCACTGCATGACCATGGGTACCGCGTCGACCATGGCCAGCATGGTCGAGGCGCTGGGCGTGGCATTGCCGGGCAATGCGGCCATTCCCGCGGTCGATGCGCGCCGTTATCGGCAGGCGCAGATCACCGGGCGGCGCATCGTCGAGATGGTCGAAGAGAACCTGGTCCTGTCGAAAATTCTGACGCGCGCCGCGTTCGACAATGCCATCAAGGTCAATGCCGCGATCGGCGGTTCCACCAATGCCGTGATCCATTTGCTGGCCATCGCGGGCCGCGTCGGCGTGCCGCTCGCGCTCGAGGATTTCGACAAGCTCGGCTCCGAGCTGCCCTGTCTCGTGAACCTGCAGCCGTCGGGCAAGTACCTGATGGAGGATTTCTACTACGCCGGCGGGCTGCCCGCCGTGATGCGCGAGATCCGGCACATGCTCGATGGCGATGCGCTGACCGTGAACGGCAAGAGCATCGGCGAGAACGTCGCCGACGCGCCCTGCTGGAACCGCGAGGTCATCAAGCCGCTGGACGACCCGTTCAAGGCGCGCGCCGGCATCGCCGTGCTGCGCGGAAATCTGGCGCCCGACGGCGCGGTGATCAAGCCCGCGGCGGCTTCGCCGCACCTGCTCAGACACAAGGGCAGGGCGGTGGTGTTCGAGAGCATCGAAGAATTCCACGCGCGCATCGACGACGAGAATCTCGACATCGACGAGAACTGCATCATGGTGCTCAAGGGCTGCGGCCCCAAGGGGTACCCCGGCATGGCCGAAGTCGGCAACATGCCCCTGCCGCCCAAACTACTGCGCAAGGGCATCACCGACCTGGTGCGCATCTCCGACGCCCGCATGAGCGGCACGGCCTATGGCACCGTGGTGCTGCACGTGTCGCCCGAGGCCGCGGCCGGCGGCCCGTTGGCGCTGGTGCGCAACGGCGATCTCATCGAGCTCGACGTGTCCGCGCGCAGGTTGCATCTCGACGTGAGCGAAGCCGAGATCGCCGCGCGGCGCGCCGCCTGGCAGCCGCCCGAGGCGCCCAAGCGCGGCTGGTACAAGCTGTACGTGGACCACGTGCAGCAGGCGCACCTGGGAGCGGACCTCGACGTGCTCGTTGGCCACAGCGGGGGTGAGGTCAGGCGTGATTCTCATTAGTTAGGGTTGGAGGACGAAGATGCGCGCCCGGCGTGCGCGCCGGCACCGTCGTCGATCCTGGCGAGATTCAAATCGCGCCTACTGGTTCCCCCCTACCTACCTACCAAAGTGATCCGCAATAGCCGCCCGTAATTCGATGAGTTTGGGCGGCTTGGAGAGGACCTGGTCGACGCCCGACGGCACGTCGCCTTCGGCCACCAGCCGGCGGCCCCAGCCGGTGAGCATCAGCACCACGGTCTTGGGCACGCTGGCCTTCACCGTCGCGGCGACCTTGCGGCCGTCGACATGCGGCATGCCGAGGTCGGTGATCACCAGCGGGAAGGGCATGCCTGCGGCGTGCGACTCGACGAAGGCGTTGATGCCAGCCTGGCCGCTGTTCGCCACCGTGACTTCGTGGCCTTCGGATTCCAACGTGTCACGCAGCGATTTCAGCAGCAGTGGATCGTCGTCGATGATGAGGATGCGCATCGGCGCCACCGCGTTCGCCTGCCCGGGCGCGGCCACGGCGAGCGGCTCGGGAGCGGCGGCGAAACTCATGCGCACCAGCGTGCCCTTGCCGGGTTCGCTCTCGATTTCGAGATTGGCGTTGTGGCGCTGCGCGACGCCGTACACCATGGCGAGTCCCAGGCCGGTACCGCGCGTGCCCTTGGTGGTGAAGAAGGGTTCGAGGCAGCGGCGCCGCGTGTCCTCGTCCATGCCGATGCCGGCGTCGATGACTTCGAGCTGCACGATCTGCCGGCCGCTGCCGTCGGCCAGGTGCGTGCGCAGCGTGAGCGGCCCGCCGTTCGGCATGGCGTCGACGGCGTTGAACACCAGGTTCACGAGCGCGTCGCGCACCTGGCTTTCCACCGCGGCGATGGGCGGCAGATCGTCGGCGAGTTCCAGCCGCAGATCGATGGCCGAACCGCGTTGCTGCACCATGTCGCTCCAGCGGGCACGGGTGAGGTCGAGGACCTGCCGCACCAGCTTGTTGATGTCCACCGGCACCAGGGAAACCTGCGGCTCGCGCACGCGATAGAACTCGCCCATGCGGGCCACGGTCTGGGCGACGTCGTCCACCGCGCGCTGGATGATCTCCAGTTGCTTGCGCCCGCGGTCGGAGATGCCCTGCTCGCGCTCCAGCAGTGCCTCGGTGTAGAGCGCGACGGGCGAGATCGCATTGTTGATGTCGTGGGCGATGCCGCTCGCCATCTGCCCCAGCGCGCGCAGGCGCTCCTGCTGCATGATCTGCTGCTGCGTCTGGCGAAGGTCGTCGTATGCGCGCTGCAGGGCGTTGTACAGCTGCGCCTGGTGGGCCGCCAATGCCGTGTGCTCGCTGGTCTGGCGCAGGAACTCGCAATCGCCGCTGGAGAAACTCGCCGGCGCCTTGCGGGCGCAGACCAGCACGCCGAAAACCTGGCTCTCGACCAGTAGCGGCGCGATCACCATCGAGCCCAGGCCGGCGCCCGCCAGCCGCTGCGGAAAAGGGAAATCCATCGTGGCGATGTCGGGCTCGTAAACGAGATGGCCCTGCACGCAGCGCGACAGGCCGTTCTCGTCGATGGGCACGATGGTGTCCTGGCGCAGGCCGAGGCGCTCGGCGGCATCCACGCTGCGCGTGCTCACGCAGGTGACTGTGAGCTGGTTCTCGCCCATGTCGTAGAGAAAGATGCAGCAGAAATCCACCGGCAGTTCTTCTTCCAGGCGCGTGACCACGACCTGGAAAATGCTGGAGAGGTCCTGCCGTTCGCCGATGGCGCGCGTGATGCGCGCCAGCAGCGCCAGCCGCTGCAGTTGTTCGCTGAGTCGCGACTCGTGCGCCAGCCGCTCGGTGATGTCGCGGTAGTTGGTGACGATGGCGCCCACCGAGGGGTCGTCGAGCAGGTTGGTGGCGACGCCTTCCAGCCAGATCCAGCGGCCGTCCTTGTGGCGGCGGCGCCAGATCACGGGAATGGGTTTTCCGGGGTTCGCCACCAGCTGCTCAACCGCCCGGGCGATCACCGGGAGGTCGTCGGGATGCGTGTGCTCGAGGCCGTTGCGGCCGATCAGTTCCTCCGGGCGATAGCCCTCGACCTGCGCCACCGCCGGCGACAGGTACAGAATGTTGTTGTTCGCGTCGATCAGCGCAATGCTGTCCGACCCATGTTCGATGAGTGCGCGGAAACGGCGCTCGCTCTTGTGCAGGGACTCATTGGCTTCGGCCAGCGCGCGCGTGCGTTCATCGACGCGCGCCTCGAGCTGCTCCTTCGCCTGGCGCAGATCCTCGGCCGCCTGCACTTCGTGGGTGACGTCGCGCGCGGTCGCGAACATCAGGTCGTTGCGCGGCATGGAACGCCAGGACAGTATTCGATAGCTGCCGTTCTTGTGGCGGAACCGGCCGGTGTATTCGTCGATGCGTCGGCCTTCCTGCAGTTGCTGGCGCACCGTTTCAATGGCGCGCGGCCGGTCGTCGGGGTGAATCATCTCCAGGTACGGGATCTTCAATGCCTCCTCGACCGTGTAGCCGAGCATCTCCGATACCGCGGGGCTCATGCGCTTGAAGTAGCCATCGCCGCTGGCGATGACGAACAGGTCGATGGACAGGTCGAAGAAGCGATTGAGTTCCGCCTCGGCGCGTTCACGCCCCGCGAAGTCGCGCCGGATGGCGAACAGGGCCATGCCGACGAAGGCCAGCGCCAGCGCGCTGCCACCGACGATCACGCCCTGCGTGATCTGCGCGCTGCGCCGCGCGATCTCCTCGCGCGCATTGAGCAGGCGGAACTGGTCGGTCTTCATGTCGCGCGCGATGCCGCGCACGCGCGCCTGCAGCGCGGCGCCGGGGCGATCGGGGCTCGAAGCGAGCCGTTCCCGGACGGCCTCGATGCCGAGGCTGCGGCGCATCTCCAGCAGGTCGGTGCTGTGCGCGATGCGCGCGCGCACGGCTTCGGCCAGCGCGGCCACGTGCGCCAGCTGGGTGGGCTCGGCGCTCACGGCGTCGCGCAACTGCTGGATCAGTCCATCCACCCGTCCCACCGAGCGGGTGTACTCGGCGGCAAAGGGTTCTTCGCCGGTGAGCAGGTAGGCGCGCTGCGCCGCCTCGGTTTCCCAGGTGGTCGCCACCAGCGCATCGATGTTGGCCATGACCAGGTGCGAGCGCATCACCAGCCGGGTGTTGTCGTTCAAGCGAACGACCGACAGATAGGAAACGATGCCGATGGTGCCGAGGAACAGAATGGCCACGGCGAAGCCCAGGCGCACCTTGCGTTCGGTGGTGGCGGCGCGCTTGTCGGCGAATTCGCCGCGCACGGCGGCGCGCAGGCGGATGATCTCGCCGAGCAGCACGCTGCTGAGCGCTCCAGCCAGCTGGAACAACAACCAGTGCGAGAACACCGCGGGCGTCGCGAACTCGAAGGTTCCGGCGGGCGCGATCAGGAAGTAGTCGGTGGCTGCGCCGGCAAGCGCGGTGGCCAGGAGCCCCGGCCCGAGGCCACCCAGGTACGCGCTGATGACAATGGGAAACAGGAACATGACCAGGAGGGGCTGGCCCCCGTCCCAGGGCTTCATGCCAATGCGAATCATCAGCGTCACCGCCACGAGCGCGAAGGCGAGGACGTAATAGCGCCACTGTGGCGGCGGTTTTGTCGCGGTTAATTGTTCATCGGCCACTCGTGCAGCCTAATCCGCCGCCGTGGCGCGGGGAAGTGCCGCACCGTTCGCGCGGGCAGTCCGACAGGTGATCTGTGACTGGCGCCGAGATCCGGGAGCCTCGGCCTTGTCAGGCGGCCGGCCCGTGGCGCTCCGCGGCCTGTCTCGATCGCGGCCTCGCCGGCGGCGTCCGGCGGATCGCGCGGCGCACGCCGGCAGCCTAACTAGCAGTGCGCGCCACCAGCGCTTCGACTTCCGCGTAGGCCAGCTCGTCCACTTCCAGCAGCTCGTCGGCGATGCGCTCGATGAGCGGCCAGTCGCGTTCGACCAGGGCCAGGGCCTCGAGGCTGGCGTTCACGAAGGCGTCGGCGCTCAACATGAGGCTGGCGAGGGCGGCGCGGTCGTCGGCGGCTTCCTCGTCGGCGAACACGTCGTCGACTTCACGGTCGGTGACGCGGGCTTCGGCGCAGGGGCCTGCCAACAGCACCACGGCCAGCAGCTCCGGCGACATCTCCACTTCGCCGGACGCGTGCAGTTCGCTCCAGTGGAGCGACCCTTCCGTTTCCTCGAACTCGTCGGGAATGGCGGTCACGTGCTGGAACACCAGGCCGGAGCGTATCGCCGCCACGGCATGTGCGGCCTCATGGACGGCGGTGATGCGGTACTCGTTCACGCACCGAGCATACTCAAGAACGTGCGCCGGGCGAATCGGCGCGCAGCGGCATCTGCAGGTAGGCGGGATCGAAACCGGCGGCCGTGCACAGCCCGGGATGATCGTGAATGACCACATGGCGATTCTGGAACGTGATCAGCTTGAGCCGGCGCAGCTCCATGAGCGTGCGGTTGACGTGTACGGCCGAGAGCGCCAGGGTGTCCGCGAGTTCGGCCTGGGTCAGTGGCAGCTCGAACGATTGCTCGGTGGTCAGGCCCACGGCCTGGAGTCGCAGATAGGCTTCGCAGAGAAGATGGCTCACGCGCTCGAACGCCGTGCGATTGCCCACGTTGATCAGCCATTCGCGCGCAATGCCCTGCTTGAGCAGCGAATAGCGGCCGAGGGCCAGTGCGATGTTCGGCTGGCGCTCCAGCCGCTGCACTGCCTCGGGCATGAGTGTCGCCACCCGGGCGGGCCACAACACACACAGGGAGTGATCCCAGCGGGGGAGCAGCGGTTGCCGCGGGTCGGTCATGTCTCCGGGAAATAGATAGCCCAGGATCTGCCGGCGGCCGTCGGGCAGCAGCTTGAACTCGCACGCCAGTCCATCGAGCACGATCAGCATGCGGTCGACCGGGTCGCCCGCCTTGGCGAGGTTGTCATGCGCCGAGAAATGGCGCGAAGCCGAGCCCAACTGGTCGAGCAGCATCAGCTCCCCGGCGTCGAGCGAGGCCAGACCGCCGATGCGCCGCGCCCACGCAGACGCGTTCAAGGCTGCACCGTCCGCTCGCCGCGCGTCCAGCTGGACAGCGGAGGCCCGGCGGGAATCTGCAGCTCGATGCGGGCCCCAGCGGGTGACAATTCGACTCTGGTGCATGCATCCAGTTCATACGGCAACGTGCGTTCGAGCAACTCCAGCCCGAAGCCATTCGCAGACGGTGGATGCGCCGCATTGCCCACCTCCGTCTCCCGCCAAACCAGTTGCAACCACTCGCGTCCGTCACGCGCGATGTGCTCCCAGGTGACCTTGAGCGCGCCTTGACTGTCGGCGAACGAACCGTGGATCACCGAGTTCACGGCCAGCTCGTGCAGCGCCAATGCGAGCGGCACCGCCGCTTCGTTGCCGATCCGGGTTTCGGGCCCCGAGAGCCGATAGCGCGCCGCGGGAATCGCTTGCGCGAGCAGTTCGCCATGTACGAGCTCTTCGAGATCGACGCCTTCGCCGGGAGCCCGCATGATCATTTCCTGCACGCGGCCCAGTGCCCCGACGCGGCCTTCGAGTCGCGCGGCAAAATCGCGCTTGCTGCTCGAGCTGTACGCACTGCGACGGATGATGGCCCGGAGCACGGCGAACAATCTGCGGCTCTGACGCCGAAATGCTGCATTCGAATTGTCCATGTGCGCCGGACCAGGTACCCGTGGTAACCCACGGACTATCTCACGTTAATGAGCCCTCGACTAAGCGCCGAAAGCATGATGAATCCGAGTGGCTCGAATCATGGAAGTGCGCGCGTGCTTTCAATGGACGAAAGCGGAGGGGCAGAGTGGCACGGTCGGGTGCCGCTCGTGGGCGCGGATTCGTCCGACGTGCAATTGGGCCTGACCGAGGAAAGCAGTCTTGCCCGCTTCGGCTCGACCCTGGCACATGAATTGCGCGGGCGCCTTGGCGCCGATTGCCAATGGCGTCCACATCCCCAAGGGCATTGGCCGGCTCACGCAGGTGTTGATCAACCTTTTGACCAACAGCAACAAATACAAGCCTGCGGGTGGCCACATCGGCATTCGCCTCGCGCGATCAGATGAGCAGGCGGGATCGCCACACGCCCAAACGCGGCCTCGGCGTCGGGCTCGCGGTAGTCAGGAGCATCGTGCAATTGCACGGCGGCGGCGTGCAGGCCCTCAGTGACGGGCGCGGCCGCGGCAGCGTGTTCGTCATCCGGCTGCCATTGTGCGGCTGAGACTGTGCAGCTGAGACGCGGCGCGGTGTCGCTTAACCTGGGTTAATGCCACCCTGCGGGTTTTCGCATCACTATGAACGCGCATCTGCGGCACAAGGAGCGTCAATGGAGGCTGCCGGTTCGTCGTCACCCGGCCTCGCCGGACTGAGCATTCTCATCGTCGAGGACGAATATTTCGTTGCCAGCGACTGCGCCAAGGTGCTGCGCGAGCAGGGCGCCCGGGTGCTGGGCCCGGTACCGGACATGGTGCGCGCGCGTGCGGCTCTGTTCGGCGCGACCGCGGACTGCGTGTTGCTCGACGTGAATCTCAAGGGAGAAATGGCCTTCGACCTCGCCCGCGAACTGATGGCGGGTGGCGTCGCCATCGTGTTCACGACCAGTTACGACACGTCGTTGCTGCCGGCCTCGCTGCGCCGTGCGCCCTGCCTGCAGAAGCCCGTCGAGATTCGTGACCTGGTGCAGGCCGTGCAGCGGGCGGTGGAAGAAGGTGGCCGACGCCCGGCCGGCACTGTCGCCGACGGCGCCGCGCCTCCGGGCAGTCAGAAATGACCGCGCCGGCGCAGTTCCGCGCGCAGGTCGGTGAGCAGGCTGCTGGTCTGACGCCGTAGCTGCTCGAGCTCCTGCCGGTCGAGCTGGCGCAGGGCCCGGAGCTCGGTGCTGGTGGTCGCCGAAACGCGCGCCGCTCCCTGAATCTTTCGCAGAGTGGCGGCTGCCTTGTTGAGCGCGCTCAACAGCTGCGGCAGTTGTTCGTTGCAGAACTGCCGGCCGCGGTGGGCAGATGGGCCTCGTTCCGTGGTCATGTGCGTCACTAATACCTTCCCGACAGGCCGCATGCCTTAACACCGGTTAACGGTTTCGCGCTATCCCGCCATCCGCGCCGCGATCAACTGACAGGCGGCGGCGGTCGTGGTCGGACAGGCCGCGGGCGCGGCAGGGCGCACGCTGTGGCTCTCACTGGAGGAGGTCATCATGAACGTCTCGAAGAGCCTGTTGTTTCTCGCCCTGGCCGGTGCGTCGAGCGCTGCCGCCGTCGCTGCGGATGCCAAGTCCGTGCCCGCGCCCGCCACGTTCGTCAAGAAAGCGGCGCAGGACGGCATGACCGAGGTGGAAGTGGGCAAGGTCGCGCTCGCGAAGTCACAGGATCCATCGGTGCGCAGCTTCGCGCAGCGCATGGTCAACGACCATGGCAAGGCCAACGCCGAACTCAGCTTGATCGCCCAGGCCAAGGGCATCGACGTGCCGAAAGAGCTCGATGCGGAACACCAGAGCATGGTCGATGCGCTCAGTGCGAAATCGGGCAGTGAGTTCGACCGGCAATATTCGCAGCACATGAACATGGATCACCACAAGGCCATCGAGTTGTTCGAGGGTGCGTCCCGGTCGTCGGATGCGGATCTGGCGCGGTTCGCGAAGAAGACCTTGCCGACGCTCAAGCAGCACAAGCAGCTTGCCGAGAAACTGCCCGGCAAGCCGAGCACCGCGCCTTCGGCGGGTGGGTGATGTAGTTAGCGCCGGACGGCTGGTAGGGAATCACACGGGCCGGGGTTGCGGGGTCGTGGCGCGGGGCAGAGTGGGTCGCTGAATCCGCGCTGAGAAATCGGGCGTGGAGAGGAATGGTGGGCGGTACAGGGCTTGAACCTGTGACCCCTGCCGTGTGAAAGCAGTGCTCTACCGCTGAGCTAACCGCCCG
>CAMLGF010000060.1 GCA_946479515.1 uncultured Pseudomonadota bacterium | reverse complement strand
CAGACAGGCCAGCAGGGCCGGCACCCGCAATGACGGCATCCCACTCGCTCCTCAATGGCGCGTCGGGCGATTGAGCCCGGGCTTGAGCACCACCTTGGTGTACTCGTTCTGCTTTTCCTTGAAGTTGGCGTAGCCCTCGGCCGCGTCCTCAAGGTCCAGCCGGTGGCTGATGAGGAAGGTGGTGTCCAGCCTGCCTTCCAGTATGAGTCGCAGCAGTTCCGGCATGTACTTCTGCACATGCGTCTGCCCGCTCTTGATGGTGAGACCCTTCTCCATCAGCGCACCGATTGGAAATTTGTCGGCGATGCCGCCATAGACGCCGGGGATGGACACGCGGCCACCCTTGCGCGTGGCGAGAATGATCTGGCGCAGCGCGTGCGCGCGCTCCGTGGCCATGAACGTGGCCACCTTCACGTGATCCAGCATGTTATCGGGCGTCATGCCGTGGCTTTCCATGCCCACGGCGTCGACGCAGGCATCCGGCCCGATGCCGCCGGTGAGTTCGTAAAGGGCCTCGCGCACCTGCACCTGTTCGAAGTCGAGGACCTCGGCGCCGAGGTTCCTGGCGAGCTGCAGGCGGCGAGGATGATGATCGATGGCGATGACGCGGTGCGCACCCATGAACAGCGCGCTCTGGATGGCGAACAAGCCGACCGGACCGCAGCCCCAGACGGCGACCACGTCGCCGGGCTCGATGTCGCAGTTGTCCGCGGCCATCCAGCCCGTGGGCAGGATGTCGGACAGGAACAGCACCTTGTCGTCGTCGATGCCGTCGGGCACGACCAGCGGCCCGACGTCCGAGTAGGGCACGCGCACGTACTCGGCCTGACCGCCGGAATAACCGCCGGTGAGATGCGAGTAGCCGAAGGCGGCAGCCATCGGGTAGCCGTAGGCCAGCTCCGAAGGATCCGATTTGTCGGCGGGGTTGGAGTTGTCGCAGGCCGAATACTGCTGCCTCTGGCAGAAGAAGCACTGGCCGCAGGAAATCGTGAACGGCACGACCACCCGCTGGCCGACCTTCAGCTTCGGGTTGCCGGGGCCAACTTCGACCACCTCGCCCATGAATTCGTGGCCGAGGATGTCGCCGGCCTTCATGCCCTTGATCACGTGATCGTAGAGGTGCAGGTCCGAGCCGCAGATTGCGGTGGAGGTGATGCGCACGACGGCGTCGCGCGGGTTGACGATCTGCGGATCGGGCACCGTCTCGACGCGCACGTCGTGGGTGCCCTGCCAGGTGAGTGCTCTCATGCGTCGCTCCTGAACAGGATGGTCGGGGTCTTCACGGGTGGATGTTCACGGTCGCCGCGCGTCGGCGGTGTCAGGCGTGGCGCGCGACAGCGGGGTGGAAACTTCCCCGGTCTCCATGAACTGCTTGAAGCGTCGCAGATCGCGCCGGGCCTGGATCTTCGGCTCGCGGCCGAACAACTTGGCGATCACCGCGCCGAGCTTCGTGGCCGGCGGGTCGTAGGCAATCGTGGCGGTGACGACGGTGCCGCGCCCATTGCCCGAGTCCCGGAATTCGATGCGGCCGGTGTTCGGCACGTCGGCGCCTTCCACGGACGTCCACGCGATCAGCTCGCCGGGAATGTCCTCGGTCACGATCGAATCCCATTCGACGGTGCTGTCCGCGGGGCCCTTCACCTTCCAGTGCGAGCGCGTGGCATCGATCGGTGTCACGCTCTCGATGTTCTCCATGAACAGCGGCAGGTTGCGCAAGTCGCGCCAGAATTCGTAGAGCTCGCGACGCGGGCGGTTGATGCTCACGCTGCGGCCGACGAGGATGTCATCTTGCTCGGCTGCCGGAAGTCCGGCGGCCGCCGGGTTCTTGCGCTTGCGCGTGGATGCCGGCGCATCGCTCAGGTCGGTGTTCTTTCTCGCCATGTCGGCTCCTCAGTGATGGGCCGAACCGGGTTCGGCCATCTTGCGATGTTGTTCGGCCAGCATGGTGTCGGGCACCAGGCCCGAGAGCGCCGGATGCAGGCCGATGCCGCTGGACGCGCCGGTGACGATGGCGAGCGGGCGGGTTCCTTCCATGGAAGTCTCCTGAATGGGTTGCCGGGTGTGCGTGCAGAGTGCGCCGGCGGCTCACAGCCTTCCATTCGGTGATGCCTGCGTGTCCGCGTGGGACCGGCCCTACCGGCTGCCCGCGAACGCCGCGCTCGCCAATCGCAGGCATGCGCAATAACCTGGATCAAGAGTCGGAGTACGCTGACTTCAGGACGCGCGCGGTGGCAGCATTCGCGCCGACGGGGTCTCGATATTGTGAGGGCATCTTGGGATCCAGATATCGACTCAGGGAAGGACTGCCGAATCCTCGTGGCGCGCACTGGGACGGACGCGGCGTCAACTTCTCGCTGTTTTCGGCGAACGCCACCGCGGTGGAGCTTTGCATCTTCGATGCGCAGGGCAGCCGCGAGCTGGAACGCATCTCGCTGCCCGAGTTCACCGACGAGATCTGGCACGGCTACGTCGAAGGCGTGGGCCCGGGCGATGCCTATGGATATCGAGTGCACGGCCCGTACGCGCCCGAGGAGGGGCACCGGTTCAATCCCAACAAGCTGCTGCTCGACCCTTACGCCAAGGAGTTCGTGGGCGCACTGGAGTGGAATCACGCCTGCTTCGGCTACACCATCGGCGCGGAGAACCACGACCTGTCGTTCAACGAGCTGGACAGCGCGCCTTACGTACCCAAGTGCGTGGTGGTGGATTCGGCCTTCGACTGGAAGCAGAACACGCGGCCGCGGGTCTCGTGGGACCGTACCGTGCTGTACGAACTGCACGTGCGTGGCTTCACACGCTGCCACCCGGCGGTGGCCGAGTCGTTGCGCGGTACCTTCGCGGGCCTCGCCACGCCCGAGGTGATCGACTACGTCAAGGCACTGGGCATCACCACCATCGAGCTCATGCCGGTGCAGAGCTTCGTCAACGACAGCCTGCTGCTCGAGCGTGGGCTGACCAACTACTGGGGCTACAACACCATCGGCTTTTTCGCCGCGGACCCGCGCTACTGCGCCAACCCGGCCAACGAGGTGCGCGAGTTCAAGGAAATGGTGGCGCGCTTCCACGACGCGGGCCTGGAGGTGATCCTCGACGTGGTCTACAACCACACGGCCGAGGGCAACGAGCGCGGGCCCACGCTCTCGTTCAAGGGCATCGACAACGCGTCTTACTACCGTCTGGCGCCGGACCGCCGCTACTACATCAACGACACCGGCACCGGCAACACGCTCAATCTCTCGCATCCCCGCGTGATCCAGATGGTCACGGACAGCCTGCGCTACTGGGTGCAGGAAATGCACGTCGACGGCTTCCGCTTCGATCTCGGCACCATACTCGCGCGCGAGCCGGCGGGCTTCGACAACGGCAGCGGTTTCCTCAAGGTGTGCGCACAGGATCCGGTGTTGAGCATGGTCAAGCTCATCGCCGAGCCCTGGGATTGCGGGCCCGGAGGCTACCAGGTGGGGCGCTTTCCGCCCGGGTGGGCCGAGTGGAACGACCAGTTCCGCGACACCGTGCGTGACTTCTGGCGCGGCGAATCCTCAGCGGCGGAGATCGCGCCGCGATTGTATGGCTCGGCCGACCTTTTCGATCACCTCGGGCGCCGGCCTTTCGCCAGCGTGAACTTCGTGACGGCGCACGATGGCTTCACGCTGCACGACCTGGTCTCGTACAACGAGCGCCACAACGAGGCCAACGGCGAGGACAATCGCGACGGCCACGAGCACAACCGCTCATGGAATTGCGGCGCGGAAGGCGCGACCGACGACGAGGACGTGAACGCGCTGCGCCGCCGCCAGATGCGCAACTTCCTCGCGACGCTGCTGCTGTCGCAGGGCACGCCGATGCTGCTCGCGGGCGATGAGTTCGCGCGCACGCAGGATGGCAACAACAACGCCTATTGCCAGGACAACGAACTGAGCTGGGTGGACTGGAAGCTCGCCAACCGGAACTACGACCAGGTGAACTTCGTGCGCACGCTGACGCACCTGCGCGCCAAGTACCCCATCCTGCGCCGCAGCCGCTTTCTGTCCGCCAGGGTGAACGAGGGCATCGGTCTCAAGGAGATCACCTGGATCAATGCCGGTGGCGAGGAGATGGAGGACGCCCACTGGACCGATTCGCGCATGCAATGCTTCGGCATGCTGCTCGACGGCCGCGCCCAGCCCACCGGCATCAAGCAGCGCGGCCTGGATGCCACGCTGCTGCTGGTGCTCAACGCGCATCATGACCTGGTGAATTTCACCCTGCCGGGCCATGCGGGCGATGAACTGTGGACGCTGCTGGTGGATACCAACGTGGAGGGCAGGCTGGTGAAGACGGCATTCGCGAAAGGCGACGTCTATGCCGTCACCGCCCGCTCGCTGCTGCTGTTCCAGCTGCTCGGGGGCGGACATGCAGGCGAGAGCTGACAGCGCCCGCGCGATGGATCGCACGACGGCCTGCGACTTCGGTCCGCGATGGCTGGCGGGCGAGGAGCCCGGGTCACGATCGACGCGACGCGGGGCGCGATTCCGGCTCTGGGCGCCGTCGCAGCCCGCGGTGCGCTTGCGCGTCGCGCGGCGTCCCGAGCCGCTGGCCATGAAGTTGCTCGCCGATGGCTGGCACCAGATCGACCTGCGTGACGCCGAGCCCGGCGACCGCTACGCCTTCGAGCTGGCCGACGGCACGGTGGTGCCGGACCCGGCTTCGCGCTTCCAGCCGGATGACGTGCAGGGCTGGAGCGAGTTGTTGCCGCCCTCGAACTACCTGTGGAACATCCCCTGGCGCGGCAGGCCGTGGGAGGAACTGGTCCTGTACGAGCTGCACGTCGGGACGTTCACGCCCGAAGGCACGTTCCTGGCCGCGATCGAAAAACTCGATCATCTCGCCGGCACGGGGGTGACGGCGATCGAGCTCATGCCGGTGGCGGATTTTCCCGGGCGGCGCAACTGGGGTTACGACGGCGTGTACCTCTATGCTCCCGATGCCAGCTACGGCCGGCCGGACGACCTGCGGGCGCTGGTCGATGCGGCGCACGAGCGCGGCCTGGCGGTGCTGCTCGACGTGGTCTACAACCACTTCGGCCCGGAGGGAAACTATCTACCCCGCATCGCACCGGAGTTCTTCACCGACCGGCACCAAACGCCCTGGGGCGCGGCCATCAATTTCGATGCCGCGCACGCGGCCACCGTGCGCGAGTTCTTCGTGCAGAACGCGCTGTACTGGCTGCGCGATTTCCACCTCGACGGCTTGCGGCTCGACGCCGTCCATGCCATTCGCGACGACAGCCGCCGGCACATCCTCGACGAGATCGCGCGCCGGGTGCGCCGCGCTGTCTTCGGGCGACCGGTGCATCTGATACTGGAGAACGAGGAGAACGAGGGGTCGCTGCTGATGCGCGAGCGTGGCGGCGCGGTGGCGCGCTACACCGCGCAGTGGAATGACGACGTACACCATGCGCTGCACGTCGCCGCCACGGGTGAGGACGCCGGCTACTACCGGGAGTACCGTGGCGAAACGCGGCTGCTGGCGCGTGCGCTGGCGGAGGGCTTCGCTTTCCAGGGGGAAGTCATGCAGTTCCGCGGCCGCGCGCGCGGCACGCCGAGCGGGGCGCTGCCGCCGGCGTCGTTCGTGGCCTTTCTGCAGAACCATGACCAGGTGGGCAATCGCGCCCGCGGTGAGAGGCTCTGCCACCTGGTTGCGCCGCAGCGCCTGCGCGCCGTGGCCGCCGTGCAGCTGCTGCTGCCGCAGATCCCACTGCTGTTCATGGGCGAGGAATGGGGTGCGCGGCAGCCGTTCCGGTTTTTCTGCGACTTCCATGGCGAGCTTGCCGAGGCGGTGCGCCGCGGCCGCCGGGAGGAGTTTCGCCACTTCCACGAGTTTGCCGCCGCCGAAGCACGTGAACAGATTCCCGACCCGCAAAGCGAGGCCACGTTCCTCGCGTCGAAACTACGCTGGCAGGACCGGGCGCTGCCCGAACATGCCGCCACCCTGCGTTGGTATCAGCGCGCGCTCGAGGTGCGCCGCGCTTGCATCGTGCCGCTGATTCGCGAGATCCCGCAGGCGGGCGAGTGGCAGATCGTGGGCGAGGGCGCGGTGTTCGTGCGCTGGGACTGCGCGCACGGTCGCGAGCTCAGGCTCTCGGCCAATCTATCGGACCTGTCGCATGTCTTTCCCTACGACGACGGGCGCGTGCTCTGGCAGGAAGGCGACAAGCCGGAGGACCAGCGCCTGCCGCCCTGGTCGGTGCGCTGGACCTTGGCCGAACACGCGTGATCCCTGCCGCATGAAAGCGCCGCGCGCCACCTACCGTTTGCAGTTCCGCCGCGAATTCGGATTCTCGCAGGCGGCCGCGGTCGCGCCCTATCTGCGCGCACTGGGCGTGAGTCACGTGTATGCATCGCCTTATCTGCGCGCGCGCGCGGGCAGCACGCATGGCTATGACATCGTGGCGCACGACGAGTTGAATCCAGAGCTGGGAGATCACACCGCCTTTCGCGCCATGCACGAGGCCTTCGCGTCGGCCGGCCTCGGGCAGATCCTCGACTTCGTGGCCAATCACATGGGCGTGGGCGGCGCCGACAATCCTTTGTGGCTGGACGTGCTCGAGTGGGGACCGGATTCGCCGTTCGCGGGCTGGTTCGATATCGACTGGGAGCCGGCGGCGCTGTATCTCACCGAAAAGCTGCTGGTCCCGGTGCTGGGCGAGCAGTATGGCGCCGCGCTGGAAGACGGCAGGCTCGAGTTGAAGTTCGACGCCGCGACGGGCGGCTTCGCGGTGTGGGCTTACGACACGCACATGCTGCCCATCTCACCCCTGCACTACGCGCAGGTGCTCGGCGCGGAAGACCCCGATCTCGAGCGGCTGGGCGACGCGTTTGGCGCCTTGCCCGAATGGCGCCCGCAGGTGAAGCGGCGTGCGCAGGAGCTGCGGCAGGAACTGGCGCTGATCGTGGCCAGCCGGCCGCAAGCCGCCGCGTGCGTGGCTGCGCGGCTGCGGCGCTTCAACGGTGGCGCCGACGCCGCGCGCCGCGACCTCGATGCGCTCATCCAGCGCCAGTACTGGCGCGCCAGCCATTTCCGCGTCGCCGGCGACGACATCAACTATCGGCGGTTCTTCAACATCAACGATCTGGCGGGCCTGCGCGTCGAGCTGCCGGAAGTGTTCGAGCACGTGCACCGGTTGGCGGCACAGCTGCTGCGCAATGGCGTCATCGACGGGCTGCGCATCGATCACGTCGACGGCCTGCTGGATCCGGGGCAGTACCTCGGCCGGCTGCGTGCCCTGGCGCTGCAAACCGACGGCGCGTCGCGGCCCTTTTACCTGGTGGTCGAGAAAATCCTCGCCGATGACGAGCGGCTGCCCGCCGGCTGGCCGGTGGAGGGCACGACGGGCTACGAGTTCGCCAACCAGATGCTCCGCCTGTTCACCGATGCGCGCGGCGAGGAAGCCCTGAGCCACCTGTGGCGCGAGTTCAGCGGCGAGCGCACCTCGTTCGAGGAGATCGTGCGCGACAGCAAGATCTTCATCATGAAGAACGAGATGGCCAGCGAGCTCAATGTGCTGGCGCGCGACGCGGCGCGTGTCGCGCGGCAGAATTCGCGCACGGCGGATTTCACGCGGCGCCTCCTGCATCGGGCATTGCGGGCCACGGTCGCCTGCTTTCCCGTGTATCGCACCTACCTCGACTCGCGGGGCGAGATCTCCGAGGCCGATCGCGCCCGCATCCTTGCAGCATTGGCCGGAGCGCGAGAACTCGAACGGGATCTCGACCCGAGCGTGTTCGACTTTCTCGAACTGCTGCTCACCGGAGCACTGGTCGCCGCGCCGCGCAGCGGTTTCAGCCGCCACACCGCCCTGCGCTGTGCCCTGAAGTTCCAGCAGTTCAGCGGACCGGTGATGGCCAAGGGCCTCGAGGACACGGCGTTCTATCGCTACAACCGGCTCATATCGCACAACGAGGTGGGCGGGGATCCGCGCCGGCTCGCGGCGCCGCTGGCGCGTTTTCACGAGGACAACCTCGAACGCCGCCGCAGCGCGCCCGCCGGAATGCTGGCCACTTCCACGCACGACACCAAGCGCGGCGAGGACGCGCGCATGCGCCTGGTGACGCTCGCCGAGATCCCCGAGCCATGGTCCGAGCGCGTGCGCCACTGGCATCGACTGCTCGCGGCGCCAGCGCGCGCACTCGATGATGCCGCGCTGGAATATTTCCTCTACCAGACCCTGCTCGGCAGCTTTCCGGTTTCGACCGACTTCTCGCGCTCCGCTTATCGCGAGCGGTTGTGTGGCGCCATGATCAAGGCCGCGCGCGAAGCGCGCCGGCGCACCAGCTGGTCGCGCCCCAACGAAGGCTACGAATCGCGGCTCACGGCGCTGATCGACGGTGCGCTCGACTCGCCCGAGTTCATGGAAGATTTCCGGCCGTTCCTCGCGCGCGTGGCACGCGCCGGCGCGGAGAACAGCCTGGTGCAGACGGTGCTCAAGTTGACGCTGCCCGGCGTGCCCGATCTGTACCAGGGCACGGAGCTGTGGGATTTGAGTCTCGTGGACCCGGACAACCGGCGGCCCATCGACTACGCGGCCCGCGCGGAGCTGCTCGCCGGCCTGATGAAGCAATGGCGGCAGATGCCGTATGCAACGCTGCGCGCTGCCGCCGCGGACTGGCAGGACGGGCGGGTCAAACTACTTCTGACGGCGCTGCTGCTGCGGCTGCGGCAGGCCGAGGAGGCGCTGTTCGCGGGCGACTATCAGCCGTGGCACGCAGTGGCGGGGCAGGCGGGTGTCGATCCCGATGATGCCGTGGGCGCCTTCCTGCGGCGCACATCCGGCGCGATCCTGTTCGTGGCGTTCGCGCGCTTTCCCTTCGCGCGCGATCCGCAGGCGGTCTGGCGGTTCGAGCTGCCCGAGACCGGTCCCGAAGCGGGCGCAGAGTGGCAGAACGTGCTGACTCTCGAGACCGTGCCGGCGTCCGGTTTCGAGTGGCGCGTCGAGCCGGGGCTGCCGTTCGTCGTGTTGCTGGCGCGCGCGGACTGATCCGCGGCACGGCGTTTCATTCGTCGTCATCGCCGCCAGCGCCTCCGCCGCGTTTCTGACATCGAATGACAGGCGGAAAAGGCGCAATGCGGCTCCACCTCATCGCGGGAGCACATCCATGGCACGCAACGGAGCGGACATCCTGGTCGATTGCCTCATCTCCTGGGGCGTCGACACGGTTTTTGGGATGCCGGGTGACGGCATCAATGGCGTGATGGAGGCGCTGCGCACGCGCGAGGATCGCATCCGCTTCATCCAGGTGCGTCACGAGGAATCCGCGGCGCTCATGGCCTGCGCGCACGCCAAGTGGACCGGTCGCCTGGGCTGCTGTCTGGCGACCACCGGTCCCGGCGGGGTGCACCTGTTGAACGGGCTGTATGACGCGAAGTTCGACCAGGCATCGGTGATCGCCATCACGGGGTTGCCGTACCACGATCTCATCGACACCTTCACGCAGCAGGACGTGGATCTGCCGCGGCTGTTCGCCGATGTGGCGGCGTACAGCACGCGCATCATGAGTGCGGCGCACGTGGAGAACACGGTGTCGCTGGCTTGTCGCATCGCCTGCACGCAGCACGGCGTCGCTCACGTGGCTATTCCGGTGGACGTGCAGGAGCAGGGTATCGAGGAAGCCGAGCCGTCGCTGCGCAACGTGCAGCATCACGTGTCCTTCGCGCGCCAGGAGAGCGAACGCATTCCGGAGGACGCGGAAATCGGCCGTGCGCTCGACGTGCTGAACCAGGGCAGGCGTGTGGCCATCCTCGCGGGGCAGGGGGCGCTTGCCGCGCGCGAGGAGTTGCTCGAAGTCGCCGAACTGCTGGCGGCACCCATCGTCAAGGCGCTGCTCGGCAAGGCCGTGGTGCCCGACGATCACCCGCTGACCACCGGCGGCATCGGCTTGCTGGGCACACGAGCCTCGCAGGAGGCGTTCGAAGAGTGCGACACCCTCCTGATCGTGGGCTCGACCTTTCCCTACGTGGAGTACTACCCCAAGCCCGGCCAGGCGCGTGGTGTGCAGATCGACCGCGATGCCGCGCGCATCGGCCTGCGTTTTCCCGTGGAAGTCGGGCTGGTGGGTGACGCGAAGAAGACGCTGCGCATTCTCGCCTCGCGTCTCAAGGCCAAGGCCGATCGCGGCTTTCTCGAGCGCTCGCGCCGCCGCAAGCTCGAATGGGATGGATTGCTGGATCGATCGCTCGACAACGGTACGGGGCGGCTCACGCCCGGGCGCCTGGCGCGCGAGCTTGGGCAGCGGCTCAGCGAGGATGCGCTGGTGGCCTGGGACTCGGGCCACAACACGGGTGTGCTCGCGCGCTACGTGAACGCGCGCGGGTCGCAGGCCTTCAGCGGCTCGGGCCTGCTCGCCACCATGGCTTGCGCATTGCCCTATGCCATCGCGGCCGCGCTGGCGTACCCGGGGCGCCAGGTGGTCGCCTTCGTGGGCGACGGCGGGCTCGCCATGCTGCTCGGCGAGCTCGCGACCGTGGTGCGCTACCGGCTGACCCTCAAGATCGTGGTGATGAAGAACAACTCCCTGGGCCAGATCAAATGGGAGCAATTGCAGTTTCTCGGCAATCGCGAGTACCAGTGCGACCTCACGCCCATCGACTTCGCCAAGGTGGCCGAGGGCTTCGGAATCCCGGGGCTGAAGACGCACTCTCCGGACACGGTGGCCACGGTCCTGAATCATGCCTTCGCGGCGACCGGGCCAGTGCTGGTGGAGGCGACCGTCGATCCATCGGAACCGCTGCTGCCCGCCAGGCGCATCGAAAAATATGCCGCGAACCTGGAGAAGGCCTTGCGCGCGGGCACGCGCCACGCGCCGGAGATCCGCGCCGCGCTGCAACGCGAGCCGTCGCGCACGCAGCTCGAGGACGATGCGAACGCCGACCAGCGCATCGGTGCCGAGGGTACCGAGCCCGTGGGCGAAGGCCGGCGCAGCGGCGAACCGCGGCCGCGCGACGAGCAGGAGGAGCTGGATGCCGCGCTGGCGGGCACTTTTCCGGCCAGCGATCCCATCGGCAGTACCCACGCCGACAGCAGGCCGCCGCGGCGCGAATGGCGACACTGAATCTCGGCTGACTGCGGGGTCTCGGCGGAGGCTCGGCTGGGTCGCGGCTGGCCGGCGAGCCGGCCTCGACCGGCCCGCGCGCTGCCGGTGCTTTAGGCGATAACCGCGCAAATATCACCGGGTCAACCACTCGCCAAATGGCGACAACACCTGCGTTGATCCTTGCAGCCAGTCGGGGCCGCGGGCCACACTGCGGACCGCATGAGGGAGAGCACCCATCGTCGGCTGTTCGACGGTGTGGCGATCGGGTATGGAGTGCTGGTCCTGTTGCTCCTGCCGTGGGTCGCCGCACCCATCGAGGTCTCGTCGCGAGTCATCGGCGTGTACGGTCTCGCCGTCTGCGGCGCGGATTTGTGCACCGCCATTCTGCTGATCCGCCAGTACCGCCACGAGGGCCAGCCCTATCTGCTGGCGCTGCTCAGCGCCTATCTGCTCGCGGCACTGCTGGTGCTGCCCATGACTTTCAGCTTCCCGGATGCCTTCGGCGCGGGGCGGCTCATGGGAGGCGAGGCCACGGCGGCCGTGCTGTTCCTGAGCTGGCGAATTGCCAGCGCGGTGCTGTTGTTCGCCGCGGTGCTGCTCGGCATGCGCGTTGCAGCGCCGCAATCGCCGCAACGGCGCGACCGCTGGCTGCTGGCGACCGGCGTTGCGACCGCGGCCGCGGCGGGGGTGTTCCTGGTGGTGGCGCTGCTGCAGCCGATCGAGCCGCTGCACGAGGGCCGGTTCAATCTGTCGTCGTTCGTCGTCGGCGGGCTGGTCGGTGCGATCAGCCTGGCGGGCGCGATCATTGCTTTCGCCACGCGCTCGCGCGCGCCGTCGCTGTTCGGCTGGGTGGCGCTGGTCATGGTGGCGACGGTCGGCGAGATGCTGCTCAGCACGCTGTCGGGCGGCCGCTTCACCATGGGCTGGTACGTATCGCGCTGCATCACCGTCGTCAGCTCCTATCTACTTCTGGTCTACCTGGCGACGGACTTCGCGCGCGGCCTGCACCATCGGCCGGCGGTGGCGCGCAAGTATGCATACGTGGCCGCGGTGGCGCTGGCGGTCTGCGCCGTGCTGTTGCGCTACCTGCTCACGCCCTGGCTGGGCGGCACGTCGCGCTATGGCCTGCTGCTCGGCGCCGTGGCCATCGCGGTGTGGCTGGGCGGCTGGGGGCCCGGCGTATTGACCGCAGCCCTGGGCTTTCTGCTGGCGCAGGTGTTGCTCACCCCAGCGCCGGTGTTTGCGATCGAGCCGGCCGACGTGCTGGAGCTGGTGCTGTACGGCATCTCCTGCGCGGTGATCGTCGCGCTCGGCCACAACCTGCGCACGGCGCGCGAGCGCTCGCGGCTCGCCGAGGATCGCTTCCGCAAATCGCAGGAGGCGGCCATCCAGGGTTACGGCATGCTGCGCGCCGTGCGCGACGAGGCCGGCAGGGTGCGCGATTTCATCATCGAGTACGTGAACCCGCGCGGCGCGGCGCTCGCGCGCCAGACCCCCGAGGCCGTGGTTGGCCGGCGGCTCAAGGAAGTGCTGCCGGGCGTCACTCGCAACCACGTGTTCGAGACGCTGCGCGACGTCACCGAGACCGGCCGCCCGCTCGAGGTGGAGCTGCGTTACGAGCAGGACGGCCGCAGCGGCTGGTTCCGCAACATGATGGTCAGGGTCGACGACGGGGTCGCGGTGTCGTTCTTCGACGTGACCCGCGCCAAGCGCCTGGAGAACGAGCTGGCGCAACGCGCCTATCTGCTGGAGCGCGCGGATACCAACAAGAGCCGCTTCCTGGCCACGCTCTCGCACGAGCTGCGCAATCCCCTGGCGCCGCTGCGCAATGGTCTGGCCATCCTGCGCAAGCACGGCAGCCCCGAGCACGCCGGCGTGCTCGGCATGATGGACCGGCAGTTGCGGCAGATGGTGCACATGGTGGACGACCTGCTCGACGTGAGCCGCATCGATCGCGGCAAGATCGAGCTGCGCCGCGAACGCGTGCCGGTCGACGCCGTGGTGTCCGCGGCCATCGACACGGCCCGGCCGAGCATCGATGCCAAGTCGCACGAACTGGTGGTGCGTTTTGCGCAGAAGGCGCTGCACGTCGAGGGAGACCCCGTGCGGCTGGCGCAGATCGTCGCCAACCTGCTCATCAACGCCGCCAAGTTCACTCATCCCAGGGGGCGCATCGAGCTGTCGCTGCGCGCCGTGACGGAGCAGCTCGAGATCACGGTGTGCGACAACGGCGTGGGCATCGAGCCCGCCGAGTTGCCGCGGGTGTTCGAGATGTTCGTGCAACTCGGGCAGGGCGGCGAGAGCGCTGCCGGCCTGGGGCTGGGTCTCGCGCTGGTGAAGTCGCTGGTGGAGCTGCACGGCGGCCAGGTCGAAGCGCGCAGCGACGGCCGCGGTCGCGGCGCGGAGTTCATCGTGCGGTTGCCGTTGGCGGCCGCGCCCGCCGAATCCGCGGCCGCGCTGGTGGCGAGCGCGCCCGCGCCGACGCAGCGGCGCGTGCTGGTGGTCGACGACAACGAGGATGCGGCGCGCACGCTCGGCGCACTGCTGGCCGCGCAGGGCCACGAGGTGAGCGTGTTCTTCAATGCGCGCGAGGCTCTCGACTTCGCGGCGGTCTCACCACCGGACGTGGCCTTCCTCGATCTCAACATGCCGGTGCTGGACGGCTGCGCGCTGGCGCAGCGCCTGCGCCTGCTGCCGGGAGGTGCCGCGCTGCGCCTGATCGCCGTGACCGGCATGGGACGACAGGAAGATCAGGTTCGCAGCCGCGAGGCCGGCTTCGATCTACACCTCACCAAGCCGGCGGACCCCGACGTGGTGCTGCGCCTCGCGGCCCTGGAAGTCGTCGCCGAGGCGAAAGTGGTGCCATTCGCACGTCCGCGCGCGGCAACCGAGTAGCCCCCCCCGGCGATCCAGTGACGTGGCGCACGTTTTGCGCCCCGCCTCTGTGAACCATTAGGAGAAGGCCCGGGAGTTCGCTGGGTAGACTCGGCAAATGTCAAAGGCGGCGCTCGCCCTCCTGTTGTTCGCCTCGAGCGTGGCGGGCGTCGCTCACGCCGCCACTTACACCGGCACGGTTTTCGAGGACAGCGACTATGGCGGCGGTGCCGGCCGGTCGCTGGCCGCCTCGGGTGGCACTCCGCTTTCCGGCGTACGCGTGGAGTTCTACCGCGCGAGCAACAACAACTATCTCGGCGCCACCACCACCAACGGCAGTGGTGTCTATTCGTTCACCACGACGGGCGGCAACTCCGGCGTGCAGGTGATCGTGCGCGTCGTGAATGGAACCGTGCGCTCGTCGCGTGGCTTGGGGTGCACGGCCTGTGTACCCGTGCAGACCTATCGCACCGCTGGCAGCGGCAATGGCGTCGTCGGCGTGACGGATCACGTGGGCGGCGAGGATCCGGAGCTCAGCGACGGCCCCACCAACAGCTCGTCTTTCACCAACATCGACAATGGCGGCGGCATCGCCCAGTCCATCACCATCGTCACACCGGCCAATGGCTCCGCCACGATCAGCGGCATCGACTTCGGCTTCAACTTCGACACCATCGTCAACCGGCGGGACGCGACCAACTGCGCCGCGACCAACTCCAGTTACCCCTGCCAGGGTTCGCTGCGGCAGTTCGTGATCAATGCCAACGCGCTGGGGGGCGAGGGCGCGCTGGCGCAATCCGGCAGTGGTCAGATCGACGGCGCGACCACGTTCCTGCCCGCGGGCGCCGAGTCGAGCATCTTCATGATTCCGGACGGCTCGGCGAACCCGGGCCACAACACGGGCTACGCCAACCAGCTCACCGGCGGCGTGGCGGTGATCACGCTGGCGGGCGCGCTGACGACCGTAACCGGTCCGTCGACGCGGCTGGATGCCACCACGCAGACCGCCAACATCGGCAACGACAACTCCGGCACGCTCGGCAGCGGCGGTACGGTGGGCGTGGACGCGATCGTTTTGCCGGCGTTTCCGCGGCCCGAAGTACAGCTGTCGGCAGGCAACACCACGATCACGCTCGATGGCAGCGGCAGTGCCATCCTGGGCTTCGCGCTGCGCCAGGGCTACATCCTGCTGTCGGCCGGGGCCTGCACGGCACGCAACAACCTCGTGGGAATGACGGCCACGGGCAGCAGCGCCGACAATGCGGGCGCGGCCTACGGCATCACGTTCACCGGCGCCAATTCCACGGTGCGCAACAACTTCGTCACGGTGAACAACTCCGGCATTCGCACCGACGGTGGTGGCGCGGGTTCTCTGATCACCTTGAACGAAGTCGCCCGGCCCACCTCGGGGCACACCAATACGTTCGACGGCATCCTGCTGGTGGGCACGGTCAGCGCCATCCAGGTGACGGCCAATCTCGCCCGCGATCAGCGCGGCGGCGGCATCGAAGTCGGATTCGGCGGCGGCGCGGCGGCGACTGGCATCACCGTGAGCAACAACACGGTGCGCGACAATGGCTTCAACAATACGGGTGGCGGCGCGGCCTCCACCGAACCCATCGGCATGGCCGCATACGACTACAGCGGCAGCGCGGTGGTCTTCAGCCGCAATCTCGTCCGCGACAATGCCGGCCCGGGACTCATGCTCATGCGCGCCACGGGCACGCAGGTGACGCAGAACTCATTCCAGTCGAATGGAGGATTGGGCATCGATCTCGATCCGCGCTCCATCGACCCGAACGGACTCGGCACTCCGCAGGGCGTGACGCTCAACGACCTGAACGACGCGGATACCGGTCCACCGAATGGCCTGCTCAACTACCCGGTGATGGTGCGCGCGTCGCTGGTGTCGGGCGAGCTCTCGTTCGCCGGATTCGCGCGGCCGGGCAGCAGCATCGAGTTGTATGTCGCGCAGACCGATCCCACGGGGTTCGGCGAAGGGCTCGCTTATCTGGGTTCGTTCGTCGAGGGGTCGGCGGCGGATCTCGACGCCGGAACGGGCACCTACGGACCGGCGGCCATCAATGGCGTGGCGCAGGGCAGCGACACCACGAACCGATTTTCGTTCCGCGTCGCGGGTCCCCCGGGCGTTGCAGTGGGCACGACGCTGACGGCCACGGCGACGATCGCGGGTCAGACCTCGGAATTCAGCGGCAACGTGGTGGTGACTGCCGGCCCCGCGCTGCAAGTCACCAAGCAGGTGAGTTCGCTCTCCGATCCGCTCAATGGCGGCACGAATGCCAAGAGTATCCCGGGCGCGGTCAAACTCTACGTGGTGCAGGTGGAGAACCAGGGCACGGGCGGCGTCGACAACGACTCGCTGGTCGTGGTCGACAAGATTCCCGCCAATACGCGTCTGTTCGTCGGCGACCTCGGCGCACCCGGCTCGGGGCCGGTGTCGTTCGTGAATGGATCGACGAGCAGCGCTCTGACCTGGACGTTCACCGCCTTGAACAGCAGCACCGACGACTTGGACTTCTCCAATGACGGCGGCGCGACCTGGAGCTACGTGCCCGTACCGGATGCAGCGGGCACCGATGCGGCGATCACCGACATCCGGATGAAACCCAAGGGTTTGATGCCGGGGCAGGGCAGCGGCAGTCCCAGTTTTTCGCTGCAGTTCCGCGTGCTCGTGAACTAGTCGCGCTTCAGCGCACGTTGGCGTCTGCGTTCCCGTTCCCGACGCCAGTCGTGCGGATGCCGCCATTCCGCGTTTGAAGTGTCTGGACGGCGGTCGCACCCACGGCGCGAAAAAAATATTTTGCGTTCCCATGAAACCGGGATCGCCGGGGAACACGACTCAGTCCCGAACCCAAACCAGGGAGAGGGACATGAGCGATTCCAAGCAGCGTACTCCGGCACTGATCGGCGTGTTGCCGGCACTGATGATGCTGACCGGTTGCGGATCCGGCAGCGGTGACGGCCTCGATAGCAACGGCCAGCCGAATCCGACGCCTGCACCGGTTCCTGCGCCCGCGCCGGCACCAGCGCCCGCGCCGGCACCAGCGCCCGCGCCGGCACCAGCGCCTGCTCCTGCTCCTGCTCCTGCACCGGCACCTGCACCCGCACCCGCTCCTGCACCCGCGCCGGCACCGGCTCCGGTGAACAACGATTTCCAGGAGATACAGGCAACCGTCTTCACGCCCATCTGCACGGCCTGCCACCTGGGCGCGACCGCGCCGCGCGGCTTGCGATTGGATGAGGCCAACAGCTTCGCGCTGCTCGTGAACGTGGCGAGCAGCGAAGTTCCCGGTCTGCTGCGCGTGAACCCCGGCGATCCCGACCAGAGCTATCTGGTGCAGAAGATAGAGGGAACAGCCGCGGTGGGCGGACGCATGCCGCTCGGCGGGCCACCGCTCCCGCAGGACCGCATCGACCTGGTGCGTAGTTGGATCGCCGCGGGCGCGCCCGCGCCGCAGTCCGTGAGCCCGAACGGCCTGAAGGTGGCGAGTACGATCCCGGCCGCCGGCGAGCACGTGGCCTCGGGCGCGCAGAGTGTCACCGTCATTTTCTCCTCCAACGTGGATGCCTCGCTGGCCGCGGCTGGCGTGTTCGAAATGCGCAATGGCCTGGACGAGCCGGTGACGATCGCCCAGGTGGTCGTTCCCACGGGTCGACCGAACGTCGTCGAGCTGCGGTTCGCCGCGCCGCTGGCCGATGGCAGCTACGAGCTTCAGGTCCATGCGACGGGCCCGGTGGCGCTGGCCGACAACGCCGGACGCAAGCTCGACGTGGACTACCGTGTGCCGTTCAACGTGGGAGGTGAACGATGAGGGGCAGCTCGCCATGCCTCTGGCTCGCCGCCGCGCTGCTGCTGGCATTGTCCAGCGGCGCGCGCGCCGAGCCCTACCTCGCCGCGAAGATGGGCTTGAAATGCATGCAATGTCACGTCAATCCCACGGGCGGCGGGCTGCGCTCGGTGTATGGCAATGCGTACGCGCAGACGACGTTGTCGGCGCGCCGGCTCGGAGACGAGGAGTTGTGGACGGGACAGATCTCGCGCTGGCTCGCGGCCGGCGGCAATGCGCGCGCCAACTACTCGTACGTCGACGTGCCCGACCAGGGTGAGAGCAATGAGTTCGAGACCGAGGAGGCACGCGCCTATCTCGAGTTCTCGCCCGTGCCGGGACGGCTGTCGGTGTACCTGGATCAACGCGTCGCGCCCGGCATCTCGGAGAACATGGAAGCCAACGCGCGTTACTGGTTCCGTGAGAATGCGCTGTACATCAAGGCGGGGCGCATGTATCTGCCCTTCGGCTATCGCTTCGAGGACGACAACACCTTCGTGCGCCAGGCATCGGGCATCAACATGCAGGCGCCCGACGAAGGCATCGAGTTGGGTGCGGAGCTTGGCAACTGGAGCGCACAGCTCGCGCTCAGCAACGGCGCAGGTGGCGGCGACGAGACCGACCGCGGCAAGCAGTTCACCGCACGCGTGGAACAGGTGCGATCGCGCTGGCGCGCGGGCGCGAGCCTGCTGCTGAATGATGCCGATGCCGGGCGGCGCCAGGGTGCGGGCCTCTTCGGTGCGGTCAACGTCGGGCCGGTGGCGCTGCTGGGCGAAGTGGACTTCATCGACGACGAGAGCATCGCCAGCGGGACGGAGCTGCTGGCCACGCTCGCCGAGGCCGACTGGACGGTGGCCCAGGGCCACAACGTCAAGCTGGTGTACGAGTGGCTGGATCCCAGTCGCGACGTCGACGAGGACGCGCAGACACGCACGAGCCTGCTCTACGAGTGGGCGCCGCTGCAGTTCCTGCAACTGCGCGCGGGCCTACGCGTGTACGACGGCATTCCTCAGATCGACATCCAGAACCGGCGGCAGGCCTTCCTGCAATTGCACGGATACTTCTAGCGGGGACTTCCCGTTCAGGCCGTCTTCGCCACCGGGCCGCGCTCGAGAACTTTCTTCATGCGGTCGATGCACTTCTCGAGCGTGGCCATGCTGGTGGCGAACGAGGCACGGAAATGCCCCGGCGCGCCGAACGCGGAGCCCGGCACCACGGCGACGCCGGCGTCGTTGATGAGCATTTCGGCGAAGGCGCTGTCGTCCTTGCAGCCGAAGGCAATCATCGCGGCCGAGCAATCCGCCCAGGCATAGAACGCGCCCGAGCAAGGCAGCGCGACGATGCCCGGCAGCCGGTTGAGCGCGCCGATGAAGTAATCGTGACGCTTCTTGAACTCGGCGTTCATCTCTTCGACGGGCTTCTGGTCGCCCGTGAGCGCGGCCAGCGCCGCCTTCTGCGTGATCGAGCTGGCATTCGACGTGCTCTGTCCCTGGATGGTGGACATGGCGTTGACGATTTCCTTCGGGCCACCGCAGTAGCCGAGGCGCCAGCCGGTCATCGCGTAGGCCTTGGACACGCCATTGATCGTGACCACGCGGTCGTAGAGCTCCGGCGCGGCGGTGAGCAGCGAGCAGAACGGTTCCGCGCCCCACCAGATCTTCTCGTACATGTCGTCCGTGCCGATGATGATGCGCGGATGATTCACCAGCACGTCGGCGAGCGCCCGCCACTCGGCGCGCGTGTAGGCGGCGCCCGTGGGGTTGCAGGGCGAGTTGATGAGCAGCAGTCGCGTCTTCGGCGTGATCGACGCCTCGAGCTGGCGCGGCGTGAGCTTGTAGCCCTGCGCGGCCTTGCAGTTCGGCGTCACCGGCAGGCCGTCGGCCAGCAGCACCATGTCGGGATAGCTCACCCAGAACGGCGCCGGAATGATCGCCTCGTCGCCCGGATCGAGCACTGCCATGCAGAGGTTGTAGATAGTCTGCTTGGCGCCCGAGCTCACCAGGATCTGGTTGCGCTCGTAGCTGATCTGATTGTCCTTCTTGAACTTCTCGATGATCGCGTCCTTGAGCTCGACGATGCCGTCGACGTTCGTGTAACGCGTGAAGCCCTTACGGATCGCCTCGACGCCGGCGTCGGCAATGTGCTTGGGCGTGTCGAAATCCGGCTCGCCGGCCCCGAGGCCGATGATGTCCTTGCCCTCGGCCTTCAGTTTCGCGGCGCGCGCGGTGACGGCGAGAGTGGGCGAGGGCTTGACGCGTTGGACGCGTCGGCTGAGCTGGATTGGCACGGCGAGATTTTCCTGTGGGGGTGGGGTGGCAAACGGGCGCGTATATTACGCGATCGAACCCCCGGTACCACAGGCCAGTGAATCGATAATGCTATGGAAAACATAGTTTTGGTGCTGTTCCTGGCTACCTGGCTGCTGCTGCGGTTGGAGGGCAGGGGCCTGGGGTCGTTGGGGTTCGATCAGCCCGCCCAGCGGACTGCCCAGATGGGAGTGGGCTTCCTGGTCATGGCGCTGGCGGGCACGGTCCAGCAATACGGCCTGGCTTTTCAGAACGGCTTCGCATGGCAGTTGAATCTGGAAGTCAGCGTCGTCGCCGTCGTGGCGTGGTGGCTGCTGAAATTTCACTCGCTCAAACCAGCCCCTTCGCCCGGAACTCGTCCTTGAAATACGCGTAGTAGATGGGCGCGGCGATCAGGCCGACGAGCCCGAACGCCGCCTGCATCACCAGCATGGCGATGAGCAGCTCCCACGCGCGGGCATTCACGTGCGAGCCGATGATGCGCGCATTGAGGAAATACTCGAGCTTGTGGATGACCACGAGATAGGCGAGCGACACCGCGGCCAGTCCCACGCCCTGGCTCAGGCAGACGATGACGATGGCCGTGTTCGACACCAGGTTGCCGATGATGGGCATGAGCCCCACGACGAAGGTCAGCGCCACCAGGATCTTCACCAGCGGCAGATCCACGCCGAACAGCCGCAGCACCACGTCGAGATACAGCCAGGTGAAGAAGGTGTTGATCAGCGAGATCCAGAACTGCGCGAACACCACGCGCTGGAAGGCGGACGCCAGCCGCGCCGCATGCTGGGCGATGAGCTCGGACAGCGGTCGCCGTTCGTGCGGCGGCGTTGCCTTCTGCAGCGCGCCGATGATCATGCCCATGATGACGTGCACCAGTGCGCGGCCGATGCCCTTGCCCGCGATCTGCAGCGAGCCGGCATGTTCGCGCAGCCAGGTCACGAGCGCCTGCCGGAGCGACTCTGCGTCTTCGGGCACGTAGCCGGCCAGCCAGTCGGGCAGGTTGGGCCGCGCCTCCTCGATGATCTCCGCCATCCGTTGCAGCAGCGCCGGCAGCGTCTGGCCACTGTGCCGCAGCAGGGCGGCAATGCCGATGCCGATGCCCACCAGCGCCGCCACGACCACGGTGGCGAACAGCGCCACCGAGAGCAGCCGCGCCGAGTCGCGGTCGATGGCGCGCACGCGCAGCCAGGGCGTGAGTACATCCACCAGCTTGTAGACCAGCAATCCCGCCAGCAGTGCCGACAGCAGGTGCAACTCGATGATGAGCGCCAGCAGCAGGGCGGCGATGATCCAGGCGGCGTAGTCCGAGCGGGCTATGGGCTGGGAGGGGGGGAATCCAGGGGTCATGGATGCTCGCGTCTACCGCAGGTGTCGGCGGCCGTCATATATACAGTGTCTGCCGTGCCGAAGTCATGAATGGAACTTCGCCCGGTTTGGTGATTCCATTCGGTGCCCCCATATCCGCCGGCGAGCGAGAACCCGTGGAACACAAACCCTTCGTACTCAAAGCCGACTTTCAGCCCTCCGGCGACCAGCCGCGGGCCATCGACAAACTCGTGGAAGGCGTCCGGGACGGCTTCCGATTCCAGACGCTGCTGGGGACGACCGGATCCGGAAAGACATTCACCATCTCCAACGTCATCGCGCAGGTGCAGCGCCCGGCACTGGTGCTGGCGCACAACAAGACCCTGGCCGCGCAGCTCTACGGCGAGTTCAAGGAGTTCTTCCCCGAGAACGCGGTCGAGTACTTCGTCAGCTACTACGACTACTACCAGCCCGAGGCATACGTGCCCTCGAGCGACACGTACATCGAGAAGGATGCCTCGATCAACGAGCACATCGAGCAGATGCGCCTGTCGGCGACCAAGGCACTGCTGGAACGCAGTGACGCGATCATCGTGGCCACGGTCTCGGCCATCTACGGCCTCGGCGACCCCGAGAGCTATCACGAGATGATCCTGCACCTGAATCGCGGCGAGCGCATGGACCAGCGCCGCCTGTTGCGCCGGCTCGCGGACATGCAGTACACGCGCAACGAGCTCGATCTGCAGGCGGGCACGTATCGCGTGCGCGGCGACGTCATCGACGTGTTCCCGGCGGAGTCCGCGCGCGAGGCGGTGCGCGTCGAGCTGTTCGACGAGACCCTCGAGTCGATCGCGCTGTTCGACCCATTGACCGGTGAAATCCTGCGCAAGGTGCCGCGCTACACCATCTATCCGGGCTCGCATTACGTCACGCCCAAGGAGCGGCTGATCGGCGCCATCGACCAGATCCGCGAGGAGCTGCGCGATCGCCTCAAGGTGCTGCGCGAGCAGAACAAGCTGGTCGAGGCGCAGCGTCTCGAGCAGCGCACGCTGTTCGACATGGAGATGATGAAGGAGGTCGGCTACTGCGCCGGCATCGAGAACTACTCGCGGTACCTCTCGGGCCGAGCGGCGGGCGAGCCGCCGCCCTGCCTGTTCGACTATCTGCCGGGCAACGCGCTGCTGGTCATCGACGAATCGCACCAGACCATTCCGCAGCTCGGCGCCATGTTCAAGGGCGACCGCTCGCGCAAGGAAACGCTGGTGGAGTACGGTTTCCGCCTGCCGAGCGCGCTCGACAACCGGCCCCTGAAATTCGAGGAATGGGAGAAGCTCGCGCCGCAGATGATTTTCGTGAGCGCGACACCGGGGAAATACGAGGCCGCGCACGCCGCGCAGACCGTGGAGCAGCTGTTGCGGCCCACGCATCTGGTCGACCCCGAGGTCGAGGTGCGGCCCGTGGCCACGCAGGTGGACGACGTGCTCTCCGAGATTCACCAGCGCGTCGCCGTGGACGAACGCGTGCTGATCACGACGCTGACCAAGCGCATGGCGGAAGACCTCACCGAATACCTGCACGAGCACGGCGTCAAGGTGCGCTACCTGCACTCGGACGTCGAGACGGTGGAGCGGGTGGAGATCATCCGCGACCTGCGCCTCGGGAAATTCGACGTGCTCGTGGGCATCAACCTGCTGCGCGAGGGCCTGGACATGCCCGAGGTCTCGCTGGTGGCGA
>CAMLGF010000059.1 GCA_946479515.1 uncultured Pseudomonadota bacterium | reverse complement strand
CGCCCTCGCCCGAGGCATGGTTGCCGGCGGATTCCAGGATGACGTCGGCGAACTCCGCCGCGGTGATGCAGCTCGCCGCGGCAATCACCGGCTTCATGGTATCGATGCTGCAGTGGGAAAAAGTGCCGTACCCGGTGACTGACGAGGCCATGATGAACCCCGCGGGCGTGCTGGCGCAGGGCGTACCGGCTTCACCGTCGTGCGACGCGCCCAGATTGTGGCCCAGCTCGTGAGCCATGATGAGCGCGGAGATGGTCGTGCCATACGAACGTTGGCTCAGCGACACGGCTTTCTCCCTGTCGCAGACCGTGCCCACGTAGGCGATGCCGGCCGTGGTGCCGTCCAGATCCTTGCCGGTCATGAGATGTGCGAGGCCGCGCGAGCGCACCGCGGGCGTTGCCGCGCGATACTTGCCTAGCTGTTCGAGCAGAGTGGCCGGCTTGGTGGACGTGAACGGGTCCGCATTGGCGTCCACCACGCGCATTTCTCCCGCCAGGACCAGCAAGCCCACCTGCTCGCTGAAGATGCCCTCGACGATGTTCAGGCGCGCAAGCATGGCGGCCGTGGGGTCGCTGCCCTCCGCGTGCTGAAACGCCCCGTCCGCGATCAGGGAAATTTCGATCTGCCGCGTGATCGACGGTGCGATCACCGTCCCTGGCTGGGTCTCGGCCTGCAGTTCGGAGATCAGGTTCTTGTACTGATCGAGCGCCGTGACGTCCGCCGTGACCGCGCCATTGCCCGTGGCCTCGCAGAAATTCGCGGGCAGTGCATCGCGCGCATCCGAAAGCCGGTAGACCACGGTCTGTCCCGCGGCAGCGGCCAGAGGCGTGGTCAGATAGGGCGCCACCTTTTCGTAGCGCGTGACCGCGTAGAAGTCCTCGCCATCCCAGATGGCCCCTTCGATGCCGTCAGGCGTCTGTGTGAGCCGCGCCCAGGAACCGGGCATGCCGACCAGCGAACCGCGCATGAGCCGATAGGCGGCGAGCGTGTTCTTCTGCGCGGCTGGGAGCTGGTGCAGAACACGTTCATTGCCCACCAGCGCCAGGGAGAAGCGGCGGCCGTAGGCATCGAAGTCCGCCGTGCCGGCCTTCATCGCCAACGCGATGGGCTCGGCATAACGGATCGTGGGTTGGGCCGCGCCCGCACCGGCGGACACGATTCCGAATGCCACGAACCACAGCACGATACGGCTGCCCAATCGACCCACCTGAAGCCCCCAACGCCCTGTCGGCGATGTTCTTATAGCGGTGTCGGCAGTTTAGGGAGGGCGCGTAGGTTCAGGGCCACAGGCGGATGGGCATCATGGCGATTAAGTGACGCAGGCCGCAAAGACATATTGCGCAGACATAACCTCGGCTGGATTTTGTCATTTTTTCAACTGGGCTCGGGCGCCAAATCCCGTGCACCGCCCGTCGGGGCCGCGCATCAATCTAGTTTGTCTGGATGATGAGGGCCCCGGCGTCGATTACCCGCTCAGGGGCGAGAGGCCAGGGTCATGGCCGTCGCCGTCGCGACCTGAATCCAGAGCCCGAGCAGCAGCAACCAGCTCACGAAGTATGCCCGCAGGCGGTGCCGGACCCGGTTGGTGCCGAGATGGATCCAGGCCTGTACGCACCGTGCGGCCACGTAACCCCAGGCCAGTGCCAGCACGCCCCAGCCGGACACACCGACGATCATCGCGACCAGGCAGGCGGCATAGAAAAGGGTCGGCGCCTCAAAGAGGTTACTCAACTGGCGCGCCGGCTTGACCGCGTAGTCGGGCTCCTGTGCGCCCTGGAAGGTTCCGAAGTAGCTCACCGGTACCCGGCCTTCGCGGACCATGCGGACCCGGGACCGGAAGAGCGTGATGAGCACCCCGAACGTAAGTAGCACCATCGCCAGCATGGGGTAGACGAGTCGCAGTTCAGTCATCTCGGACATATGGATAGTGGCTCCGGAAGCCCGTGGATCGGACCGCGGCCATTCTGGTGCGGCGGAGGGCCGCCGTACAATCGACCGCCTCGGCGGTGGTGGGTCTGCGGGGCGGTGGATCGGGGCCTCCCTGGATAACCGGCAGACCAGCCCATCCACCATAAATAGTCGCTTCGCGCCGGGGTTTGCTGTACCGTGCGGCACGGATTTGCCTATTCTTTCGTTGCATCGGGCCCGCATTCGCGGTGTCCCGCACTTCCAAAGATTTGCGAACCAAGCCGACAGGGCTTTGCCTGTCACCGTCTCTTTATTTCTGTGAGTTGTTCCGGATGAAACTTTACGTTGGAAATCTGCCTTTCTCCGCCACCGAAGATCAGGTGCGCGCTCTGTTCGCTGCCCACGGCACCGTCGACAAGGTGTCTCTGGTGAACGATCGCGAAACCGGCCGCCCGCGCGGCTTTGGTTTCGTCGAAATGCCGAATGCCGAAGCCACGCGCGCCATGCAGGCGCTCGATGGCAAGGACTTCGGCGGTCGTCCGCTGAAGGTCAATGAGGCCCAGGAGCGCGAGCGCGGCGCCCCGCGTGGCAACTTCGGTGGAGGCGGCGGTCGCCGCTTCTAACAAACCGGAGATTTGATCGATTGAGCGGCGCCGTCACTGGCGCCGCTTTTTTTTGGGGGCGGGGAAGGAGGGAAAAGGGGACATGCCTGATTTCGGTTGTAACAATCGATGATGAGGCTCGGGGTCGTCCACGCGGCCACACGATTGTTACAGCCGAAATCAGGCATGTCCCCTTTTCCCTCTTCCCCCTTCCCCCCTCTCCCGCCCTTCAGTGCGGGCCGGAAGGGCACTTCGCGGAAATTTCGGCCTGTTTTTCGTCCACCTTCTTCTGGCGGGTGGCTTCATCCATGCCGAGCTTCGCCAGGTCCGCATCCTGCAGCTCGTTGAGCTTCGTGCGCTCTTCCTGGCACTGCGCGTCGGTCCACTTTTTCTTGTCACCGGCAAAGCCAGGTTGGGCAATCATCGAGGCGCCAATCAGCGCCAAACATGCAAATTTCATCTTGATTCCGCTTGGGTTGAGCGAAGGCCCGAATGGGCCTTTCGCGGGCCCACGATGATGGCAGCAACTTCAGGGCGGGCTAGTGCCCAGCCCAGGAAGGAGCGCGGCGGTGTGACTTATTACCGCTCGGGCCGCGAGGCGGAAGTGGGGACAAGGAAAAATGGGGACATGCTTCATTTCGGCTGTAACAATCGCAAGGCTATCGCCGACGACTGATGCTGTATCCGATTGTTACAGCCGAAATGAAGCATGTCCCCAATTCCCTTGCCCCCATTTCCCCCGTCCTCCTCTATCGATAACCCCGCGCCTGTAGCGTGAACAGCTTGGCGTAGATGCCGTCGTGCTTCATCAGCGCGTCGTGATCGCCGCGCTCGACGATGTGCCCCTGGTCGAGCACGATGATTTCGTCGGCCATGCGTACGGTGGAGAACCGGTGCGAGATGACGATGCCGATCTTCCGGCCCATGAGTGAACGGAAGTGTTCGAACACCTCTGCTTCGGCCGCGGCATCCATCGCGGCAGTGGGTTCATCGAGCACCAGGATGTCGGCGTCCTTGCGCATGAACGCGCGCGACAGCGCAATCTTCTGCCATTGCCCGCCCGACAGCTCGCGGCCGTCCTTGAACCACTTGCCGAGTTGCGTTTCGTACCCGCCGGGCATCTCGTCGATGAACGGGGCGGCCTTGCCCTCGGTGGCCGCATCCATCCAGCGCTCGCGGTTCTCGAAATCACGCACGTCGCCCGCGCCGATGTTCTCGCCAACGATGAGCTGGTAGCGCACGAAGTCCTGGAAGATGACGCCGATGCGGCGCCGGAGCACTTCCTCGTCCCACTCCTGCAGGTCACGGCCATCGAGCAGCACGCGCCCGTAGGTTGGCTTGTAGAGCCGGGTGAGCAGCTTGATCAGCGTCGTCTTGCCGGATCCGTTCTCGCCCACCAGCGCCAGGCTCTGGCCGCGGCGGATCTGCAGATTGATTCCCGTGATCGCTGGCTTGTCGGCGCCGGGGTAGCGGAACTCCACGTTCTCGAACTGCACGCCGGCCTCGGGATCGGGTCCGCTGACCGCCGTACCCTTCGAGGGCTCCACCTCCACCTCGAGATATTCGTACAGGGTGGATAGATAGAGATTGTCCTCGTACATGCCGCCGATGTTGCCCATGCTGGCGGTGACCGCCGCCTGCCCCTGGCGGAACATCATGATGTACATGGTCATGTCGCCCACCGAGATCATGCCGCGCGCCGCCTCGATGGCGCACCAGGCATAGGCGCTGTACAGCGCCGCGATGCTGATCATGGTGAACGCGAAGCCCCAGCTTTCCCGGCGGATGGTGAGGTTGCGATCCTTCTCGTACAGACCCTCGTAGATCGCCCGGTAGCGGCCGAGGAACAGCTTGCCGAGGTCGAACAGTTTGACCTCCTTGACGTGGTCCTCGCGTGCCACCGCGGTCTCGAGATAGGTCTGCATGCGCGTCTCGGGCGCGCGCCAGCGGAACAGGCGGAAGGCGTCCCCGGAGAACTTGGTCTCCGCGAAAAAGGCCGGCAGCCCCCCGAACAGCAGGATGAACACCGCCCATGGCGAGAAGCCCGCGAGCAGCACCGCGAAGCTCGAGATCTGCAGCGCATTCTGGAACAAACCCGAGGTACGCATGACCAGCGACAGCGGCCGGCTCGAAGCCTCGCGGCGCGCCCGGGTGAGCTTGTCGTAGAACTCCGAATCCTCGAAGTGTGTGAGCGTGAGCGACAGCGCCTTCTCGAGGATGAGCACGTTCACGCGATGCGAAAGCTGCGCCTTGAGCAGCGACTGGCACAGCGTGATGCCGCGGTGCGCCGCGGTGATCACGACCAGGATGCCCGCCTCGGCCACCACCCACCACACCGTGGGCATGACGCTCATCTCCTGGCCATTGGCCACCGCGCGCGTCGCCCAATAGACGCTGTCGACGATGCGTGCTCCCACCCAGGCCACGCCCGAGGGCAGCACGCCCGCGAGCACCGTGCAGAAGCCGAGCAGCAGGGACAAGGGCTTGCTCGTGCTCCAGAGGAGCTCGAGGGCGCGCTTGCTGTACTTGAAGACACCGAAGAACTGGCGCGGGGAATTGAAACCTTCGCCGTGAATCTGGGTCTGGTTGGCGAGCTTGGACTTGGAGGCCATTTGAGGGCGGCAAGCCTACCCTGAAACGCCGCCCCTTGCCGTCAGCACCGGCAGTGAATCCGCCGTCTATGTTCGTAGGCAACCGGCGCCAGCCGCGCCGGAATCGCAGGCGCCGCTGCCACCCGGCCGCGCGGAGCGGCGGCCAGCGTCGCTGACGGGCGTGGCACACCCCAGCCGGGCGCCGCCATGCCCGTCGCCGCCGCCTCTCAACGCGCCTCGGTCGCCGGCGGGATCCGGTAATGCCCGATGACGGTGAAATGGAACAGGATGTCCTCTTCGCGCGCGCCCGCGCCGATGTTGTGCACCACCAGGGGCGCGCCGGCCACCGACTTCAGGTCACTGACGATGCCGATGTGCAGGACGCCCTTGCCCAGGTCCCAGGCGACGATGTCGCCGGGTAGATAGTCGGCGCCGTTGCGGGTGGGCACGAGCGCGTAGCCGGCGCGCTGAAAATACACCATGAGATTGGGCACGCGGCGGTGGTCGATGTTGGTATCCGGCCTGCTCAGCCGCCAGCGGCGCGGATGCGGATATGCGCTCCAGTGCGTGCCGATGTCCTCGTGCACCCGCTTCTGCAGGTCCAGCCCGCGCGCGCTGCGCAGGGCCCGCACCACCACATCGGTACACACCCCGCGCTCCAGGGGCAGATCGCCGCCCGGATATCTCAAGGTCTGATAGGAGGGGTCGTAGTGCCGCGTGACACCCACCTGCGCCCGCGCGGCGGCGGCGATGTCGTCATTGGCCGCGACCGCGGGTCCGCAGGCCAGCCTCAGTGCCAGTGCCAGTGCCAGTCCCCGGGGCAGTGCCCGGGCCCGGCCGCGCATGCCGGCCGCCGGTGGAACGCAAACCCGCCCCATGTTGCCCCCAAGCGGAATTGAACCAGGCTTCAGAGTCTATCTCCAACGGGTCATTGAGCCCGCGGTGGTCGACGGCTAACTTACGCGGCCATGTCCGTCCCTACCCCTTCCGTATTGACCGTCGCGGGCGTGTCCAAGACATACGCCACGGGATTCAACGCCCTCCGGAACATCGATCTCGAGATCCGGCGCGGCGAAATCTTCGCCCTGTTGGGCCCGAATGGCGCCGGCAAGACCACGTTGATCAACATCATCTGCGGCATCGTCACCGCCTCGACGGGCACCGTGATCGCGGACGGTCACGATCACGTGCGCGACTTCCGCAAGGCGCGCGCCACCATCGGCCTCGTACCGCAGGAACTGACCACCGACATGTTCGAGACGGTATGGAACACCATGGCGTTCAGCCGCGGACTGTTCGGCAAGCCGCCGGACCCGGCGGTTCTGGAAAAGGTGCTCCGCGACCTGTCGCTCTGGGAGAAGAAGGACGCGAGGATCATGACGCTCTCGGGCGGCATGAAGCGGCGCGTGATGATCGGCAAGGCTCTGTCGCACGAACCCTCCATCCTGTTCCTGGACGAGCCCAGTGCCGGCGTCGACGTCGAGCTCCGTCGTGACATGTGGCAGATGGTCCGCGCACTGCGCGACCGCGGCGTCACCATCATCCTGACCACCCACTACATCGAGGAGGCCGAGGAGATGGCCGATCGCATCGGCGTCATCAACAAGGGCCAGCTCATCGTGGTGGAGGAGAAAACCGCGCTCATGCGCAAGCTCGGCAAGAAGCAGCTGACGCTTACGCTCGCCCAGCCGCTGGCGCAGCTACCCGGCGCCCTCGCCGGCCTGCCGCTGGAGATGACGAAGGATGGCACCGAGCTCGTCTACAACTTCGATACACAGACGCACGAGACCGGCATCGCCGGCCTGTTGCGCAAGCTGCAGGAGGCCGGCATTGAGTTCAAGGACCTGCACACGGCCGAGAGCTCGCTCGAGGAGATCTTCGTGTCGCTGGTGCGAAGCACGGCACAGAACGAAACCCCCGGGGCGCGCCGATGAACCTGCACGCCGCCAAGGCCATCTACAAGTTCGAGATGGCGCGCACCTGGCGCACGCTGTTCCAGAGCATCGCCACGCCCGTGATGACCACGTCGCTGTATTTCGTGGTGTTCGGCTCGGCGATCGGTTCGCGCATGATGCAGATCGACGGAGTGAGCTACGGCGCCTTCATCGTGCCCGGGCTCATCATGCTGACGGTGCTCATGGAGAGCGTGTCGAACGGCTCCTTCGGCATCTACATGCCGAAATTCGCGGGCACCATCTACGAGCTGCTGTCGGCGCCGGTCGGTCTCACCGAGACCCTGTTGGGCTACACGGGTGCTGCGGCCACGAAATCGGTGATCCTGGGCGCCATCATCGCGCTCACGGCGCGCATGTTCGTGCCGTTCGAGATCCTGCATCCATTCTGGATGCTCGGCTTCCTGGTGCTCACGTCGGTGACGTTCGCCCTGCTCGGCTTTCTCATCGGCATCTGGGCCGACAGCTGGGAGAAGATCCAGATCGTGCCCATGATGGTGGTCACGCCGCTCACCTTCCTCGGCGGCAGCTTCTATTCCATCTCCATGCTTCCGGAAGTGTGGCAGAAGATCACGCTGTTCAACCCGGTGGTGTACCTGGTGAACGGCTTCCGCTGGAGCTTCTACGGAAAGTCCGACGTCAACGTCGTGCTGAGCTTCAGCATGACGCTGGTGTTCCTGCTGGCCTGCCTCGCGGTGGTGAACTGGATGTTCCGCACCGGCTACAAGCTCAAGAACTAGGCGCCGCTCACCAGCAGGTGGCGATCGCCTCGGCGCTGTCGTCGCCGGCGCCACGCTGGCCGGTCTCGGTCAGCGTCAGGGTGCCGCAGATCGAGTCCTGGGTGGCCTGTGCGCCCTTGGGCACCGCGGAGAGCGTGTAAGTGCGCTGCTCGGCTTCCGTGGCGCTGATGGTGTAGAAGTCGTCGAGATCGGCTTCCACTTCGCAGGCCAGGTCGATGGGCGCATCCTCGTAAGTCATGTTCGACGTGTAGTACCGCTCCATGAACTGCGCTGACTCCGACAGGCAGGCCTTGGCGGCCGCCCGATGGGTGCGCACGGTGTATGCGCGGTAGGAGGGGATGGCGATCGCCGCGAGAATGGCGACGATGAACATGACCGTCAGCAGCTCGATCAGCGTCACGCCCCGATACTTCCGCACATTCTGGATGTTCATGGAGATTCCTGGCAGTTAGTTGTTCGTGATCTCGCGCCAGCTGGCGCGACGCGCCTCGGCACTCGATCCCTGCACTCGCACCGAGTCCGTGCTGCCGTCGTCCTTGCTGAACTGCATGACGTTCTCGATGAAAATCGGGTTGTTCGGGCTGCTGTCGATGCCGATGCCGGAGACGAGCTCGAGCGACTTGTCGTCGAGCAAGGCCTTGTCATCGTCGTCGAACTTGCCGTCGCGATTGACGTCGAAGAACGTCTGGTCGAGCCGGGCGCCGGTAAAGGGATTGATGGCCAGGATGTATCCGCTGCCGGTCGGGCGGCACAGGTCGCTGGCATCGGGTATACGCGTGGTGCCGATCAGCGCCGAGCCCTGGAAGCGATTGGGAACCACGATTCGTTCCTTTGAAATCGTCAGCCTGATGTACCAGCCATTCTTGTCATCCATGTCGCCGTCCGTGGCGGCGCTCAGCGTGCGCAGCAGGAAGTCCAGGTCATTCGATTCGTCGTCGTCCGCTTTGGTGTCGATGGGATTGGACAGCGTACGCTCGACCATTTCGGACAGCAGGATTTCGTCGTCCTCGTCGACGATGCCGTACCAGCTCTGCTCCTGGGTATCGTTGAGGTCATCTTCATTGAGGAACTTGCCCGTCCCGAAGAAAACCCACGTCTTGAGCGTGTCCGGATCGCGGCCCACCAGAGGAGCGGCCGTGATGGGCTGCGGATTGCCGAAGCTGTCCTTGGCGGAGAACAGCTTCACGATCTTGGCATCAGCCGCATCGCCGGTGAACTCGGTGACCTTCCACAGTGACCCTTCGAGGTCACCGGCGTAGATCGAATCCGCGAAGCCGTCGTTGTTCGTGTCGCGCGCGAGCACCGCGGAGAGGCCATTGGCGCTGCCGGCGTCCACCTCGATGGTGGTCGTCGTCCCATCGAACACGTCGATGAGGATGAGAGTGGCCGAGCCATTCTCGCTGTCCGGACCGTTGCCGAAAATCACGCGCCAGTCGTTTTCCGCCACCTGCGCGATGACCGGCCGGCCGATGTTGTGGCCCAGGGCAGGAATGTCCGACTCGTCCTTTTCCCAGAGAAACTTCACCTGGTCGGCCGTGGGATCGGTGACATCCAACGCAAAAACACCGGGCCCACCGCGGCCCATGGTGCCAACCAGCACCGTCTTCCAGGTGCCGGCGTTGTACGAAGCGCCCTCCTCGTAGACATCCGCCACCGCGATGTCGCCGTCCATGAAGTACTTGTGCGAGTAGTTCGGGCTGGCGAAGTCGCGGAGCCCGGACATGATGGCCTTGTTGGGAATGAAGCCATACACCTCATCGCCCGAGGTCGCAGTCGTCGTGCCATCGGCATCGATGGACGCGTCGAAGGCATGGAGTATGCCGTCATTGCTTCCCACCCAGACCACCGGTGTGCGGCCCGCATTGTTGGTCGCGAAGTCGTCATGCGTGGTCTTGCCGTCCCAAGTGCCCGGCGAGTTCGCATACAGGGCGGCATTGGGACTGCCCACGAACACCGGCGTGGAATTGACGATGTCACCCAGCGCGGCGCTCCATCCCGAAGGCGGCGAACGGGTGCGCAGCGCGCCATTCTCTTCGCTTTCTTCCTTGGCCTGATTGCCGCGGATGTATTCGAGCACGTCTTCGCCATCGACGTCCGCGCCCGACGGCAGGACCCAATCGGGCTTGAGGGCATCCTGCTGTTCACTGCTGAGCTGGTCCCACTCGAATTCCTCATAGTCATCCGAGCCGCTGCTCCGGGCGTTCACGTACAACTTGCGGTCGTCGTAGGCCGGCATGTTGGCGCCAGCCGTCCAGAGCGGGGTCGCCGCCAGCGCGCCGGTCTCCTTGTCCACGCTGTACGCATTGAGCTGGCCCTGCCAGATACTGTTCTGGAACTGCGCCTGGAAAGTGAGCGTGGTCGTGTCGAGGCGGGTCGAGTTCGCCGCCAGCGAGGCGCCGGAGCCCTTGCCTTCCGAGCCGAATTTCGCGAACGCACGGGTGAGTCCCGCGATCATTTTATCCGGCGCATCGCCGAGGTAATAGTTGGTTGCACGCTTGAACGTCTCGGTCGACACGCCGTTCGACGTGATCGATTCCGAGGACGCCCACCAGCTCTCCGGCAGAGTGTCGGTGTTGGTTTCGGAGTCGTAGTCCTCGGGCATGAGGAAGCCACCGTACTTGGTCGCCATCCAGTACTGGTTGCGAACCCGAGGCTCGGTCTTCTGTCTTTCGCGGACGTCCACCCAGTGTGTGGAGGCGAACTGCTTCTCACCGTTCGGACCGAGATCCGTACGCAGGTCCTGCGTGTGGGCGTAGTACGCCAGGCCGACCAGGTATGAGCTGCTGTTCAGACCCGAATCCAGCGGCATCGTATAGGACACGCCTTCGATCGTGTACGCCTTCTTGGTCCACCAGGGAACGTCATGCTTCCCGTCGCCCGAGAAATCCGGATCGGATGCCGCGTCGCCAATGGATGCAGGTTCATTCTCGCTTCTCTCGCGCCCGGCGAGATTCTTGTCCTTGTGCGTGTACACGTCGCCGATACCGATGATGGCGGTGTTCTGGCACCAGAACTGGAAGGGATCTTCCCAATCGGTGATCACCGGGAAATCATCGGTCAATTTCCAGCGGTCCGAGGCCGATGCCAACGTGCTGCCACCGCTGTTGTTGTCCATCACCTTGCTCAGCGTGTTGTAGGCGTCGATCGGCTCCAATTTGCGCAGATAGCGCGTGGCGGTGTAGTAGAGCTCGCTGACGGGGTCGAAGCTCTTGGCGAAAATTCCTTCGCTCTGCGCAAACTTGTTGATGTAGTTGATGACACCGCTGTTGTGCACCGGGTACGCACCCAGGCTGCCATAGGCGTTGGTGGCGGTGACGTCATCAGGATTCGGATTGTCGTAGAACACGCCGGTTTCCGGATCCCACTCCTTGTTGGGATTGTCTTCCCAGAGGCCCGTGCTCGAACTCAGGCGCTCGGGGCCGACGTACTTCTGGTTGGCGCGGAGCACGCCGCCGTCGCGATATGCCTTGTTGTCCACCAGGTAGCCGAATACCGAGAAGCGCATCTTGTGCTCGTACTTCTGGATGAGCCCTTCTGGCTTGTAGTTGCCGCCGTAGGCCACGCAATTGTCTTCCAGCATGCCGGAAACGCAGACCTTCACGCGCACGCTGATGCGATAGATGCGGTTGGCGTTCGTGATGGCCTTGTAGTTGGTGCTGCTGCTGGAATTGCAGTCGAAGTTCGTCGCTGGACTGATGTTCGAAGTATTGAACGTGTGGGATGCGGGGTCGTAGTCGACCACGTACGGCGTGGCCGGTGCCTGCGTGCCGGAGGAATTCACCGGACCCGGATACCCCACCCCCAGGGTATTGACCGAATTGGCGGAACAGATCTGGCTGTTTTCCGCGGTCCCGGTAAGGAACAGCTGATTGCCGCCGCCCCAGACGCGCGACGTCAACGTGCCCCAGGGGGAAGCGGCCGGCACCGGAATTGCGCCGGCAATCGTTGCGTCATCCGTGATCGTCTGGTTGGGGTAGTAGCCGACGCCACCCTGGCCGTCGTGGCGCGCCTTCTCGAGGATGGTGACAGTGGACGTGTCGACGGACCGCAGACCACCGGTCAGCGCCTTGCGGAAGCCATCGATAGTCTGGGTAGTAGCCCAATTCAACCAGTTGCCACTCCATTTTCCACTGCAGACCGCGGGACCGCCGGTGGTGCTGGAAGGCTCGAAATAGCGATTCGCTTCGGTGGCTTCGTAGTGATACGTGTAGCACTTCTGCGGATCGAAATAGCCGTAGTAGAGCTTGGCGGTGCTGTAACTACCGAGGTTGGCCTTGCTGTTCACCGTCGGGAATTCGACCGAAGGCGTCAGGAGCACGTTGCTGGGCACCACACCGCCCGCCGACAGCGGCGTCTGCGACACCAGCGGATCGGCCGCGACGGCTGCGCCGGCGCCGGCGAACAACACCGCCGCCGCGGCGATACGTGCTGCGAGGCCTATGCGCTTGTGACTACGTTTGCTGTTCGTGCGAAGTGCCATGACTGCATCCTCAATTGAATCCGGTGTGCTCAGAACGAGCGTTTCACCGTGGTCTGCAACACCACGATGGCGCGGCCCTCGGAGTCATCCTCGGTGGGATCACTGCTACGAGCGGTCACGCGGTAGTAAGCGAGATTGTCCGGCGGCGCGCTGCTGCCATAGTTGGCGGCATCGGCATTGTTCGCCTGGCCGAGATTGTTCTCGGAGCGGCCGGTGCCCATGAAGGTGATGTAATACTGCGGCACGGCAGGCGCGAGGTCCGCGTTGACGTCGTAATCATTCGAAACATCCGTCCAGGTCGCGCTCGTGCCGGTGAAGGCATCGGCCGGCACGATCGGGCAGGCAATGGCGGTGCAATCGACGCCGCCCAGGTCATCGATGCGCCAGTTCGCGGTGATGGCGCGCTCCGCCGCGCGCAGCGCCGCTTCGCTGCGCTGAAAGGCCAGCGAGCGATCATAGGTATTGGCGCTCATGCGTTCCTGCATCACCGAACCGCGGCTGGCTGCCAGGCCGATCATGGTGGCGATCAGCAGCAGAATGAGCGCGACCACCAGCGCCACGCCGCGCTGGCGGCGAACCCGGTTCGGAAAATTGCGAGTTGCGGCCAGGCCGATCATGTAACGCGATTCCTGAGCGTGATGAGATAGGTGAAGGTGCGCGAGATGCGCCCCTGGTTCTCGGTCGGATTGGTCGTGACGTTGGACGAGATGCTGTCGGCTGTGAGCGTGATGAAAATCGAATTCACGTTGTCCCACGAGGCAACGTCATCGGCCTCCTGTATGTCGTCGCTGTCGTTCTCGCCGTAGCGCACCTGCATGTCCGTGACGCCGGAGACGATTTCTTCGGTGACTTCGACGCCACCGGGGCCGAGGCGCCGGCGGAACAGCGAACGCCCGCCATCGGCGGCACGGCCGTTGTTGCCGATGTACCAGACAGCGGCCATCAGCCGGCCAATCTGCGAGTTCTCGGGAAATTCGTAGCTGTTGCCCGAACCGCCGTCGCAGACCGCCGGGAAGCCCAGACCCTTCGAGCAATTGCCCGGCGCATCGCCAGAGGCGTCGTGAGTCAGCTTGTCGGCGCCCGCATCCCAGTCGGTGATCTGGAAAATCGCGGCGTGGTCGAAATCGCAGATCAGCATGATGTCGCCGGCGCCGAAGGGCGCATCGCCATCGATGGTGATGGCCGCATTGACGGCATCGGAGGACTCCACGGCCATGGCCACGCCATCGAGGCCCTGCACGTGCACGGTGTCCGTTCCCGCGACCCGCTGGCCCACGCCGGTGCCGACGGCGACGACGGTATCGGCGTCACCGTTGTTCACGCCGGCCATGCCCCACCAGTCCTGCCACCAGTTGCCGCCGGCCTTGAGCACGTTCGAAGTACGCGTCGGGCTGTCACAGCCGTTGCCCGCGGCCTGGCGGATGTCGCGGGACATCAGCTCAAAGGCTGTGCGCGCGGTCTCCTGCACTTCCGAAAGCCCCTGGTTGGTGCTGTAGCTGCGCTTGTTCGCCAGCATGACGCCGATCACGCCGCCGATGATGACCAGGCCGAGCACCATGGCCACCATGAGCTCGACGAGCGTCATGCCCGATTGCCTCTGGCGGTTCATAGCTGCACCTCGGTGGTGATCTGAAAGGTTTCCAGATCCTCGGCGTCGCCCGAGGCGCGCGAGTCGTTCCAGCGGATGGTGATGCTGCAGAGCGTGCCGTTGCAGTCGACGGCGCCGGTGGCGCCCTCACCCAGGGAGTTCTCGATGTTCTGGCGCCACGACGCCAGCACCACGTCCGCGAATGTGTCGCCGTCCGGCGGATCCGCATCGAGCGCGATGTCGAAGCCGCCGTTGGTGGCCTTGACGCGGTCGGCGCGCATGGCGTCGGCCACCGCATGCGTCTCCACGACGGCGATGTTCCGCTGCATGGAACTCTCGCTGTTGCGCAGTGTGCGCATCTGCAGACCCGCCAGGCCCAGCAAACCGATGGACAGCACCAGCACCGCCACCATGATCTCGATGATGCCGATGCCCCGCTGCCGGCTCAGCCGATGGCGCGTCATGGACAATCTCCCGTGCTCTTTTCGGATGACACGCGGCTACCCGCGCCGATGGTGATGGTGCGCAGATTGTCAGACGTGGCCTGGCTGCTGCAGATGGTGATGGTGCTGTCGACCACCAGGCCGGCACCGGTGCGCGCCATGCCATCCGGCTGGAAGGTCACGCTTTCGGAATCGAGATCCGCCTCGATCGAAATCGAACCGCCGTAGGTGTTGAACACGCCGGTGCGCAGCACGTCGCCCGCGGCATTGAGAATGACCCAGGCTTCCCAGCTGCCTTCATCCGTCTCGCATTCGGTCGCGGACTCGCTTTCGGCCCGGCACAGAGTCGTGGGGCTGTTGCGCGTGATGGCTTCGGAACGCGCCATGTTGATCGCCGCGATGATTTCATTCGTCTGGCTGGCGAGCCGGTTGTTCGCGATCATGCCGCGGAACGACGGCACCCCGATGCCCAGCAGCAGCGCTGCAAGAAGGACGGTGAACATCAGCTCCATGAGCGTGAAGCCACGGGCTGTGGAATTACGGCGCATCGGTTCTCCCTCGAACGTCTGCGGCGACTTTCAATGATGTTCCGACAGGCTGCAGCAGGGTTCCGACAGACGGCCGCAATGGTGGGATCAGCGGCCTGGAATCGCGAATCCGGCGCGATTAAGTCGTGTCGCGCCGCCGTTCATGCCCGGACCGGACTGTGACGCAGTTCCGGACTCGAGGGGAACCGATGAAGCGGATCAATGGAGGGCGGCCCCGCACCACAAGGCGGGACCGCCAGGCTCCGGTAAACGATGCCGGCGGCTCAGGTCCGCCGTCCGCCGGCGAGCAACAGTCCGGCGCCGATCACGATGGCACCGATGCCAGCCCAGACGGGAATGTTCACGGTCTCCTTGTCCTTCACCGATAGTTCGATGGGGCCGACCTTGGCGTCGTGCGTTTCCTTCGTGTAGCTGAACTTGCCGTACGCGAGGCCCAATGCTCCGGCGACGATGAGGACGATGGCGATGATCTTTGTAGTGCTCATGGGGCTCATGATTTCAGTCCCTGCCCCCTCGCAACCATCAACGACATTGCCGTCTGAAAATAAGAGCCTTCCTACACAAGCCACGACGCCAGTCGCTGCCGCACGCGTGCATCGGAGAAATAGCCGTGATGATGAACGGCCTGCAGATGCAAGGACTCTTTCACCGGAATGCCGGGCTCATGGCAGCCCTGCGTCGGCACCACGCCGTCATTGGGCATGGCGAATGAATCTTCGACCGCTTCGCCATGGGAGCCATTGCAATCCGGCAGCGTGAACTGGCTGCCGATGGTGAACCACTCCGGATGCGGCGCACTGAAGTCGCTGCGCGCGGCGGGGACTGCCCGCTCGGGCATCAGGTCTGCCACGCCGGCCAGCGCGCCATCGCCGCCTTGGGACGTCGCGCGCGCCAGCAACAGCGCACCTTCGAGCGTGACCTGTGCGGCCATCGGCGAGGTGCGCGCGAGCATCGCCAGGTGGCCATCGAGGAACTGCGGCAGCAACGGACCGCGCGCCAACGGCGTTCCCTGGTTCGGTGTGCCCACCTGGCACACTCGCCGCAGCGGCAGCCGCCCGTCGACGGCGAGGGCTCGCGCCAGCAATCCGCCGCGGCCGTGGGCGACGATGTCGAAGGGCCCCGGTAGCGACGCGAGTCGTGCCACCAGCCATTCGAGGTTGTCGTCGATGCTGGCGGTGAGCGTGGGATGACTGATCGCCAGCAGCCGCCCGCCGCAGACCCGCGCGACGGGCGCGAAGGCCGGATCATCCAACCAGTCGGCGAAGGTGGCCTGCGGCGTGGAAAACGTGTCATGCAACAGTAGCAGCACGGCGCCGCCAGCGAGTCCCGGCCAGTCGGGCGGTTGCCAGCGGCCGGCGAGAGTCCGCTGCGCCAGCTGGTAAGGACGGCGCAATCCTTCCCAGCGCGTGGCGATGGCCAAGGGGGTGAGAGAGGGCGTCAGCGGCTCCGGCCACATGAGCACGCGCAGTATTCGCTGCGTGGTTCCCTGCCTCGCCACCTTGAGCCGAAAGACCGCCTCGTCATCGGCATGGCGAGGCATGACGAGGCTGGATACACCGTCTTCGTCGGTCTGCAGCACCGCGTAGACGACGCCCGCGCGCCGCGGCACGATCACGCGGGGATGCGTCACCAGGGCGCTGCGCGAGCGCAAGCCCACGATGCTCGATGGCGCCCGCGCCTCGAGGTGCAGCGTGAGCTGCGCCGCCAGCAGCACCTCGGCGCCGGCGGCCGCGGCGGCGAATGGCAGATCGTACGCGGCCGGATGCACGAGACCGGGACTGACCTGTGCGAGCGCTCCGCGGAAGCCGGGTGCAAGCAGCGTAATGCTCGTACCGGGCATCTGTTCGCGGGCTCTCGATCCCAGGATCCGCACCGTCGTCGTCATGAGGGCTCAACCGCTGGCGAGTCGAAGCCAGCCTAGACCGGCGCGAGCGAGGCAGACAGCCGTAGTTATCGCAATGATGTCAGGGGCGGCTCAGGCAAACCCCGATGAGCATCCGGTGTTGGCGGAATCGGGTTGCGAAGCGCGGCGAACTGCGCCGGGCCTCGGGGTGCAGGCGCGTCGGCGCGCAAGCCGTGCCGGATTGGCTAACTACCCGCGCCCGGCGACGGTGGCGGCGCGCTCGCAGGAGCGCCCGCTCCGTCGTCGGCGGAAGGGGACTGCGCCGGCGGCATCGGCGGCGGCACGGCCGGATCGGCCTGTGGTGAGGGCGGATCGGCGCTCGGCGCCGGGGGAACGGCTGGCGGCGGCGCGGGTTCCCCCGGCGGGGCCCGCGGCGACGTGGGCGCCGTGGCCGGACTCCTCTGCTCCGGCACTGTGGGCGGCGCGGCCGGCATCGCGCTCTGCACCTGCACGCGGACGTCATCCACGTCGGAATCCAGCAACTCGAGCGAGAAGCCATTGCCGACGCCGCCGCGCACCAGGACGTTTGCACCTTCGCCCGCTTGTACGTCGAATCGCTGGCGATCCAGCTGCGCCGACAATGCGCGGCGAATGCTGCTCGCCACGCCCGTCTCGTTTGTGCCGGAGAGGACGAAGACGGTCACGTCGACCGGCTCCCGCCCGTCGGCGGGTGAGATCCGGAACAGCATCTCGCCACTGGACGTGGCCTTGCCCGCGGAAGTGATGTTCCACGCGTCGGCGAGCGGCAGCGTGTTCGCGGCCTTGACCAGGCCCGCGCCGACGAGCGTGGCCCACGCGAGGACCGACGCCAGCAAGATCACCCAGAATCGGCTCGATCGGGAATCCATGGCGGCCTCCGGCCCGGCGCTCCGCCCGTAGTGCGGGCGGAGCGCCATCTCGTGGTTTGCGGCGCTATTCGCCTTCGACCTTGATGCTCACGTTCTGCACATCGGCTTCGACGAGCTCCAGCGCGAAATCCGGCTGACCCTCCTTCTTCTTGATCAGCACGTCTTCGCCATCGTCGACCTCGACGGAGTAGCGCTGCGGGTTCAGTTTCGCGGCGAACGCGTCGCGCACGTCCCGGGCGACGTGATTCTCCGCGCGGCCGCTCCTGATGCTCACCGACACATCCGTGGCCTCGCCCTGGCTCGGTGTCACGCGGAACACCAGTTCGCCGGTGGTCAGCGCCTGGCCCGACAGCTCGATGCGCCACTTGTTGGAAGTGGGCGCGGCATCCGCGGAGGCGAGCGCGGCCAACAGGAACGAGGAGATGACTGCGACAGCGATGGCACCGAGCTTCATGGCAGCTCCATCCGATGGCGTTGCGGTCATTGTGTGGAAGCCGCGCGCCGCGCGGCATCCGAACATTTACCGGGATGATGTCGGCTGCCGCAAATACGGCGCGCACCGTGACTCCTACAGCCGGCGCTGAAACCGCCCGGGATGTCGGCGCAGAAAAAAACGAGGCAGCCCGGAAGCTGCCTCGTGGAGTGCGCTCCGCAGCCCGTTCAGGGTGGGCGCGGGACCGGGCCCGCCGCGGTGCGCGTTCATCGTCGTCGAGAGACTCTGCGGCCTCAGCCGGACCTGTTCGTCAGCCGCACTTCGAATCGCCGCAGTTCAGGCAGGTCATGCAACCGTCCATCATGACCACGGCCGCGGTGCTGCACTTGGCACACAGCTGCGCGCCGTCCGGAAAATGCGACTTGGCGAAGGCATCGGTCTGTCTGCTGCGTTCCTCGAACTCGGCCTTCTTCTCGGCGATCAACTTCTGCGCATGTTCATCGAGCTCCTGCTTCTTCAGCAGACCGATCATCTGCAGGTGCTTCTCGATGACATACCCCAGCTCGGCGATGATCGACGGCATGAACTTGCCGCCCGCCTGCCAGTATCCCCCTCGCGGATCAAACACGGCCTTCAGTTCGTCGACCAGGAACGTGACGTCGCCACCCTTGCGGAACACCGCGGAGATGATGCGCGTGAGCGCCACGATCCACTGGAAGTGATCGAGGTTCTTGGAGTTGATGAAGATCTCGAACGGGCGGCGCTGCTCGTAGGGCGTGCCTTCGTTGAGCACGATGTCGTTGATGGTCACGTACATGGCGTGGTCCGACACCGGCGTCTTGATCTTGTAGGTGGCGCCGATGAGGAACTCGGGGCGCTGCACCTCTTCGGTCATGCGCACGACCTTGGCCGAGCGCCCGTCCTTGCCCCGGGTCATCTCGACCGCGGGCTCGAGCTTGATCACTTCGGCGGCTTCCGCGGCCTTGCTCTCTTCCGTCGCGGGCTTCTGCACGCGGTATTTGGCGATCTTCTTGTCGATCTTGATGGCAGCCATGGCTGTCTCCTGGGCGTCTAGCTAGGGCTAGAACTTGCCGTAATAACCTTCCTTGAGGGCATCGTAGAGGTTGGCGGCGGTGTGTTTCTCGCCGTCATACTCGATCTCCTCGTCACCCTTGACGGAGATCTCGCTGCCGTCCTCGAGCGTGAACACGTAGGTGGTGTTCTTGAGATCGTCTTCCTTCACGAGCACGCCCTGGAACGCCTCGGGGTTGAACCGGAAAGTGGTGCAGCCCTTCAGGCCCTTCTCGTGGGCGTACAGATAGATGTCCTTGAAGCTCTCGTACTTGTAATCCGTGGGCACGTTCGCCGTCTTGGAGATGGAGCTGTCCACCCACTTCTGCGCTGCGGCCTGGATGTCCACGTGCTCCTTCGGCGTGATGTCATCCGCCGTGGTGAAGTAGCCCGGCAGCTGTTCGGCCGGATTCGTTGAGTTCGGCATCGCACGCGGATTGATGAGCTCGCGATAGGCGAGAAGCTCGAATGAGAAGACATCGACTTTCTCCTTGGTCTTCTTGCCCGGCCGGATCACGTTGCGGAAGTAGTGATGCGCGAACGAGGGTTCGATGCCGTTCGAGGCATTGTTGGCCAGCGACAGCGAGATCGTGCCCGTGGGCGCGATCGACGTGTGATGCGTGAAGCGCGCGCCGACGTTGGCGAGCTGGTCTACCAGCCAGGGCGCGGTCTCGGTGATGCGCTGCATGTAGCGGCTGTAGCGGGCGTGCAGGATGCGGCCCGGGATGAGGTCGCCGATCTTCCAGCCGTCCTTGGCCATCTCCGGCCGCTTGCGCAGCATCTCGGCGGTGACGGTGAACTCCTCTTTCATGATGGGGGCCGGGCCTTTCTCCTTGGCCAGCTCCAGGGCCGCTTCCCATCCGGCCACCGCCATTTCCCGCGAGACGTCTTCCGTGAACTTGATGGAGTCCTCGGCGCCGTACTTCATGCCCAGGCAGGTGATGGTGGAACCGAGGCCCAGGAAGCCCATGCCATGGCGGCGCTTGCGCTGGATCTCGCCGCGTTGCTGTTCGAGCGGCAGCCCGTTGATCTCGACCACGTTGTCGAGCATGCGCGTGAACACCTTCACCACTTCGCGGTACTCGTTCCAGTCGAACTCGGCGAAGTCCGTGAACGCGTTCTTGACGAAGCGCGTGAGGTTCACCGAGCCCAGCAGACAGGAACCATACGGCGGCAGCGGCTGCTCGCCACAGTTGTGCGCGTGGAAACCGTTGGCATCGAACTCGTTGATACCCGGTATCTGCACGTCGTACACGTCTTCCATGCCGTCGGCGCGCACGGATTCGACGGTGGCCACGAATCTTTCGCGATTCAGCGTGCGCTTGTAGCTGCCCAGCAGGCGCGCGAGGCGCGCGCGCTTGTTGGTGTCGGCGAAACCGATGAGCTCGGCGAAACGCGCGACGTTCTCGCCCGTGATCACCAGTTCGTACTGGGCGCGCTTGTACAGGCTGGCAGCGATGCCGAGACGCAGCAGCATGCGCTGTACGCCTTCGAGCATGACCCGGTCGGGCTGCGCCAGCCGCACGGACACGCCCTTGGCCTGCGTGCCCTGCACGCCGCCGTCGGTGTCGAACAGGCCGCGCAGGAAGCCGCGGTAGAAATCGCTGGAGGCACGCTCGATGGCGGGCGTGATGGTCTGACGGCCCGGTCGCAGGCCGAGCTCGCGCGCCAGCTCCGTGATGCCTTCCATGCTGAGGTTGAATTCGCCGCGTCGCTGTCCCTGGTGCCAGCCGGAGAAGTCCGAGCGGTGATTGAAGCAGCGCGCCGCATCCAGCGCGGCAGCCATGACCGAGTGCGGGCCGCCGACGTCCACGTCGCTGTTGCCCACCGCGGGTCGCGCCCAGATGGAAAGCTCCGCGCGCTGTTCCGACACCGTGCCGTCGCCGACCAGCAGGCCCATGAGATAACCCTCGTTGGACCCCCAATCCTTCGAACGATCCGCCCCCGACCATTCCGCCGCCTTGCGATGATCCTGCAGCAGCACCTTGTCCCCCGGCTGCAGATCGCCCGCCGCGCACCATTCGGTCTGCAGTCGGAAGCGCGTCAGCATGGAAATGCGCCGCACGCGGTGATCGGAAGTGAGCCGCAGGGAATGTCCTTCGGCGGTCGCCACGTTCACCAGCGGCTTGAGCGCGGTGCGGAAGAAGCCTTCCGGCGCGCTGGCGTGTTCCTTGCCGTCGATGCGGGCCCGGAAGGCCTTGCCGATGAGCTCGGCGACCTGGCGCGGACCTTCGCTGGTGTGCACCCAGGTGTCGGCGGTGACGCAGGGGTTGGTGGCGCGGATGTTCTCGCACCACCAGTTGTTGTTCATCTCATTGACCTTGTCGATGAGGATGAAACCGGGCTCGGCGAAATCGTAGGTGGACGTCATGATGACGTCCCACATGCGGCGTGCCGGCAGAGTCTTGTAGACCTTGCAGCACACCAGGCCATCTTCGCGGCTCACGTATTTCTCGGTGGTCGGCCATTCGCGCCACACGAACTTCGACTTGTCGTCGAGCTTGTGCTCGGCAGGGTCGTATTCCTTCTGGAGCAGCGGGAAGGCGAGCTGCCATTCCTTGTCGGCGCGCACGGCCTGCATGAACTCGTCGGTGATCAGCAGCGACAGGTTGAACTGGCGCAGGCGGCCGTCTTCGCGCTTGGCGCGAATGAATTCCATGGCGTCCGGATGGCCGACGTCGAAGGTGCCCATCTGCGCGCCGCGGCGCCCGCCGGCCGACGAGACCGTGAAACACATCTTGTCGTAGATATCCATGAACGACAGCGGGCCCGAGGTGTACGCGCCGGCGCCGGAGACGTAGGCCCCGCGGGGACGCAGCGTCGAGAACTCGTAACCGATGCCGCAACCCGCCTTCAGCGTGAGACCGGCCTCGTGCACCTTGTTGAGGATGTCGTCCATCGAATCACCGATGGTTCCGGACACCGTGCAGTTGATGGTGGAGGTGGCGGGCTTGTGCTCGAGCGCGCCGGCATTCGAGGTGACGCGGCCGGCGGGGATGGCGCCGCGGCGCAGCGCCCATACGAATCGCTCGTACCATTGCTCGCGGACGGCCTCGTTTTCGACGTCGGCGAGGGCCCGGGCGACACGCTTATAGGTGTCGTCCATGGTCTTGTCGACCGGCGTTCCGTCCTTGGCGGACAAGCGGTATTTCTTGTCCCAGATGTCGAGCGACGCCTCCTGGAAGGGAATGGCATCGACGTCTTTGTGCTCGATCTTGACCACGCTGTTCATGGATGGGTCCTGCTCCCCGATGTTCCGAACCCCCGCTGCCAGGGGCCTTGCCCAAATGCAAAACCGGAAAAAAGAACGCCCCCTGCGCCCGTAGCTCCTACGGATTCAGCGTGGTCTATTGCGGCCTGCTGTCAGACAGCCCGCGATTCCTCTCCCCGGTTCTCCCCATCGACAAGACGTCGCGACACAACATCTTGTGTTGGGGTCGGGAGAGTAGTTACGCGTAAACAGTGCGTCAAGAAACATCGCTGTCATAATTGGGGTTCGTTATTGTCAATTTATATCAACGGCTTATGAGGTTTTTGGCCGTAGAAACCGCCTGTCAATACGGCGCTTCTTGACATATGCAGGAATCGGGCCCGACACAAGATTTTGTGTCCACCTCCTGCCCACCGGCTACGCACAAGTGGTCCACAGGATGCTAGTCGTGCCCTCATCCGAGGGCCGCTCACCGCGGGGGCCAAGCGCACTTTTGTGGCCCCGGACGGCTCGTTTTCAAGCCTCTTGAATCGCCAGCCGGCATCCGCAGATCGGGGCCATGCAAGACCAGCGGCGTGTGCACCCACACGCCTCTGTAGTTAGCCATCGTGGCCACCATCAACATGGGTATTGAAAGGAGTAGACAGATGACCGTCGTGCGTTACGAGCCATGGGGCCTGCTGAACCGCCTGCGCCAGGAACTGGACCAGAGTTTCGAGGTCGCCGCCCGCGATTCCGCCTGGTCGCCGGCCGTGGACATTCATGAAGAGGAAAAGCAGTTCGTCGTGCGCGCCGACCTGCCGGGCGTGAAGCCCGCGGACATCGAGATCACCGCCGAGAAGGGTGTGCTCAGCCTGCGCGGCGCACGCAACTTCGAGCAGAAGGACGACGCCGGCCACTACTCGCGCATCGAGCGGGTGAGCGGCAAGTTCGTGCGCACGTTCTCGCTGCCCGAGAATGTGCAAACCGACGCGATCAAGGCGCAGTTCAAGGACGGTGTTCTCGAGCTGACCATCCCCAAGGCCGCGAAGCCCGAACCGCGCCGCATCGAAGTGCAGGCTGCGTAATTTAAGAGTGTGCGGGACAGGCCTCCGCGGCCTGTCCTCACTCATAATCTGTGCGGGACAGGCCTCCGCGGCCTGCCCCCACTCCTACCCGAGGGCCGGGC
>CAMLGF010000058.1 GCA_946479515.1 uncultured Pseudomonadota bacterium | reverse complement strand
CTGGGCGCTCATCTCCATCTACATGTGGGCGGGCCCGCATCACCTGCACTACACCACGCTGCCGGACTGGGCGCAGTCGCTCGGCATGGTGTTCTCACTGATCCTGCTGGCGCCGTCCTGGGGCGGCATGATCAATGGCCTGATGACGCTCTCGGGCGCGTGGCACAAGCTGCGCACCGATCCCATCCTCAAGTTCATGGTGGTGGCGCTGTCGTTCTACGGCATGTCGACCTTCGAAGGCCCGATGATGTCCATCAAGACCGTGAACTCCCTGTCTCACTATACGGACTGGACCATCGGTCACGTGCATTCCGGCGCGCTCGGCTGGGTGGCGATGATCACCATCGCCTGCATCTACTCCATGCTGCCGAAGCTCTACGGCAAGCAGGAGATGTGGAGCACGCGGCTCATCGACTGGCATTTCTGGACCACCACCATCGGCGTGGTGCTGTACGTGGCCTCGATGTGGATCGCGGGCGTGATGCAGGGCCTGATGTGGCGCGCCACCAATGACGACGGCTCGCTCACCTACTCGTTCATCGAGGCGCTGAATTCCACCTACCCGTACTACGCGGTGCGCCTGCTCGGCGGGCTCATGGTGCTGGGCGGCATGGTGATGATGGCGGTGAACGTGACCAAGACTGTCTCGGGCAGCGCCCGCGAAGACCTGAATGCCATTCCGGAGCCCGCATGAGCAGCGCACATGAAATCGTCGAGAAGAAGGTCTCGTGGCTCGGCGTGTGGATCGCCGTGGTCATCAGCATCGGTGGCCTGGTCGAGATCGTGCCGCTGTATCTGTCCAACGAGGTGACCACGCCGGCGCCGGGCGTGAAGCCCTACGACGCGCTGGCGCTCGAAGGGCGCGACGTGTACCTCCGCGAGGGCTGCTACAACTGCCACTCGCAGATGATCCGCCCGCTGCGCGCCGAGACCGAGCGCTATGGTCATTACTCGCTTGCGGGCGAGAGCGTGTACGACCACCCGTTCCAGTTCGGCTCCAAGCGCACCGGGCCGGACCTCGCGCGCGTCGGCGGCCGCTACAGCGACGAGTGGCATCGCGCGCATCTGAACAATCCGCGCGACGTGGTGCCCGAGTCGAACATGCCGGCCTACAGCTGGCTCGCCGGCTCGACCATCGACGCCGCGGGCACACCCGCCAAGATGCGCGCCCTGCGCAAGGTGGGCGTGCCCTACACCGATGCGGACATCGAGGCAGCGGAGGAGGCCGTGCGCGGCAAATCCGACCTGGATGCCCTCGTGGCCTATCTACAGGGGCTGGGCACGGCCTCGAAGAACTGGTGATCGACATGGACATCAACGTTTTCCGCGGCATCGTCACCGGCGTACTGCTGGTGCTGTTCCTCTGGCTGTTCGTCTGGGCGTTCAGCAAGGCGCGCAAGCGGTCGTTCGACGAGGCCGCCCGCCTGCCACTCGACGACGAGGAGCCGCGCCAATGACCCTGGGCCACAGCCTGTTCATCATCGTCCTCACCGTCGCCAACATCGGCGGCGCGCTCTGGCTGCTGTGGTGGACGCGCCGCTCGCATGGCGAGACCGCGACCACCACCGAGACCACCGGCCACGTGTGGGACGGCGACCTGCGCGAACTGAACAATCCGCTGCCGCGCTGGTGGCTGTGGCTGTTCATCATCACGGTCGCGTTCGGCGGCGTGTATCTCGCCCTGTATCCGGGCCTGGGCAACGCCCGCGGCACGTTGGGCTGGACGTCGCAGGCCGAGCACGCGGCCGCGGCGCGCGCCAACGCGGCGCGCATCGAGAAGGCGCTCGCGCCCTTTGCGGCGCGCGAGATCGGCGACCTGGAGCGCGACCCGGCTGCACTCAACGTCGGCCGCAACCTGTTCCTGAACAACTGCGCCACTTGTCACGGCTCCGACGGCGGCGGCGCGCCCGGCTTTCCGAACCTCACCGATCGCGACTGGCTCTGGGGCGGCTCGCCTGAGACCGTGTTCGCCACCATTGCCCACGGCCGCGCGGGCGTGATGCCGGCCTGGGGAGATGCGCTGGGCGCCCAGGGTGTCGAGGACATGCTGGCCTACCTCTACTCGCTGCAGGGCCGGGCACTGGCCGCCGGCGACCAGCAGGCCGGCGCCGCGAAGTTCGCCGAGATCTGCGCCGCCTGCCATGGCGCCGATGCGCGCGGCAAGCAGGAGATGGGCACGCCCAACCTCGCCGATGCCGTGTGGTTGCACGGCGGCGCGCTCACCTCGGTGCGCGACAGCATCACGCACGGGCGCACCGGCACGATGCCGGCGCACCTGGATCGCCTGGGCGAGACCCGGGTCAAACTACTGGCGGCCTACGTGCTGTCCTTGAGCCAGGCGGAGGCGCGCCCGGTCGCGCAGGCCGATGTCGTCCACTGACCAGGAGCTCGGCGCGGCGGGTCGCGCCTTCGGCGTGATCGTGTGGAGCGCGTTTCTCGCCGCCGCGCTGGCCACCATGCTGTGTTTCGCGTTCATCGATCCGCTCGGCCTGGTCTCGGGCGAGACGCCGTCCTGGTGGACCGGCCGACTGCGCGTGTATGCCATCGGCTTCTTCTTTTTCTGGCTGATCGGCCTGGTGGCGGCCTCGCTGTGCTGGCAGCTCGCCGGCCGCCGGGAACGCTGACATGGCCACTCCCGGGCAGGCCGCCAGCGACTCCCTGTACCTGGCGGAGGCCAAGGTCTATCCGCGCGAGGTCAAGGGCCGGTTCGCACGGCTGCGCACGCTCTCGGTATGGGTGCTGCTCGGCATATTCTATCTACTTCCTTGGGCACAGTGGGACGGCCGCCAGGCCGTGCTGTTCGACCTGCCGGCGCGCAAGTTCTTCATCCTCGGGCTGGTGTTCTGGCCGCAGGACTTCATCTTCCTCACCTGGCTGCTGATCATCGCGGCCCTGTCGCTGTTCTTCTTCACCGCCATCGGCGGACGGTTGTGGTGCGGCTACGCCTGCCCGCAGACGGTGTGGACCGAGGCCTTCCTGTGGATGGAACGCTTCGCCGAGGGCGACCGCGCCGCGCGCGTGAAGCTCGACAAGGCGCCGTGGAGCGCGGCCAAGCTGGGTCGCAAATCCCTGAAGCAGTTCCTGTGGGTGACGTTCGCGCTGTGGACGGGCTTCACCTTCGTCGGTTTCTTCACGCCCATCCGCACCCTGGCGGGCGAGGTGATGGCGCTGTCGCTCGGACCCTGGGAGACGTTCTGGATCTTCTTCTACGGCTTCGCCACCTACGGCAACGCCGGCTACCTGCGCGAGCAGGTGTGCAAGTACATGTGTCCGTACGCGCGCTTCCAGAGCGCCATGTTCGATCGCGACACGCTGGTCATCACCTATGACGAGAAACGCGGCGAGCCGCGCGGCGCGCGCCGCCGCGGCAGCGACGCGCGCGCCCAGGGCAAGGGCGATTGCATCGACTGCACGCTGTGCGTACAGGTGTGCCCCACCGGCATCGACATCCGCAAGGGCCTGCAGATCGAGTGCATCGCCTGCGCCGCCTGCATCGACGTGTGCGACGACGTCATGGACAAGATGGGTTCGCCGCGTGGCCTTATCCGCTACACCACCACGCATGCGCTCGAGCACCGGCCGACGCATGTCCTGCGGCCGCGCACGCTCATCTACGGCACCATCCTCGCCTCGCTGGTGGTGGGCTTCGTCGTCGCCGTGGCGATGCGCAGCCCGGTGACGTTGGACGTGATCCGCGATCGCAATGCGCTGTTCCGCCTCACGGACGACGGCAACGTGGACAACGTCTACACCATCCGCATCCTCAACAAGAGCGAACGCCCGCAGCGCTTCGCACTCGAGGCGCAAGGCAGCCTGCCGCTGACCGTGATCGCCAGGCAGAGCGAATACCAGGTGCCGTCGGGCGCGGTGTATTCGTTGCCGCTGCGCGTGCGGCGCGCCGCCTATCAGGCCGATTCCCTCGAGATGCAGGGGCCGGAGACCATCGTGTTCCGGCTGCGCTCCCTCGACGATCCCGACGTCACGACCGAAACCGAGGCGCGATTCCTCGCGCCCACGAGGTGATGGATGAACGCTGCGCTCAGGAAGAACCCCGTGCTCTGGCTGGTGTGGCTGCTGCCGGGCGCCGCCGTGCTCGGCGGCTTCGCCACGCTGGCCATCGCCATGCAGGATGCCGACCGCGCGCTGCCCGAGATCTACCACTGGGAGGGCGAGCTGCTGGACGCCGACTTCGAACGCGCGCGTACCGCGGCGCGACTGGGCCTGCAAGCCGAGCTGGCATTCACGCAGGGCGCCTGCGTGCTGACGCTGCGCGGCGCGACGGCGCCGACGCTGCAACTGCGGCTCATCAATGGCAGCGACGTGCACCTCGATCGCCTGCACACGCTGACGCGTGGCGCCGACGGCAACTTCCGCGGTGATTGCGCGCCGCTGGTCCCGGGCCGGTGGCGCGTCGCGTTGCAGGATCCGGCCAGCACCTGGGCGCTGCGCACCGAGCTCGATGCCGCCAGCGAGTACGTGCAGCTGCGCGCCCGCGACCCGGAGGGCCCCGACGCATGAGCGCCAGCGAGGCCCTGCATGCGCGTTGGTCGCTGGATGCGGGCGAGCACGAGCACGTGGTGTTCTCCGTCGAGGGCATGCGCTGCGCTGCCTGTGCGCGCACCATCGAACAGGCGATGCGGGCATTGCCGGGGGTCGAGAGCGCGAACGTCAATGCCGCCACCGCGCGCGCCACGGTGAACTGGCGGGGCGGGGCCACGACCCTGCCGCGGATCCTGGACGCCGTGCACGCAGCCGGTTTCAAGGCCGTGCCGCTGGCCGGCGCGGAGGCCAGCATCAGTTTCCGGCAGGAGCGGCGCGCGGCACTCAAGCGCGTCGGCGTGGCCTCGCTGGGCATGATGCAGTCGATGATGTATCTCACCGCGCTGTACGGCGCGACGGACATCACCGCCTCCCTGGCCCAGCTCATGGCCATCGCCGGCATGATCATCGTGACGCCGGTGTTGTTCTACGCCGGTGCGCCCATCCTGGTCGGCGCGTGGCGCGATCTCGCGCGCAGGCGCGTCGGCATGGACGTGCCGGTGGCGCTGGCGCTGTTGCTCGCCTGGCTGCCGAGCGTGGTCAACACGTTTCGTGGCGCGGGCGAGGTGTACTTCGATTCGGTGGGCATGTTCGTGTTCTTTCTCACCGTGGGCCGCTTCCTCGAGATGAACGCGCGGCATCGCGGCGTCACCGCCGCAGAGGCGCTGGCGCGCAGTCTGCCGGCCAGGGTTTGGCGTCTGCGCGATGACGGCAGCCGGGAACAAACTACCGCCGCGGCGCTGCTGCGCGGCGATCGCTTCGTGGTACCGAAGGGCGGCGTGATTCCGGTGGATGCCAACCTGGTGCCCGGCGCGCCGGCGCCCGCGCTGCTGGATGAATCGCTGCTCACGGGCGAATCCGCCGCGGTGTGCCGCCGCGAGGGTGAACTGATCCGCGGCGGCAGCGTGAACGTCGGCGAGCCGCTGACCCTGCGCTGCGTGACGTCCATGGCCAATTCCACGCTCGCCGCCATCGTCGCGCTGCAGGAGCGCGCCCGCGCCGAGCGTCCGCACCTGGTGCGCGTGGCGGATCGCGTCGCGTCCTGGTTCGTGGCGCTCATCCTGGTGCTGGCTGCCGGCACGGCCCTCTACTGGTGGCAGGTCGATCCGGTACGCGCCTTCGCCGCCGTGCTGTCCGTGCTGGTCGTGACCTGCCCGTGCGCCTTGTCGCTGGCCATGCCGGTGGCGCTGGCCGCCGCCACCACGCGCCTGGCGCGGTTGGGTGTGCTGGTGACGCGTCCGGATGCCATCGAGCGCCTGGCGCGCATCGACACCGTGGTGCTCGACAAGACCGGCACGCTCACGCTGCCCGCCACCGGCATCCTCGAGACCCAACTACTGAGCGGCCGCACGCGCGAGGAGGCCCTGGCCATTGCCGCGGCGCTCGAGCGCGACTGCGCACATCCGCTGGCCGAAGCGTTCCGCCCGCACGCCGATGCCACCGTTCGAGCCGGCCATGTGCGCGAGCAGGCGGGCGCCGGCATCGAGGGCAGCATCGACGGGATCCGCTGGCGTCTCGGTGCACGTGATTTCGTCGCGGCCATCGCGGCATCGGTCGAGGTCGTGCCGCTGCGGCGCGGCGGCGCGGACGACCGCCTGCTGTATCTGGGATGCAATGCGGGCCTGGTCGCGGCGTTCCGCGTCGGCACGCCCTTGCGCCCCGAGGCCCGTCGCGCTCTGGACGCGCTGCGTGCGCAGGGACTGGCCGTGGTCATTGCCAGCGGCGATCACCGGGATGCCGTGTCCGAGGCCGGCCGCGCGCTCGAGGTCGCGAACAGTCACGCGCGCCTGTCGCCGCACGACAAGATCGCCCTGCTCGAGGATTTGCGCGCGCGCGGCCATCGCGCCTTCGCCATCGGCGACGGCATCAACGACGGGCCGGTGCTGGCTGCCGCCGAGGTTAGCTGCGCCATGGGGCAGGGTTCCGCCATCGCGCAGTCCGCGGCCGACCTGCTGCTGGTCAACGAGAATCTCGAGGTGTTGCCCCAGGCCTTGCGCGTGGCGCGCAACGCCATGCGCGTCGTGCACCAGAACCTCGCCTGGGCGCTGCTCTACAACCTGAGCGCCGTGCCCGCGGCCGCTCTCGGGCTGATCGCGCCCTGGCTCGCGGCGCTCGGCATGTCCGTGTCATCGCTCGCCGTGGTGTTGAACGCGCGGCGCCTCGCGTCTCAGGGCCTCGTCGCATGAGCATTTCCTATCTACTCGTGCTGCTCGGTCTGGCCGCTTTCGGCGGCGCCGTGTGGGCGCTGTTCTGGGCCGTGGATTCGGGGCAGTACGACGATCTCGAGGCCGAGGGGCGCAAGATCCTCGACGAACAGCCGCCGGACGAGCCCGCTACGTCGGATCGCCCTGCATCCCAGTATCCGTCGCGATCCAGTTGACCTCCCAGCTCTTGCCACGGTCCTCCGAGAAGGCCTGCTCGAAGCGGATGGAGGTGGGTGACAGCGGCGTGATCACGAAACGCAGAGCACGCGAAGCACCGGCGAACATGACGCTGGGCCAAGGGAGTGTGAACGCGGCGGTGAACACTCCTGTTTCATCAGTCGGTGCAGCCCGGGTGGCTTCCCGGATGGGTGAGCTCTGCGTACAGCCAGCGCAAGAAGCGCTCTGACGTCTGGGGCCCGTCGGGTACCGTGCCGTCGCTGTCATCGGTCAGATGTGCCGTGAGCACATCTTCGAGTGTCGCGCCCTTGGCGATCAGAGCCCGCATGTGATCGCGGGTGGCGATCACGAGATTGCGCTGCTCCCGAAGTGCGTCCCGTCCGACGATCGGACCATGGCCAGGGATGATCCGGGTGTGAGGCCCGGCCAGTTCGATGGTGGCATCCAGGCCGGCAAGCAGACCCTGCAGCGATCCGCCATTGAAGATGTCGACGAAGGGATATTGCACCGAGCGAAAGTAGTCGCCGACCGCGAGCACGTCGTGCTTGACGAAGCGGACCAGGGTATCGCCGTCCGTATGTGCCGCGCGGATCGGAATGAGCTCAACGTCTTCTTGATTCAGATGGAGTGTGATTGGCGCGTCATACGTCACCACAGGCCACGCTCTCGCCGGCGCCGCCGGTGAGCGATTTCCGTCTGGCCCCGGCGATGGATGGATCATCCGACAGCGCAGTTGCCGACGACTGAGGATGAGCGCGCCCAGCTCCGCAAAATTTTCGTTGCCGCCGATGTGGTCCGCGTGAACGTGGGTGTTGACCAGGAAGCGCACGGGCTGATCGGACACGGCGGCGATTGCGGCGACGATCTTGCCGGTGAGTGGTGCGAACTGGCTGTCCACCATCAGTACGCCGTCCGGACCCGTCAGGACGGTGATCTGTCCGCCATGCCCTGCGAGCATGAAGAGGTCGTCGGCAAGGCGCGTGGTGTGGATGGCGATCTTGCTGAAGTCGACGACGGGGCCGCGAACGGCTTGTGGCAGCGATTCCGCTCGCACCGGCACGGCGATGGCAAGCGCCAGGCAGATCGAAACAAGGCTCCGCAGCACACACCCTCCGCGGGTGGGGACGCCTGTCGGCGTATCCCGACAGTCTGTCGTCGAGTTTGACACTCCTCGCCGCGCTGTGTACTTACTTTTCCCCCTTCGGACGATTCGAATCCAGGACAGGAGGTTAGTCATGGCGTTGTGGAAAGACGAATCCAGCCAGCGGAACGCGCCCGAGCCCGCGGCCAAGCCGCCCGAGAAGGTGGCGGTGCTGAGCGCGGTGGGTGAATCGGCGCCGCGGCCCGCGCCGACGCCGAACCGCGCCGATGCGCCACTGAAGGAGTCCATCATCGCGGCCGGACTCACCATCGAAGGCAAGATCGAAGGCGCCGGCAGCGTGCGCATCGCCGGTGACTTCAAGGGTGACGTGAACGTGCAGGGAAACCTGACGATCGAGCAGGGCGCGCATCTCACCGGCGGCGTGAAGGCAGACACCGTCATCATCGGCGGGCAGCTCGACGGCAACATCGATGCCGCCTCGCGCGTCGAACTACTGCAGACCGGCGTGCTCAACGGCGAGCTCAAGGCCGGTTCGCTCACCGTGGCGGCGGGTTCGCGCATGCGCGGCAAGGCGGAATTCGGCTGGGACGAGAAGCCCAAGCACTGAAGCCCGCATGAACGCCCGTCTCGGGGCGCCGGGCAAGACCCGCGTCTGTCCGCACTGCAAGACGACCATCCTGGAGAGCGCGAGCGTGTGCCCGGGGTGCCACCACCATCTGCGCTTCGACCGCAACGCGAACGTCGAGAGCCGGGCTCAGCCCACGTTCTCCGCGTTGCGGGTCGAAGGCGCCTTTCGCAACCCCGCGGGTGCCGACGCCTGGGAATACGCGGTGGTGGTGTCGATTCGCAATGATCGCGGCGAAGAGGTGGCGCGCAAGGTGGTGGGCGTCGGCGCGCTGAATCCCGATGAAAGCCGCACGGTGACGCTGTCGGTCGACGTGTTCACGAAGTAGTCAGGCCGGCAACTCTCGCTCCGGCGGCGCCGTCATCTGCTCCGCCCGGGCCAGAGCAGGCGGAACAACACCAGGATGACCAGCCAGAACATGACGGCCCCGACCGCGTAGCCCGCCGGCGAGGGCAGGAAGAAGCCGTTCTTGTCGATGCCGACGTCGATGACGCCGAGATTGTCCACCGCCCACAGCGGAACCATGACGACGATGTAGATGAGTGCCGCAATGCCCTGTGGCGTCTTGTAATAGAGCGCGAGCGACGCCGCGCCGACGATCAGCGCGGAGAGAATGGCGGCCCGCAGCGTGGCATTCATGATCGTTCTCCCGTTGTCCGGTGTCGCTGGCGGCGGTGGCGCGGCATCGGCCGCGCCGCCGGAGTGGTATCGGGCACCCGCTGCTGTTCGGACAGCCGGTCGCGGCCAGCGCCGTAGCGCCCCGGCCCTAAGCCCAGTTGAAGGTCCCCAGAGTCTGCAATGCCTTGGCAATCGCCGCTGCCGCCACCACCAGGGCCGCGACGATGAGTGCGCGACCACGAGCGCGCAGCTGCTTCGAAAAGAGGCACATGGCGATGCCCAGGATGCCAACGACCACGGTCAGCCAGCAGAGCCCGAGGGTGAGGAAGCCGAAGACATAGGGATCGCCGAGATAGCCGCCGTAGAGCGCGGCCACCACCGCCAGGGCCCAGATCACGTACGTGGTGGGGCTCGCCAGCATCTGTTTTGCGGTCATGGCGAGAGGAGACCCGGCCCGGCGATACCGGGGGCTTACCGGCTCGCGACGCCGATCGCTTCCACCAGCTTCTCATCCGCCCGCCCCAGCTGATCGCTCTGCGCCAGGATCTTCCCGCGCCCATCGAGCACGCTGATCTGCGTGGCATGGCTGAACTGTCCGTCGGGCAGCTTGCGGTACTGCACGCCCAGCGCGGCGGCGACTTGGCGCACGGTGCGTTCGTCGGCGTGCGCCAACGTCCAGCGCGTGGTGTCCAGTCGCCGCTCCTTCGCGGTTGCGGCCAACACCTCGGGGGTGTCGTGATCCGCGTCGATCGACACCAGCAGCACGCGCAGGCGCTGCATGTCGGCGGGTGGCAGCTTCTTTTCCACGGCGCGCAGAGTGTCGATGATCAGCGGGCAGGTGGCCTGGCAGCTGGCGTAGAACATGGTGACCAGCACGGGCTGGCCGCGGTACACGTCGAGGCCGATGGCGCGGCCATCTTGCGCGGTCAGCGGTGTCTTCAGCTGGTACAGCGAGTCGGAGGGCTCGTCGGCCATCGCGGCGAATGCACGCAGCGCGAGCAGGAGCAGCGGGGCGGCATGCCAGGGGCGGGCTCTCATCATTTCTTCTCCACATCCGCGGCGCAGCGGAAAGACATGGAACTGGAGGTGTACGACGCCTTCATGCTGGACAGCATGGCGATGCGCATCAGCATGGCGTAGTTCTCCTTCTGCTCGAAAGTCGTGGCGCCGGCGCCGCAGAAGCGGGCACTGCCGTCGCCCTGCTCGCGCCCGTCGTCGCTCACCAGCATGCCGCCGGCGTCTTCGACCCACTCCCAGGCGACGCCGTGCAGGTCGCGGATGCCGTAGTAGTTGGGCGGCGAGGTGCCGGCGTCGGGCAGGGGACCGCTGGCGGACTTCGCATACCAGTCGAGTATCTTCTGGCGCCAGGTGGCGTCGGCGCGTGCGTCGGGCACCTGGTCGCTGGCGGCCGCGGCGAATTCCCATTCGTACCAGCGCGGCAGGCGCTTGCCCTGCGCTTCGCAATAGGCGCTGGCGGCGAACCAGCTCACCTGGGTCACGGGCTTGCGGGCGAGGGCATCGCCGGGCTGCGTGGCGCTGCTCCAGGCGGATAGATAGTCCGCGTCGGCGAACAACTTGGGCACGTTGCCGCGGCGCCATTCCGGGTGCTGGCGCAGGAAGCGGGCGAATTCGGCGTTGCTCACCAGCGCGCGATCCAGGACGAATGGCGCCACCTGCGTGGTGCGCGATTTCGCGCTCGGCGGCAACACGCTGCTGAACGTGCCGCCGGGCAACCTGGCATCGCGTGGCTCCGCTGCGAGCGAGGGCGCGGGGGGAAGCACCCAGCTCGCGAGCAGAGCCAGCACGAATAACTTGCGCATCGGGCGCCTCAGTGCGCCGCGCCCTCGGGGCGCTTGGTGGTGGCGCGCACCGCCTGCACCTGTTCCTTGGTGATGACGCCGTCGTTGTTGCCCCAGGAATTGAGCACGTAGGTGAGGATGTTGGCGATCTCGTCGTCGGTGAGCTGGCTCATCGGCGGCATGACGGAGTCAAAGGTCTTGCCGTTCACGGTGACCTTGCCGGTCAGGCCGTTCAGCGCGATGCCGATGGCCCGCTTCGGGTCCTGCATCAGGTAGTCGGACTTGGCGAGCGGCGGGAACACGTCGGGGATGCCCTGGCCGGAATCCTGGTGGCAGACGGAGCAGGTGCCCTTGAACAGCACTTCACCGGCTTTCATCTGCTGGTCCTTGGTGAGCGTACCGGCGGCCCTGGCCTCCGCGGCCGCGGCCACGGGCGCGAGGCTGCCGACCTTCTCGCTGAGGTAGGACTCGTCGGCCTGCTTGCCGGAGTAGATGTCGGGGCGCGGCTCGCCCGCCACCTCGAGAATCGCCAGCGCGCCCTTGTTGAACGCGCGGAAGATGGAGTGATCCACGAGGATGTAGTTGCCCGGCACCTCGGTGTGGAATTCGACGATGGAAGCGCCGCCCGCCGGAATGAGCGTGGTCTGCACGTTCTCCTGCGGATGCGTGCCGCCTTCCTGCTGCACGCGGTCGAAGATCTCGCCGATGACGTGGAAGCTGGACACCAGGTTGGGCCCGCCATTGCCCACGAACATGCGCACCTTCTGATTGGTCTTGGCCTTGAGCGCATTCGGGCCAGTGAGCGCGGTTTCCGCACCGTTGAACAGCACGTACGTCGGGTTCTCGTCGATGGCCTTCTGCATGTCGAAGGGCTGCAGGCCTTTCTCGCGATACTTGCCCACGGTGTAGAAGTCGCCCTGCATCACGTAGAACTCGTGATCCACCGGCGGCAGGCCCTCGGGCGGTTCGACGAGGATGAGGCCGTACATGCCGTTGGCCACGTGCATGCCCACCGGCGCCGTGGCGCAGTGATACACGTAGATGCCCTGGTTCAGCGCCTTGAACGTGAACTGGGTCTGGTGACCGGGTGCGGTGAAGCTGGACGCGGCGCCGCCGCCGGGGCCGGTCACGCCGTGCAGGTCGATGTTGTGCGGCATCTTGCTGCTGGGGTGATTCTTGAGATGGAACTCGACGGTGTCGCCCTGGCGCACGCGGATGAAGCTGCCGGGCACGGTGCCGCCGAAGGTCCAGAACGTGTACTTCACGCCCTCGGCGATCTCCTTCTCGACCTCCTGCACTTCGAGCTCGACGATGACCTTGGCCGGCGCCTTGCGGTTGGTGGGCGGCGGCACCTGCGGCGGGCTGGTGAGCACGGCATGCACGGGTTCGCCCTGCGGCGGGCCGAAATCGCCCTTGAGCGAGCCGCCGGTGTCCGCCGGCGTGGCCTGGGACGCGGGCTTCTGGCCGCAGCCGGCGAGCATGAGGGCGGCGAGACCGACCAACCACATCTTGTTCATCTACGCATTCTCCTGGCGTTCGTATGGGGCAGATTCTCCCTGCCCGCGGGGTTCGCAACCTTGATCCAGGTCAGGTCGGGGGTCGATAAGCATTCGTCCCGACGTGAAGCGCACCAGTGTACGTGGTATTGCGTATGCCCATTCCCGCCCGCCTAGTTAGGACCTGCCGGGCCGCGATTTGACCGGGCGGGAGGGGCCGGGCAGCATCATCGCCCATGCGTATCCTGGCCATCAACTGCGGCAGCTCGTCGCTGAAATGTGCGCTGGTCGACAGCGCGCGCGGCGAACGTCTCCTGGACCTGCTGATCGAGAACATCGGCGCGCCGGACGGCGTTCTGCGCATCGACGGCCGCCAGCAGCCGTCGGAATGTGCCGACCAGGCGGCGGCGCTGATGCGCGCGCTCGAGATCCTGGAGCGCGAGTCGCCGGCGGCATGGCCGCCGGAAGCGGTGGTCCATCGCATCGTGCACGGCGGCCCGGATTTCCACGCGCCGGTGCGGATCACCGAGGCCGTGCTCGCGCGCATCCAGGCGCTCGAGCCGCTGGCGCCGCTGCACAACCCGCCCGCGCTCGCGGCCCTGCGGCTGGCGCGCGCCCGGCTGGACGTGCCGCAAGTGGCGATGTTCGACACGGCATTCCACGCGACGCTGCCGCCGCGCGCCCGCGAATACGCGCTGCCGCGCGCGGTGCGCGCGGGCGAGGGCATACGCCGCTATGGCTTTCACGGCATCAGTCATGCGCACGTGATGCGCGTGGTGGCGGAACATCTGCGCCGTGCCGCCGAGGAGCTGCGCATCGTCTCCTGCCACCTGGGCAATGGCGCGAGCGTCGCGGCCATCGAGTATGGCCGCAGCGTGGAGACCAGCATGGGCCTCACGCCGCTCGAAGGCCTGGTCATGGGCACGCGCGCGGGCGATCTCGATCCGGGCGCGTTGCTGCATCTGCTGCGCGCGGGCTTCGACGAGCCGCGGCTCGACGCACTGCTCAATCGCGAGTCGGGGCTCGCGGGCCTCACGGGCACGCGCGACCTGCGCACCATCGAACAGCGCGCAGCCCAGGGCGATGAGGCCTGCCGGCTCGCGATCACGCTGTTCGCGCATCGCCTGCGCAAGTACATCGGCGCGTATGCCGCGGTGATGGGCGGCGTGGACGTCATTGCCTTCACGGGCGGCATCGGCGAGCACAGCGCGCTGGTCCGCCAGCGCACGCTGCAACGGCTGGATTTCCTCGGCGCACGGCTCGACGACGACCGCAATCGCGACGCGCGCGTGGACGCGGCGCAGCCGGTCGCGTCCATCGCGGACGACACCGGCCGGGTCGCGCTGCTCGTGGTGCGCGCGGACGAGGAGGCTGCCATGGCGCGCGCGGCCGCGGCACTACTGGCCGCAGCGCCCACGCCGGCGGTCGTGGATCGCCGCCTGCCTGTCGCCGTCTCGGCGCGCCACGCGCACTTGACGCAGAGCTCCATCGAGAAGCTGTTCGGTGCGGGCCACAGGCTCACACCGCGCTCACCGCTGGCGCAGCACGGCCAGTTCGCGTCCCAGGAAGTGGTGTCGCTGATCGGGCCGCGCGGCCGCATCGACCACGTGCGGGTGCTGGGGCCGCCGCGCGCCGCCGACCAGGTGGAGATCTCGCGCACCGACGAGTTCGTGCTGGGCATCGATGCGCCGGTGCGTCTCTCGGGCGATCTCGCCAATACGCCGGGCATCACGCTGGAAGGGCCCGCGGGTCGCCTGCGCATCGAGCACGGCGTGGTGTGCGCGCGCCGGCACATCCACATGAACCCGGCGGACGCCGCGCGCCTGGGCCTCGCCGATCACGCCACGGTGTCGGTGCGCATCGACAGCGACGGCCGCGACCTCACGTTCAACGACATCACCGTGCGCGTGGGCGCGGACTACGCACTCGAGCTGCATCTCGACACCGACGAGGCCAATGCCGCGGGGGTCACCGCCGGCATGACCGGCGAGATCCTGCCCTAGCTAGTCCGTCCAGCGCCAGTCGCGCACCTCCGGCAGGTCCTGGCCGTGGCGGCGGATGTATTCCGCGTGCTTGCGCAGCTTCCCCTGCACCCGTTCGCGCAGCTCGGGCGTCCGCGCGGCGAGCCGGGGCACGCGCGTGAACACGGCCTGCGCCAGGTGAAAGCGGTCCAGCCGGTTGAGCACCGTCATGTCGAAGGGCGTGGTGGTGGTGCCTTCCTCGCGATACCCGTGCACGTGGAAGTTCTCGTGATCGGCGCGGTCGTAGGTCAGCCGGTGGATGAGCCAGGGATAGCCGTGGTAGGCGAAGATCACCGGCCGGTTCTTCGTGAACAGCGCGTCGAACTCGGCGTCTTCGAGCCCGTGCGGATGCTTGCGGCGCGACTGCAGCGTCATGAGATCGACCACGTTGACCACGCGCACCGCGAGATCCGGCAGCCACTCGCGCAACAGGCGCACGGCGGCCAGGGTCTCGAGCGTGGGCACGTCGCCGGCGCAGGCGAGCACCGCTTCCGGTTCGGTTTCCGCGCCGCCTTCCTCACGTGCAGTGCCGGCCCAGTGCCAGACGCCGATGCCGCGCGCGCAGTGCTGTGCCGCCTCGTCGATGGACAGCCACTGGTGCTCGGGCTGCTTGCCGGCCACGATGACGTTGATGTAGTTGCGGCTGCGCAGGCAGTGGTCGGTAACCGACAACAGCGTGTTGGCATCCGGCGGCAGGTAGACGCGGATCACCTGCGCCTTCTTGTTGACCACGTGATCGATGAACCCCGGATCCTGGTGGCTGAAGCCATTGTGGTCCTGTCGCCAGACGTGCGAGGTCAGCAGATAGTTGAGCGAGGCGATCGGCCGACGCCAGGGGATCTCGTTGCAGACCTTGAGCCACTTGGCGTGCTGGTTGAACATAGAGTCGACGATGTGCACGAACGCTTCGTAGCAGCTGAAGAAGCCGTGCCGGCCGGTGAGCAGGTAGCCCTCCAGCCACCCCTGGCACTGGTGCTCGCTCAGCATCTCGAGCACGCGGCCTTCATGCGATACGGCCGTGTCGCTGGCGCGTACCTCGGCCATCGACATGCGCTGCGTCACCGTCAGCACCGCGTCCCAGCGATTGGAGGTGAACTCGTCGGGCGCGAACAGCCGGAAATTCCGCTGCGACGCATTGCGCGCCATCACCTCGCGCAGGAATTCGCCTTGTACGCGCGTGGCCTCGGCGCGCACCGCGCCCGGCGCCGGCACCGCGACGGCATACTCGCGGAAGTCGGGTAGTTCGAGGTCGCGCAGCAGCAGCCCGCCGTTGGCGTGCGGGTTCGCACCCATGCGCCGGTCGCGGTGCGGCGCCAGTGCGCGCAGCTCCGGACGCAGCCGGCCCTCGCGGGTGAACAACTCCTCCGCCCGGTAGCTGCGCATCCAGTCCTCGAGCAGGCGCAGGTGCGCGGGCTTCTCCGCGAGTTGCGCCAGCGGCACCTGGTGCGATCGCCAGGTGCCTTCGACTGGATGTCCGTCCACTTCCACCGGCCCGGTCCAGCCCTTCGGCGTCTGCAGCACCAGCATCGGCCAACGTGGCAGCGTGCCCGACGATGGCCCGCCATGGCGCGCGGCGGACTGGATGGAGCGGATGCGCTCGATGGCCTGGTCGAGCGTTTCGGCCATGAGCCGATGCGAGGCGGCGAATTGCGGCTGGGCATCGACGAACAGCGGCTCGTAGCCATAACCGCGCATCAGCGCCATGAGATCGGCGCGTGGGATGCGCGCCAGCACCGTGGGTCCGGCGATCTTGGCGCCGTTGAGATGCAGGATGGGCAGCACCGCGCCGTCGCGGGCCGGGTTCAGGAATTTGTTGGAATGCCAGCTCGTGGCCAGCGGCCCGGTCTCCGCTTCGCCGTCGCCGACCACACAGGCGACCAGCAGCTGCGGATTGTCGAAGGCCGCGCCGAAGGCGTGCGACAGCGAATAGCCCAGCTCGCCGCCTTCGTGTATCGAGCCGGGCGTCTCCGGCGCCACGTGACTGGGAATGCCGCCGGGAAAGGAGAACTGGCGGAACAGCCGCCGCAGGCCGTCCTCGTCCTGCGACACGTCGGGATAGACCTCCGAGTACGTGCCCTCGAGATACACGTTGGCCACCATTGCCGGGCCGCCGTGTCCCGGCCCGGCGATGTACACCACGTCGAGGTCGTACTTGCGGATGCACCGGTTCAGGTGCGCGTAGACGAAATTCAGCCCCGGCGAGGTGCCCCAGTGGCCGAGCAGCCGCGGCTTGACGTGCGCCAGCGTCAATGGCTCGCGCAGCAGCGGGTTGTCCAGCAGGTAGATCTGGCCGACGGTCAGGTAGTTAGCCGCGCGCCACCAGGCGTGCAGCCGTTCCAGGTAAGGCGCGTCGAGCGTGGGGTCGGGGGACACTGTTGGGCTCATCGGTCCAAGCCTACGCGCATCGCCGCGCGGCGCGCGGACGCTCGTGCCGTCTCATCCGGCCTACTGCCTGTAGGCCTTCGCCATGGGCGTGTGCCGAGGCGCCGCGCTCAATCCGGCGCCGGCACGTACGGCGCGTCGCAGCCGCCGGGCTCGGCGGGCCGTTCCAGCAGGGTGTCGATGTCGCCCTCGGCGGCGCACCAGTCCTCCAGCTCGCCACCGGGCTCGAAGCCGCGCTTCTCGGCGCGGTAGTAAGCCGCTTCGGCGATCATGGCGCGACGCAGTTCCGGGTCGGCGAATGGCGCCGGACCGCGGGCCTCGGGAATTCCCGCCGCCGGGTCGGGTGGCGGCAGGGGTGTGAAGCGCGTGATCTGCTGCTTCGGGGTCGTGTCGACCGGTCGCTTGGCGCGTTTGGCTTTCACCGCTGTTTCCTCCTGCGAAGAGTCGTTGTCACCGGGTCACCAGCCAGCTGCCGTCGGGCTGCCGGCAGGCCGTGCCGTGCACGATTTCCGGACGTCCATCGATGAACGCATTCAACGCGAACTCGCGGCAGGGCCCGTCGCGGTCGTCGAAGGTGTTGGTCGGCGTCAGCGAATACTCGATGCCGGTGTCGGGATTGCGCCAGTGCGTGGACTCGCCCGTGCGGTTGTACTCGAGACCCATGCCGGCGAGGTGACGGTCTTCCTCGTCCATGTGCCGGCCGATGGAGGCGCCGATCAGGGTGCCGGCGATGGCGCCGATCGCGATGGCGATGTGCCGGCCTTCGCCACGGCCCACCTGCGAGCCGAGCACCGCGCCGGCGACTCCGCCGACCACGGCGCCCGTGTCTTCCTGCGTCGCACAACCGGCGAGCAGGGCCAGGGCTGTCATCACGGTGATGTTGCCGACGTTTCGTTCGTGCATGCTGACCTCGCGTGTTCCGAGTGCACATCCTCCACGCCGGCGGCGAGAGCGGAATCCGAAGCATTACTGACGCGCGCGCCGCGAGCGCGCCCTAGGCTTGCGCCATCATGCTGTCGCTGCATTCGCGAGCGTTCGGTCACCACCAGCCGATTCCGCGTCACTACACGGCGGACGGCGCGAACGTGTCGCCGCCGCTCGAGTGGCGCGGCGCGCCCGCGGGCACGCGCAGCTATGCACTGGTGGTGGACGATCCGGATGCGCCCGATCCGAGCGCGCCGCGTCGCACATGGGTGCACTGGGTGCTGTACGACATTCCCGGCGCGGAACATTCGCTTGGCGAGGACGCGACGCATCGCGGGCTGCCGCCGGGCACGCTCGCGGGGATGAACGATTGGCGGCAGCCGGCCTACGGCGGACCGGCGCCCCCCATCGGCCGGCATCGCTATTTCCACAAGCTCTACGCGCTCGACGTCGTGCTGCCGGATCTCGGCTGCCCGACCCAGGCGCAACTGGCCGACGCCATGCGCGGGCACGTGCTCGCCGAAGCGGAGCTGGTCGGCACCTATCAATCGTCGGTGTGAAATGCGGCGGCGCTGACGCGCATGCCCCGGAGGCGGCTCATGGATACCCAGCGTGACATTCTCGTCGTCTACTACTCCTTCAGCGGCAACACCGAGCGCGTGGCGCGCGACCTGGCGGCGCAGCTTGGCGCGGACCTTGCGGCCATCCACGAGCCGGAACGCCACCGCGGCTGGCGCGGCTATCTGCGCGCCGCGATGGACAGCGTGATGGAACGACCGGCGATGCTCGGCGACCTGGACAAGCACCCGCGCGATTACGCGCTGACGGTGATCGGCACGCCGATCTGGGCCGGAAAAATGACGCCGGCGGTGCGCACCTATCTTAAAGCGGTGCGTGGCCAGCTCCAGGATGTCGCCTTCTTCGCCACCTCGGGCGGCACGGATGCGGCCAAAGTGGTGAGCGCCATGGAGGCGATTGCCGAACGGCAAGCGGTGGGTTCGGTGGGGTTCGATCAGCGCATCCTCGGCTCGCCGGCGAAATACGAAGAGAGGCTGCGCGAGTTCATCGCGGCGCTGCGCGCGCGCCGTGCCTCGCCGCCGGCGCCGGGTAACCTGGCGCCCGCGCATGCGTAAGAGCAAGGGAATCCTGATCGGCGTGGCGGCGGTGCTGATCGCCGCGGTGGCGTTCGCGGGCTGGTATCGCTGGGCATTCGCCATGCGCGAGGCGGCGACCCTCGAGGTCAACGACCCGGGCGCGGCCGAGCGCGTGCTCATCGCCACGCAGGGCAGCGCGTTCAAGGACGCGGTGGTCGCGCAGGTGAGCGAGTACCTGAAGCGGCGCGGCGCCCATGCGCGCGTGATCGACGTCTCGCGGCTGCCCGAAGTGCGCGCGCAGGACTGGACGGCCATCGTCATCCTGCACACCTGGGAAATGGGCAAGCCGCCGCCGGCCGTCGCGGCATTCATCGACGGCGCCGCGGACCGCGGCAACATCGTGGCGCTGGCCACCTCGGGGGCGGGGACGTTCCGTATCGATGGCGTCGATGCGATGTCGAGCGCCTCGCGCATGGCCGAGGCGCCGCTGCGCGCGGGGGAGATCATCGCGCGGCTCGAGCGGATACTGGACGCAGCGGCTCAGGCTTCCGCGACTTCGCCTTGAGGTTCGGCGAGGGCGCCGTTGCGGGATTCGGCGACGATGCCGTCCTGACATTGCGCCGCGGTTGGCGCCGCGCTGCCGTTCGCGCGCAGCTGGCTTGCGGCCGGCAGCACCTGTTCTGCGTACACGCGCGCGGCCTGGGCGGCATCGAAGTCGGCGTGCTTGCGCTTCTTGACGCCGTAGTCGCTCAGCACCAGGTGCTGGTCGGGCGCCAGGCCCTCGCGCGCCAGGCAGGCGCGCGCGCAGGCCAGCACGCAGCCGTCGAGCGCGAGAATCCGGCGGCCGCTGCGCGCGGTCTTCACGAGGCCCGGCACGCCGCCGCCCACGCCCGCGATGCAGGACATCTCCGCCTGGTTCTCGCGGTCGAGCCGCAGCGCCAGGTGATTGGCCATCTGTGCCGCGCTCGAGCAGCCGGAGCAGGAGTAGACCAGCGGCGGGCGGTCGTCTAGGTCAGCCATGTGAGGAATCCGAGCGGATGATGGGCGCGCGCCACGCTCACGATGAATAGATAGACCGCGAGCGCCGCGAGAAAACACCAGAGGCGCACGGCGGGAGTGGCGCCGCGCTTCAACGCGAAACTGCCGAGCACGATGTACACCACCAGCAGCAATACCTTGACCGTGAGCCACGCGTGGACGAACGGGTACTGACGGAGGATGGTCGCCAGCATCAGCGCGGCCGTGAGCAGCGTGGTGTCGATGGCGTAGCTCAGATAGCGCAGCGGCGCAGCCATGGTCCAGCCGGCGCCCAGCAGCTGCGCCGATCCGCGCAGCGCGAACAACAGCCCGCTCAGGATGACGGCCGTGATGTGCACCAGCCTGATCTGCGGATAGAACTCGATCATGGAATTGGGGACATGCCTGATTTTTCCTGTCACATTCGCGACGAGTGCGGCGCCGGATTGTGACAATCAAAAATAGGCATGTCCCCCTTTTTCTCAGTGGCCGGCGGGCTCGCTGCCGGCGGGCAGGGTCTGGGCGGACTTGCGCGGGGCGATCCAGAGCCGCAGCACGAACCAGGCCAGGCTGAGCGCGCCGACGCTGAAGATCACGTCGCCGGGCACGCGCATCCACACCAGGGTCTGGATCAGCGGCTGCTGCATGAACTCCGCGGAGCGGGCATACCAGTAGCCATGCTCGATGGCCGCGCTGAGCTGCAGCACGCCGATGGGCAGCAACGTGAACAGCGCCATGCCGGCGAGCCCGATGTTGAAGCACCAGAACGCGCTGTTCAGCACCTTGTCGTTCCAGGCCAGGTAGGGCTTGAGCCCGCGCAGGCAGAACAGCATCAGCCCGATGCCGAGGAATCCATACACTCCGAACAGCGCCGTGTGTCCATGCAGAGGTGTGAGATTCAGCCCCTGCATGTAGTAGAGCGGCAGCGGCGGATTGATCAGGAAGCCGAACAGCCCCGCGCCCACCACGTTCCAGAACGCCACCGCCGTGAAGAACAGGATGGGCCACTTGTAGCGCTGCATCCACGGCGTCGCATGCCCGAGCTTGTAGGTTTGATAGGCCTCGAAGCCCACGAACGCCAGCGGCACCACCTCCAGCGCGGAGAAGCTCGCGCCCAGGGCGATCACCGCCGTGGGTGTGCCCGTGAAGTACAGGTGATGCAGCGTGCCGAGCACGCCGCCACTCAGGAACACGATGGTCGCGAAAAGCACAGCCGTGGTCGCGCTCGCCGCTCTCAGGAGTCCGAGCCGGGTGAACAGGAACGCGATCACGGCCGTGGCAAATACTTCGAAGAAGCCTTCCACCCACAGGTGCACCACCCACCAGCGCCAGTACTCCACCAGGGAGATGTGCGTGTGCTCACCCCACATGAGGCCGGCGCCGTAGAACAGGCCGATGCACACCGTGCTCAGGAACAGCAGCACGATGATGCTCTTGCTGTCGCCGCCCTGGCCCTCGCCGCGGCGGCGGATCGCCGGCCACAGCGCACGCCCGACCAGCGTCAGCCAGATGCCGAGACCGGCGAACAGGAAGATCTGCCAGAAGCGGCCGAGATCGACGTACTCCCAGCCCTGGTGTCCAAACCAGAAGTTCTTCGCCAGGCCTAACTTCTGCATCACCGCCAGCCACTGGCCCGCGAAGGCGCCGACCACGATGATGAGCAGACAGGTGAACAGCACGTTCACGCCCAGCCGCTGGAATTTCGGTTCATGCCCGGAAATGGCGGGCCCGATGTACAGGCCCATGCCCAGCCACGCCGTGGCGATCCACAACACTGCGAGCTGCGTGTGCCAGGTGCGGCTCAGGGAGTAGGGCAGCACGTTGGCCAGCTGGAAACCGTAGGCCTCCTGGCCTTCCACCTGATAGTGCGCCGTGATGGCGCCCAGCAGGATCTGCGTCAGGAACAGCGCGATCACCAGCCAGAAATATTTGGCCGTGGCGCGCATGGACGGCGTGACCTTGACCAGCGCCAGCGGATCGGTCTTCGGCAGCTCGGGCGCCGCGTCGTCCTTGTGCCGGGCGTGATACCAGCCCAACAGCGCGATGCCAGCAATGAGGAACAACACGCTGAACACGGTCCACGTGAGCAGGTGGCCGGGCGGGTGGTTGCCGACCAGCTCGTCGCGCGGCCAGTTGTTGGTGTAGCTGATCTGCTTTCCTGGACGCTCGGTCACCGCGGCCCAGGCGGACCACCAGATGAAGGCGCTGAGCGCGTGCCGATGTCCGGCATCTGTCACGGTGCCTTCCTTCATCGCGTAGGCCTTGCGCAGATCGTGCGTCTTCGGGTCGTCGCCGAACAGGGACTCGTAATGCGCCGCGACGCTCGCGATGGCCGCGGCGCGATCCGCGGAGACCACGATCTGCTTGCGGGTGCCGTCGAAGCTGTTGGCGCGGATGCGCGGCTGTAGATAGGCCTGCAGCGCGGCGCGCTGCTCGGGCGGCAGCTGCGCGAAGGTGGTGCCGTGTTCGCGGCGGGCGATGACGTCCAGCCAGGCGACGGCCTCGCGATGCAGCCAGTCCGCGGACCAGTCCGGCGCGACGTAGCTGCCATGGCCCCAGATGGAGCCGAGCTGCTGTCCGCCGGTGGACTGCCAGACCTGGCGGCCGCGCTCGATGTCGGCCCGCGTGTACAGCACCTGGCCCTGGCCGGTGACCACCGCGTCGGGAATGGGCGGCATCACGCGGTGGATTTCACCCCCCACCCACAGCAGGACGCTGAAGGATGCGACCAGCAGCGCGGCCAGGGACAACCAGAGTCTTCGAGTCGTGTTCATGGGTCTCTCCTGAGATGACCCATGCTGGATGCGTTCGGCCCCGGCTGCCCTGATCCAGATCAGGGAGGCTGGCCTACTCGCGCAATATGTGACGTGCGATCTCGGTGAGGCGGGCGGGGTCGGCGATGTCGATGTGACGGCGGTCCACGCGCACGATGCCGGCGTCCTGCAGGCGGGTGAAGCCGCGGCTCACGCTTTCCGAGGCGAGGCGCAGGTAATTGGCGATGTCGGTGCGGGTCATCGCCAGGTGCAGGCGGCTGGGCGAAAAGCCGCGTGCCGCCTGGCGCCGTGCCAGGGAAACCAGGAATGCGGCCATGCGTTCATCGGCGGTGAAATTGCCGGCCAGCAGCGCGGCCTTGCCGATGTCCTCGCTCAGCAGTCGGAAGAGCTGCTGCTGCAGGCCCGGCACGCGCGTGGCGAGTGCGGCGATGTTGGGAAAGGAGAACCGGCACAGCTGCACGGAATCCAGCGCCACGGCATTGCAGGGGTACTTCGCGTGCGAGATGGCATTGAGGCCGATGATCTCGCCCGGCAGGTAGAAACCGAGGACCTGCTCACGGCCTTCGCTGTCGTTCACATAGGTCTTGACGGTGCCCTGGCGTACGGCGGCGATGGCCTCGAAGGGCTCGCCTTCGCGAAATACGTGCTGGCCTTCCTCGTAGGGACCGACATGTTCCACGAGTACGTGCAGCTCGCGCAGCCGCGACTTGTCGAACCCCTGCTCGAGGCAGGCGGCGGAGAACGCGCAGGTGCTGCAGAAGTGGAACTCGTCGCCGTCATCCGCGGCGGCAGGGGATCGGGGGCGGGCAGGGGGAGGGGGAGGGGGCAATGGGGACAATCCTAAATATGCGTGGAACCAACGGCGCGGCCC
>CAMLGF010000057.1 GCA_946479515.1 uncultured Pseudomonadota bacterium | reverse complement strand
ACAGACGAAAACAACCGCGCAGACGAGCGCGGTACGGCGAATTGACGACACGCGGCATTCCTCCCCGAGAAGCCGAACCGGCGCATTCTCTGGCGCCGTATTGCTTATGTGTCGCGAGCCGTCAATTCCTCCCACCCTTAGGCGAAATTTCTTCCGCTCCGCCCGATCCCTGCTTGTTGAGCAGCCGGTCCGCCGCCAACACCAGCAGCAGATAGTCCGTCGTGCCCCGCCCCAGCACGTACTCGGTCTGCTGCCAGAAATACGGCCAGTGCTTGAGCTCGGGAAAGTCCGGCCGGATCAGCGCCGTGCCCGAGGCGCTGCCGCCGGGGATGTACGACCAGTCGGCGCGGTTGAAGCCGTAGGCCGCGGTCAGCGAGTTCGCGCCCACACCCGACACGAACGAAGCCGTGTTGGAACCGGGGTGCACGCCGAGAATGAAACTCAGCGCCTGCAAGGCGTACGTGCGCGGGAAGAGATCGGGGAAGCTCAGGTGCAGCATCCACTGGTCCCAGCCGAAGCGCTGGATGTTCCAGCCGGCGCCCCAGATGTCCGGCTTGTACGGCACGGCATAGGGCGTTTCCGTCGCGAGCTCGTCCACCTTCTTGCGATACGCCGCGACGGCGTCGCGGATGGCCTTGCTGTACGCCTCGTCTTTCACCAGCGGCAGCGTGCGGCCGACCATCCAGCCCACGCGTTCGATGTTGGCGGCGATGGCGTCGCGCTGCGAGAGCAGCAGGTCCCGATATCTCGCATCGCGCGTGGTGATGAGTAGTTCGACGGCTGCGCCGACGCGCGCGAGCTCATCCCGCGGCCTGGCGGCGTCGTAGATGGCGATGGCGGTCTTCAGCGAACGCGCGGCGAGATCGTCGTCGAATCCCTCGAGCGAGCGCGCGGCGGCGGCGAGCGCGGCGGCGGTCTGCAGTTCGCGCCGCGGATTGTTCTCGGTGAACACCCAGCGATCGTCGGGCGAACCGGGCTGGCCGACCGGCGGTGCGCTGGCCTCGGGTGTCTTCAAGCCATCGAACACCACGTTGTCGGTCATCTCGGCGCCGTCGCCGAGAAACACGTATTGCCGCAGGGTGGGCTCGATGATGCCGCGATACAGCCGGCCCATCGACTCGTACGCCGGCACCACGGACAGCACGCCGTGCTGGATCTGCTGCAGCACGTCGGGCTTGCCGTCGGGCTGATGGATCTCGGTGATCAGCGTCTTCTGGTCGATGGACGTGTTGTCGTAGTCGACGTGGAACAGCTCCCACGCCAACGCAAGCCCATAGATGGTGTCGGCCTGCGATTCCACGCGCAGATCCCAGTCGCCGGCGTCATGCCAGCCGCCGCGGTCGAGATGCGGCACGTGATCTCCGGACGAATAGTTCGTGAGCGTCTGCGGGCCCTGCAGGTAGCCGTCGAAGTGGTTGTGATTCACGGGCGCCATGCGCGCGTCGTCGAGATGGCAGGCGCCGTGCCATAGCCGGTACTTCTCGAGCACGCGCATGTGACACATCTGCGCGGGCAGGAAATATTCGAGCGTGGGCTGCCACACCTCACGGGCGAACACGTTGGCATTGATGCGGAACGGCTGTGACTTCAGCTCGCCGTAGCGCACCACGTAGACGCCGGGTTCTTTCACGTCGCTGAAGTCGAGCCGCGCATACTGGTAGCGCAGGAAACGGCCCCATTCCTCGGGCTTGCGATCGAGCACGGTGACTGCCTGCCCGGCCTGGCCGATGCGCTGCAGGACGACATTCGGCCGGGCGCGATCGCGCGGATCCAGCTCGATGATGGCCTGCTTGGGCTGGGCCGGGTGATAACCCACCTGCGACACCTGGATCACGGGCGTGCGCAACCAGCCCGGCTTCGCATGCGGCGTCAGCCGCCATTCGATGGCGCCGGTGGTGGCGCCCGCGGGCGCGAGCGCGCGCACGATGAACCAGCCATTGTTGTGATTGCCGCGACCGTCCAGCAGCTGCAGATCGCCGCCGCGCACGGCCTCGACCGTGAGGTGGTACAGCTCGGTCTCGGGCGCCACCTCGAGCGTGCGGCCGTGGCCAAGCTGTGGCGTTTCGCCCGGCCCGCTGGGCTGGCGCTGGAACACGCCGTCGCTCGACCCGACGCGATACGACTTGCCGAACAGCAGGCCCGGAAAGAGCTCGAGGTTGAAGCCGATCTTGCCTATCCACTGCTCGGGGATGGGCTCGGCGAAATCGACACTGAGAACCATAGCCTCGCCGTCGGGCCGCGTGCGCACCGTGTAGCGCAGCTCGAGGTCTGGATAGACGATGGGATTGAAGCCCTTGCGGTCGCGCGCCGGGTCCGGATATGCCAGCGACACGCGGATCTCCTGCGCGGCGGCATTCACCTCGCGCTTGCCGGGCTTGGGAATGGGCGACCACTGGCCGGGCGAGGGCTCGAGGCGCACGTCGCCGTTCGAGGCGATGCGCTCGTCGTGCATGATGATGCTGAGACCGCCCTGGTGACCCTCGGGGTAATAATCCTGCCCATACATGACGTCGATGCCGGGGCGCTCGTAGTACTCGTGGGCGTTGAGCTTGAAAGCGTCGGCGCTGGCGTACGCGGAACACAGTGCCAGCGGGCAGATCAGCAACATCGAAAGTGCGCGCATTCTCTTCTCCATCGACACGCCGGCGGGCGAGCGGCACGAATCCTAGGGAATGTCCCGCGCGCCAATCAATCGTGTAATGCCCTCGGGAAATGCCGCTTCACGCGGCGGCGAACGATTCCTGCGAGAGCACGGGCGCGTGCACCAGCCGATGCACGAAGCGCAGCTTGTCGAGCACGGGCGGCGTGAGCACGAACGGGTAGGCATCTGCCATGCCCATGCTGCGATTGAGGCTGTTCAACGCCAGCGTCACCGCGCGCCAGCCGCTCGCGACGGCGTCGAAATCGCTGCTTGCCAGCTTGTCGATGATGACGCGCTCGCCGGGCCTTTCCGTGGGCGTGGCGCGCAGGCTCAGGCCATGGCTGCGCGCCGTTTCGAGCGTGTCCACCAGGTGCAGGTAGTGCGCCCAGGTCTCGGCGAAGTCCTCCCACGGATGCATGGTGGCGTAGGCGCTGATGTACGAGACGCTCCAGTCGGCAGGCGGGCCACCCGCATAGTGGCGCTCGAGGGCTTCTTCGTAGCTCGCGCGCTCGTCGCCGAACAGCGCGCGGAAATCGGCGAGCAGGTTCGATTCGGCCACCAGCAGACCCCAGTAGTAGTGGCCGACCTCATGGCGCAGGTGGCCGAGCACCGTGCGATAGCCTTCGCCCATTTTCTCCCGCATGTTTTCGCGAAACGCGAAATCGGCTTCGTCCACGTTGAGCGTGATGACGCCGTTGTCGTGCCCGGTCATCACGGGTGCGTCCTCGCTGCCTTTGAGGAAGCGGAACGCGAGACCCTGGTCGGGATTCTCGAGGCGTGAGCGCACCGGCAGGCGCAGCGCGTACAGCGTGTACAGCAGGCGTCGCTTGGCAGCCTCGATCCGCCGCCAGGCCGCCTGATTCGAGAGCACCGACAGATCGGGGATGATCTCCGACAGCGCGCAGGACCGGCAGAACCCGGCGCCCTCGTCCGCGGGCACCAGCCAGTTGCAGGCCTCGTGCTCGCGCGCATTGCGGCACAGCCGATAGCGCAGCGGCGGCCGGTCGGCCGCCTGGTAGCTAGGCCGCGCTATCTCGAAAACGTCCGCCGCCGGGTCGTCTTCGGCGCGCAATGCGGCGAGCCGCGCGAGATCCGGCGCGTAGCCCTGCGCCGCGCCGCAGCTCACACAGCGGCTGTTCTCGAAGTACAGGGTCTGCTGGCAGTGGTCGCAGGCGAAGAGTTTCATGGCGCGCCACCATGCGCAGCACGGCCGGCCCCGTCGAGCGGACAACGGCGGCAATTCCGGCCCGCAATTCCTACAGGGAAATCGCCGTCAGGCGGCGGCGGTGCTCGCGTCGTCGGCGTCGGGTCGCGACAGGCAGGCGCGACCGCGACCGGATTGCTTGGCGGCGTACATGGCCTCATCCGCCCGGCGCAGCAGCACGGCGGCGGGCTCGCGCGCCGCACCGGTGACGGCGATGCCGATGCTGGCGCCGATGCGCGCGAATTGACCCTCGCCGATGGCGATGGGCTTGCTCAGGCCGGCAATGATGTTCTGGGCAATTTCGCTGGCCTTGTGCGGGCCCTCGATGCCGGGCAGCAGCACCACGAACTCGTCGCCACCCGCGCGCCCGACGATGTCCGTGCGCCGCACGCACTGCGTGAGCACGGCTGCCACCTCGCGCAGCACCAAGTCGCCGGCAGCGTGTCCGTAGGTGTCGTTCACCGCCTTGAAATAGTCGAGATCCACCAGCAGCAGCGCCATCTGCCGCGACTCGTTGAACGCCGCGGCCAGCGAGTTGCTCAGCGCGCCATCGAGACCGCGGCGGTTCAGCAATCCGGTGACCGAGTCGCGCATCGCGAGCTCGTGCGCGGCGGTTTCCGCACGCTTGCGCTCGGTGATGTCGTTGAGCAGGCCCTGCAGCAGGTTGGGACCAAGCGGGTTCACCGACAGCTCCACCCAGACCTTGCCGCGGCCGCGCACTTCCACCTCGAGGTCCGCATCGCGCGGCTGCCCGGACTCGAAGCTCTCGGCGATGAGCCCGGCGACCAGGGGACCGTGCGGCGCGAGCAGCGCCGCCAGCGAGGCGCCGCTGACCGCGACGTCGGGCCCCAGGATGCGAGCGAAGGAGGGATTGCAGGACTGCACGGTGCCGTTCTCGTCGAGCACCAGGATGCCGGTGTCGGCCTTCTCGAACACCAGGCGCATGCGCCGCTCGCTGACCTCGCGCTCCTTGCGCAGGTCGCGTTCGGTGGACAGCGCATCGGAAAGCCGGGCGATCAGCGAGTTCACGTCCATGACCAGCTGGCCGATCTCGTCGGTGCGGCGGAAGGACGGCACGGTGAGCCGCATGCCCGCCCGAATCTCCAGGCGGTGCAGCTCATCGGAGATGCCCTTGATGGGCCGTGTGACCAGCAGGTACACGAGGAAGGCGACGCCCGCGGCGACGATGGCCACCTGCAGGCCGAGCATCCAGCTGGTGTAGCGCGAGTACGCTATGGCCTGCGCCTCGATCTCCGCCTGCGACACGTACAGCGTGATCTCGCCGACCACGGCCTTGGAGTCGAAGGGCGAATAGATAGGCTTGCTGATGGCGTCGACGCTGCCGCGCCGCCGCTTCTCCGGTGCCGGACCGCCGGCCGCGTGCAGCACTTTGCCGCTGGCGGTGATGCGCACGCCCGACAGCACGCGGTTCTTGAGCAGCCCCGCGGAGATCTCCTTGGCGAGCGTCGCGTCGTTGAGGAAGCAGGCGACGCTCACGGTGCTCTCGACCGTGGCGGTGAGCTCGTACACGCGCTCGATCAGGCGGTCCTGTTCGGCGGAGCGCACGCGCCAGGAGGCCAGCGCCGAGAACAGCACGCCCATGATCAGCGCGAGCACGAGAATTCCGAGACTGGTGCGCGCCACCACGCTGCGCGGCAGCACCCGCGCTACGCGTCGCTGGAAGTCACGGCTTGAGCTCAAAGACCACCTTCACTTTGGCGGTGACCGCGGAGCGGTCGACATAGGCGATGGCACTCGGGCTGCTCTGCACCAGCTCGAGCGCGGTCTTCGCGTCCGGCACCTGGAATGGCGGCGAGGTCTGGCCCGAGAACACCAGGCGCGCCCAGTACGAGCTCATCTCCGAGGTGCTCTTCTTCACCAGCAGCTGGTAGAAGCGCGCGCGCTCGGGGCTCGACTCGGCCACATCGATGGGCAGCGCGACTCGCCCACCCGGCAGCTTTCGGTAACGGCCGAGGAAGATGTCGATGATCTCGTCGCGGCTGAGCTTGTCGACGCCGCTCTGCGGATTCACCACGACCACGATGGACGACGACTCGGACGCGCGCAGCGTACCCGCGGCGAACAACGAACACAGAACGATGAGCGCGAAACGTGTCATGGCCGGCTCAAAAAACGAGGTCCAGCGTCGCCGTGAGCACCGTCATGTGCGCATCGGGGCTGCCCGCGGGGCGGCGGTCGAAGTTCAGCGTGGAGTCGTGCAGCGAGGCGAAGTCGGCCTGGAATTTCAGTGCCCAGTTGGCCCGGAAGTCCCAGCGCACGCCGAGCGAGCTGGAATGCTGGGTGGCGCGCATGTTCGCCTGCATGGCGCGCACGCTGTCGATGACCGGCTGCAGCTCGGGCAGCGGCGGCAGGCCCGGGTCGCGGATGGCATGGCGATCCCGCGAGCGAGCGTAGGAGGCAAATGGCGTCCACTCGCCCAGCCGGTAGCCGACCTGCGCCTGGTATGCGTCGACGTTCGGCCCGGAGATCGAGTCGGAGATGATGTGCCCGAACAGCAGCTGGGCCTGCAGCGGACCGTCGTCGTAGGCGACGCCGAGCTGCATGCCGCGCGACTCCTGCGAGCTGCGCGCCAGCTCCCCGCCGATGGCGACCGATTGCGGCACGCCGGTGGAGACCAGGAACTCGCCCAGGCTGCGCAAGTCCCGGTTCGAGCCATAGGACACGCGCAGCATGGCCGCGCGCGCCGTCCACGACCGGTAGGTGTAATCGAGCGCCACGCCGAGCGCGTCGCTCGTCGCCTTCCAGTAAGTGCCGTCGGCCATTGCGGTCTCGTCCGAGCTCTCGCCGCCGAAGACGCGCGCCTTGAACAGGCCGCGGCCGACACGACCGGTCCATGAGACGTCCATGCCGTCGACTTCGTCGTTGGTCACCAGGCCGTAGAATTCCGGCGACGGGCGCACGGCCACGTACGAGTAGCCGACCTGGCGCGATTCGGCGAGTAGATAGATCTCGTAGCCGATGCGGCCGGCGCGGATGACCAGCGACTCGTCGGGCGAATAGCGCAGGAAGCCCTGCGTGAGGCGCGGCGACCAGTTGCCTTCGACGTTCTGGCGGGTGACGGCCTGCAGCGCCACGTCGAAGTGCGAGGCCAGCTTCGCATCGAACTGCAGGCCGGCGAGAGAGTCGGTGCGGAAGTCGATTTCGTGGGCTTCGGCGCCATGCGCCTGGCTGACGTTGCGCCGGTACTCGATGCCATCGGCGTCATGCGTGACCGCGCCGAGCGTGCCGAAGCCGCGGAACGTGAACCGGTCGGCGTCGATTTCCTGTGCCCCGGCGGCGGAAGTGCCGATCAACATGAATGCCGACGCGGCCAGCGCGGCCGCGCACGTCCCCAGGCGGAGGCTCTGTCGCTTCCGCGACGGCCTCTCCTCAGATTTCCTCTTCATGCGCTCTTTATCGGCGCTGGGCTCGAACCATGAAGTGACCGCTATCACAACGCCGCAATCGATGACGGCGATGCGACGGAAATCTGGCGAAACCCTTACGGCGAAGCGATTGGCGCCGCCCCGACGCAGGCGCGTCCCCGTTTTCTAGAAAACGAGGAATGTCCCCATTTCAGTTCCAGGCGGATTCGCTGGCGGCGGCGTATTGCTTCACGAAGTCGGCGTGCGTGGGCAGGGCGTTGACGATCTCGGCGACCTTGGCGCGGTGCTGGGTCATGAACGTCTTGAGCTCCTGGTCCGACGCCCTGGCGAAGTGATTGTAGGTGCGCGGCATGATGTGCTGGCCCATGGTCACCGAGAGCCACGAGTCCACGGTCATGAGCTCATTGTCCTTGCTGTACACGTGCCCGCCCTCGCGCCACAGCTCCACGCGCGTCTTCAGCGTCTCGGGGATCTCCATCTCACGACACATCTTCCAGAACGGCGCGTCCTCGCGCTGGTTGTAGTGATAGTGCATGACGACGAAATCGCGGATTCGCTCGAGCTCGTAGCGCGCCGTCTCGTTGTACTGGTCGCGCAGGTAGTCGTTCACGCCGCCGAAGGGGAACAGGTTGATCAGCCGCATCGCCGCCGTGGTGATGGTGTGGATGCTGGTGGACTCCAGTGGTTCGATGAATCCCGCGGACAGTCCGAACGCCACCACGTTCTTGTTCCACGCCTGCTTGCGCCGTCCGGCCTTGATCTTGACCAGCCAGGGATCCTTCACCGGCGTACCGCCCGAATCCTTGACCAGCAGCTCGCGCGCTTCGTCCGCCGACATGTACTGGCTGCAGAACACGACGCCATTGCCGACCCGATGCTGCACCGGGATGTTCCAGCGCCATCCCGCGGTGTGCGCATAGCAGGCGGTATAGGGCGCGGGCGGCTTGTCGACCCGGGTCTGGAACGCCACGGCGCTGTCGCAGGGCAGCCAGTGCGACCAGTCCTCGTAACCCGTCTTGAGCGCGCCTTCGATGAGCAGGCCGCGGAAGCCCGTGCAGTCGATGAAGAGATCGCCCTCGATGAGCTGCCCGCTTTCGAGCTCGAGCGCTTCGACGAAGCCGTCACCGTCGCGCGTGCGCACGGTCCTGATCTTGCCTTCGACGCGCTTCACGCCGCGCTGTTCAGCGAATTTGCGCAGGTAGCGCGCATACAGCGCGGCGTCGAAGTGATAGGCGTAGTTGATGCGCGGGTTCTCGCGCAATGCGAAGCGGCCCTTCACCGCGGCCAGCCACTCGTAGCAGTACTCGCCGAGCGGCACCTTGAGCCCCTTCTCCCGCGCGTACAGCCAGAAGTGATAGAAGTGGATCATCTGCGCGGGCTCGCCATAGCGGCCGAAGGGATGCAGGTACCAGTCGCCCAGGCGTCCCCAGTTCTCGAACCAGATAGCCACCTTGAACGTGGCCGCGCACTCGCGCATGAAGTCGCGCTCGTTGATGCCGAGCGCGCGATGGAAGGCAACGATGGGCGGCACGGTGGATTCGCCGACGCCGATGGTGCCAATGTCCTCGGACTCCACCAGCGTGATGTCGAGCAGGCCTTCGAAGTACTTCGACAGCGACATCGCGGCCACCCAGCCCGCCGTGCCGCCTCCCGCGATCACAACCTTCCTGACCGCATTGCCCGTGCCGGGCGCGGTTTGCGTGTTCTGCATTGTCCAACCCCCTTCCTGGGAGGAAGATTAAATGGGGTCCCTGCCCATTTGCCAGTAAAAGGGAGCAGACCCCAGCGACTGCAAACGGACATACAAGGAAAGTGCTCATGAGGCGTTACATCTTCACGTTCTGCGCGTCGCTCATCGCGGCCAGCACCTGTGCCGCGGCCGCCAAATCGGACGCGGTCGAGCTGCGTATCCGCCAGGTGGAGAACCTGGTGCCGGCCGTGCTCGTCAAGGGCGAGGCGCCCGCGCTCGTGCCACTCTCCAGCCGCATGGCCGAGCTCAAGGTGCCGGGTGTCAGCCTTGCGGTCATACACAAGGGCCGCATCGATTGGGCGCGCGGCTATGGCGTGAAGAGCATCGGCGGCGCAGCGGTCGATGAGAACACGCTCTTCCAGGCCGCCTCCATCAGCAAGCCCGTGTTCGCGCTCGCCGTGCTGCACCAGGTGGACGCCGGCAAGCTTGCGCTCGACACCAACGTCAACGACTACCTCGAGACCTGGCAGCTGCCCGACAACGAATTCACGCGCGAGCAGAAGGTGACGTTACGGCGACTGCTCTCGCATTCCGCCGGTCTCACCGTGCACGGCTTCGCGGGCTACGAGGCGGGCGCCCAGGTGCCAACCACGGTGCAGGTGCTCGACGGCGCACCGCCCGCGAACTCGCCGCCGATCCGTGTCGACGTCGCGCCGGGCTCGATCAATCGCTACTCCGGCGGTGGCTTCACGCTGGCGCAGCTCGTGGTCCAGGACGTGACCGGCACCGCCATCCCCGACCTGATGCGCGACACGGTGCTGAAGCCGCTCGGCATGACCCGCAGCACCTACGAGCAGCCCCTGCCCGCGAACCGGCTCGCGGAGGTCGCGCTGCCCTATCGCGCCGATGGCACGCCCGTGACCGGTGGGCCGCACGTGTATCCGGAAATGGCGGCCGCTGGTTTGTGGACCACGCCCTCGGATCTGGCGCGCTATGCCCTGGGCGTGCGTGCGGCGCTTGCCGGCAAGTCGAAAGTCATCTCCGCCGCGCGTGCACGCGAGATGCTCACGCCCGTGATCGGGCAGCAGGGGCTCGGCCCGCAGGTCGGCGGCAGCACGGCGCGCAAATATTTCATGCACAACGGCGGTAACGAAGGCTATCGCTGCGTGCTCGTGGCCTATGAGGATGGCGAGGGCGCCGCCATCATGACCAGCGGCGACAACGGCGGCGGCCTCATGTACGAGGTGCTGCGCACCGTGGCGCAGGTGTACGGCTGGCCGGATTTCGGCCCCGCGAGCCGCACGCTCGTCACCGTGGACCCCAAGGTTCTCGATCGCCTGATCGGCGTCTACGAGCTCGCGGACAAATCAGTCTATGTGGTGCGCCGGCAGGACAACCAGCTCGTGGGCAACATCATCGGCAACGGACCGATCCCCCTGTTCCCGGCCGGTGAGACGGAACTGTTCGCTCGCAATGTCGACGTGGTGGTGAACTTCACCGCGGATTCGGGCGGCGCCGTCAACTCGCTCAAGCACCGCGTCAACGGTTTCGAGCGCCCCGGTCAGCGCGTGGCCGAGTCTCGCGCCCGCGAGGTCATGGCATCGGTCGAACGCGCCGACGCACGCTTCAAGGCGCAGAAGGCGGATCCGCGCGCGGAACCCGCGGTGCGCAAGCTGTTTGCGGATCTCGCGAACGGCAAACCGGACTACGACACCATGGCCCCGGCGCTGGCCGAGGTCACGCGGCAGCAGCTGCCCGGCATCCAGGGTTTCCTGTCGAGCCTCGGCGAACTGCAGACGCTCGCCTTCCAGCGCGTCGGTGAAAGCGGCGCCGACGAATACCTCGCGCGCTTCGCCAAGGGCGTGTTGAACATCGAGGTGGGGCTCGACGACGCGGGGCGTCTCGAGATCGTCAATGTGCGCTGAGGGTCAGCCCGCCTGCAGGAACTGCTCGTGCGTGGGCAGGTGTTCCACCATGCCGGCGATGGCCGCCTTGGCGTTGCGCAGCGTCTGCTCGATGGTGGCGTAGTCGAGGTTGTCGACGCGCGGGCTGGGGCTCGCCGGGCGGATGCCCATGCCCTCGAACACCGACTGCCAGCTCGAGGCGCGGAACAGTTCGTCCACGCCTTCGCGCATGGCGCCGTGCGCCTTGAACAGCTCGATGCGCTCACGCAGCGATTCCGGCTGCGGGATGTTGCGGCACCACTGCCAGAACGGCGTGTCCTCGCGCGCCGTGACCGCGTAGTGCAGCACGATGAAATCGCGCACTTCCTCGAAGTCCGCGATCATGCGCCGGTTGTACTCGCGCACCAGCGCCTGCTCGCAATCCTTGTCGGGGAAGTAGCGCAGGAAGAAATCCATGCCGCGCGCGATCAGGTGGATGCTGGTGGCCTCGAGCGGCTCGATGAACCCGGACGACAGGCCCACGGACAGCACGTTGTGCTTCCAGAACTCGCGGCGATGGCCGGTCTGGTAGGGAATGATGCGCGGCTCGTCGATCACCGGCGCATCCACGAGCCGGAGCAGCGTGGCGCGCGCGCTGGCGTCGGTGCAGAACCGGCTGGCGTACACGTAGCCGTTGCCGACCCGGCGTTGCAGCGGGATGCGCCAGCTCCAGCCGGCCGCCTGCGCGGTGGCGCGCGTGTACGGCGCCAGCGGGCCCCTGTTCTCCGTCTTGCAGATCACCGCGCGGTCGCAGGGTAGATAGTCGGACCAGTCGACACTGCCGACTCCCAGGGTCTTGCCGATGAGCAGCGCCTTGAAGCCCGAGCAATCGATGAAGAAGTCGCCGCCGATCCGGCGGCCATCCTGCAGCGTCACGCTCTCGACGAAGCCGTCGGCGCGCCGGGTGACGTCCACCACCTTGCCCTCGGTGCGCCTGAGGCCGCGTTCCTCGGCGTACTGGCGCAGGTACTGCACCACCAGCAACGCATCCACGTGCAGTGCGTAGTTGGCGCCGCCGATGGGCGTGTTGCGCGCCTTGGCGGGATGGAAGAACCGGCCCTGCTCGGCCATGACGTTGCAGGGTGAGAAGTCCTGCAGGTTCGAGGTGTCGCCCTGCGACCGCGCCTTCAGCCAGCACTGGTAGAAATCGTGGCTCCCGATGGGTTTGCCGATGACGCCGAAGGGATGGAAATAGGAGTCGCTGCGCTGGTGCCAGCCGACGAACTTGATGCCCAGCTTGTAGGTGCCGTCCACGGCACGAATGAAATCGCTCTCGTCGATGCCGAGACGCTGCAGCAGTCCCACGAAGGGCGGCACCGTCGATTCGCCGACGCCGATGGTGCCGAGCTCCTCGGACTCGATGAGCTCGACCTCGCACAGTTCGCGCTTGAGGTGCTGGCACAGCATCGAGGCCGCCAGCCACCCGGAGGTGCCGCCGCCGACGATCACGAACTTCTGGATGTGCCGCATCACCAATTCCGGTTTTCCACCATCACACCAGGGGCTTCCTGGGACTTGGCCGTATTGTAGTTCCAGTAGGCCGAGCTGCTGGCCTGAATGGCCTTGCGCAGCAGGTCGATTGCCTTATGTCGCGGAAAGCTCACCCGCCAGGCCAGGGCCAGAGTGCGCTTCGGCACCGGCGGCGCGAACGGCCGAGTGATCAGCAGGTTCGGTGCGTACAGCGACGCCTCCGCCGCGGTCTGCGGCAGGATGGTCAGGCCCAGATGCGAGGCCACCATGTGGCGCAGCGTCTCGAGAGTGGCGCCCTGCGTGAACGTGCGTACCGCCGCGCCCGATTCCTTCTGCGGGTCGAGATGCGGGAACTGCGCCAGTATCTGCTCACGCAGGCTGTCGCCCTCGCCTAACAACAGCAGCTCGTCGGGCCGCAGATCGTCGGCCTCGATCTGCGCCTTGGCCGCCAGGCGGTGATCCGCCGGCAGCAGCAACACGAACGGCTCGTCGAACAGCGGCTGCACCACCACGTCGGCTTCGGCGAACGGCGCCGTCACCAGGATGGCATCGAGGTCGCCGTTGCGCAGCTTGCCGGACAGCTCGGAGACGCCGCCCTCCTCGACGTACAGGGCAAGCTTGTTAGTCGTCTCCTGCAGCAACGGAATGAACTGCGGCAGCAGGTACGGGCCGATGGTGGGCAGCGTGCCGAGTGCGATCGGGCCCTCGAGCTGGTCGCGGTCCGCCTCGGCCACGTCCTTGATGGCCGCCGCTTGCTCCAGCACCTTCGCCGCCATGGCGACGATCCTCTCGCCGAGCGGTGTCGGCAGGATCTTCGCCTTGCCGCGCTCGAAAAGCACGCCAAGCTCTTCCTCGAGCTTCTTCACGGCGATCGACAACGTCGGCTGGCTCACGTGGCAGCGCTCGGCGGCGCGGCCGAAATGCTGTTCCTGGGCCAGGGCGACGATGTAGCGGAGCTCGGTGAGGGTCATGGCGAGGCATCTTCGCCCCTGGCCTGCCCATGTTCAATGCGCGGCTCGTCCAAGACCGGTCCGCCCGGCTCATGGCAACGGCAGAATGCCCTCGCTCCTCACCACCCAGCGGTCGTCCTTCGGGAACCCCGGATTCACCTGCCCTTCGCCTTCCCCCGCCACCATCAGCGCCACGGCCAGCAACAACGAACCGTTCGAGGGAAAATAGGTCTCAGCGGCGCGCCGGTAGCCGGGCCCGTCGACGCCGATGCCCGCGGCATGCGGTGCCTCGTCGGAGACGACATGCACTCGCGGCGTCATGCCGGCGACGCCGAACTGGAAGTTCTTCTGGTCTGTGAGCAGGAAGTCCACGGCGAGATCCGGGCGGCCGAGCCGCGTGGCGGTCATGGCGAGCATGGGCCAGTCCCAGCCCCAGGTCTGGCGCAGGTCCCAGTTCTCCAGGACGGCCTCGAGCGTGCGCGCCATCGTCGCGCGATCCACGTCCCTTCCAGGTAGATAGCCATAGGCGGCGACGAAGGACGGATGATCGCGGTTCGGGCACTCGGGCGCGGCCCTGCGCCTGCAGGCCGGCGACGCGGCGCGACTCCACAGGTCGGGTTGCGACTCCGCGGCAAGATACAGGCCGTCCTTCTGCGGCAGCCGGGAAAGATGCGCGAGCACGCGATCCCAGGCGCGCTGCCGCGGCAGGCCGAGCCGCGCGCGCCAGGCCTGCGCGGTCTCGAGGCCGAAACGCCAGTATTCGAGCTCGAAGGTGGGGTTGAAGGTCTCGGCGGGCGCGAAATTCTCCTGCGCCGGGATCAGGGGAGGCCCCAGCACATAGCGCTCGCCGCCGCGCACTTTCTCGCGGTGCGGCCAGCTCGCGAGCAGCTCGGCGGTGGCGAACACGAGGGGCGCGTATTTACGCAGCGTGGCCTCGTCGTGCCGTGCGCGGTACAGCAGCTCGGCAAGGTAGATAGGGTGTGGCTGCTGCCACATGATGAAGGGGTTCACCGTGCTCGGGCTCTCGCGGCCCTCGGGCCCGACCATCTTCGGCCACCACGCGCCGCGCACGCCGTTGGCGCGCGCACGGCTCTGCGCGCTCGCGAGCCGGTCCAGGTACCAGCCCATGCTGCGTTCCAGCAGCTCGGGCCGCCCCCAGGCGGCGAAGTGCCCCGAGTGCCACACGTGCATCTCCAGATGCGACTTGCCGTTCCAGCTGTTGGAGAACAGGCCCTCTTCCTGCGGCGGCATGTAGCCCGCGCCGTTGAGCGCGCTGAGATACTGCGACAGCACGATGCGCCGCTCCAGCTCCGCGGCGCGCGGGTCGCGGCTGCCGGTGAAGTCGACGACACCGCCGTGCATCCAGTAATCCCGCCACCACGCGGCGACGTCCGCGCGCGCACTCGCGGCCGCGGGCAGGTGCGGCGCATGCGCCTGCGGCGTGAACTCCACCAGCAACGTGAGCTGCGTGGCGCCGGGCGAGGTCAACCGGAAGCGGTGCGCCCCGGGCGTGGCGATGTCGAGCTCGCGGTCCGCGGCCACGCGCACGGAGTAGCGCGTGTCATCCAGCATGCGCGTGAGCAACAGGCCCGCCTCGTCGCGCGCGATTTCCTGGGTCGCGTGCGCATCCGGATGCGTCCAGTCGGACGGATCGGGGTTGAGCGATGCGCCGACCCCCGGGAAGCGCAACTCGATGCCGGCGCGTCCGTCGCCGAGCAGCGCGCTGCGCAGGCGCACGATGATGATGTCGCGCGCCGGATGCACAGAGGTTTCCACCTCCACCGGTGTGCCGTCGAACACGAAGTGGCTGCTCAGCCGCCCGGTCCACAGGTCCAGGGTCTGCCGCGTCTCGCGCAGATCGGCGAACGCGGCGGGGCTGCCGTCGGCCCGGCTGAGATACAGGCCGAGGCGCCCGAGGTTGAAACGATGCGGATTCTCGCGCAGCCACCGGATGTGCTCGGACTGCGCCTGCGACCAGTCCGTGAGCGCCGGATATTTGCGCACGCCGCCGGGCACCTTCAGTGGCACGAGGGCGTCGTCGATGGTGAAGCCCTTGGGATTGGGAAAGCTGTGCCAGGCCCATTGCGCCTGCGTCATCAGCGGCACCAGCGGGGAATAGGCTTCCTGGAAAGTCTGCAACCCGGTGATGTCGGCGGTGAAGGCGATGCTGCCGTTGCCCACCATCATTGGCGACGCGGCGTCGACGGCGGTGAGCGTCGGGTTGTGGCGCGCGACCAGCGCTTGCCGGTCGATGGGCGCGGCCGCGGAAAGCGGCGCCGCGAGCGTCACGAACAACAGGATCACTGCGAGCCTGACCATCATCGAACTCCCCCTTCCCGGGTGAGTATTACCCAAGGTTCACTTGCATGCTCGTCCCTGATCGTTTCTGATCGGTTTTGAGGTATCTTCGGGCGGCCATGCCTGCCGGCATCACCGGCCCAGCCAGCACTATTTGGGGGAATGAGAGATGAGTGATCTGACTTTCGACCGGCGCGCCATGTTGAAGACCGCCGGCGCCGCCGCCGTGGGGCTGTCCGCGATCGCACGCGCCGCCGGCGCTCGCCGCCGCTATGTGAACGTGGGCACGGGCTCGCGTTCGCGCATGTACCTCACGGCGATCACGAAGACCTTCAAGGAGGGCAACGAGCTGGTCGGCATCTGCGACACCAACCCCGGCCGGCTCGAAGCCGCGGCGAAGTTCGTCGCCGCCAATGGCGCCAAGCCGAAGAAGTATCTGGCCGCGGACTTCGACAAGATGATCCGCGAAACCAAGCCGGACTGCGTCATCGTCACCTGCCCCGATGCCTTCCACGACGACTACATCGTGCGTGCGCTCGACGCCGGCTGCGACTGCCTCACCGAGAAGCCGCTGACGACCACGCCCGAGAAGGCGCAACGCATCATCGACGCCTGCAAGCGCAACGACAAGCACGTGCGCGTGCTGTTCAACTACCGTTACTCGCCGCCGCGCACGCAGGTGAAGGACCTGCTGATGAGCGGCGCGATCGGCGACGTGCTCTCCGTGGACTTCCACTGGCTGCTGAACACCTTGCACGGCGCGGATTACTTCCGCCGCTGGCACAGCCACAAGGAGATCTCCGGCGGCCTGATGATCCACAAGGCCACGCATCACTTCGACCTCGTGAACTGGTGGCTGGGCTCGGAGCCGGAGACCGTGATGGCCTACGGCAAGCGCGAGTTCTACACGCCGAAGATGGCGCAGCGCCTGGGCCTGCAGAGCTACCACGAGCGCTGCCACACCTGCCCCGAGAAGGACAAGTGCAGCTTCTTCCTGGACATCACGGCGGACGCGAATTTCAAGGAGCTGTACTTCGACAACGAGAAATATGACGGCTACTTCCGCGACCAGTGCGTGTGGCGGCCGGAGATCACCATCGAAGACACCATGAACGTCATCGTGAAGTACAAGACCGGCGCGACCCTGTCGTACTCGCTCAATGCGATGAATGCCTGGGAGGGTTACCAGATCGCATTCAATGGCACCAAGGGGCGGCTGGAACACAGCATCGTCGAAGGCGGTGCGATCGCCGCGGGCGCGGTGGGCTACCAGGGCCAGGAGCAGGACCGCGAACGCATCCGCATCATCCCGATGCGCGGCAAGCCGCAGGATATCGAGGTGTGGACCGGAAAGGGCGGCCACGGCGGCGGCGACAACGTCATGCTGACCGAGGTGTTCGGCCACGCCGAGGAAGACAAGTACAAGCGCGCGGCGGACGAACGCAGCGGCCTGTATTCCTGCCTCATCGGCGCCTCCGCCAACCGCAGCTTCGTGACCGGCGGCGCGGTGAAAATTGCCGAGCTGGTCAACGGGCTGACCCCGCCGGTGATGGCACCCATGCCCACCCGCGACGACCCCGTGCCGATGCCCATCAAGGCGTAATGGGCGAAACGGGGGCACCCTCTATCCATTCGTTGGTGCCTCACGGGGACATGCCTGATATCTGTTGTCACAATCCGCCGGCGCCGCGCGATCGCCCTGCCGGCCCGCGATTGTTACGGCAGAATTGAAGCATGTCCCCAATTCCGATTCAGAATGTCGTCTTCGACGTGGGGCAGGTGTTGCTGGAATGGAATCCTCCGGCCGTCATCGCCCGCCTGCATCCCGACCCGGCCGACCAGGCGCGCATCCGCGAGCGGATGTTCGAGCATGCCGACTGGCACGAATTCGACCGCGGCGGGCTGAGCCTGGATGCCGCCATCGAGCACTTCGCGCGCACGACGGAGCTGAGCACCGATGAGACCCGCGCGCTGATCCACGCCACGCGCGAATCGCTCACGCCCATCGCGGGCACGGTGCGGCTGGTCGACGATCTCGCGCGCGCCGGCGTGCACCTCTATCTGCTCTCCAACATGCCGGCAAGCACGTACGACTATCTCATCGAGCGGCACGGGTTCTTCCGGCACTTCAGGTACCTGGTGATTTCCGGGCAGATCCTGCTGATCAAGCCCGACCCCGCGATCTTCGAACACCTGCTGGAGAAGACCGGCATCCAGCCGGCCGATAGCGTGTTCATCGACGACATCGAGCGGAACGTGGCCGCCGCGCGCGCCTGCGGTCTGCATGCCATCCAGTTCCGCGACCCGGCGAGCTGCCGCGCGGAGCTGCGCGGCTATCTACCGCACGCCGGACTCTGACGGGAGACATCCGCATGATCGGCACACGCAGGCAGTTCCTCGGCGCGGGCGCGTCATTGGCGCTGGCGGCGCCACTCGCCGCCGCCGCGCCCGCCCGCGTGGAAAGACGCAGCGGCGGCGACCTCTTGAGCCGCATGGCCTGGCTCAACCCGCCCGCGAACGTGAGTTACGCCGAGGGCGTGCTCAACGTGCGCTCCCGCGGCAAGACGGACTTCTGGCGCAAGACCTTCTACGGCTACGTGAACGACAACGGCCATTTCATGTACGTGCCGGTCGCCGGCGACTTCCTGTTCCAGGCCCGCGTCGACGGCAATTACACGGCGCTCTACGACCAGGCCGGCCTCATGGTGCGTCTCGACGAGAGGCACTGGATGAAATGCGGCACGGAACTGGTCGAGGACAAGCGCTGGGCCAGCGTGGTGTTCACCCACGAGTATTCCGACTGGTCGACCATGCAGGACCTGACGCAGCGCGGCGCGGTGTACTGGCGCGTGGTGCGCCAGAAGGACTCCATCGAGGCGCGTTGCTCGCTGGACGGCGAGAAGTTCGTCACAGTTCGGCAGGGTTACTTCCCGGCCCAGCAAAAGGTGATGGTGGGTGTGATGTGTTGCGCTCCCGAGGGCCAGGGCTTCGACGCAACCTTCGACCAGTTGCTGCTCGATTCGGCCTGAATCCGAAGCCCGGTTCGCGCAGTTAGCGGTACCGGAATTTCTGCTTTTTGAAATCGCTTTGCGGAACGGCAAGCCATTGCCGTTCTTCAAGGTTTCAGGCCCTAAGCCGTTACCCGACTACGACCGAATGTGTGTCGCCCCGAGTCCGTCGTGAACAGCGTATCCCAGGAAAAGATCGAAGAATTGCTCGAAGAGCACCCGACCTCGAGTGGCGAACGCCAGAATCTCGCGGACGCGCTCGCGCACGAACGCAACGTGCTGCGCACGATGATCGATCTCATTCCCGCGTTCATCTACGCCAAGGATGCGCAGAGCCGTTTCACGGCCTGCAACGACCTCGTGGCCCGGCGCATGGGCGCCACCCCCGAGCAGCTCATCGGCAAGACGGACTTCGACTTCTTCCCGCGCGAGATGGCGGAGAAATTCTTCGCCGACGAACAGGCGCTCATCAAATCCGGCGATCCGCTCATCAACCTGGAGGAGGTCGCCTTCGACAGGACGCGCGGCATGAACCGCGTCATCCTCACCTCGAAGGTGCCGCTGCGCGATGCCCAGGGAAATCTCACCGGCATCGTCGGCACCGGCTACGACATCACCGAGCGCAAGGCCGCCGAAGAGCGCCTGGCGTCGCTGGAGCGTCACGAGTCCATCGGCCGCCTGGCCGCGGGCGTGGCGCACGAGATCAACACGCCCATCCAGTACCTCAAGGACAGCGTGTCCTTCGTGCAGGACGGTGTGCAGGAACTGCTGGAATACATCGACACGCTGCACGCGCAGATGCCGCAGCCGCGCGAGCCGGACGAGAACGTCGAAGAGCTGCGCAAGGAGATGCCGCCGGCGCTCAAGCTCATGGCCGACGGCCTGACCCGCATCGCCGAGATCGTGCGCTCGATGAAGGATTTCTCGCACGTCGACAAGGACGAGGTCGGCCAGTTCGATCTCAACCGCTCCATCCAGAGCACGCTGGTGGTGGCGCGCAGCCAGTACAAGGACGTGGCCGACGTGGAAACCCAGCTCGGCGAGCTGCCGCCGGTCACCTGTAATGGCGGCCAGATCAACCAGGTGCTGCTGGGTCTGATCGTCAATGCGGCCGAGGCCATCGGCGAGAAGAACAAGGGCACCGGCGAGCGCGGCCGGATCGTGGTGCGCTCACGCAGCGAGGGCGAGTACGTGGTGCTCGAGATCGAGGACTCCGGCGGCGGCATTCCCGAGGACATCCGCGAGCGCGTTTTCGATCACTTCTTCACGACCAAGGAAGTCGGCCAGGGCACGGGCCAGGGACTGTCGGTCGCGCGCAAGGTCATCATCAACGGCCACAACGGCAGCCTCGACTTCACCACCGAGCTCGGCAAGGGCACCACGTTCATCATGCGCCTGCCGATCGATGGCTTCGCGATGGCCTGAGCCGTCACCGGCCAGCCGTCCCGTCATTCACTAGAGATAGCTCGTGATGGCGGGCGGATTCTGCCAATTGTCGCTCTTGCCATCGCAGTAGCGGATCGGCGCGGCGGCCAGCTCCTCGGGCGTGGCGTCTTCGAGACAGCCGATGTTCACGCCATACACTTCCCGGTCGTCGGGGGTGCGGCCGATGCCGTACGGGCGCACGCCACAGGTCTTGCAGAAGCGATGCTCGTTCTGCATGGAGTTGAACAGATACTGCACCAGCTCGCCGCGGCCCTGCAGGACCCGCACCGCGGCCGGCGGGACCACGGCCGCCCAGAAGCGGTTACGCGAGCAGATCGAGCAGTTGCAGCGATACGTCGGCTGCGTGAGGTCGATGTCCGCCTCGAAGCGCACCGCGCCGCAATGACAGGACCCGTGATATGTCTTCAGCACCGGAAATCTCCCAGCCGTGTGTCCGGGGGCGAGGATAGAATCCCCGCGCGGACCATTCCAATTCCGATAGAGAAAGGGTCAAGGGGGCCATGGATTTCGTTCCAGGCGGGGAGCTGACGCGCCGCATCCAGCAGGGCGACGTCTCCGCCGAAAGTGAGCTGATCCGGCAATTCGAGCCGGGCTTGCGCGTGATACTGCGCCGCCGCACAGGCGGCGACACCGGCCTCCTGCAGGACCTCGTACAGGAAACCCTGTTAGTCGTGCTCCAGCGCCTGCGGGGCGTGGGCATCGACGATCCACAGAAACTGGCCGCGTTCGCGGCCCAGACCGCCAGAAATCTCGCCATCGCGTCACTGCGGAAGGCCGAACGACAGAGAACAGATGTGGATAGTGAGGCGACGGACCGGAATGCCGATTCGTCGCGGGCTGTCGAGGAGCTCGCCGCGGACCTGGAAGCCGCGCTGGCGGTTCGTGCGTTGTTGCGCGAACTGCCGCACGCCCGGGATCGCCTGATGCTCAAACGGTTTTATCTCGAAGATCATGACAAGGAAGTCATTTGCCAGGAGCTCGAACTGACCGAAGCCGCGTTCAACCAGGCGCTGAGCCGGGCACGCAGGCGTTTCCGGCAAATCCTCGAAGAACGTGGGTTTTCAAAACGCGACTTGCTCAATCTCGGAATATGAATTCCAGGGACATGAACCAGCAGCAGATAGATCGATACGTCTCCGGACGCATGAGCGACGGCGAGTCGCAGGCTTTCGAGGAGTATTGCCTGGCGAATCCGGAATTCGCCCGGCAGGTCGAGTTCGAGCAGCGGCTGAAGGAGGGCCTCGCGCAGGTATCGCGCGGCGACACCGCCGAATTCGTGCGCTCGCAGCGCCCGATGCACTGGAATCTCGCGCTGGCGGCCGGCATGGCCTTCGTGCTGTTCGCGGGGTTCTACCTGTGGAACCGCTACCTGCCGCGCAACCCGCCGCCGCTCATGGCCGCCGTGACCAGCGACAGCTCGTACGGCGACAAGGTGCTGCGGCTCGCACTGGTGCGCGGCGGCGAAGGCACGCCGGAACTGCCCGCGGGCGAGGTCCGCGTCGCCATTGCCGGGCTGTTCGATCCCAGCCACCCGTACAGCATCGCGCTGGACCGGCTCGACCCGAAGCGGCACATCGACACCGTCGCCACGCTCTACGACCAGCACCCGGCCTCGCCCGTCACGCTGGAAGTGCTGATCGACAGCGACCGGCTCGAGCCGGGCACCTATTCCCTGCGCGTGCGCAAGCAGTCCTCCAGCGACGATGCGCTGGATTTCGAATTCCTGAAGCACTGAGCCGCGGCCGGGCTGTCACTGCTTCGCGCCTCGTCGCAGAAGCAGGGGGTGGGGTCCTTCGGCGCTGCCTTCGACTGGCTGGGCGTGAAACGCGCGTGGGCGCGCACGCGCGGCAGCCCCGGCGTGCTCATCGCCATCGTCGACGGCGGCGTGCAGGTCGACCATCCCTTACTGGGGCCTAACATCCCGCCCGGGGTGGCGCGGCACGCGGGCTCGGCGGATTCGCACGAGATGCCGGGCACGCATGCCGCCGGCATCGTGGCCGGCGTGCACGGCGGGGCCGTGGGCTTCTCGGGCGTGGCGCCGGGTTCGCGCATCCTGCCCGTGCGCTATGCGACCCAGGGCGGCACCCAGGCGCTCGATCTCGCGCATGCCATCGAGTACGCGGTGGAAATGGGCGCGTGCATAGTCAATCTGGCATACGGCGCCGATCTCGCCGCGACGGGTGTCCCGCGCGCCATCCAGTATGCCGCGACGCGCAATGCACTGGTGGTCACCTCGGCCGATCACGTCGCCGATGCGCCGCTCGCCCCGGAGCAGGCGCCGAATACCCTGCGGGTGCTGGCCGTGGACCCGGACTGCAAGCCGCTGTCTAACTACCGTAGTCCACGTGGCGGCTCCCGGGCCGACATCGCCGCGCCGGGCTTTGCGCGCGTGCCGCGCTGGCGCGGCGACGGCCACAGCGAGCTGTACGGCGCCGCGGTGGCGCCGGCCTACGTCAGCGGCTGCGCGGCGCTGCTCAAGGCGCTCAACCCGGGCTGGGGCTATCACGAGATCAAGGAACATCTGCTCGCCAGCGGTTCGGCGCGGCCGCAGCTCGCGGAACTCTGCGCGAGCGGGCAGCTGCTCGACATCGGCGACGCGGTGCTCGGCCCGCTCGCACACGCCGAGGAAATCCGCTCGCTCACCTGGTCGCCGCTCGCCGATGCCGTCATGCACTGGAAGCTGCGCTATCGCCCACCGTTCTGCGCCAACATCGTGGCGCTGTATCGCCCGCATGGCGACGAACACTGGCGCGAGCTGGCGTACGCGCGCGCGGGCGCACTCAAGATGACGGTCCCCGCGGCCTCACTGCGGCGCTCGTCCGGAATACTGCGCCTCGCCTGCCGCGAGGCGAATTTCCACGCCGACGACGTGGAACTGACCATCCGCTGAAGGCGCGCTCGGCCGTCCTACGCCGCGGACGGCGGCGCTGACAGGCTCTCGTGCCGCCGTCCGATGCAGCGCTCGCCCCGCCGGTTCCTATGATTCACCGGCTTTCCCAGACAGAAGGAGGTTCGCCATGACGACCGCATCGGGGCACACCGAAGTGATTCGTGCCAAGAAAGTGATCGGCACCACCGTGAAGAATACCGCCGGCGAGAGGATCGGCACCGTCGAGGACATCGTTCTCGACAAGCTCTCCAACAACATCGTGTATGCCGTGGTCGGCTTTGGCGGCTTCCTCGGCATGAACGAGAAGTACCATCCCGTGCCGTGGTCGGCCCTCGACTACGTGGAGAGCGAGGACAGCTACGTCGTGCCGTTCACCAAGGAGCAGCTCAAGGCCGCTCCGGCGGACTCGCTGGACAAGCTCACCCGTGCCGACGGCGCCGCCAGTTACAGCGCCAGCGCGAACGCGTACTACAAGACGCACTAGCAGGCGCGCGAATCGGGCGCGACGCGCCCGCGGCGGGCGGCCGGAGTCCAGAACCGGCCGCCCGTCGGCCTGTCAGCTTCGCGGGCGTTTCTCTGGCCAACTACCTGGCCTGACCACTACGGCCGGCTCACGCCGCCTTGCGAGCCATGGCGCGCGCACCGCGCTTGCGGAACGGCAGCAGCATGGGCACCTGCCGGCGATACTCGCGGTACTCGGGATGCTCGTTCATGAGATCGTGCTCCTCGAACTGGATGGCCACCAGGATGTACCCCGTGGTCATGAGCGCGAACAGCAGGTGCGCCGCGGTCATCGTCGGCGTGGCCCAGAAGATCATCAGCCAGCCCACGTACAGCGGATGACGCACCTGGCGGTACAGCCACGGTGAGCGGAACGGAACCCCGGTGTACGGCTTGCCGCGCAGGTGCAGCCACACCTGGCGCAGGCCGAACAGGTCGAAGTGATTAATGAGGAACGTGGAGTACAACAGCAGCAGCCAGCCCGCGGCATAGATGCCGTACAGGGTGTTCACCGCCGTGATCGAACTCACCTGCCAGATCACTCCGCCCATGGGCTGCCAGAACCAGAACAGCGCGATCAGGCACAGGCTCGAGAACAGCACATAGGTGCTGCGCTCCGCGGCCGCCGGAATCACGCGCGTCCACCAGCGCTTGAACGCGGGCCGCGCCATGACGCTGTGCTGCACGGCGAACAG
>CAMLGF010000056.1 GCA_946479515.1 uncultured Pseudomonadota bacterium | reverse complement strand
TGAAACGCGAACTCGAGATCAAGGGCCAGCCACACGTGCTCACCCTCGACCGCGACGGCTTCCGGCTCACCCGGAAGGGCCGCCGCAAGGGCATCGAGATCCAGTGGTCCGCGCTGGTGAACGGCGATGCCGCCATGGCGGCGGCGCTCAACGCCTCGCTGGGCAAACTCTAGCCACCGAACCCGGCCCCCCAGAGGGGCACGCGCCACCGCGGCCGCCGCGCTACGATCGGCCCATGATCAAGCTGCTGCCGCCCGGGCTGCACGTGCTGCTCGGTGACTCCGCCGGCGGAATCTTCACGCGCGTGTTCTTCGCCCGCGACCGGCTGCTGATCGACCAGGACGTGCTCTCCTGCGGCCCCACTCCGCGCTGCACCGACCTTGCCGCCTGGAGCGCGCTGCGCGCCGACTACTGGAACAACCTGGTCCCGGCCCACGTCGCCGCGGAGCACACGCCGTCGCGCTTCAACCTGGTACAGAACGCGCGCCGGCTCGCTGATGCCGAGCGCGTACACATCTGGGTGGCCACCGGCGTCAGCGAACAACTGTTCGCCGCCTTCCTCGTACACCTCATGCAGCTCAGCGGCGGCGACACGGCGAAGCTCGCGCTGGTGCAGTTCGAGCTCGCCGGCGGGCGCCGCGTGCACAGCCTGGGTGAGCTCGACGAGGCGCAGATGCGCGCCCACCCCGAGCCCGTGCCGCTGAGCGTCGATCAGGCCCAGCAATATCTGAATGCCTGGGCCGCCCTGACCTCGCCCGACCCCGGCGATCTCGCCCACTTCGCGCGCGAACATGCCGAGGCGAACCGTTGGCTGAAGCTCGCCCTGCAGCTCATGACCCGCCGCTATCCGGATCGGCGCAGCGGCCTCACGTTCTGGGATCACGCGCTGCTGTCGCGCGTGAAGTCTCGCGGCCCCGCGCTGTCGAACATCATTGGCTTCACCATGGCCGAGACCTTCGAGCAGGGCGATTCGGTGGGCGACTGGTACCTGTTCGGCCGGATCTTGCGCCTCGCGCGCTGCCCGCAGCCGCCGCTCACGCTCGAGGGCGACCCGATGAGCATCCGCCGCTGCGAAGCGCAGCTCACGCCCTTCGGCGAGCAGGTGCTGAGCGGCGCCGCGTCCAACTATCCCGCCAACCCCATCGACGACTGGGCCGCGGGCGTGAGGCTCTCCTCGGCCGAAGGCCGGCTGTGGTTCAGCGACGGCGGGCGACTGGTCAGGGGGTGACTGCTCGCGCGGTCGACACTCGAGCAGGGCGATCCGTGAGCGTCCGGGGTCTCAGCGTTTGGGCATTTCCTGTAAGACCTCCCTTACATCCCGGAGCCTCACGGATTGTTATGCTGCATCGCCTTGCGGCCGTCGAAGCCTCCACCTTGAGCAGCGCGGCGCGGGCAGCAACCAGTTTCAGGCGGAGTTTCAGGGAAACATGCAGCAGATCTCCGCCGAACGCGACACGGAAGAACTGCGCAGCCGGCTCGCCGCCATCGTCGAGTCCTCCGACGACGCCATCATCAGCAAGACGCTCGACGGCATCATCGTCACCTGGAACGAAGGCGCGCGACGCATTTTCGGCTACGCGTCCGACGAGGTGATCGGCAAGCCCATCACCCTCCTGATTCCGCCGGATCGACAGGACGAAGAGCCCAACATCCTGCGCCGCCTGCGCGCCGGCGAACGTGTCGAACATTTCGAGACCATCCGAGTGCGCAAGGACGGCACGCGGCTGAACATCTCGCTGACCATCTCGCCGATACGCAATGCGGTCGGCGAGATCATCGGTGCCTCCAAGATCGCGCGCGACATCACCGCGCAGAAACGTGCCGAAGAGGCGCTGCTCAAGAGCAACGAGCGCTTCCGCCTGCTGGCGAATGCCGCGCCCGTGATGATCTGGATCGCCGATCACACCAAGGCGCGCGTGTGGTTCAACAAGGGCTGGCTGGAATTCACCGGCCGCACGCCCGAGCAGGAGCAGGGCTTCGGCTGGACGAGCTGCGTGCACGAGGACCATCTCGCGCAGTACCTGCAGACCTATGGCGAAGGCTTCGATTCGCGGCGGCCGTTCCAGTCCGAGTTCTGCGTGCGTCGCGCGGACGGCATGGCGCGCTGGCTGGTCGAGCAGGCCGCGCCGCTGTTCGAAGGTCCCGGCGGCGCGTTCTCGGGCTATATCGGTTCCTGCGTCGACAACACCATTGCCCGGCAGATCCAGTCCGAGCGCGAGGAGACGCTCAAGGCCGAGCGCGCCGCGCGCGAGCAGGCCGAGCGCGTCGGCCGCCTCAAGGACGAATTCCTCGCCACCGTGTCGCACGAGCTGCGCACGCCGCTCAACGCCATCCTCGGCTGGTCGACGCTGCTCAGGCGCCTGCCGTCGGGCAGCGAGGACCAGGTGCGCGGCCTGGAGACCATCGAGCGCAATGCGCGCGTGCAGGCGCAGATCATTGCCGACCTGCTCGACATGAGTCGCATCATCTCCGGTAAGGTGCAGCTCGACGTTCAGCCCATCGACCTGCAGGACGTGGTGAACGCTGCCATCGACGCGGTGAAGCTCTCGATCGAGGCGAAGAAGCTGCGGCTGCGCGTCACGCTGGATGCGCGCGCCGGCCGGCTGCGCGGCGACCCGAATCGCCTGCAGCAGGTGTTCTGGAACCTGCTGACCAACGCCGTGAAGTTCACGCCCACCGGCGGCTACATCAACGTGGTGCTGGAACGCGTGAACTCGCACGTGGAAGTGTCGGTGGAGGATTCCGGCATCGGCATCCAGCCGGAATTCCTGTCGTTCGTGTTCGATCGCTTCCGCCAGGCCGATGCCTCCACCACGCGCCGGCACGGCGGGCTCGGGCTCGGCCTGTCCATCGTCAAGCATCTGGTGGAGCTGCATGGCGGCCAGGTGCGCGTGAAGAGCTCGGGCGAGGGCCAGGGCGCCACGTTCGTGGTCGCGCTGCCGATCTCCGTGATGTACAGCAACGACACTCCCAGCGTGGAGCGTCCCTCGTTCAGCGACATGGATGTGGGCGCCATCGAACTACCCAGCCTCAAGGGCGTACGCGCGCTGGTGGTGGACGACCAGCCGGACGCGCGTGCACTGATCTGCCGGCTCATCGAGGAACAGGGCGGCGGCTGTGCGCTCGGCGAAAGCGGCAACGAAGCCCTGCGCGTGCTCAGCGAGCAGGACGTCGACATCCTGATCAGCGACATCGGCATGCCCGAGTTCGACGGCTACGACCTGATTCGCAAGGTCCGCGCGCTCTCCGGCGAGGTGCGCAACGTTCCGGCGATTGCGCTCACTGCCTATGCGCGCCCCGACGATCGCCAGCGCGCGCTGCTGGCGGGCTACCAGATGCATCTGTCGAAGCCCGTCGAGCCGCGCGAGCTCATCGCCGGCATCGGCAGCCTGCTCAATCTCGGCAGCTCGGCTACTCCATAAGAAAGACGGCGCCCGATTCCTCGGCCGCATCATCGAGCGGGTCGCCGTCGATGCCCGTTGCCGCGCTGTCTTCCCACACCGCGCCGGAAGCCAGCGCGCGACCATTGCCGCTCAGCGACACGGCGATGCCGAAGCCATCGCCCCAGCCCGGATCCGGCGCCTTGACCTGCCGTCGGAACCGCCAGGTGCCCGACTGGCGTCCATAGACGAACACCGCGCCGTCGTTGTCGCCGCCGGGTTGCGGCGTGTGCGACACACCGGCGCCTGCCGCGGGGCTGGCGAAGTCGCCGATCGCCAGCACTCGGCCGCGCTGATCGAAGTCGAGCGCGCTGCCCCAGCTCGAGTAGCCCGAGTCGAGACCCGCGGGCGTCTCGAGGGCGGCTTCCTCCAGCCACTGCGCCCCGTCCCAGTGGAACACGCGCACCGTCGCCGTGAGCGGCGCCGCGGAATCGCGGAAGGCGAGGCGGTTGGCGGCGAAGCTCAGCGCCACTTCCTCGGTGCGGAATGCGCGGACGAGCACCGTCGCCGGCAGTTGCGTCCAGAGATTGCCGCTGCGCTTCCAGGTGATCACGCGGCTGCCTTCCGGCGCATACGACTGGCAGAGGAACACCACGGTGCCGCCATCGCCGCTCAACCGGCCCGAGCTGCAGAACGTCTGATCCTGGTGCGGAATCTCCAGCGTGGTCTGATACGCCCAGAGGCCGGCCGCGCGCACGAACAGGTGATGCTGGCCCTGCGCATTGCCCTCGCCATCGCGCGGCCCGAGGCCCAGTGCGCGCAGCGTGCGGCCGTCGCCGCTCAGGTCCACCGCCGCGCCGAAGTAATCGCCCGCAGCCGGCACCGGCGCCTGTAGTTTCTGCAGCAGCCGCCATGCGCCGTCGGCGTCACGCGCGAACAGATACACGGCACCCACGGCGAGCTTCGCCCCCAGCCGCTCGCCTGGCGCGCCGACCGCGACCCGCGAGCCATCCGCGGATACCGCCACCGCCCGGTAATTCAGCGGATAGCCGAAGCCGAAGAACTGGTCCTCGTGCGTCGGGCCAGGCTTGAGATAGGCCTCCTGCACCCAGGAGCCGCGGTGGCGACGGAACACGTACACCGCGCCGGCGTTGCGCGTGCCGTTGTCCGCCGCGTCACCGTTCACGCCCGTGGCGCCGCTGCGTTCCAGTCCCGCCGCCACCACCAGCGTGCGCCCGTCGCCGCTCAGCACCGCCGCCCGGCCGAACTGGTCGCCTGCATCGGTGTTCGCGGCCTTGAAGTAATGAACGATGCCGTTGGCCGGTGACTCGCCGTCCGGCGCCGCCGGCGCCGGCCGCGAATCGGCGTGGGTGGAATTCGCCGCCAGAACGACGAGCAGAGTCGTGGCAATGCCGACCCCGTAGCTAGTTAGATTCATCGCAGAGATTTCCCCGTTGTCTCTGCCTGCAGACAGCAACAATTGGACCAGCCCCGGCGGCGTGCTGCGCTGCGAATTCACGCCCGCGCACGGTGGAAATTACAACGCTGGCTTGTAAGTCGTTCGCAGACCGCGTCCGCGCGCGTCGCACACTCTTATGTATGCGCTCATCCGGCGCCTGCGGCCGCGCGTTCCTCTGCCGGCTTCTCGGGCTCGGAGCGTTCCAGGTTGTACGCCGTCGACACCAGCGACACGTGCGAGAAGGCCTGCGGAAAATTCCCGAGCTGCCGCCGCGCGCGCGGGTCGTATTCCTCGGCGAGCAGGCCCACGTCGTTGCGACAGGCGAGCAGTCGCTCGAACATCTCCTGCGCCTCGGCCCGGCGGCCGAGCAGGGTGAGGTTGTCCGCGTACCAGAAGCTGCAGGCAAGGAACGCGCCCTCGGACCCCCGCAGGCCATCGTCGGTGTGCTCGGTGCGGTACCGCAGGATGAATCCGTCGTGCATGAGATCGCGGCCGATCGCCTCCACCGTGCCGCGCACGCGCGGGTCCGAGGGCGGCAGGAAGCCCACCAGCGCCATCATCAGCAGGCTGGCGTCGAGCGCGCTCGATCCGTACGCCTGCGTGAAGCTGCCGAGCTTGCTGCTGAATCCGCGCGCGCACACGTCCGCGTGGATGCGCCGGCGCAGCTCGCGCCAGCGATCCACCGGGCCCTCGAGCTGGAAGCGCTCGGCCGCCTTGATGGCGCGGTCCACCGCCACCCAGGCCATCACCTTCGAGTGCGTGAAATGCCGGCGCGGGCCGCGCACCTCCCAGATGCCCTCGTCGTCCTGGCTCCAGATCTTCTCCACGTGCTCGGTGAGCGTGCGCTGCACCGCCCAGGCGGCATCCACCGGTGCGAGCCCGCCGCGCCGCGCGTGGTGCATGGCGTCGGCGACCTCGCCGTAGATGTCGATCTGCGTCTGTAGATAGGCCGCATTGCCGATGCGCACCGGCCGCGAACCCTCGAAGCCGGGCAGCCACGCCACTTGCCACTCCGACAGCCGGCGCTCGCCCGCGAGGCCATACATGATCTGTGCCTGCGAGGGCGCGCCCGCCAGTGCCCGCACCAGCCAGTCGCGCCAGCGCGCCGCCTCCTCGATGTAGCCCGCGTCCATGAGCGCCAGCAGCGTGAACGTCGCGTCGCGCAGCCAGCAAAAACGGTAGTCCCAGTTGCGCTCGCCGCCGATTTCCTCCGGCAGCGAAGTGGTGGCCGCGGCGACGATGCCGCCCGTCGGATGATAGATGAGCGACTTGAGCGTGATCAGCGACCGCACCACCGCCTCGCGCCACGGCCCCTGGAATTTGCAGCGCGCCGCCCATCGCTGCCAGAAGGTCTCGGTCGCCTGCAGTGCCGCGCCCACGTCGATGCCGCCGGGCGGCGGCAGGTGGGAGGGCGAGTAGCTGAGCACGAAGCTCACGCTCTCGCCCGCGTTCACCGTGAATTCCGACACCGTGTGACTGTCCACGCCGCGCAGCGGCACGCGCGTGTGCAGCGTGACCCGGTCGGGGCCGGCAATCGCCGAGAGCTCGTTGAGTTCGCCGCTGCCGGGCTCCGCGCGCCGCTGCGTCACCCAGGGCAGCACCGCGCCGTACTCGAAGCGCACGGTCAGATCCATGCGCATCTTCACGGCGCCGCGCACGCCGCGCACCACGCGCACCAGCTCAGAGGAGCCGCTGCGCGGCGGCATGAAATCCGTGATCGTGACTTCGCCCGCCGCCGTCGTGAACGTGGTCTCGAGTATCAGCGTATCGCCGCGGTAGCACCGCGTGGTCTGCGCCGGTTCCGCCGGCGCCAGCTGCCAGCGCCCGTGATCCGCGGTGCCTAACAGGGCCGCGAAGCAGGCGGCGGAATCGAAGCGCGGCCAGCACAGCCAGTCCACGCCCGCGTCGCGCGACACCAGTGCCAGCGTCTCGCCATCGCCGATGACCGCGTAGTCCTCGATGCGCCGCGGTGCGTCGCTCATGACGCGATCTCGAGCAGCACTTTCACGTCGCCCGGCTGGCGCTGGAAGGCATCCTGCCAGTGGTCGAGGGACACGCGGCGCGTGACCAGGGCGTCCAGCCAGGCCGGGTCCGCGCGCGCCAGCGCTTCGGCGGCGAGCCGGTAGTGGCGGCGATTCGCGTTCACCGAACCGAACACGACGTCGTTGTCCAGCACCAGCGAGCGGTTGAGCGCGCCCATGTCCACGGGCACCGAATGCCCCGCGGACGACACGCCCACCAGGCAGGTGATGCATCCCGGCGCGTTGTGCCGGATCACTTCCACCAGCAGCGGCGTCGCGCCGGTGCACTCCAGCACTATGTCGGGCGGCGCGGCATCAAGCAGGGCCGCGATCGGGCCGGTCGAGTAGTGCGCACCCAGCGCGCGCACCAGCCGCGGCTTCGGGCCTTCCGCCACCCGGTCGAGCACCGTCACCTCGAGCGCGCGCTGCCGGCCTAACAAGGCGGCCAGCAGGCCCACCGGCCCCGCGCCCGTCACCAGCACGCGCCGCGGCGCCCACTGCGCCCGCCGGCCGATGTGCTCGATGTGTTCCCAGGCCTTAGCCACCACGCTCGCGGGCTCGACCAGCACCGCGTGCCTGCCCAGGCCGGGCGGCATGCGCACCAGCGCATCCGCCGGCATTCGCACCTGCTCGGCGCAGAAGCCATCGAGTTGCTTGATGCCGTGCTCGGTGTAGCGGCCGTTGCGGCACATGTCCCACTCGCCCACCGCGCAGGCCGAGCAGGGCACCGGGTCGGGACGCCGCACGATGGGCACCACCAGTGCGCCGCGCTCGAACCCTGGTGCGTCCTCGAGCACGCGCGCCACGCACTCGTGGCCCAGCGTCAGCCGCTCCTGCCCCGGCGGCGCCCAGCCATATTCGCCCGCGAGAATCTCGCGGTCCGTGCCGCACACGCCCACCGCCAGCGGCGCCAGGTGAATGCCCGGCGAGTTCGCCGCCGGTGCCGGAAGTTCGTCGAGACGGGCTGAGCCGGCAGTGCCCGGCAGGACGGTGAGCGCGCGCATGTAGTGCAGACCGCCGTCCGCGCCTCATTGTTCGGTGCGGAACACGACGGATGACGGTGGGATAAGTCCGAAGCGGAGGCAGAGTCTGCATCCGCGTGGACAATAGACCACCGAAGCCCGCCGACGGTGCGGCGCGCAACTGCCTGTCCCGCCGGGACATACGGACAATTCCGTACCGCCATTGCCAGCACCCGGGGCCGCCCTTACCATGCGTGCCCCCAAGCAAAACCCGCCAATTCAGAGGGCATTCAATGAGCAATTTCGAGACGCAGGCAGCCAAGATCCGCAACCAGCCAGGATTCATCGCGGCGCTGGACCAGAGCGGCGGCAGCACACCGAAGGCCCTCAAGCTCTACGGCATCGAAGAGAACACCTACTCGGGCGAGCAGCAGATGATGGATCTCGTCCACCAGATGCGCACCCGCATCGTCACCAGCCCCGTGTTCAACGGCGACCGCATCGCCGGCGCCATCCTGTTCGAAGCCACCATGGACCGCGAGTTCGGCGGCAAGCCGGCCGCGCAGTACCTGTGGGACAAGAAGGTGGTGCCCTTCCTCAAGATCGACAAGGGCCTCGCCGATGAGGCCAATGGCGTGCAGCTCATGAAGCCCATGCCCACCCTCGACGCGCTGCTCGACAAGGCCAAAGGCAAGGGCATCTTCGGCACCAAGGAGCGTTCGGTCATCAAGCAGAACAACGCCGAAGGCATCAAGGCCGTGGTCGCGCAGCAGTTCGAAGTCGCCCGGCAGGTGCTCGCCAAGGGCCTCGTGCCCATCGTCGAGCCCGAGGTGGACATCAAGTGCCCGGACAAGAAGGGCGCCGAAGAGAATCTCAAGAAGGAGCTCATCGCGAACCTCGACAAACTACCCGCCGACCAGCAGGTGATGCTCAAGCTCACCATTCCCGACGTGGACAACCTGTATCTCGACCTCACCAAGCACCCGCGCGTGCTCAAGGTGGTGGCGCTGTCGGGTGGCTACAGCCGTGAAGAGGCCAACAGGCGCCTGGCGAAGCAGAACGGCATGATCGCGAGCTTCTCGCGCGCGCTGTCCGAAGGCCTCACCGCGCAGCAGACCGACGAGCAGTTCAACAAGATGCTGGATGGCGCCATCCAGAGCATCTACGACGCGTCGAAGACCTGATTCGAGCAAGAGCAAGAAGAAATGGGGCCCCGCCGGCGAGAGTCGGCGGGGCCTTTTGCTTTCAGGGCTGCTTCACGTACAGGTAGGCCCACGTCGCCGCCGCGCGATTCGTCGCGAGACCATGCGCTCCGGCGGGAATGTCATCATCACGCACGCTCAGTACCTGTCGATCGCCGAGGAACAGCTGCAGCTGATCGCCGACCAGGCGGAACCGCATGATGAAGACGTCGCCCACGTTCACGGCCCGGCTCGCGAAGCCGAGCAGCGTCACCACGCCGTTCACCCACTTGCGTATCTCGACACGACCATTCGTGCCAACCGTGGCGAAGTAGTGTGTCTGTGAATCCACGTATCGACCGAGCAGGCCAACCCAAGCGCCGGTGGCCGACGAGACCGCGTCGATCGAAAAGGCAGTCTCGATTTCCTGGTTCCTCACCGGCGCGCCGACGAACGCAAACGCGCTGCGGCTGGCATCCCGTTGCAGGTAGCCCTCGATATACGGAGGGTTGGTCTCGCGATACTGCCAGTCGCCGCCGATCGTGTTGAATTCCCGGCCCCTGCGTGTGACCCCCACGTCGGAATCGGGCGTGAACCGCTTGTAGATCAGCCATACTTGATTCGTAGCCGTGATGACCACGTCATCAAAATCCGCGCCTGCGTGATACGTGATGAGCCCGGCACGGCCGCGCGGCAGCGAAGTGTCGCGCACACTGGCACGGTACTGGTTGTTGACGGACACCTGAACCTCGTCCGCGCTCGCTATCAGGCGCACGATTTGCCCGGCCGGACCGCCTGGCAAATCGCGGAGGAGTTCGTTGACACCGTTGCGACGGCGATAGAGACCGGTAGTGCCGTTCTTGCGCACCGCGACGTAGTAATAGTTGTTGGCGTCGGTGTAGCGGGCGATCAGCCCCACCCAGCCATCGGTCGACCCATAGGCGGGGGTAATCTTCGCCTCGATGCGCTGCAAGTAAGCCGCGTCACTGTCTTGCGCCAATGCGACACTGAAATTGGTCGTGTTGGTCTGTGCGAGCACATGGTTGCTGCCGCGGGCAGCGATGGCGAATTGTCCGCTGACCGCCGAGAAGTCGCTTGCGTCGCCATCTTCGAAGTCAGTGACGATCGGGTCCGGGGCCGCAAGCGGTTCGGGCAGTGTGAAAGTAAGTACATTGCCGCCGCTTCCCGAAATGCCCATGACGACGGTACGCCCCGAGACATCGTGATCAGTGACCTGCAGGTAGGTGCCCGAGTAGGCCGGGAGAATGGCCACGTGTTCGAAGCAGCCAGGCGTGGTCTCGAGATACACGTACACGCCGGCCTGGCCGGGTTCGGGAAGCCAGTTCTCCGACGTCACCAGCACGCCATCGCGGAATTTCACCGCGCGCGCGTTGCCCGAACCCATGCCGTAGTCGGCGGGGATGGCGCGCCCCTGCGCGGTCCAGGTATTGCCTTCTCGGCGGAACACGTACGACCCAGGCGTCACGACGGTGGAGTTCTGCAATGCGAAGGGTCCGGACGTCGCCGCGACTGCCGCGGGGACCTGCAAGGCGCCGGCCGTCACCCAGTCGAGCGCAGTGCCACTGCGGCGCCAGGTGGTGACCTCGGGTGTGCCGGGCGAATGAATCAGCGCGGTGTCGTAGTTGAGCTCGACGGCCAGACCTTCGGGTACACACGAGCCCTGGTTGTCATCGAGGCGGCCGGTGATGGTCCACCGCCCGTCGGTGCCCTTTTGATAGATGACGCCGTCGTAGCCGCAGTTGTCACCGCCGAACAGGATGCTGTTGCCGGAGATGGCGACCCCGCCGGGATGATTCAGCGGCGACGCTGCCACGCCAGGCACATACCTGCCGCCGCTGCGCTCGAAGATCCACTCGCGGTCGCCGAACTGGATCACCGCGATGCCGTTTTTCATGCGCACCTGCATGCGGTCGCGCGCCTCGAACGTGAGCAGCGTGCTGCTGTACGTGAACCGGTAGCCGCCGCTGGCGCGGTGATACAGCAATGCGGATTGCCCGCCGTCGTGCGTGGCGAGCACGATGAGGTCCGCGCCGTCGATGGCCACGTTGCGCGCGAACTGGGTGAAGGTCTGGCCGGGTGGACGTTCCAGGATCTGGGAATAATTGATCGTGCGGACATCGGCGGCCCACCCGCAAACCGATAGCGCCAGCGATGTTAGTGTGCCGGCGAGAACGTGCATGCCTTTCATCAAGGACGCTCCCTGATTGTTGTGCGCGGGAGCGTAGAGGGGTCCCGGGTGGTCGGATATCGGAACCTGCCTCGCCGGGTAGCTGATCAGCACCGTCCCAGTGGCGGGCGCTCGCAGGAATAGACTCTGTCCGTCTTACAACTGCAGCTGTTGGGACGGCTCGAACGGTCACAGCCAGTTGTCCGCGACCCTGGCGGACGGGCCGAGTACATCACCCGGGCTTTGCGTCGCTGGTCGCCCATCACACGGAGCGCGGACATGGACCCAGTGACCCGACCGTAGTGCGCAGCCTGCGCTCGAGGAGTCGAACAGGAAGGCGGAGTAGCGCTGGTCGCGGAAGCTGGAATCCGCGCAGAATAACCCCGCCAGCGCCCGCTGGCGGGGGACCGAATACCTTCTAATACAGATACGCCGCGCCGGCATCCGGCGCGCTTTCATCCGTCTGGTCGCCGTGCACGCCGCGCGCCTTGCTGGCCTCCCATTGCGCGCCCACCGCCAGTGTCTTGCCCGAACCCGAAAGTGAGACCGTCGACCCGAAGAAATCCGGCCCCGGGTTCGGCGCTTTGACCACGGAGCGCAGCCGCCACGGCAATGTTGCCGCGGAGCTGCGGCGGTACACGAAGACCGCGCCGTGTTGGACACCGCCCTGCGACACCGTGCCCGAGACGCCCGCGCCCGCCGCCGTGCTCGTGTAGTCGCCGATAGCGAGCTGATTGCCCGGGCGATCGAACACCAATGAAAACCCGAAGGCTCCGCCCGTGCCGAGGACCGCGGGTTTCGGGATGACGTCCTCACTCACCCACGCGGCGCCACTCCAGCGATAGAGGCCCACGGCTGGCGTGGAACCTTGAAGCATGCCCAGCGCCAGCGCCGTGCCGTCGTAGTTCAGCGCCAACGCACGCTGGTCCATATACCGCGCCAACGTGAGGTCGGAAATGTGCACCCAGGTGCCGGCGATGTGCTTGTAAGTCACCGCATGGAACGAATCCGACAGTGAGTAGCAATTGACCACCAGCGTCGCACCGTCGCCGCTCAGTCGCGAGGTGCGGCAGAAGTCGCCGGTGTAGTAAGGCGCGAGCGTCACTTCCCGCTGCCAGGTCGAGCCGCTACGCCGGTAGATGTGCGTGCGTCCTTCCGCGTGGCCATTGCCATCGCTCGGCAGGTTGGAGCTCACCTTGAGCGTCATGCCATCCAAAGACAGGTCGATGGAGACGCCGAAGAAGTCCGACGTCTTCGGGTCCGGTGACTGGATAGTCGCCGTGTGCCGCCAGCCCGTGCTGCCGCGCTGGTAGACATACACCTCGCCCGACTCGGCGAAGTTCTGCGAGTCGATGGCGGGTGCGCCGATGACGGCCAGTGAGCCGTCACGGCTCAATGCCATGGTGCGCCCGTTCAACGTCGTGATGGCGGCGCCCAGGCGCGCGCCGTCGCGATTCACCGGCGGTTTGAGGTAAGCCTCCTGCCGCCACACCGAGCCATTGCCCCGGAAAATGTAAACCGCGCCCGAACCCGTCGAGCTGTTGTCCGCCTGGTCGCCGTTCACGCCGGAGGCCCCGCTGCTCTCGTGCTCGGCGCTCACCGCCAGTGTCAGGCCATCGTCGCTGATGACCGCGTCGCGGCCGAAGAGGTCGCCGGCTTCGGTGTTCGATGCCTTGAAGTAACCGATGGTGTCGAGCATCAGCGGCAACGGATCCATCGGTGCCGAACCCGTGCAGCCCGCGGAGTTGCATGCCAGCAGCTGGTAACGCGTATGCGCCCAGTCTTCGAGGTGCACCCCCACGTAGCGCCGTGTCTTGGTGACCGAGGCCGGCAACTGGCCGCCGAACGGGGTGAACGCGCCGTTGCCCACTTTCATACGCAGCTGGTAATAGGTAGCCCCGGAAGCCGGCAGCCAATCGAAACGTACGTATTTCAGCTCCGCGCCGATCGTGACCTGGGGTGCTGCGGGCGGTCGCAACGGGTCTGCCGAGACCTGGAGCGAGAAGGCGAGAGCCGCGAACGCCGTGAGCGCGAGAAGTGGGCGTGTAAAAACGAAAGCTGGCGTGCGCACGATAGAATCCCCCGACTTTTTGATCTAACAACGGGCGAGTTTTGCGCCCGCGCCAACGAGGCGTCGGTAGGCCGAATTGCCGATACGGGTCAGACGAACCGACGAGCAGCCCGCCCAGCGGCTGAATCGCTGCTGACTGCGGGCTCCGCAGCGCCGACGCTGCGTCGGGATCGCCTCGATCCACCGACCTCACGGGCCTTGCGAACCTTCCCTCATCAGCGAGACGCCACGCTCGTCGCGGATCACCCGCACATCGAGCAGCGTGCCCAGCGCATCGACCCAGCCATCCAGTTGGGCGACGTTCACCGCGCCGCTGATGCGGATCGACGCCAGTGCCGGCTCGCCGATCAGCACGGGCTGCTGCGAGTAGCGATTGAGATCGGCGACCACCGATCGCAGGCTCTGCTCGCTGAACACCAGCCGCCCGTTGCGCCAGCCGCCGACATCCGTGGTGTTCGCGGCCAGCACCGGGCCGAGCGCGCCGTCGGTGTTCAAGGCGATCTGTCTTCCGGCTGCGAGGTCCACCGCCGCCGCCGCGCGCCACGCCGGCGGCGAAACCCGCACCGTGCCTTCGATGACGGTGACGGTGGCAGCCTCCGGACCGCGATGCACGTTGAACTGCGTGCCGAGCGCGCGCACGGATCCGTTGGGCATGTCGACGATGAACGGCCGCTGCGCGTCCTTGGCAACCTCGAACAGTGCCTCGCCCGACGAGAGCTGCACGTGGCGGATATCCGCCGCGTAACGCACATGGATGGAACTGGCGCCGCCGAGCGTCACCTTCGTGCCATCCGCCAGCAGCACCGTGTCGACACGGCCGACGGGCGTGAGGTATTCGCGCACGATGACGTCGGCGGGCACGCGGGCCGGGCGGAGCAGTATTCCCGCGCCGATGAACAGGGCGACGATGCAGGCGGCGGCCACACCCCATGCCAGCCGGCGCATGCCGCGCGCGCGCGTCGGTGCCCCGCGTGCCGGATCTCCGCCAGACCAGGCGTTCCAGAACGCCGCCACTCTGTCGAGCGCGGCGCGGTTCCGTGGGTCGGCCTGCCAATCGAGCGCCGCCTGGATTTCCTCCGCGCTCACATCAGGCTCCTGCAGTTTCAGGAGCCAGTACGCGGCCTGCTCATCACGTGCCGTGGGGTAGCTCATTCCCAACCGTCCATCTTCTCGAAGCGCGCGGCGCAATGCGCCACGGCCTTGATGACGTACTTGCGCACCATGCTTTCGGTGATGCCCATGGATGCGGCGATGTCGCGATACTCGCGGCCTTCGAGCTTGTAGCCGACGAAGGCGCGGCGGCACTTGGGCGGTAGTTCGTCCAGCAGCGCAAGCAGCACCGCGAGCTGCTGCGCGGCCTGCGCCTGCCGTTCCGGCAGCGGCGAGCCATCGGGCACGTTCGCGCCTTCCGCTTCGGTGCCGGCGTGCTCGCAGTCGTTGCGGCGCCGGCGCAGCTCGTCGATGGCCACGTTGCGCGCGCATACATAAAGGAGTGCCGTGAGATTGTCGTCCGCGAGCGTGGCGCTGCGCTCGATCAGGCGAGTGCAGACGATCTGAAAGCAGTCGCGCGCGTCGGCCGCCGAGCCCAACCGCAGGGTGAGGAACCGCAGCACATTGGCCTGGTGCTCGCGAAACAGCAGTTCCAGCCGGGCATGCGCTGCCGGGCGCGCCGGCCGGCGACCGGCCAGATCGATGACCTGCGCGAGGCCGCCGTCCGCCGAGGCGGGCAGCCCGAGGATGGAATCGTGTTTCCCCATGACTTCAGAACGACCGAGGCCCGGCTTATTGGAATCCTTTTCGGGTTCTCATTCCCAGATTGGCACCGCCAACCGTTCTGTAGTGTGTAACACGCCGTCATCGCACGGCTACAACAAGAATGGATCGAAGGGGTCAGACATGAACAGGCGCGCGTCCGGTCGTCCCATGGGTCATATCCTCCGGGGCATGCCGCTGTTGGTGGCCTCGGCCGCGCTCGCATTGTCCGCACCCACCGCCCACGCAGCCGGCGCCGAGCAGCCGTTGCACGTGAACATCGCGCCCGCGAGCCTGGAATCCGCGCTGCTGCAGTTGTCCTCGCAGGCGAAAATGCAGCTCGTGGTTGCCTCGGACGTGGTTCGCGGACTCAGTTCTCAGGGCCTCGCCGGCGAATACTCTCTCGAGGAGGCGCTGAACCGCCTGCTGGCCGACTCCGGGCTCACCTATCGCGTCGACCCCTCCGGCACCATCACCGTGATGCGGCGCACCGCCGGCACGCCTCCCGCCAGCGCCGCGCCGTGGCAGGCGCCGCGCGACCCGCTCGAAGATACCAGCGTGCTGGAAGAGGTGATCGTCACGGCGCAGAAGCGCGCGGAGAGCGCGCAGGACATTCCCATCGCCATGCAGGCGCTGTCCGCGACCGAGCTCGAGAATCGCGGCGTCGGCACCGCGGATCAGGTTCTCGCGACGCTGCCCAATCTCAACAGCAATGCCAGCAGCGACGTGAACATCGGCTTCACCATCCGCGGCGTGGGCACCAACAACTATCATGGCAACGTCAGCCGCGCCGTGGGCATCTACCAGGACGAGGTGTCCATGAGCACGCCGTTCTCCGGCGTGCTCGGGGTGTACGACATGGAGCGCGTGGAAGTGCTGCGCGGCCCACAGAATTCCCTGTTCGGGCGCAACACCACGGGCGGCGCCATCAACTACATCAGCCGCAAGCCGCGGCCGGGCCAGGAGCTCGACGGCTATCTACTCGGCACCTACGGCAGCCACCAACAGCGCAATCTCGAAGGCGCGCTGGGCGCGGGGCTGGGCGACCACTGGGCGGCGCGCCTTTCCTTCCAGACCGTCAACCGCGACGGCGTGTTCCACAACCTGGTCACCGGCGACCACGCGTTCGGCGACAAGCAGCGCCACTCCGGCCGCCTGCAGATCGCCTGGGAGCCCTCCGACACCACGCGCCTGCTGGCCAACTACCACGTGGGCGTGAACCGTGGCGAGAGCCTCGGCAACAAGGGCAGCGGCCTGCTGAATGCCAATGGCACGCTGTGCTCCGACATCGCCAGCGTCGGCGACTTCGAGCATCGCAACGCTTGCTTCGATCGCGGCGGCTTTGGCGGCTCGCCGCCGTTCAATCCTTCCACCGACGAGTGGCACCAGCTCTACAACTCCTCGTCGACGGTGGCCGACATCGACATCGGCGGCGGGTTCCTGCGCCTGGAACACGATTTCGCGGCGGTGACCCTGGTGTCCCTGTCGTCCTATGACGTGACCGAGGTGAACTTCGCCGACGACGCCTCGGCCACCAACACCTTCCAGTTCACGCCATTCCAGGACTCTCGCTACCAGACGTTCACCCAAGAGCTGCGGCTGGTCTCTTCGGCGGACGGCCCCTTGCGCGCCATCGGCGGCCTCTACTACTTCCGCGAGAAGCTGAACCAGGCCACCAACGTGCGCCGCTTCGTGAACAATGGCAACACCACCGCGTTCAACCTGCTGGACCAGGTGGACGAGGACCGTTCCATCTACGGCCAGCTCGACTATGACCTCAATTCCGCGCTCACCGTGTCGCTCGGCCTGCGCTACACCGACAACGACAAGGAGGCGGACTCGCGCTTCGGCGTGGCCGTGACCCCGCTGGCCACGTACCCGTCGAACACCTTCATGTCGCGCGCGCTGGTGGAGAGCCTCACCGCCAACGCCCCGGAAACCTGCCCGCCCGGCGCTCCCGGCGTGGACCCCGACACCGGCCGGGCCTTCGGCGGTCCGCCACCGTGTCTGCTGCCGCTGCTGCATCCGCGGCAGTCGGATTCCGAGATCGGCGGCAAGCTGGCCCTGGCCTGGCGCATGAGCGACGACGCCATGCTCTACGGCAGCTTCTCGCGCGGCTTCAAGTCCGGCGGCTTCGATACGCGTGCGCTGGCCGCGTTCGGTGGTGACGTGGAGAAGGGCGTCGCCCCCGAGTCGCTCGATGCCTACGAGATCGGCATCAAGTCCGACCTCGCGGGTGCCACGCTGCGGCTCAATGCCGCCGCGTTCTTCTACGTGTGGCAGGACCTGCAGACCTTCGCCACCATCAACAGCGTCCCCGGCTTCTACAACATCCCCGAGGCCGAGATCCGCGGTCTCGAGGCCGAGCTGCAATGGCTGCCCGGCGCCGGTTGGACCGTGCAGGCCGGGCTCGGCCTGCTCGATACCGAGATCACCGACGTGGGTAGTTTGGCTGCCACCATTGATGCAGGCCACGAGCTGCCCAATTCCCCGGGCTTCAGCGCCAACGTGCTCGTCGCCAAGCGTTTCTCGCTCGGTCAGTCGTCGCTGCGCGTGCAGGTGGACGGCCGCTACGTGGGTGAGCAGGTCGACGCGCTGCAGTTCAAGCTCGACCCTTCGTCCACCAACGACGCCCAGACCTATCTCAACGCCCGTGTCAGCTACGCCTTCGGCCCGGGTTCGCGCTTCGAGCTCAGTGCCTTCGGCGAGAACCTCACCTCCGAGAAGACCTGCGTCGACATCGGTCCCTTCGACGACCCCACCGTGACGCCCGCCAATCTCGGCGCGCTGCAGACCTCCACCAACCAGTGTGCCCCCAGCGATGGCACCGCGTTGTTCGGCGTTTCCGCGAGGGTGAGCTTCTGATGAAGGCCACGCGGCGCCGGGCGTTGCAGTATCTGTCCGCCGGCGCAATCAGCGGCTCGCTGTCGCCGCTCGCCCGCACGGCGGCGGCGCCACCACCCAACGTCGTATTCGTCCTCGCCGACGATCTCGGCTACGCGGATCTTGGCTGCTACGGCCGGCGCGACTACGCGACGCCGCACATCGACCGCCTCGCCGCGGGCGGTCTCAAGCTCACCCAGGCGTACGCGAACTCGTCCGTGTGCTCGCCCACGCGCTGCGCGCTCGCCACCGGCCGCTATCAATATCGCCTGCGCGTGGGCCTCGACGAGCCCATCACGTTCAAGCCCGGCGATCTCGGCCTGCCCGCCGGCCACCCCACGCTGGCGTCGCTGTTCAAGGCGCTCGGCTATCGAACCGCGCTCATCGGCAAGTGGCATCTCGGCGGCGATCCGGCGCACGGCCCGCTGCGCCATGGCTACGACCACTTCTACGGCATACACGCCGGCGCGGCCGACTACTTCACGCACGAGTTCACCGTGCCCGCCACCGGCAAGCCCGACCTGTTCGACGACGAGCAGCGGCTCGAGCGGCATGGCTATCTCACCGAACTACTCACCGCCGAGGCGCTGCGCGAGATGGAACGCAACGCCCGCCGGCGCCAGCCATTTCTGCTCAGCCTGCACTACACCGCGCCCCACTGGCCGTGGGAAGGGCCCGGCGACCAGGCCGTGTCGCGCTCGCTCAGCAGCATCTTCCACACCGATGGCGGCAGCCTCGAGACCTACGGCCGCATGGTCGCCTCGCTCGACGACGGCGTCGGCCGGGTGCTCGCCCAGCTCGCGCGGCTCGATCTCGAGCGCGACACCCTGGTCGTGTTCACCAGCGACAACGGTGGCGAGCGGTTCTCCGACACCTGGCCCTTCACCGGAATGAAGGGCGAGCTGCTCGAGGGCGGCATCCGCGTGCCCGCGCTGCTGAGCTGGCCCGGGCGCATCGCCGCCGGCCGCGTCAGCGAGCAGGTGTGCGCCAGCATGGACTGGCTGCCCACCTTGCTTGCCGCCGCCGGCGCCAGCCCCGACCCCGCCTATCCACCCGACGGCCACGACCTGCTGCCGCAACTGCTCGGCGTCGCCGCCGCGCAGCCACGTACTCTCTACTGGCGCCACAAGGCCCACGACCAGGCCGCCGTGCGCGCCGGTGACTGGAAGTACCTGAAGCTCGGCGGCAACGAGTTCCTGTTCGATCTCGCGCGCGATGCCCGCGAGCGCGCCAATCTCAAGGCACGCGAACCTGAGCGCTTCGAGCACCTGAAGGCCGAGTTCGCCGCGTGGAACGAGACCATGCTGCCGTACACAGCGGACACCAGCAGCTATTCGCAGAAGAACCCTGTCAGGGCGCCCGACCGCTACTGACGCCTGATGCGCGGCAGGGGTGAGCACCTTGGCGTGCGGCCCCCCAATGCAGACGCCGAAACACCCTTGCCGCGCGCCGCATCGCACAGGCGCGGCGAGCCAAGGCAGGGTGAAATACGTGGGCGTCACGCACTACGTCGACTCCGCGCACGATGAGATCGCCGCCGCCGTCAGCTCACCGTGAGCGCGCCGTATTCGTGCGAGCCGTCGCTGCGTTCCGCGTCCTGCGGCACCGGCGTGAACTCGCGGTCGCGCCAGGTGTACAGGTAGTTGGAAGACGAGTCGTGTGGCGGGCGTGCATGTCGGCTCGGGAACTTACCATCGCCCGACACCGATCGGGCAGCGCCGACGCCCGGTTCAGCGCTTCGGTCGCAAGCGCTCGCGCAGTTCCGCGAACCGCACCCAGCGCAGCTCGCAGTCGCGCTCGCTGGTGCCCCAGGAATAGAAAAGATAGTCGCCGCTGGCCGGCACGAAGTAGCCCCAGCGATGCGCCGGCCCGTCGTTGATGCGCTCACCCAGCGACACCGGCTGCGTCCACGTGCCATCCGCACGGCGGAATGCGATGAAGGCCTGCGACTCGAAATCCGCGGTGACCTTGGCGCTGAGCACCATGTATGACTCGTCGGGCGCGATGAAGAGGTCGCCATTGAAGCCCGGGCCATTGAGCGGCGCGCCGAGACTCTGGATGCGCGAGTTCTTGCCATCGAGCGTGAGCAGGCTGATCACGTAGGTGCTGCCGCGCGCCTTGTCCGCGGCATCCGGATCACTGCCCACGTAGTAGCGGCCGCTGCGCGTCGGCATGAAGTCATAGAGACCCTGCGCCATCTCGAGCAGCGGCTTGGGCTCGCCCCATCCCGCGTCCGAGCGCGACATCTTCCAGACATTGTTCATGCCCTTCTTGCGCAGGAAGAGTTGCTGGCCATCCAGCGAGAGCGTGGGGCTGACGGCTTCGGTCGCGATGGTGACTGGCGCGGACCAGCGGCCCTCCGCGAAACGCATCATGCGCACCTTGGCGTGTTCGCCGCTCTTCCAGGAATCGTTCTGCGTGAAATAGAACTCGCGGCCGTCCTCGGAGAAGGCGCTGCGGCCCATGACGAAGTTGCCGGGCTCGGCGAGTTTGCCGGGGGAGAAGGCCTTGGGGGTATCGCCGGGGTGGGGTTCGCCGAGGTAGGCGTGCGGAGAGGCCCAGAAAGGGTCGGCGGCCGAGGCCGGCGTCGTAGCGAGGGCCAGTGCCAGGAAGAGGCTCACGCCAGGCAAACTAGTCGAGAACGCCATTGAACCCCCGAACTACTCCCATTCCCGCATAGTGGCAGATCTTGGGTCCGGCGTGATCGGGTCATCGGGCGGCTTGGCGCACGCTGGGCGTCGGTCCGTCGATTTCGCGTGGCAATCTCCGCGCTCGGCTGCTCGCGGTTGAACTAGTCCTGCATCGCAACGAGCGGTACTCGATCACATCCCGCTCCCTTCGCTCACGTTCCGTCCACCCGTCGTCCGTCCCCAGTGCTGGAATCGGCCGCGGGGGTTGGATCTCTCAACACGGAGCGTACCGATGGCCATACTCACCGAGCTTTTCGTAGCCACCCGCACTCGCAACGTCGCGGACGCCGACACCGACGATCCCCCGAAGCTCATCGTCAATCGCGGTGCGACGACCCTGTTCTCCGACAAACTGCTCGGCGGCAACGGCCAGTTCAACCGAGCCGCGGGTGGAGTCACGCGCTTTGACCTCTCTCGCGCGAACCTAGATTCCGCGAATCTCAGCTTCGAGCTGCAACCCACGGGCAACGACGCATGGTCTCCGGAGCACGTGATCATCTGGGGAATCTCGAAGCGGAACGGTGAGGAACGCGTAATCCCCCTGGCCGCGTTTCTCGATCTCGCAACGCCCGTGACGCCAGCCGATGGCGGCCGCTGGCTCAGCCTCGACACCAGCGAGGGCGATCAGGCCCTGGCCATCCCTTCCGTGGGCCGCGGCAGCAATGCGACGCGCGCGCGTCGCGTCATCGTCATTGTCGCCACGGCTATCTACGGCGGCATGCTCCCCGGCACCCAGGGGCCGGGCGGAAGGGTCGCCGATGCCGGTTCGGACGGACCCGTGACGTTGCAGGGTGGTGGCGCCGGCCGGTTGTTCCTGTCGTACACGCTGCCTTCGACGCCGCAGGGTGACCTGGGTGAGGGCGCCGGCGCGTTCTACATCGTGGACCTGGCGGCGCGGTTCGGTCGCGCGGACCTCGCGGGTGGCGCGTTCACGCTGACGATCGGATCGGAGGATTGGTGGGTGCCCGAATACTTCGCGGTGTTCGGAGTGGACACCGAGATTGGCGGACCGAAAGTGCTGATCCCATTTGTGGCGGCAAGTGCGTCGGAGCTCAAGCGGATGAGCAGCGATCCGTCGGAGGGCGTGCACAGTTTCGTGTTGCCGACGGCGAGGGTGTTGCCTGCGCTGAATTTGCCGCCGGATGCGGTGGATCCGGGTGAGCTCGGTGGGGTCAGCGCGGCGAGGAGAAGGGCGCGCGCGAAGGTGGCGCGTTCACGGGGGAAGGTTGCGAATGGGAAGGCGAAGCGCGGACGGAAGAAGAGCACGCGTCACAGATAGTTCTGTAGCGCGAAGTGGTCCTCGCTCGCGGGCAGAGCGCCATTTTCTTCAAGTCGCTTTTCGACTGCTACTGATCAGATTCAGTTCTGGCGTGCACGCGCGCAGTCGGGATAACTGGCGCATTGCAATCACACCATCCAATACCTGCTGACTACGGCGCCACGCTCAAAGCCATCCAGCAGCGAGTGCAACGAGAGCGCGTCCGTGTGGTGTTGGCCGCCAACTCGGCGATGGTGATGCTGTATTGGGACATCGGCCGACTGATCCTCGATCGCCAAAGCCACCAAGGTTGGGGCGCGAAGATCATCGACAGGCTGGCTCGCGACCTGCGCAAGAGCTTCCCGGACATGAAAGGCCTGTCCTCGCGCAACCTCCTGTTCATGCGCGGGTTTGCCGCGGAATACCCCGACGAGGCAATTGTGAAACAGCTTGTTTCACAATTGCCGTGGGGACACATCGTGCGGCTCGTCCAGCGAATCAAGGACCCGGCGGCGCGCGACTGGTACATGCGCGAGGCCGCGCGCCAGGGTTGGAGCCGCAGCGTTCTCGAGCTGCAAATGGGCTGGAGGCCGAGCTTGCGGATTGAGGTCAGTGCGGACCGCTCTCGGAAAGCCCGCAATCACATCTCTTGAACTTGAGCCCGCTGCCACACGGGCAAGGATCGTTCCGCCCCACCTTTGCAGCGGCGCGACGCACGGGTTCGCGAACGACGGGCTCCGGAGAATTTGGCGGCGCCGACGAGCGCTGCTCCAGAAAATGCGCATGCGCCCGCGCCACTCCCGCCGCCATGAGCAGATTGATCTCGTCCATCTTCTTTCTCGAGATCTTGCGCTTGGGCCACGCCGGATCCACTTCGCCGGCGACCGTCGCGATCATGACCAGATCTCCCGAGTTCTCGTCCGTGAGCAGATCCTGCCAGCCGTCGAGACGCAGCTCGACACCCTGCATGAAACCTTTCGCCCACAGCCGCCCGACGACGCCTTTCGAGTCCGCGTCATCGAAGAGCGGCACGTATGCACCGCGGCGCTGCAGTGATGTCACGATGGAGTTCCAGTAACGCATCATGAGCTGCAGGGTGTGGTTGGCTTCCCGAATCGTGCGGAAGGCCTTGGTGTCGCCGGGGGTTCCACCGAGAAGGATCGGCAGGTACTCACTCGGCAGGACGACATCGGGACCGACAATCAGCGCGCAGAAGAAGCCGTCCATTTCCTCGATCGTCATGGCCGCGTTGTCCGGGACCGAGTCGAGGAAAGTGCTGAGTTGAGACACATCCCCGTCGGAGAGCGGTTCGAAGGTCGCGGTGGTCATGGGTGGATGATAAGCGGTCAGCGTGACTACTCGCCGTTCGCTTGAGGCGGTCACAATCTGTGACCGCCTGCGTGCAAGACTTGCGCGCCCAGGTGAGCGACACATCGCGAAACTTGAGGTCACAATTTGTGACCTCAAGTGCGCAAGTTCTTGAGCAGAAAAAGAAAATGAGAGCAGGGCGGAGCTCGACAATCGCTAATCATCGAGTTCCAAGTCTGCGGTGAAGCCGATGGGCCGCGTCCGACCCGCGCCCGGGCCCTCAACGATCTGCCGAATAGATTCCACGATGTCTGTGATCACAGCGTCATGGACCTGGACCCGCTTGGACAGGTCTTCAACCAATGCCATTACCTTATCGCTAACTATCGCGGCACGCCGCAGGCGTACGAACGCACGCATGATTTCGATGTTTACGCGCACCGCTGTATCGCTGCGCAGAACGCTTGAGAGCATTGCCACACCCTGCTCGGTGAAGGCCCAGTTGCGATGCCGCCGTCCACCGTGCCCACTGCCAGAACTTGAAATCACAGTTTGTGATTTCAAGTTCGCAAGCTCTTGATTTGTCAGCTGGAACAGGAAATCGGAAGGAAAGCGTATTCGGTTTCGGCGCACTGCCTGGAGCAGCGCGCCGGGAGCCACTCGATAGAGGGCGGCAAGGTCGGTATCGAGGATGACGGATAGGCCGCGGATCACATGGATCCGGGTCTCGATGGCGGTCTTGGTCACATCCTCCGTATCCATATCGCCTCGTTCAAAGCTCGCTCTGGCAGAATCATTGCGCCTTGGGAGGGGTGGCAACGAATGGCAACGGCCAGAGCGAATGCTTCTTTGGTTGCACCGAACCGATCTCGCGCGGCTTCGCGGTTGCGTGGCGACGCGGACCAATCCTGCGCCGTCGCGCCACGGCTGCCCACGCGCATATCCATCGCGTTCGACCAGAAACTTCCCCGCCCATGGCCACGCTGATCCCCTCCATCGGCTCCGCCCACTTCGACAGCCGCGGCGAGCTGCGCTTGGCCGAGCGGCTCAAGGACTTCCTCGAAGACGCTCGTGCGCACCGTCGAAGCCGAGACCATGCTGGGCCACATCCCCGGCGGGCAGTACGACGCCGTGCTCATCGACGAGGCGCATGACTTCGAGCCCGAGTGGCTGTCGCTGGCCGTGAAGATGGTGAACCCTATACCTAAGGCCTTCATGATCGCGTATGACGACATGCAGGCTATCTACAAGGG
>CAMLGF010000055.1 GCA_946479515.1 uncultured Pseudomonadota bacterium | reverse complement strand
AAAGTGTCACCTATGTGTCCGGAATGAAATGGAACCCTTAAGGCCGAATGGGCAACATGTCTGATGTCGCCGCGCCGAGAGCGCGCGCCTCTTGCGGCACCTCGCGCGCCCCGGCGTCCGCGACTTCGCGCATGCTCAACGTCCCTGCTGTCGCTCCCCTTCCTTGCGCAGCTCCTCGGCCTTCTCCTGCAGTTCCGGCGTGAACTCCGCACCGAAATCCTCAGCCTCGAAGAACGGACGGATCTCGATATCGGACTCCTCGCCCGGCATGGGGTCGGGGCAGCGCATCACCCATTGGACGGCCTCGTCCATCGATTTCACTTCCCACAGCCAATAACCTGCAATCAGCTCCTTGGTCTCGGCGAACGGACCATCGGTGACCGACTTGCCACCGCCCGGGCGGAAAGTGACGCGTTTGCCGAACTTGCTGGGCTTGAGGCCATCGCCGCTCTTCATGATGCCGGCCTTCACCAGTTCCTCGTTGTAACGCATCATCTTCTCGAACAGTTCCTTTCGCGGCATCACGCCCGCTTCGCTGTTGGCAGTGGCCTTCACGATCACCATGACTCGCATCGTCGTACTCCTTGGGTTCCGCAGTTTCACATGCGCCCGGGGGCGCTCTCGACAACTAGTCGAACGGCGGCGCGGCAGATCGACAACGCCCATCGCGCCGCCGGGATCTACATCTGTTTGAAGACATGCAGGAAGTTCCGGCTCACGGGCAAGGTCTCCTTGCGGGCCTTCAAGCGGATTTCCGCAGTCTCGTTCTCGCCCCGGGTCACGAGGCTCACGGCGTTCAGGTTGACGACCACCGACCGGTGCACCTGCGCGAACCGATTCGGATCCAGCTGCGACAGCAGTTCCTTGAGCGAGGCCCGAACGATGGCTTCCTGCGGACTGCCGGCGTGATCGTGGAAGGCGACCGTCGTGTACTTCTCGTCCGATCGGAAATAATCGATGTCGTCGACGGCGATCAGCCGCACGGTCGAGCCGACCGAGGCGCGCACCCAGCGCAGCGTCATCGAGCCTTCGGGGTTCAATTTCTCCGCGAGCCTGCGGATCAGTTCATCGGTGTTCAACGCGGGCTGCGCGGCGCGCAGGCGTTCCTGCAGGCGGCTCACGGTCTCGGCCAGCCGCGCCGGTTCGACAGGCTTGACCAGATAGTCGAGCGCGCCCGAATCGAAGGCCTGCACCGCGTACTCCACGAAGGCCGTGACGAATACCAGATGCGCGCGCCGGCCGATGTGCTGCGCGGCTTCGACCCCCGACTTGCCCGGCATCTGCACGTCGAGGAAGCAGATGTGCGGGCGATGCGCATCGAACAGCTCGATGGCCTCGCGGCCATTGCGCGCCTGGGCGACGATCTCGAGCTCGGGCCAGGCGGCGGCCAGCGACCTGGCCAGCGACTCGCGCAGCAGGGGCTCGTCATCGGCGATCAATGCGGTGACGCGCGCACTCACGTGGCGGACTCCCGCACCGGAAACACGATCTCGGCGCAGACGCCGTGCGGCGGGATCTCGGCCAGCGACAGTCGCGCCTCGCCACCAAACGCGAGCTTGAGCCGCTCGCGCAGGGTCGCGAGCCCGGTGCCGAGGCCGCGACCGGCCATCCGGAGGCCGACGCCGGTATCGCTGACCCGCATGACGCAGTGCCGGTCGCGCATCCACACGTCGACCTCGATGCGGCCGCCGGCCTCGCTGGGGTCGATGCCATGCCGGACGGCGTTCTCCACCAGCGTGAGCAGGGCCATGGGCGGACATTGCTGCCGCGCCACGGCCGGGTCGAGATGGATGACGTACTGCAACCGGTCGGGCATTCGCATCTGCATGATCTGCAGATACGCGCGCACCAGGTCCACCTCGTCGCCGACGGCGCAGTCCGGCCGATGCATGCGCGGCACGGCGGCGCGTAGATAGGCGATGAGACTCGACAGCACCTGCGATGCCTGGGGCGAGCCGGAATCCACCAGCGCCTGCACGTTGGCCAGCGTATTGAAGAGAAAATGCGGTTCGACCTGTGCCTGCAGCTGCCGCAGGCGCGCATCGGACTCGCGCCGTTCGTACTCGCTGCGTTCGAGCTCGAACGCGAAGGCCTGCTCGCGCGCGAGCGCGTCGCGCTGGCGGAAGATGGACGCGATGGCGATCCACGGAGCGAACAGCAATCCGGCGCCGACCAGCGCGCCGAGGCTGTTCTGCCCCGGTGGATAGAACGCCGCCATGATCATGGCGGAGAGCGGAATCGCCAGCACCACGCCGATCAGGCGCAGCGCGGTTCGCGGCAACCACGCCGGCAAACGCCGTGGCCGAGTCTCCAGAACGCCATAGGCCAGAAGGATCCAGCAGCCCATGAAACAGGCGCGCAGCACGTCGACCGGCAGCGGTGTCCGGGTGTGCAGGCCGGTGAGCACGCCCAGCCCCACGGCGATCGGCAGCATGAAGCGCAAACGCGACCACGCGAAGACGCGCCGGAACCCGGTGCGAACCGGAGCCGGCGCGCGAAGCGTGGAATTCGCCGTGGCTGCCATGACCTCACTATAGAGCAAGTGTCCGCGAGCGCGGTCGCGGCTCGTCGTGCCCGGTCGCCGCTCATCCGCCGGAACCGTGGCCCGTCGCACGCGGCTGCAGCCGCCGCCCGGTTTCGCCAGAGTGACGGCACGGGATCACGGGGAGTTCCTTCATGAAGCTCAGAAACAAGATATTGGCAGGTGTGGCGTCGGTGCTGGTTCTCGGCATCGCCACGTTGATGATGGTGACGGCGTACGACTCGCCCTGCCCCGCGGCGGCGCCCGGCGACTCCGCGGACTCGCAGACCATGCGCGCGGTGCTGTCGCGCTGCTATGGCGTGCGGAACCTGCGTCTGGAGCGCGTGCCAAGGCCGGTGCCGCAGGAAGGCCAGGTGCTCATCCGCGTCCATGCGTCGAGCGTCAATCCGGCGCAGTGGTACCAGGTCAACGGCCAACCCTATGTAGTGCGTCTCGCCGGTGGTATCGGCGCGCCCAAGGATCCGCGCGTGGGTTACGACATGGCGGGCACGATCGAAGCGGTGGGCCCGGGCGTCACGCGCTTCAAGCGCGGCGATGAAGTATTCGGTGGCGCCGGTGGGGCCTTCGCCGACTATGCGCTCGGCCGCGAACAAGGCGGCATCGCATTGAAGCCCGCAAACCTGTCCTTCGAGGAAGCCGCCGCCATGCCCATCGCGGCAATCACGGCCTTGCAGGGCCTGCGCGATCATGGGCATCTCGAGGCCGGTCAGAGAGTGCTCATCAATGGCGCTTCGGGCGGCGTGGGCACGTACGCCGTGCAGATCGCCAAGGCGCTCGGCGCCGACGTCACCGGCGTGTGCAGCACGCGCAATCTCGAGCTGGTGCGTTCGCTGGGCGCGGATCGCGTCATCGACTACACGAAAGAGGACTTCACCACGCGCGACGAGAAGTACGACGTCATCCTCGACAATGTCGGCAATCATGGCTACGCGGCGCTGAGCGAGGTGACAACGCCCGACGGCTACATCGTCTCGGTGGGCGGATCCAAGGCCAATCCCTGGCTGGGGCCGATCTCGCGCGTGATCGTCGCGCGCCCGCTCGCCGGCCTGTTCATCGGTCAGCACCTGCCCTTCTATGTCGCGCAGCTGAACAAGGCCGACATGGAATACCTCGCGGACCTGGCGCGCGACGGCCGCTTGAAGTCGCCGATCGACCGGCGCTACCCACTCGAGCAGACAGCCGCCGCGCTGGAGTATCTCGGCACGGGCCATGCGCGCGGCAAGGTCGTGGTCACACTGCAATGAGCCGCCGGGTCAGGGGCGCCACTCGTAAAAGGCCAGCGACGCGCGATTGATGCTGCCCACGCCCACGCGCCGGAACCCGCACTTCTCGTAGAACGGCCCGGCGCCGGCGGCATGCGCGTAGGTATCGAGCCACAGGGCGTCGGCGGGCCAGGCGCGCGCGACCTGCTTGGCGGCTGCCATCAGCTCCCGGCCCACGCCTTCGCCCTGGCAGTGCGGCGACACCGCGAGCCCGATGACGTACAGCGCGAGTGCCGCGGGAGTGAAGGCACTGAAGTCGAACATACCCTGGCGCGCCGGGATGAGCCGTACGGTGCCGACGATGTCCTCTGCCTGCCGCGCGACGAGCACATGGGTCGCCCGCATCTGGCGCAGCACCAGCGCCTTGCTGGCAGGCGTGGACCAGGGTCCGGGGCCGTGCTGCTGGGTCATGTCCCGCGCCACCGCGCTGCGCAGCGCCGCGAGCGCACGGACGTCGCGCACGGAACCGGCGGAAATGGCGACGCGGGTCATTCGAGTCTTCTCACGCGCGTAGGAGTGTACCGGAGCCGCCATCGGAAGCCTGCGACGCCGCAGGGGCGGCGCCGGCCGAATGACGGTGAGCGCACCGCTGCCGCAGGCTCGCGCCTCATGAGCATGCACATCGAAACACCGGCGTTCGCACCGCGCCAGCGCATACCCGATCAGTTCACCCGCCAGGGCGGCAACCTCTCGCCACGCGTCGAATGGTCCGGCGCGCCCGCCGACACGCGCAGCTTCGCGCTCATCGTCGAGGATCCGGATGCGCCCAAAGGCGTGTTTCGTCACTGGGCCGCGTATGACATTGCGCCGGACACGAGCTGGCTGGGCGAAGGCGCGGGCTCCGGCGAGCTCGGCTCGCCGATCCGCCAGGCCACCAACGACTTTGGCAATGCGCACTACGACGGACCGCAGCCACCGCCGGGCCATGGCATGCATCACTACCACTTCCGGCTGTTCGCGCTGAACGTCGACCGGCTCGAGATTCCGGACGACGCCAGTGCCGGCGACGTGTTGGCGGCAGCGCTCGACAATTCCATCGCCGAGGCCGACGTGGTCGGTGTGTATTCGCGGGACTGAGTGCCGGCGACTACTGCACGGCCAGGGCCCCGCCGAGCATGCACAGCCCGCCGAGCACGGCGGCGCAGCCGACGCCGCGCGCCACGGCCGGCGCCGCCATCAGCCGCTCGGCGGCAATGGCCGCGGTGACCAGCGCCATCGCGCCGAGATCCATCACGCCGAGCACCAGCAGCACCGCCGTGGGACCGGCGCAACAGCGCACGCAGCGCCAGCCGTTCTGCACACCCGTCCTCCAGGCGACGCGGTAGTTTGCCGTCGAATCGTGACCGCAGCCCCCGTGCTCGCGGCAACCGACCAGCAGCCGTGCCTTCCACGCCGTGAACTGCAGCGCTCCCGCCAGCATCACCACCACCGCCGCGGCCGCGGGCACGGCGCGCGCGAGCGCCGGGAAGCGCATGGTCCCATCGGCGAACGTGACTCCCAGTGGATAGAGGAGGATGCCGAGCAGCAGCCACACCGAGAAATAGCCGGCGGCCATCCAGGCGACGCGACCCGGGTCGGTACCGCCGCGCCGACAGCGAACCAACCACGGCGCGAGCACCGGCATCATCATCGCGATCATCATCACCGCCCACATGCCGAGGAACACGGCCGCCTGCTCCGGCCAGCCTTGCCCGGCCATGCGCATCCAGGCCATGGACATCACCCAGCCGCCCGGCATGTCCATGCCCGGCATCGCGGACATGGCGCCACACTCGTGCACCGTGACGGCGGCGCTGATGACGAACACCAGCGCCGCCCATGCTCCGGTACGGTCGAAGGTCACGCCAGGCTCGCCGCGCGCGCCGGCGCCGCGCCGTACTCGTCGTTGCGCTTCCACCAGACGCCGCTCTCGTTGCGACCCAGCGGGGCGCGATCCAGCCACTGATACATGTTCCACAGCGGATCGAGCCCGCGCGCGTAGGTGGAATACGTGTGGTAGATCTCGCCGCCCTGCCGGATGAAGGCGCTCATGCCCGGACGGTCGCGGCCGAAGCTGGCCGCATCTGTGCCGACGCCCGCGGCGATTTCCGCCACCACGGGCGGCACGTCCTCGATCTGGTCGAGCGCATGGCGGTTGCGCGCGTAGTTGTATTCGATGGTACCGGCGCGCTGCTGCTCCTCGCTGAAGCTCACGTTGAAGTCGAAGGCAAAGGCGCCATCGCCGGCCGAGGCCCAGGGGAAGCTCCAGCGCATGCGCCGGCGATACGCCAGTAGTTTGGGCAGGGGCGCGCGCGACACCGCCGTCAGGGCGACGCCGTGGTTCTCGAGATGCACGGCGATGCCATCGAAGCCATCGGCAATGGCCGAGCAGGATGGGCAGCCCTGCGCCCACGAGGGGCCGAACATGAAATGATAGACGAGCAGCTGAGAGCGGCCACGGAACAGGTCCGCGAGCGATGCCTTGCCCTTCTCGGTGTCGAAGACATAGTCCGTCTCGATGCGCACCCAGGGCAGCGCCTGGCGGCGGCGGGCGAGTTCGTCGGACTGGCGCGTGTGCTCCTTCTCGGCCAGCAGCAGTTCGCGCCGCGCCTTCAACCACTGATCGCGTGTGACAATCTCGCGTGTGACAATCTCATGAGTCATGAGGCTTTCCTTTTGTGTGGGCCTGTGGCCAATCTAGGCGCCGGGCGCGCACCAATGGGAGTGACATCTGTGTCGGGATTCCAGTGGACTCGCTGATCATCGCGGCGGCACGCGCGTTGGCGGCGGGCGATCCCCTGGGTGCACTCAACCACATCACGCTGCGCAAGGACGCCGCGGCGCTGGCGCTGCGCGGCATCGCCATGGCCCAGCTCGGCGAGTTCGCGCGCGCCAAGGAATTGCTGCGCGCGGCCACGCGCGCCTTCGGCCCACGCGAGGCCGTGGCGCGCGCACGCTGCGTGGTGGCGGAAGCCGAACTGGCACTGGCCTCGCGCGATCTCGGCTGGCCACCTCGCCGGCTCGATGCCGCGCGCCGCGTGCTCGAAAAGCACGGTGACCGCGCGAACGCCGCGCACGCCCGCTATCTGGAAATCCGCCGGTTGCTGCTGATCGGCCGACTCGACGATGCCGACGCGCTGCTCATCCGCGTCGACCGCACCGCGCTGACGCCCGCGCTGCGCGCCACGCATGAGCTCATCGTCGCGGGCATCGCCATACGCCGGCTGCGCGCTTCGCTGGCGAGGTCGGCGCTGGTGCGCGCCACCGCCGCCGCACGCCACGCCGGCATTCCCGCATTGCGCGCCGAGGTGGAGAGCGCCGCGCGGATCCTGGCCGCGCCCGTCGCCAGGCTGGTCGCGCCCGGACCATCGCGACTGCTGCGCCTCGCCGAAGTGGAACGCCTGTTCGCCTCCCCCACGTTGATCGTCGATGCCTGCCGATTCGCGGTGCGCGCGCCCGGCCAGGTCGCCGCTCTCGCGGGCCGCCCGCTGTTGTTCACCCTGGCGCGCGTACTGGCCGAAGCCTGGCCCGCTGACGCGACACGCGACGAGCTCGTGCGGCGCGCCTTCCGGATTCCGACGGCCGATGAGTCCCTGCGCGCACGGCTGCGCGTGGAGATGGGTCGCCTGCGCAAGGCCATCGCGCCGCTGGCGGGCATCGCGGCCACGGACGCCGGCTTCAGATTGCAGCCGCTCACGGCGCGTGAGGTCGCCGTGCTCGCGCGCCCGGTCGAGGAGGAACACGCCGCGGTGCTGGCCTTCCTCGCGGATGGTGAGTCCTGGTCGACCTCGGCGCTCGCGCTCGCCCTGGGCGTGAGCCAACGCAGCGTGCAACGCGCGCTCGACGGGTTGGCCGCCGGCGGCAAGGTGCAGGCCTTCGGCGCCGGGCGTGCGCGCCGCTGGATGACGCCGCCGCTGCCCGGAATCGCGACCACCTTGTTACTCCCGGCTCCGCTGCCGCCCGGCTAAGATCGCCGGCAGCACAGGAGCCCGCGATGAAGAAATCCGCAGCCAAGGTCGTGCGCGAATTCGCGCCTTTTCCCGACGGCACCAACGTCGGCGGAGTGTCCTTCGACGGCAGCAATGTCTGGGTCGCATGCGGCGACAATCTCAATGCCATCGACCCCGCGACGGGCCAGGTGCGGCGCTCGCTCGCCGTGCCGGCGCATGCCGGCACGGCCTTCGACGGCAAACATCTCTACCAGATCGCCGAGAGCCGCATCCAGAAGGTCGACCCGCACACCGGCGAGGTTCTATCTACCATCCCCGCGCCCGGCAACGGTGGGGATTCTGGCATGGCCTGGGCGGAAGGCTCGCTGTGGGTGGGCGAGTACCGCGCCCGCAGGATTCACCAGGTGGATCCCGCCACCGGCAAGGTGCTGCGCACCCTCGAGTCCAATCGCTTCGTCACCGGCGTCACCTGGGTGGGCGACGAACTGTGGCACGCCACCTGGGAAGGCGACGAGAGCGAGCTGCGCCGCGTGGATGCCCGGTCCGGCGAGGTCGTCGAGACGCTGCAACTGCCGGCGGGCATCACCGTGAGCGGCATCGAGTCCGACGGCGCCGACACATTCTTCTGCGGCGGCGGCGGCACGGGCAGGCTGCGCGCCGTCAGGCGCGAGAAGAGTTGATCACTTCGGCTGGTAGGTGCCGGCCTCGGCGCGGAACCCGATCTGCAGCCGGTTCCAGCCATTGATGGCCACGACAGCCAGCGACAGGTTCACGAGTTCCGCTTCGCTGAAGTGCCGGCGCGCTTCCTCGTACACCGCATCGGGCACGTGGCCCTCGGCGATCAGCGTGAGCGCCTCGGTCCAGGCCAGCGCCGCCCGCTCGCGCTCGCTGTAAAACTTCGCTTCTCGCCACGCATCCAGCAGATAGAGGCGTTGCGCCGTTTCACCCGCGGCGGTCGCATCCTTGAAATGCATGTCGAGGCAGTAGGCGCAGCCATTTATCTGGGAGGCGCGCATCTTCACGAGCTCGAGCAGGCTGTGCTCGAGTCCGACCTGGTTCACGTAGCCTTGCAGTCCGAGCATGGCCTGCAGACCGCGCGGTGCAATCCTCGGCCATTCGATTCTCTGTTCCATGTGTGCTCCTCGTCCGTGGTTCATACCTCAGACGACCGAGCCGTGGATCCTGTGACAGGTCTCCGGCACAGGTCAGTTCGCGGCGAGCGTCACGGCGCGCAGTTTGTCGGGGTTCATGACCACGAACACGTCGAGGATGCGCTGTCCGTCGGTGCGGATCGTGGTCACCGACTGCAGGCGATCGCCATTGAACATCGCGTAACCCGGCTCGCCATTCACCGTCACCGGCCGGAATTCGATCTCGTGGATGTGTTTGCGGAAGATGTTCGCACCGAACTTCGCCACGCGCTGTGCACCGCGCAGCACGCGCCGGACCGCCCTCGCCTTGCCTCCGCCATCCGAGGTCCACGCGGCGTCGGGCGCGAGCAGCGAGAGCAGCGCCGCCGCGTCCTGGGCCTGCAATGCCGCGATGAAGGCGTCGAGCAGCCTGCGACCGGCCTCGGGCGAAACCTGCACGCGCGGGCGGTCGGCGCGCACTCGCCGGGTGGCGCGGCTCACGATCTGGCGGCACGCCGCCTCACTCTTGCCGAGAATCCGCGCGATGTCGTCGTAGCCACTGTCGAACACCTCGCGCAGCAGGAAGGCGGCGCGCTCCTCCGGCGCCAGACGCTCGAGCACGACGAGTAACGCGACGGAAAGCTCCGACGCCAGCTCGGTGACCTGGTCCGCGGCTGGCGCCACGTCGACGATGGGCTCGGGCAGCCAGGGGCCGACATAGTCGACGCGCTCGGCGCGCAGCGCCCGGAGCCGGTCAATGCAGATGCGCGTCGTGGTGGTCACCAGCCAGGCCTGCGGCGAGCGGATTTCATCCCGCCCTGCCCCGTGCCAGCGCAGCCAGGCCTCCTGCACGACGTCATCGGCATCCGCGCGCGAACCGAGCATGCGGTACGCGATGCTCCAGAGCCGGCGGCGGTTGGCCGCAAAATCTTCCAGTGCGTCGCTCATGCTGCCAAGACGTCTGACCTGCTCCGGTTGTGACAGCTCGCCCGAACTGGCCGCCGGCCGGCGCTCCTACCGGCCGAGCTTCTTCGCGCCGCCCTTGAACGTGAACCAGGCGTTCTCCACGTTCCAGTTCTTGCAGATCGGATCGATCTGATACGGCGCGCAGCGCCCGGCGAGATGAAGGCGCCGGGTTTCCGCGTGCACCACGAACAGATGCTTTTCGTTGGCGAGCCCGAACGACGCCACGGGTCTGTTGCGCTCGAGGTCCGTGCGCGTCACCTCGATCGGGTCGAAAATGATCACGTCGCTGGAGAGTTTGAAGGTGCCGCGCTCGTCGACCCTGAGGCCGCGCGCCGACTTGTCCCTGCCCCAGTGCGCGGCGTATTGCATCAGATAGCTGCCATCCGGGTTGATCTGCACCACCATCCGGACGAGAAGATCGACGTTCAGATCTTCGACCTGCGCGTCATCCTGGGAGTAGTCCATCTGCCACGCGCCGACCAGGTCCTGCGCGGACGCGGGCGGACTGCCGGGCAGGCGGGTACTCTCGGTGTACTCCTGCGGCACCTGCTGCTTCTCGCGCGGCAGCTTCGAGAGAATGTCTCCGAGCGGGATGGTGACCAGCAGGGCGAGCAGCGACATGTGCGCAGAGGCCCCTCAGGCGCTCTTCAGATTGATCAGCGACAGGAATTCGCGCCGCAGTGCGCCATTGTCGAGGAACACGCCGCGCATCACCGAGTTGGTCATCTTCGACGCGTTGTCTTTCACGCCGCGCCAATGCATGCAGAAGTGGTCGGCTTCCATCACCACCGCGAGACCGTCGGGTTTCATCATGCTCACCAGCAGGTCCGCGAGCTGGATGATGGCCTCCTCCTGGATCTGCGGGCGCGACATGATCCATTCCGAGAGCCGGGAATACTTCGACAGGCCGATGAGCGCCGAGTCCTGGTTGGGCATGACGCCGATCCAAAGGCGGCCCATGATGGGACAGAGGTGATGGCTGCAGGCGCTGCGCACCGTGATCGGCCCCATGATCATGAGCTCGTTGAGATGCTCCGCGTTCGGGAACTCGGTGACCCGCGGCACCGGCACGTACCGGCCACGGAAAACCTCGTTGACGTACATCTTGGCAACGCGCCGCGCGGTCTCCTGCGTGTTGTGGTCGTGGTTGACGTCGATGACCAGGCTCTCCAGCATTCCCGCCACTCTGGCTTCCACCTCGCGCGTGAGCTGCTCGAGTTCGCCGGGTTCGATGAACGCCGAGATGTTGTCATTGGCGTGATAGCGCTGGCCTTTGGCCTCGAGGCGTGCGCGGATGCGTTGGGAGACAGGCGTGTCGGCTGGCATGGGCCTTCCTCGAAAAATGCTCACGTACGATAAGCCATGCGCACTCGCGAGGGAATGAATAGTCATGCAACCCCTCACCCGGCTCGCGCGTCACAACGACATGAAACTCACAATGCACGGCCTGTGCGCCGCGTTCCTGCTGCTCTGCACGGCCAGCCTGGCCGCGCCGCCGGAACGCGTGGCGAATGGCAACCGCCTGATTTCCCGGTCCGACCCCGCCGTGACCGTCGAGCTTCCCCGGTCCGCGCGCTACGTCGGCGCCGATCGCTGGGATCTGTATGGCATCTGCGACGCCGAACTGCACCTGTTCGTGGAGGCCGACCGCGACCGCAGGATCAAGGCCCTCTACTGGATCCAGTTCGAGGGATACCTGCCTTCGAACTCGCACGTGTACGACTACAGCGCAGACGAGCCCGTGACGTTCGCGGGGCGGCGGTTCTGGCAACGGGCGCGCTTCGCCCCCAGCGGCGAACCGCAGAAGCCGGGCTCGGACGGCGAGCACGTGCGGCAACTGCTCGCGCGCGCCGGCTACCAACTACCGCCCCACCTGATGAACGTGCGGCTGGTGCACCTGCTCGATGACACGCGCCGCAAGGAGCTGATGTTCATCTACGCCGAGGCGGCCGATGCGTTCGATGCCGGCGTCGTGCAGCGTGCCAAGCGGCGTATCCGGCTTGCGAAGCCGGCTGAACGCTAGCGCCGGCGCGCCCGGCGCGAGAACTGCGCCTGCGCCGTGGCCGTGAGCGTACGGATCAGATCCGCTTCCGCCTGACGATACGGCCTGCCATCGGCATGCAACACGTCGTGGTGCCACACCACCGGCGGCGCGCTGGTGTAAGGTTTCTGCCAGGAATCCCACGGAAAGCGCGTCTGCGTTTTGCCGTCGACGAAGCCCCAGTTGATCATGCCCACGTGGTATCGGAGCGCGAGGGGCAGCGAAGTTTCAAACAAGGAACCCGCGCCGCGCGCGAGATACTCCGTGCAGATCAGGGGACGACCGTAGGTCTGCAGCTGGCGGATCTTGCGCTCCAGCACCTCGGGCCAGTCATAGACGTGAAAGGTGACGATGTCCGACTGCTGCAACTGCGTACGCTCCACCGGCGTGAGCGCCGCGCCCGAAGACCAGTCGTCATGCAGCCAGACGCCGGAAGTCAGCGGCTGCGAGGGATCGGCCGCGCGCGCCCACGCGAACACCTGCGGCAGCAGCTCGCCCACCCGGCGGATCTTCTCGCGGCCCGCGGGCGAGTCCATGCCCTCGCCGAAGGCGTTGTCGGGCTCGTTCCACAGATCCCAGCCAAGGATGCGTCCGTCGTCCTTGAAGCTGCCGATCACGTCCTGTACGTAGGCCTTGAGGCCCGGGTAGCTAGACGGATCCGCGAGCGCCCGTGCGCCGGGGCTCTGCACCCAGCCGGAGTTGTGCACGCCCGGAATCGGCGGGTGCTGCGGACCGGGTTTCGGGTTCGCGTCCCAGCAGGAATCGAAGAACACCAGCAGCGGCCGGATGCGGTGCCTCGCGGCGATGGCGAGAAACTCGTCGAGCCGCTTCTTGAATCCCGCCGCGTCCTGGCTCCAGAGCTGATCGTGCAGGAACACGCGCATGGTGTTCATGCCGAGGGCCTCGGCCCAGCCCAGCTCCTTGTCGATCTGCACGGGATCGAAGGTGTCGGCCTGCCACATCTCCAGCTGGTTGATGGCATCGGCGGGAATGTAGTTGCTGCCGACCAGCCAGCGTTGTTGCGCGTACCAGGCATTGGCCTTGTCGGGCGACCAGCGCGTCGTATCGGCCTGCGCGATCTGCGCGCTCCACAAGAGCAGCGCCGCCCACGCGCACGAACGGAAGACTTTCAGCATGCGCCGCCTCGTCGGGAACATTTGCAGGTACAGTAGCAGCCGCGCGCGTTGGCGCGATAGTTCGCAGGCAGGGGGATACATGCATAAGACGTCGACGTGGTTGCTGGTGCTGGCGGGTTTCGGCTTCTGCCATGGCGCGCTTGCACAAACCCCACCGCCGGCGGCCCCGCCTGCCAACGCCGCACGCGCCGGCACGCCGCGCCCGCCGCCGCCCACCCGGCCGGTCGATGGCCCGCTGGCGCCGAAGTGGACCGTGATTTCCGGCGCCGGCCAGAACCCGCCCGCGAACCAGGACGGCGACTTCGTGATCGGTCCCGAGTACGTGCCCGCGCCCGAGATACAGGTGAAGGCAGGCGTGCCCATGGGCCTGGTGAAGCAGTTCGTGATGCGTTCCGCGGACAGCAAGATCTATCCAAAGGCCATTGCGCGAGAGGTGTTCGGCACACCGGATCCGGACAATCCCAAGACACTGATCGTCGACACGCACGAAACGGACTGGGAACGCGCCATCACCGTCTACATCCCACCCAACTACCAGGGCCGCAAGCCGCTGCCGCTGCTGGTCACGCATGACGGCCCGAAGATGGGCGAGCCCGATCTCACGCTGCCGCACATCCTCGACAATCTCATTGCGCAGAAGCGCGTGCCCGCCATGGCGGTGGTGATGATCCAGAACGGCGGCGGCGATGCGCAGGGGCACCAGCGCGGTCTCGAATACGACACCCTGTCCGGCCGCTTCGCCGAGTTCATCCAGACCGAAGTGCTGCCGAAGGTCGAGGCCAACTTCGACATCAAGCTCACCACCAATCCCGAAGGCCGCGCGGCCATGGGCTGCAGCTCGGGCGCCGCCGCGGCGTTCAGCATGGCCTGGTATCACCCCGAGTGGTATCACCGCATCATCAGCTACTCCGGCACCTACGTGAACCAGCAATGGCCGTTCGATCCGGCGACACCGGGCGGCGCGTGGGAATACCAGATCAATCTCATCCCCAACAACCCGCGCAAGCCGCTGCGCGTCTGGATGCAGGTGGGCGACCGCGATCTGTACTTCCCGAATGTCATGCGCGACGGCATGCACGACTGGGTGGAGGCAAACCACCGCTTCGCCGCGGCGCTCAAATCGAAGGGCTATCCTCATCAATATGTCTACGCGCTGGACTCCCCGCATTGCGACCGGCGCGTGCGCGAGCAGACGCTGCCCGAGGCATTGGAATACGTCTGGCACGGCTACAAACCCTGAGCCCTCCCAGCCCGTCGGCGAGCGGGCGCAGCCTGAGCGAGTTCCAGCGGCGCACTGCTAAATAGAGGCAGGCGTCGCGATAGCGGGCCAGCAGCCCGAATCAAGGAACGCCAGTTTCACCAAAGGCAGACTTCGAGGGCGATGCTGCCGCCGGCCCCACAGAAAGCTTGCGCTAATTCTACTACACCTGTAATAGTCTGGACCACATGAGTCATAGTGGTGCGGCCATGGACACCCCCCTGCCCCGGCGCCCGCCGAACTACCGGCTCTGGGCTCTCGGGGCCGCGGCGTCGTTGGCCGCGCTCACCGGGCTCTGGCGGCTGATACCGCGAGGCATGAGCGTCGCGAAAGGAGAATTGCGCATCGCCACGGTGGAGCAAGGTCTGTTTCGCAACGACGTGCTGGTGCGCGCCACGGCCGCGCCCCTGCACACCGTCATGCTCGACGCGCTGGAGTCGGGGCGCGTCGAGGAGGTGCTGGTGAACGACGGCGTGCTGGTACAACAAGGCCAGCTGCTCTTCCGCCTGTCGAATCCCCAGTTGCGGCTGAACCTGGTGGCCCGCGAAGCCGACCGCGCGCAACAGATCGCCAATCTGTCGCTGCTGCGCGTGGATCTCGAAGCCAGCGAAACCCAGCATCGCCGCCGCAGGCTCGACCTCGACTTCGAGCTGGACCAGGCGCGCAAGCTGCACGCGCGCTACCGCGTGCTGGCGCGTGAGGGCGTGATCGCCGCCCGCACGGTCGAGGAATCCGCCGACCAGATCGCCCGGCTCGAGCGCGAGCTCGCGGACGAGCAGACTCGCGCCGCCGTGGAGATGCGCATCAAGCGCCTGGGACTGCGGCAGATGCAGCAGGCCATCGAACGGCTGGACGCCGGACTCAACGTGGTCAATGACAGCATCGAGGGGCTGGCGGTGCGCGCGCCCATCGCCGGACGACTCACGGATTTCCGCCTGCAGCTGGGTGAGATCATCAAACCGGAGCAGCGCATCGGCAGGATCGACGATCCCCATCGCTACAAACTGGTGGCTTCCCTGGATGAGTATTTCCTGGGGCGCGTGGCCACGGGCAAGCGCGGCCTGGCGTCCGCCGGCGGACGCGATTATCCCATCGAAATCTCGCGCGTCTTTCCGCAAATCAAGGAAGGGCGGTTTTCCATCGAGCTGCTGTTTCTGGCCGATGCGCCCGCGGGCATGAGGCCCGGTCAGAGCGCGGACACGCGGCTGACGCTGGGCGAATCCAGCTCCGCACTGCTCGTGCCCAATGACGCCTGGTTGGACGACAGCGGCGGCTCATGGATCTTCGTGATCGATGGTGATGGGGACGCGGGCAGCGCGGTGCGCCGCGCCGTTCGCGTCGGCCGCCGCAACAACTCCCAGGTCGAGATCGCCGCGGGCCTCTCGCCCGGCGAGCGCGTCGTGGTCTCGGGCTACCGCGGCTTCGGCAATTCTGAACGACTGCAGATTCACTGAGGGATTCGCATGCTCAAACTAGTGCAGGCCAGCAAGAAATTCGTCGGCGGCGAAGTGATGACGCTGGCGCTGAGCGACGTCCACCTGGACATTGGCGCCGGCGAGTACGTGGCGATCATGGGGCCCTCCGGCTGCGGCAAATCCACCCTGCTCACCGTCCTCGGCATGCTGGACACTCCGGATGACGGGGAATACTGGTTCGACGGCCAGAACGTGGCAGGTCTCGCCGAGGACCGGCTGAATGAGCTGCGGCGCGGACGCGTCGGCTTCATCTTCCAGAGCTTCAATCTCATCGAGGAGCTCACCGTCGAGCAGAACGTGGCCCTGGCGCTGGAATACGCGGGCCTGCCGGCCGCTGAAAGACGGGAGCGCGTGGCGCGGATGCTGGAGAAGCTCGGCCTAACGCATCGCGCGCGCCATCACCCGTCACAGTTGTCGGGCGGACAGCAGCAACGAGTGGCCATCGCACGGGCGCTGGTCACAAAACCGCTGGTGTTGCTGGCCGACGAGCCCACGGGCAACCTGGACTCCTCCCATGGCGAGGAAGTCATGCAGCTGCTGCAGCAGATCAACGACGAGGGCACCACCGTCGTGATGGTCACCCATTCGGCCGCGCATGCCGCGCGTGCCGGGCGCACCGTGAGCATGCTGGACGGCGCGGTGCGCACATGAGGCGGCTGTTCCGTGATGGCACGCATGCGCTGATGTCCGTCCTCACGCTCGCCGTGGGCATGGGCTTCTGCCTGCTGTTGCTGGGCTACACGCAGTATTCGTGGTCATACGACTCGCAGGTGCCCGACGTCGACCAGGTGTATGTGATCAAACATCGCCGCAACTGGGAGCTGGGCAAGCTGTGGTTCGACCAGATGCCGATGGGGCTGCGCGAACCGGCGAAGTCGTTGCCCGGTGTCGCCGAGGTCACGGGCTATGCCAACTGGTTCCCGCTCAACGCCGAGACCGCCAGCGGCCTGCGGCACGTGCGCGGCCTCGCGGCATTGCCCGGGTTCACGAAGATGATGGGTATCCGGGCCCTGCAAGGCGATCTCGATCAGGCGCTGGCCAGTCCCGACGGCATCGCCATGACCGAGGCCGCGGCGCGACGCCTGTTCGGCAGCACCCAGGTTCTCGGCGCCACGCTGACGCTGCGCCTGGACGCCAGCGACACGAACCTGGCCAAGGTGCGCATCGATGCCATCCTGCCGACGCCGCCGGCCAGCACCACCATTCCGTATGAGGTGCTGCACGGCCTGAAGTTGAGCCTGCTGCCGCCCTGGGCCGAGAGCGAAGCGCTCACCGGACAGAGGGGATTCTCGGGCGGCTACCTGCTGCTGAAGCTCGCGCCCGGTGCTTCGGTCAACGCAGTGACCGCAGGATTGCAGGAGCTGGTCGACCACTCGCCGCTGGCGGCACTGGTGCCCGAACCCATCAAGGCGCATGCCGGGAGCGACAAGTTCTCCGAGGTGAAGCTCACGCCGCTGCGCGCAGCCTACCTCGACGGCGACATCGCGCTGAACGTCCACTCCAAGGATGTGCCGCGCGGCGATCGCCGCGTGGTGGCCGGTATCGCGCTGCTCGCCGTGCTGTTGCTGGTGCTGGCGGCCGTCAACTACGTGAACCTGGCCGTCATCCGTGTGCTCAAGCGCCAGCGGGAGATCTCGCTGCGCAAGGTGCTGGGCGCGCACCGTCGCAGGCTGGCGCTGCGGTTCGTCTCCGAGTCGCTGGCCGTCAGCCTGCTGGCGACGCTGCTCGGCATGCTGTTCGCGGCGCTGGCCCTGCCCGCCTTCGGCGCCATGATGGACCGCGACCTGCACGGCGTGCTCGACCTGCCGAATCTCATCGCCGCTCTGGGGCTTGGCGTGGCGGTCGGACTGCTCACGGCTATCTACCCTGCGTGGGTCTCGCTGCGCGTGCGCCCGGCGCGCATCCTCGTGGGTCGTGGCGACGCGGAATCACCCTCCGCGCGACGGCTGCGCCGCGCGCTGTCGGTATTGCAGCTGGCGCTGGCAATGGGCCTGACCGGCGTCGCGCTGGCAGTGGCGCTGCAGACCCGGCAGGCCATGAACACGCCGCTGGGCTTCGATCCCGATGCTCTCTTGGTTGCGAGGCTGCCCATCGGCATGTCCGCCAAGTACACCGACCAGGCCCGCGGATTGCGCGAGGCATTGGCACAGCACCCGGCCATCGCCGGCGTGGCGGTGTCCAACGACGCCCTCGGCAGCAACCGCGAGATCTGGTCCACGGACTTCCGTCGCGAGAATGGCGACAACGTCTTCATGGAATTGAAAGCCGTCAGCGGCAACTTCTTCGAGCTGCACGGCATCGCGCCGTTGGCGGGCCGCCTGTTCAACAGCGGCGACAAGGACGAGCAGGAAGCCGCCTCACCGCTGATCCTGAATGCCGAGGCGGCGCGCGCGCTCGGCTACGCCTCACCCGAGCTCGCGGTGGGCCAGCGACTGCAGGTGCTCGGCATGCAGATGAAGATGGAAGACCACACGGTCATCGGCATCGCACCCGACATCCGCTTCAAGTCGTTGCGCGAGCCCACTCCGCCCGTCGTCTACGCGCTGACTTCCGCGGGGGCGGTGCTGATCGCCAGGGCGCGCGGCTCGTTGTCAGAGGCCGAACGCACCATGCGCGAACTGTGGCCGCGTTTCCTGAGCAATGCCATTCCCGACATCCAGCCCGCCCGGGACATCTTCGCCGCGAGTTACGCGGACGATGCCCGGCTGGCGCGCCTGCTGGCGCTCTGCGCGTTGGCCGCCCTGCTGATTGCCGCCTGCGGCGCGTTCGTACTGGCTGCCGCTGCCGTACGGCGCCGCACCCGAGAGATCGCCCTGCGCCGACTGTGCGGTGCGCGGCGCGGGCACATCGCCGGCCTCGTGGCGCGCGAGCTGGGCAGTTTGCTGTTGAGCGCGGCGGTCATCGGGCTGCCACTGGCCGCGATAGGCATCGCGCGCTTCCTCGCGCCATTCTCGCAGCACGCGCCCGGGGCCTATGCCGCGCTGGCCGTGGCGTTGCTCGTTGCCGCAGGGGTGATCGCGGCGGCGGCCGCCCGCCAGGCCTGGCTGGCCATGCGCCTGCGTCCGGCGGTGGCGCTGCGTAGTTAGGGTCGCTGCGGCGAGCGGGACGCACGCGCGAGGGTCCTCGATGGAGGACCCTCCGCGGCGTCTCAGGTCTTGTTGCTCCGATCTACCCGTCGGGCGGCGGGCTGGCGCCGCGACGACCACAGTCGCGACAGCCAGCGGGCGATGACGCCCTGGATTCGCTCGCCCATGAACCTTGGAAAATTCAGCGCGCGCTCCACCTGGAAGCTGCGCTGCACGTCGTGCAGGCACCATTCCACGAAATGTTCGCAGTTGTTGCTGAGCAGGCGATACGCGTGCTCGCCCAGCCGCGAGCGGGCACGAGCGATGATTTCCGGCACGCCGTACGGCAGCTCGTCATGCTGCACGACGTAGACCGGACGTCCGCCGGCGAATCGTTCCAGCGTCACTTCTTCCACGGGCTTGCGGATGAGGTCGTACACCAGAGCGCCGTAATGAATGACCTTGCCCTCGCCCACGTAGAGACCGTGGTGCGCGAAACCCAGCCATGGCGTGATCAGGTGGGCGCCCGGCAGCGGCGTCTCCAGCGGGCGCAGGCGCCGGAAGGGACGCGCGGGTGGACGACTGTAGGCAACCGGCTCGGAGGCGATGCGGGCAGCGGTGTCGTTGGCGTCCATGGGCGCAGTACACACTTACCGGAACGCGCGGACCGTCGGCGCCCCTCACGGACGCCGAGAAAACTCGTTCGAAGGATTTGTAGGAACCTGCCGACGCCGGACTAGAACTGGAAGGCGCGCGATACCGCGAACGTGAACGCGGCGGATATCACGATGCCCACCACCAGGCGCAGAGCCGAGGCCGCCCGCATCGGCTCGGCGGCGCTGTCGAAAACGCGCCGGCCCGTGATCATGGCGCCGATGAGGTTCTGACGTCTGACGGCGAGGTAGTACAGCACTGCGATCACGTGCAGCGACACCACCACCAGCAGCACGTTGAACACCGTCTCATGCCATTCCGCGCACGCACGGCCGGTCGCGAAGCTCACGTACAGCGACAACGGACCTGACTCGATGCCATCCACGTCGACCGCGAACAGTCCCAGCACGACTTGCAGCAGCAGCAGGCCTAACAAGGCCAGGACGCTGAGCGCACCCAGGGGATTGTGGCCGGGCACCGCGACCCACGAGCCGCGCAGATAGGCCACGATGGCGCGCGGGCCGCGAACGAAACTGGCGAAGCGGGCCGTCGAGCCGCCGGCGAACCCCCAGTAGATGCGAAACAGCAGCAGGCCCAGCAGCGTGTAGCCGCTCCAGCGGTGCCACTCGAGACGGCCGGTCTCGGCAGTCCACCACGAGAACGCGAGACAGGCCACGAACAGCCAATGCACCGCGCGTGTGGGCAGGTCCCACACGCGCGTGCGGGCAACGGACTCGGCCGGTGCTTCCACGGGACTTATTCGGGGGCGCGGAAGGTGTCGTGACAATTCTTGCAGGCGCCGCCCAGTTCCTTGAACGCCTTGCCGACCGCGTCCGCATCCTTGGCCTGCACCGCCGCGGACAGTGGCGCCACCCTCTCGGCAAACATTTTCTGCGCCGCGCTGAAATCCGCGGCCTTGGTCCAGACTTCGGGCAGCGCGCGCGTCTTGCCGGCCTCCGGGCCGGTCCCCTGCGGGAACCAGGTGCCCAGTTCCTTGGCAGCCTTTTCAATCACGCCCAGCGCTTTTTCCAGGGCGGCGAAATCAGGGCTTCCCCGGGTGTTGTCGCGCACGGCCTTGAAGGCATCGCCGAGCGCTTCGAAGTGTTCGTGACGCTGCTTCTGCAGTTCCACGGGCGTGGCGGCATGGGCCACGCTCACCACGGCGAGCGCCATGGCAATAACGGAAATTCGCTGCTTGAGCGTCGGGCTGGCAGATCGCTGGCTGGGCATGTGTCTATGACCTCTTCGGTTGCAAGAGACGCATTTATAAACGATTTCTGGGAAACAATGCCCGTGACGTCGAGTCATACATCACGCACAATGCAAAACGCTTTCATTGGTGCGAAGGTGCGCCCGTAGATGAGTGAGCCGATGCCCGAGTCGCAGACCTGGTCCCGCAGCGCCGCTTCGCTGGCCTTGGGGTTGGCCATCGCATTGCCCATCGGACTCGCCGTCTCCTCCTCCACCGAAGCCAACACCGAGCCCGCGAGCATCCGCACGTACAACGAGACGGTGCTGCCGCTGCTCGAGAAGCATTGTTACGAATGTCACGGCGACGGTTATGACAAGGGCAAGGTCGCCTTCGACCTGCTGGAGACTCCCGACCAGATTCTCGCGCCCGATCTGTGGGTGAAGGTGCTGGTGAACACTCGCGCTGGACTCATGCCCGCGGAACAGAAGCCGCGCCTTTCGCCCGCCGAACAGGCAACGCTCGAGCGCTGGATCAAGCGCGACGTGTTCCGCATCGATCCGCACAATCCGGATCCGGGCCGCGTCACGGTGCGCCGGCTGAATCGCGTGGAATATCGCAACACCGTGCACGACCTGCTCGGCGTTGACTTCAACACCGAGCACGAATTCCCGCCCGACGACACGGGCTTCGGTTTCGACAACATCGGCGACGCGCTGACCACCTCGCCCATGCTGATGGAGAAATACGTCGCCGCCGCGCAGACCATCATCCAGGAGGCCGTGCCGCTGGCGCCGCGCAAGCCGCGCGAAGCCGTGGTCGGCGGCCAGGGCTTCACGGGCGAGAACCCGCGCATCAGGTGGGGCCTGCGGCAACTGCGGTTCTCGGAGCCCGCGACTCTGGCGGCTTCGTTCCGGAGCGAGTTGCCGGGCCGTTATCGCGTGACCTTCGAACTGCAGGTGAACGGCACCTATACACCGGACCCGGGCAAGGCCCGCCTGCTCCTCAAGGTGGACGGCAAGGAAGTCACCCGCCAGGAACTCGTGTATCACGACGAGAGAGATCTCGCGTTCGACTCCACGCAGGAGTGGCAGCCGGGCGACCACGTCTTCACCATCGAGATGCAGCCCACGGTGCCGCCGGGCAGCGAGAAGACCATCACCGATCTGTTCGTCAAACAGGTGCGGGTGGAAGGCCCGCTCGAGCCCGCGCAGTGGGTTGCGACCGAGAACTACGACAAGTACTTCCCCCGCCCGGTGCCGTCGGGCGCGCCGGAGCGCCGCGCCTATGCCGCCGAATTGCTCGGCGCCTTCGCGACCCGTGCGTATCGACGACCGCTGAACGACGACACGGCCGATCGGCTCGCGGCGCTGGCGGAAACCACGTACACGCAGAAGGGCAAGACGTTCGAACAGGGCGTGGCGCACGCCATGGCGGCCGTGCTCGCCAGTCCGCGGTTCCTGTTCAAGCTGGAACAACCGGCATCGCATCCGCTGAACGCGACCGTGGCTGAAGTCGATGAGTATTCGCTGGCGTCACGCCTCTCTTATTTCCTCTGGTCCACCATGCCCGACGACGAACTGTTGCGGCTCGCGGCCAGAGGCGAATTGCGCCAGAACCTCGCGGCGCAGGTCGAGCGCATGCTCGCGGATGCGAGGGCCGAGAACCTGGCGCGCAACTTCACCGGCCAGTGGCTGCAGGCGCGCGACGTGGAAGGCATCGCCAGCAACCCTCGCCAGATCATCCTGCGCGATGCCGGCGCGGAAGAGACCCTGCGCCAGCTGCGCAAGGCCTTCATGAGCCAGGATGAGGCCACCGCGAAAGTGCTGCTCGAGAAGATCGACGGCATCGTCAAGTCCCGGCCCGATCTCGACGGCGACATGCGCAAGGCCATGCGGCGCGAGACGGAGATGTATTTCACCTACGTGATGCGCGCGAACCGGCCGGTGACCGAGTTCATCGACAGCAACTACACCTTCCTCAACGAAGACCTGGCGAAGATGTACGACATCGGCGGCGTGAGCGGCGATGAACTGCGCAAGGTGACGCTGCCCGAAGGCAGCGCGCGTGGCGGCATGCTCACCCAAGGAAGCGCGCTCGTGGTCACCTCGAATCCCGATCGCACGTCGCCGGTGAAGCGCGGCCTGTTCGTGTTGAACAATTTCCTCGGTACGCCCCCGCCACCGCCGCCGGCCAACGTGCCGGCGCTCGAGGCCAGCGAAAGCGAATTCAAGGACGGTCACGAACCCACGCTGCGCGAGGTGCTGAAGGTGCATCGCGAAGCGCCGATGTGCCGTTCCTGCCACAACCGCATGGATCCAATCGGGCTGGCCTTCGAGCACTTCAATGCCATCGGCGCCTGGCGCGACACGGAGCGCAAGCAGGCCATCGTCTCGGAAGGAAACCTGATCACCGGCGAAACTTTCAACAGCGTCGCCCAGCTCAAGAAGATCCTCGCCAACGATCATCGCGAGGAGTTCTACCGCACGCTCTCGACCAAGCTCATGACCTACGCCACCGGGCGCGGCATGGAGTATTACGACGTCGAGACCATCGACCAGATCGTCAAGCGCCTGGACGCCGAGGGTGGCAGGTTCAACGCGCTGCTCACGGGCATCGTCGAATCCGCGCCCTTCCAGAAGATGCGCACCCAGGCTACCGTCACGGCGGCGAATTGAAGCAGAAGGCACGGCACATGAGAGACACCCCAATCCGCAAGACCCCCGAACAGATCGCGGCCGAGCGGCACGAGAGTTTCTCGCGCCGGCGCTTCCTGCGCGGCGCCGGTGCTGCCATCGCTTTGCCCGGGCTGGTGTCGCTGCTGCCGCGCCCTGCATTCGCCGCGCCCCGCCAGGCGGCGGCGCCGACCCGCATGGCCTTCGTGTACGTTCCGAACGGCGCCATTCCCGCGGCCTTCTGGCCGGCCGGCGAAGGCGGCACGGACTTCGCGCTCTCCCCCACGCTTGCACCCCTGGCCAAGGTCCAGAAGCACCTGCAGGTGATCAGCGGCCTCGAAGATTTGAGCGCGCAGCCCGGCGCCGATGGTGCCGGCGATCACGCGCGCGCCGGCGCCACCTTCCTGACCGGCGTACGCATCAAGAAGACCGCGGGCTCCGACATCCATGCCGGCGTGTCCATCGACCAGGTGGTGGCCAACTCCATCGGTCATCACACGCGCTTTCCCTCGCTGGAACTGAGCTGCGATGCCGTGCGCAAGTCCGGCGACTGCGATTCGGGCTACGCCTGTGCGTACGAGTACAACCTGGCCTGGCGTTCGCACAACCAGCCCCTGTCGCCGGAGCACAATCCGCGCTTCGTGTTCGAGCGGTTGTTCGGTGACGGGCCCATCAAGCAACGCGTGGCCAATCTCCGCCGCCGGCAGGCCGAACAGAACTCCATCCTCGACTACGTACTTGCCGACGCCAGATCGGTGAATGCCAGGCTCGACGGCCGTGACCGGCAGAAGCTCGATCAGTACCTCACCAGCGTGCGCGAGATCGAGCAGCGCATCGAGCTCACCGCGAAGATGAAGGTGCAGAACCCGGAGATCGACGCCCCCGCCGGCGTGCCGGCCAGCTATGCCGAACACGTGGCGTTGATGTTCGACATGCTGCTGCTGGCGTTCCAGACGGATTCGACGCGCATCTCGACGCTGCTGCTCGCGCGCGAAGGCAGCAATCGCCCGTTCGCCGACATCGGCATCGCCTCGGGCCACCACGATCTCACGCACCACAAGAACAGCCCCGAGATCATCGCCAAGGTGCAGGA
>CAMLGF010000054.1 GCA_946479515.1 uncultured Pseudomonadota bacterium | reverse complement strand
GCTAGCAATGGCAATGACGAGCCAAATGCGTTTAGACATGCGACTTGGAGTTTCATGCTGGCTCAGCAAATGGGAGCTGAAAGAGCGACGACTATTACCGACGCCCACGAGAGGAGCGGAGAGGGCAAGCCGGGAGAGCATATGATGGATCTCTACAACAACCATTTCGCGATACGTTTTGCAGACCGCTCGGGATACCTCTCACGCGCGGAACTCGCTGCTGCCATCAAAGAGCTTATTCAGCAGGGCTGTCTGCGCACCAGCCCGTTCTAATAGGACTTTTCAGACCATGAAATTCACCCGACTCCGAAGGTGGTTGATGATTTCAGCCCTCGTATGCGTCTTCCTACTTATTTTGACCTACACGCTTTTTCGGACTTCGAGCGTGCGCGTTGAAAACCAGTCGGCATTCCAAATTACGGAGATACGCCTTGAGTTGGGCAAAAAAATGTTCTGGACGGGATCGCTCGCGCCGGGACAGTCTCATCGAGCATTTGGCACAGTTTCAAGAGATGGCTACATAACAATTGAATTTCATAAGGATGCGGTGGCGCATAGGCGGATATTCTCCTATGTAACTACACTTTTTCCGGACCACCACACACTAACTATTACCCCGGAGTTGGAAATCCAATGCTCGTCCGTTGTCGCAGATTGTACGGACTTGGCGAAGAGACCAAGCTTGTCGCGATAGCAGCCCAGCTCATGCATACACGTCCAAGGATGCGCTGTTGCCGCAAGGACTGTAGCAGTCACTCACTTTACGAGTGCCGAAGGCGTTGCGGCCATTGAGGGAAGTGGCGCGCTCCGAGCAGGAACTTTTGTCGCGCGACCGGGAGAGGTCAGCGGGCTAACCGCTAGCCAGGTGGAAAAGGCGCTTGAAATTCAATCTGGACGTGGTGCTTTTTCGCATACGTTTCAGACGCCGTGGTCGAATCTTGAGACTCCGTTTAACGGACCTCTCACAAGCGGTATGAGAACACAGTACGTTCTGCGTGACCCCGTACCAGTTACGCCGGGTTCGTTTGTTCCAACTCCCGTGGGGCCATGATCATGAAGCCGTACGAATCTCAATTTGAGGAAGGCTCGAAAGTGCGTGTCGCTGGTCTCGATGAACTCAGGCGCTTTCAGGAATCATGGAAATTTCACAATCCTTTGGAAGCTGAGCAATTGAAGTTCGCAGGCCATCGTACTTCCGTTATCAAACTGGCCTTTTATCATGGAGGCGATCCCCTCTATGTGCTGGATGGCGCGCCGGGCGTTTGGCACGAGTCGTGTCTGATTGGCGACAGTTAGGGGTTCGATATTCTTGGAGGTCACCTGCCGCAAAGAGAGTGCCCCAATACGTCGAGCGGAAACGATGTGTCGCCTTGGCGCCTTGGATGGGAATGGCTGACTGGGTCAGGTCCTAGAAGTCGCACGTTTTCAGACGGCGACGCTTTTACCGAATTGCTTCGAGATCACAAGAACATTCAAAGCCTAGTTCGCGAGGCAAACTCGCCGAACCGCTGGATTCCGGATGTTGGCAAATGGGATTACTCGGTCGGGGGTGTGGATGGCGTTGCACTCTATTTGCATGACTATTCGAACTGGTTTACTGGTGGGCGCACGGGCAATTTAGCGGTGACCTTCCTTGGTAGCTACGACGTTGACTACAGAATTGCGGGACCTACTCTGCACGTTCACGTGACGAATACATCGTCAATTCAGTCGGCAACGCATCCACCGATTATTGGTTATACGAGGTGGTGGGGCAATAACATTGGCGACCCTCTCGATCGCGCCTTTTCCTCGGGCGCGATGTCGAAAACGACGCAGGAGATAAATATGACGTTCGACCTCACAGGAATCTGCCCGTGATCTCTGCATTTCGTTTGGTTGGCATTTTCCTGCTGGCTACTGTTCTGTACGGGTGTTCCAACAGAACGACGGAATCCGCGAAGTTTGTCGGGTCGTGGAATGCAGACGAGATAGAACGACCCGGAGTGTCTCGTGCTGAGCTGATCTTACGGGACGATGGCGCATTTTCAGCTACAGCGTTTCCTGCGTCGCTCGCGTGTCCAGAGCTACGACATGTCAGGGGTGTGGCTGGCTCCGGGACTTGGAAGCTAAATGCTGATCTTCGTAGGATAGATCTCAATTTTCTCGAGCTATCCGGTTCTGAATGCACGGCTCCGTATTTGGCAAATGTGTTTCCAGAGAGAGGACTTGGCGGCCTCGTAATCGTTGCGTATCCGGACGGCGTCGATAACGCTACAACAGCAATTCAATTCAAGCTCAAGGAGTAGCCGCAAGGGAACCATGACTATCGAGCGTGGAATAAGCTGTGCAAGAGACCCCTTACACCGGAGGAGCAGAAGGCCCTCATACTTCGTTTCACGGCTCCGAATAGCTATACGGCGGGTCGACCTCAGTCAGATGGCATTAACTTCGTTGTGAGTTGGTATGTTATTCCTGGCGGATTCGTTACTACGACACGTTCAAGTGATGGGTTGAATGGAACAAACGTTACCTCGCCGTATCACGTCTTTAGAGGCACAGTTGAAAGATCGATCGTCAACACGCCTGACGGCGCTTACATGCGAACGCACGGATACGGGGGCTATGGTTCCATGAACCTGCAACCACAACCGCAAAACCCGATTACCTACATAGCGGGGCTTGGTCCCGCCAACCCTGTAGATGTTGGCGAGGTGCTCGATTCCGTCAACAACTTTTTCGGTCCAAAGATATTCAACCAGCTGGACAAAGGGGCGGCGGAATACGCGGCGTCGCATTTTTCCGGATGCCAGCAATGAAGGTATTTGTCGTTCTTTTTGGAATGTTGGGTTTGGCCTCGTGCTCCGGAGGCGGTATCGCATCCAAGTTCTACGTCGTGACAAAGCCTGACGAGGCGACGAATTTCCTGGAGGCTGTCACGGCAATAGCGAAAGAAGCTGGTTTGGAAACAGCGGAAGCTCAGGACGTAGCCGATACGGGAAGCATTATGCGGGTATTAGAGGGACGAGGGCACGGGCTCAAGCTATGGGTACAGAGTACCCCGCTGAGTGGACGAGAAGACCCCAAGCTCTGCGGAGTACATGATGAGCCATACCCGGATCCTGCGCAGTTTACCGTTTTCACTCAGCCGCGATTTCTCGGCTCCGAGGCTGCGGCGAAAGAGTTGGGAGAGCGAGTGTTCTCCCGACTCAAGAAATCGGGATTTGACGTACGTCGCGAGTCACCTGTCTGCGGCGCAGCAGCTATTCACGATCGATCATGATTTGTGGAGTCCCCGCCGCAAGGGAACCATGACTATCGAGCGTGGAATAAGCTGTGCAAGAGACCCCTTACACCGGAGGAGCAGAAGGCCTCATACTTCGTTTCACGGCTCCGAATAGCTATACGGCGGGTCGACCTCAGTGAACCGCGCCGGCTTCTCCGGAGACAGGTTTGTGTTAGCTACTGCCTCTCAGCTTGAACCTCGCGCTGCCGATAGTACGCCTCTTCGAACTCGATGGGCGGAACGTCGCCAATGGGGCCGAACAGGCGTCGATTGTTGAACCAATCTACCCACTCGAGCGTCGCGTATTCGACGTTGTCGACGCAGCGCCAGGGCCCTCGGAGGCGAATAACTTCCGCCTTGAACAAGCCAATGATCGACTCTGCAAGCGCGTTGTCGTAGCTGTCACCGGTAGTGCCAACGGAAGCCTGGATGCCGCACTCACCCAGTCGCTCGCTGTAGCGGATCGACAGATCTCCCGCCACATTCGCTGGATCTGTGGCTTGAGCGCCGCATCGCGTCGAACACGGGCCGGAACATGCCTTGGATCGCTCCGCCGCGCCTTCAGCTCGTAGTAGGTAGATGGGGCGATCGGCAGAAGCTTGCAGATCGGCTCGACCCCGTACTCGTCCCGGTGCGCGTCGATGAACGCCACCATCACTTCGCTTTGCGGTCGAGCTCCGCCTGGGCGAAAAAAGCTGATGCCTTGCGCAGAATCTCGTTCGCTCGCTTGAGCTCGAAGTTCTCGCGCTCAAGCTGCTTGAGCCGTGCACGCTCGTCCGTGGTCAGGCCTGGCCGCACACCCGTGTCACGCTCGGCTTGCGCCACCCAGCGCTGCAGAGTCTGTGCTGCGCAGCCTAGCTTGCCTGCAATCGACTCGATCGCAGCCCAGCGCGTGCCGTGCTCGCCTTGCTGCTCGAGAACCATCCGAACCGCGCGCTCACGCACTTCCTTCGAATACCGCTTTGCTGTTCCCATAAACTCCATCCTCTCTCAGGTTGAAGTCTCCGGGAAAGCCGGCGCGGTTCAGACAGAGTCGATGTGTGATGGTGAGGACGGTGAGGACTAGTGGGTAAGAATGGAAGAGAGAATATGGACAAACACAGTAAGTCGAAAGTTGAGACCGCTCAAAGTCGTCGTGAATCATCGCGGCGAACCAATTTAGTTATATTTAGATGGTCGGCAACAATATTCGTCGTGGTATTTGGAATGCTCTTTGTCGATTCTATGCTCTTGCAGTTCTGGTCAAAGTGGCAGACGGCATTTGGCATTCGCCCAGATGACGCGCCAAAGCTGTCGATTTTGTCCGGCATTTTGGTGGCCTTGTCAGGCGCGGTTTTGTGGCTGTTGCGGGTTGCCCGCGATTAGCCTTTAGTGATTCAGCTCTTGAGAGAGCAGGGCGTTCTTCTATGACAACCTCCACCGGACTGAATCTGCTCCGGACACAGTTGGCATGGAAGCCGGCTTGTCGCTGCTAGGCGCCTCCGGAAACTTCACTACGGCAGCCATGGTCGCTAGGTATGGTGCAGCGTCTTCAAGTGCCATTACTATTGGCGCAACGGCTGCATTCGTCGGAGGATATGAGCTAGGGCGAGCCTTCAATCAGGCGTGGGCGTATTTTACAGATGGCCAAAGTTCTTTTGGAACTTGGTGGTACGACTCCACGCATTCTGATCCGTAGAGGTTCTTATGATCCAAAGGATTCCAGCGACTCGGAAACAAATCGTACAAGTGGTTCTGTTCTTGGTTCTAGCAGCGGTACCTCTTTTCCTGATTCCATTTTTTCCGCAATCTCTCATCTTGCAAACTCTTGGCAGGAACGGAATTGCGATACTGGCCTTGGTAGTATCTGCGGGGTGCATAAGTGCTTTAGTAACTTCGTTGATCTATCGCGACAGGAAATAGGGAAAAGTCGCTCGTTTAGTATGTAGGTAGTGCTCGCGCAGCAATTGAGCAGTTGCGGCGCCTGGAAGAGCGAAGGCTGCATGCACACCCATTTATTCCATCGTAACTGTTAGTAAAGCTCCTAAACTGTTGTACAAGCCGGGTAGCAGGAGTATCAGCGCGAGGGAAAGCTTGCTTCTGGGACGAAAGCGTCGAATTGATCGAACTCCGTTCCGATGCATCACGCCGCGCGGCAGTAGATCCTCTTTCAGTACACAACGACCCGGTGTCAGCCCTTGTTGATCGCGCGCTGGCATCAGACCCGTCACGGCTTAGCGCTGGTGATTGGTACGCAGGCTGAGATGGACGAGGTCACACACTTTCTTGGCGCGAGGGGTACGGGAAGCGTGGCGTCAGCAAATTCTTTGATGCGATCACGTGCGACATCTTGAGTGCAGCCTGGAACAAGGAATCGTTGGTCGCAGCATTGCGCCTGGCGATGGAAGTTCCATTCGTTACCCTTGTATCTTCGGGCACGATGGCGACCCAGCATATCCACTGCGACGTAGTCGCGCGCCAGATCAACCTGGACCGAACTGAAAGCCTTCACGCGAAGCGGCCGGCCAGCATCGTTGTATTGACCTCGCCAACGCGCGAACATCCCGGCACATGGTTCCCGCGCGACTTCCCCTTCTCATCTGCACGCTGCTGGCGATCCAGGTCTCCGCCGCGGCAGCCGCGCCCCCGGTCGACACCGCCATCCGCTCCGCGGGCCGCGCCTGGCTCGCTGACAACGACGGCGTCGGCCTCTCCATCGGCATCGTCGACGGCGGCGAGCGACGCTTCTACAACTTCGGCGTCTCCCAGCTCGACGGCAACAAGCCGCCCACCAAAGACACCATTTACGAGATCGGCGGCATCTCCAAGAACTTCGCGGGGCAGTTGCTGGCGCGCGCCATCGTCGAGGGCCGGGCGACGCTCGAGGATCCGGTTACCCGGTACCTGGATGAGGAATACCCCAACCTCGCCAATGGCGGTGAACAGGTCCGGCTGCTGCACCTGGTCAACAGCAGCTCGCAGCTCATCGACAACATTCCGGACCTCACGCAGGTTCGCCCGGTGCCGGGCCGGCCGCTGGCGGCGCGGTACATCGGCGTCATCGAGAAGTACACGCGCAATCAGTTCCTGTTCCAGCTGCATCGCGTGATGCCGCGGCTGGCGCCGGGCACGGCGCCGGCACCATCGAACGTAGGGGCGATGCTGCTCGGCGTGGCGCTGGACAAGATCTACGGCGAGCCCTTCGAGGCGGTGCTGGCGCGGGAGATCGAAAAGCCGCTGCGCATGGCCAGCGGCACGGCGCCGCCGGCCAAACTACTGGCGCGCGGCTACACGGAAGCCAACGAACCGCTGCCGCCCTTCGGTGCACGCATGCAGTTCGCTTCCAGTTCGCTGCGCTACAGCGCGGACGACCTGCTCAAGTTCTGCTGGTGGCAGATGATGGAGCGCGATGCCTCGGTGAAGCTGGCGCACCAGCCCACCTGGTCGAGCCCCGACGGACGCGTGGCGATGGGTTTCTTCTGGGTGCTGGGCAATTCGCAGCATGGCCGCCGGCTGATTGCCGCGGGCTCGACGTACGGCTTCACCAGCCTGTGCGATCTGTACCCGGATGCGAAAGTGGCGCTGGTGCTGCTGGCGAATAAAAACGCGGACGGCGCGCAGGATTCCCTGCGCGCGCTGTCCGCGTCCATCATTGCTTTGCTTCGGCCTTCCGCGGGAAGTGCCGGGGCTGATGTCAGCCCACGGCCTTCGTCAGCAGACGCTCGGCCGCCGGATCGCTGAGCGGCGACTGCGGCTTGGCGCTGGTGGCGGCCACCTTGTGGCTCATGTCGATGCTGCCCGAGAACTGGGCGCCATCGGCGATGCCGACTCGCGGCGCGAAGATGTTGCCCTTGACCTTGGCAGACTGGCGCACCGAGACCGACTCGCTGGCGTAGATGTCGCCATCCACGCGGCCTTCGACGATCACGAACTTGGCCTTGATGTTGCCGGTGACGCCGCCTTCCTTGCCGATGCTCAACGAACGGGTGTGTTCGATCGAGCCCTCGAGCTGGCCCTGGAATTCCAGGTCTTCTTCGCCGTACAGCTCGCCCTTGAAGTGCAGCGTCGGGCCGAGCACGCAGACCGTGCCGTTCGACGGCGCGGGCGCGGCCGGCGGAGGAGCCATCTTGGCTTCCGGGATGTTCTTGCTCATGGGCTTCTCCACCTCAGGCCGTCTTGGAGGTGGCGGTGGAGGCTCCGACCGACCCAGCATTCGACTCCATCGTGACTCCGCCATTGAAATTTGCTCCCTCGGTGATGCTCACGCTGGGCGCGCGGATGTTGCCGCGAACCACAGCCGATTGACTGACCTTGATGCTCTTGCGGGCGCTCATGTCGCCCTGGACCTTGCCGTCGACGTCGATGCTCTGCGCATTGACGGTCGCGACGACTTCGCCCTTGGACCCGACGACCACCTTCTGTTGATGGTGGATCGAGCCTTCGATGCGGCCCTCGATCTTGATGTCTTCCTGGGCTTTCAATTCGCCCTTGAAGCGCAGCGTCGGGCCGAACACCGACATGCGTTCACTGGATGCACTCATGGAAACTCCCTGCGTTGAGGCGCGAAGCGCGGGATAGATTGCGCCGGCTGTACTAGGTAAAACCGTGTCGTGATTCGCAGGGCCGGGCATTCACCCGCGTGAAAACGGGAAAGACCTAACAATATGGAAAATCAGACCCGGCTCATGAGGGCCAGCGGTCGCCCGTCCGGGTCCTCGAAGAAGGCCATCCACTCCTCCGTGCCGTCGGCATGGCGGTGAATGAGGTGCGGCGCATGCGTGAACTTCACGCCTTGGGCCTGCAGATCCCGATGAGCCTGGGCAATATCCGCCACCTGCAGGTAGAGGATGGATTCCTTCGCCGCGCCGCCCTCCTGCGAAAGCATCAATCGCGTGCCGCCGAGGTCGAAGAAGGCCAGCGTACCGAAGGTATAGAGGTGCCTGAGTCCGAGCACCTCGCGGTACCACTTCTCCGAGGCTGCGGTGTCGCTGACTGAGCGGGCAATCTGGCCGATGTGCGAGATTTCCATGCCTTTTTCCTTGCCTGATGAACCCGGCCCGTTGCTCGCCAGGGCGCTGTCCGCCGGGGCCCGGAACCAGGCGCGCAGCTCGCGCCGGTTGCGCAGCCGCAGTTTGGCGAGCGCATTGCTCACATGGAATTTCACCGCGTTCACGCTGATGCCGCGGCGGCGCGCGATGTCCACGTTGCTCAGGCCATGCTGCACGAAGTGCACCGTGCGCCACTCGCTGGGTGTCAGCAGGTCGGCATGAGGCGGGCGGCCGCGCTGGCGTTTCATGGCGGGATGCTAGGCCTGATGGCGATGATTTTCCCTACCCGATGGGCTTTTTCCGCGTTCCGCGCTTCCCTCGATCGGCACGCATGAGTTACGTTCGGCGCACTCCCGGGGGGGTCATGCAATCCGAAGATCGCGAAGTCGAGGTGCGGCCTGACGGGCCGGAAGCCGACGATTGCGGAACCGGCGGCGGCAGCGCCACGGCGACCCTGGCGCTATTGACCGGCGCGGCGGCATTGGCCGGCTGCGGTGGAGGAGGCAGGTCCTCGTCTTCCGCGCCGCCACCCTCCGGCAACTCTCCGCCCCCGCCGCCTCCGCCGCCCGCCCCACCCGTGGCGAAGGCCGAAACCGACGTGGAGGCCTCGCGCTTTCTGCAGCAGGCGCAGTTCTCGGCGACGAGCGCGGACATCACCACGCTGCGCAATGACGGCTATCTCCCCTGGCTGAATGCCAACTACACGAGGCCGCCGGGGCAGACCGGCGTGGCCTGGCTCGACTCCCAGGGCCACAATTCCGTGACTTCGGAGCAACGCTACTTCTGGCCGCAGTTCGGCGACTTCATGATCTGGAGCCAGCTGCTTTCGGGTCAGGACCAGATGCGCAAGCGCCTGGCGCTGGCGCTCTCGGAATTCTTCGTCGTCTCACTGACGCCGATCGACGGCTTCTATCCACCGTACGTGATCGCCGCCTACTGGGATCTGCTCTGCGCGAACGCATTCGGCAACTTCCGCACGCTGCTCGAGAAGATCACGCTGAACGCGGGCATGGGCTTCTTCCTCAACACCAAGGGCAATCTCAAAGAGGACGACAACGGACGCCAGCCGGACGAGAACTACGCGCGCGAGGTGATGCAGCTCTTCACCATCGGGCTCTACGAGCTCAATCCGGACGGCACGCACAAGCTCGACGACAACGGCGAGCCGATCGAGACCTACGGCCAGAGCGACATCACCAATCTCGCCCGCGTGTTCACGGGCTACGACTGGGACTTTCTCGCGAACGGCGGCTCGTTCCAGACGGTGGCGTGGGTCAACTACCCGATTCCGAGCACGCACTTCGCGTCGAACCCGATGTGGTTCGACCCGGCTAACCACTCGAACCTCGAAGTGAACTTCCTGGGGCTCAACATCCCGGCGAACACGCCGGGCCCCACGGCATTGCGAATGGCGCTGGACCATCTGTTCCAACACGCCAACGTGGGGCCGTTCTTCGCGCGCCAGATGATCCAGCGGCTGGTCACCAGCAATCCCTCGCCGGAGTACGTCGGCCGGGTCGCGGCCGCGTTCGCGAACAACGGCTCCGGCGTGCGCGGCGACCTCCGGGCCGTGTGGACCGCCATCCTCATGGACGAGGAGGCGCGCGCCGCGCCCACGGCGGGCGACACGCTGCGCGGCAAGCTGCGCGAACCGGTGGTGCGCTGGGTGCAGATGCTGCGCACCGTGGGCGTGATGTCCACGAACGGCCAGTTCGTGATCTACGAAACCTCCCCCGCGCACGAGGCCCTGGGCCAGTCGCCGCTGCGCTCGCCGTCGGTGTTCAATTTCTTCCGGCCCGGCTACGTGCCGCCGAACACGGCCATTGCCACCGCCAGCAAGCAGGCGCCCGAGTTCCAGCTGCTCAACGAGACCACGACGGCGGGCTACATCAATTTCGTGCAGTGGACGTCGCGCTACGCCTACAACGACGTGCGCCCCACGTACACCGAGTTGCTGCCGATCGCGCACGACACCGAGGCGGTGCTCGCCTGGCTGAATCTGCGGCTCACCGCGAACCAGATGTCCGCGCAGTCGCTGGACGTCATTCGCACGGTGATGAACACCTTCGCCATCACCGCCGCGAGCAGCCAGGATCAGAAACTGAACATGCTGGCGACGGCGACCTTCCTCATCGTCATCAGCCCCGAATACCTGGTGCAGAAATGAGCAACTGGACTCGACGCATGGTATTGCAGCGCGGGCTGCAGCTCGGCGCCATGGGCGTGGCGACGCCGCTCGCCATCAACCTCGCGGCCATGAGCGAAGCGGCGGCGTTCGACAGCACCGACTACAAGGCGCTGGTCTGCGTGTTCCTGTATGGCGGCAACGACTATGCGAACACCGTGGTTCCGTACGATGCGGCCAACTACGCGCTGTATCACCAGATCCGCGCAGGCAGCGGTGGCGAGGGCGAGGCAGGCATCGCGCTGGCGCGCGCGGCCCTCGCGGCCACGGCGCTCACGCCGCTCTCGCCGCAGACGCTCACCGACGACCTGCAATACGCGCTCAACCCGCAGCTCGGCGGGCTCAAGGCGCTGTGGGATGCGGGCAAGCTGGCCGTGCAGCTCAATGTGGGGCCGCTGATCCAGCCGACCACGCTGGCGCAGTACCTGTCGACCAACCGGGTGGCGAATCCGCTGCCGCCCAAGCTGTTCTCGCACAACGATCAGTCGTCGGTGTGGCAGTCGAACGGCACGGAGGGCTCGACGGTGGGCTGGGGCGGTCGCCTGGGCGACCTCGCGCTCACCAACAACAGCAATGACCCGAACTCGCTGCTCACCTGCATCTCGGCCGCCGGCAACGCGGTGTTCGTCGCGGGGCGCGACGCATTGCAGTACCAGACCAGCCCCTCGGGCGCGATCCGCATCAATGCGCTGGACAACGCCAACCCGGGATTTCGCGACGCGGTGAATGCGCTGATCACGCGCGACAGCACGCACGTGATGGAGAACGAGTACGCGGTCGTGACGCGGCGCGGCATCCAGCTCGAGGGCATCGTCAACCAGGCGCTGGCGCCGGTGCAGCCGGCGACGCCGTTCCCGGGCAGCAATCCGCTGGCCGCGCAGCTGAAGATCGTCGCGCGGCTCATCGGCGCGCGCGGCGCGCTCAACCTGCGGCGACAGGTGTTCTTCGTGTCGCTCGGCGGGTTCGACAATCACAACCTGCTCATGCAGGACCATCCCAACCTGATGGCCCGGCTGGATGGAGCGCTGAGCGCGTTTCATGCGGCCACCGTCGAGCTCGGCGTGGCGGACAAGGTGACCACGTTCACCGCCTCGGATTTCGGGCGCACGCTGAGCTCGAATGCGGACGGCTCCGATCACGGCTGGGGCAGTCACCACTTCGTGATGGGCGGCGCCGTGAACGGCGGGCGGTTCTATGGCACCGCGCCGCACGTCTCCATCCAGAGCGATGATCAGGTGGGGCAGGGACGCTTGTTGCCCACCACCGGCGTCGATCAGTTCGCCGCCACCCTGGCACGCTGGTTCGGCTGCGACGCGGCCGAGCTGCCAGGCATCCTGCCCAATATCGGCAACTTCCCGACTACCGCCCTCGGCTTCGTTTGATCGATGGGGCCACGGATTCGGTTAGGCTGGGCGTCTCCTGAAGGGGGAGATCGAAGGGGAAATCCATGTTTGCATCTCGAATGAAGCAGGCCGGCCGCGGGTTGGCATGCGCGCTCACCTTGTTCATGGCCACGGGCGCCTTCGCGGCCAACGAGCCCCCGGTGCTGCCCATCGGTTCGACCCTGCCGGCGTTCTCGCTGCCCGGCATCGACGGCAAGACCTATACCGACAAGAGTTTCAGGAGCGACCTGCTGGTGATCGTCTTCACCTGCGCGCATTGCCCGACGGCGCAGGCCTACCAGGAGCGCATCAAGAAGCTGGTGACGGATTACTCGCCCAAGGGCGTGACGCTGGTCGCCATCAATCCGAACCACGCCGAGTCGGTGCGCCTCGACGAGCTCGCCTACACCGACCTGTCGGACTCCATCGAGGAGATGAAGGCGCGCGCGGCGCGCGAGAAGTTCAACTTCGTCTGGCTGGACGACGGCCCGAAGCAGGAGCTGTCCAACAAGATGGGTCCGGTGGCGACGCCGCACGTGTTCATCTTCGACAAGGCGCGCAAGCTGCGCTTCGAGGGCCGCATCGACGATTCCGAGCGCGAATCCTCGGCCACCAAGCACGACACGCGCGCGGCGCTCGACGCGCTGCTCGCGGGCAAGGAGCCGCCGGTGACCTCGACGCGGGTGTTCGGCTGCTCGGTGAAATGGGAGTCGAAGGTCGCCGAGTACGCCAAGTACAAGGCCAAGTGGGCCGCCGAGCCGGTGACGCTCGAGAAGGCCGACGTCGCGACGCTCAAGGCCATCCGCGCCAACAAAGACTCGGGGAAGATCCGCTTCATCAACGTGTGGGCGACCTGGTGCGGGCCCTGCGTCAGCGAGTTCAGCGAGCTCGTCGAGCACAACATCCGTTTCCGCGACCGGCCGTTCGAGATGATCACCATTGCCGCCGAGTACCCCGACATGGAAGGCACGGTGAAGGAATTTCTCACCAAGAAGCACGCCTCGATGAAGAACTACATCCTGGCCAGTGAGAACAAGGACGAGCTGTACGACGCGTTCGAGTCCGTGAAGGACTGGCGCGGCGAGCTGCCGTACACGCTGATCCTCGACGAGCAGGGCAATGTCCTCTACCGCGAGAAGGGCGAGCTCGACTTCCTTGCCATGCGCCGCGCCATCGTCCCCGCCCTGAACCGTCTGAAACCCTGGGGCGGCCTCAGCCCCATCAAGCCGTAATTGGGGTCACCCCCGTTTCCTGGCAGAAGGGGTCGGGACTGAGCCGACCCCTTTTGCATTCCCCGCCGTAATATCCGCCGCGCCCGTTCGTCATGTGTTTCGAAGCAACACAGGAGACGACGGTGTGCGAGTCCCCATTCTCAGAAATACCCTCATGAGCGCCGCGGCAGCCGATGACGTCGCCGCGCTGGCGCGCCAGTACGGCCCCACGGTCTTCCGCGCGGCCTGGCGCATCCTCGGCAGCCGCGCGGCCGCCGAGGACGTGCAGCAGCAGCTGTTCCTGCGCCTGATCGAGAAGCCGCCCGCGGACGTGCAGTCCTGGCCCGCCTATCTCACCGCCTCGGCCACGCGCCTCGCCATCGACGCGCTGCGCCGGCAACAGCGCTGGCGCCTGCTCGCGCCGCTGTGGAAAGCCGATGCGCCCGACGACTCGCCGGCCGAGGATGCCGAACGCGCCGAAGCCGCGCGCTTCATGCGGCGCGCGCTGGCGCGGCTCAACCCGCGCGATGCCGCGTGCTTCGTCATGCGGCACTTCCACGACCTCGCGCCCGCCGCCATCGGTGCGGCATTGGGCATGAGCGAGAACCACGTGAGCGTCGCCGCGCACCGCGCGCGCCAGTCGCTCGAAAAACTCCAGCAGGAGCAGTCATGAACTCCCTCGATCGCAGACTCGAACTGTTTTCCTTCGCAGAACCCACCGCCGGCGCCGTGCAGGACGCGCAGCGCAAGCTCGAGAGCGTCATCGCCGGCGCCACGCCGCGCGCTCGCAAGCCCCGCGTCGGTGGCTGGCTCGCAGCCGCGGCCTCCGCGGTGGTGGCCGCGGTCGCCGTGGTCCTGCTGCCGCTGAATCCCTCGCAGGCCATGGCTTTCAGCGAGGTGCAGAAGCACTTCCGCGACTTCCAGAAGCTGCGCTTCGACATGGAACAGCGCGTGAACGGCCACCCGCTCATGAAGTCGCGCATCGCCGTGCTCGCCGACGGCAGCGTGCGCACCGAGGTGGGCGACGACATCGTCGTCGTGGTCAACACGCAGGAGCGGCGCGTGTTGACGCTGGTGAAGGCCGAGCACGTCGCCGTCGTGAGCCCGCTGCCCGCGCCCGGCACCAAGGACGACGCCATGGACTGGCTCAGCGACATCCGCGACTTCCAGGGCCTGGCGACGCCGCTGTCCGAAACGCGCCTCATCGACGGCCGGCGCGCGCACGGCTGGGAGCTGGCGCTTCCCGACGGGCAGGGCAAGGTGCTGCTCTGGGCCGACGAGGCCGGCTTGCCGCTCGAGATGAAGGTCGATCAGCCCAATGCCGCCATCGATACGAGCTTCCGCTTCGAATTCGAACCGGCACTGCCGGCCGATTACTTCAGCACGGAAGTACCCGCCGGCTATACGCTTCAGCCCACGGAGGACTGATGCCGACACTCGGGCTGGTTTCGCTGGTGGTGCGTGATTACGACGAGGCGCTCGCCTTCTACGTGGGCAAGCTCGGCTTCACGCTGGTCGAAGACAGCCTCGTGCCCGAGCAGAACAAGCGCTGGGTGGTCATCGAACCACCCGGCGCTGCCGGGCGAGGCGCCAAACTACTGCTGGCCCGCGGCGCGAACGAGCACCAGCAATCGCGCATCGGCGACCAGTCCGGCGGACGCGTGTTCCTGTTCCTCTACACCGACGATTTCTGGCGCGACTTCCACGCGTACCGGGCCGAGGGCGTCGAGTTCGTGCGCGAACCCAGCGAAGCGCCGCATGGCACCGTCGCCGTGTTCAAGGATCTGTACGGAACACTCTGGGACCTGGTGCAACCCAAGCACTAGCGGAGCTCACGCCGCAGCACCAGCTTCAGCCCCGACCAGGTTTCATCGACGGCGCACACCTTGATGTCCACCAGCCCGACGTCCGCTGCCGTGCAGAACGCGGGCGCGAGCAGGGAGAACGCGAGCGCGAAGCCCGCCATGAATCGCTTGGTCATGTGATTACTCCGTGAAAAAGATCTTTTCGATCGGTTTGCCGAATAGTTTGGCTATCGCGAAGGCCAGCGGCAGGCTGGGGTCGTACTTGCCCGTCTCGATGGCGTTGATGGTCTGGCGCGACACCTCCAGTCGGTCGGCCAGCTCACCCTGGCTCCAGCCACGCTGGCTGCGCAGCTCGCGGACGTCGTTCTTCATCTGGCGAAGAGCCGGCACAGGCACGAGTGCGTGCCCCAGGTGAAGCCCATGATTCCCCAGACCCAGAACATGGACTGACGCGGGAATCCCGCCGACTCGAGGAAGCCGTAGGTGAAGGTGACGCCCGCGGTGACCGCCGCCGCCACCGCGATGCTCTCGAGGCTGCGCAGCCGCACGAACTCGTCCATGCGGCGGAAGGAGCGCGCGATCACCCAGACGACGGCGAACACCGGGATGGCCGGCGCGAGCGCGACCACGGTGCGAAGGAAGCCCGGATGCAGGCGGTCCACGGTGCGCAGCGAGACCGACAGCACCGCCACGTAGAAGACCAGTCCCAGGCCCAGTTCCCAGTAGTACTTTCGTTTGGCGTCGCGTTCCAGCATCGTCCGCTCCGGTGTCTGTAAAGGATGCTTGACAGGTTAGGCCGCGCGGAATGCCTTGTCAAGCGTCCTTTACAGGAGCGCGAAATGCCTGGAAAACGTGTGTCTTGGTGTATGCCCGCGCGACCGCGCGGGCGCGCTCAGCGGAACGTGTCGCACTCCGCGACCTGGCCCGAGCCGAAGCCGCGGCGGAACCACTCCTGCCGCTGCGCGCCCGAACCGTGCGTGAACGACTCCTGGTTCACGTGACCCTGCACGCGCTTCTGGATGGTGTCGTCGCCCACCGCGGACGCAGCACCCAGCGCTTCGTCTACGTCGCCGCTCTCGACGAGCTGGCGCGTGCGATCGGCGTAATGCGCCCAGATGCCGGCGTAGCAGTCGGCCTGCAGCTCCATCTTCACCTGCAGCGCGTTGGCTTCTTCCTGCGAGCGCGCGGATTGCTGCGCGGACCGCACCTTGTCGGAGATGCCGGTGATGGTCTGCACGTGGTGGCCGACCTCGTGCGCGATCACGTACGCCTTGGCGAAGTCGCCCTGCGCGGCGAACTCCGTTTCCAGCTGATGGAAGAACGTGAGGTCGATGTACACCTTCTGGTCGGCGGGGCAGTAGAAAGGTCCGACGGCGGCGCTCGCCTGGCCGCAGCCGGTATTGATGGCCTGATCGAACAGCGCGAGCCGCGGCGCCGGATACTGGCGGCCCGCCGCGGAGAAGAGCGCCGTCCAGGTTTCCTCGGTGTCGCCGAGCACGTGGGACACGAAGCTGCCGGATTCGTCGGTGGGCGCGCCGGGATCCACCGGCTCTTCGGACGTGGGCGCCGAGGAGCCCGCGCCCGACAGCACCTGCATGACCGCCTGCGGCCCGCCGAGGAAATAGGCGATGACGCCGATGACCACGGTGCCGAGACCGATCTTGAGTCCACCGCCGCCGCCGGTGCGACGCCCGCGGTAGTCCTCGACGTTCTGACTTTCCCGACTCTGGCGCCAGCGCATGCGCGGGATGTTAGCAGAGGTACACTGCGCGCCCAGTGAAATCCGGACTTCCCATCGACGAAGTGCTGCCCGCGCTGCGCGCGGCATTGCAGAGCCAGCGAAATGCCGTGGTGCATGCGCCGCCCGGCGCCGGCAAGAGCACCGTCGTGCCGATTGCCTTGCTCGACGAGCCGTGGTTGCGGGGCGGGAAGATCATCATGCTCGAGCCGCGTCGGCTCGCCACGCGCGCGGTGGCGGCGCGCATGGCGTCTACGCTCGGCGAGGCGCCGGGCGAGACGGTGGGCTATCGCATGCGCCTGGAGACGCGGGTGGGCCGCCGCACGCGCATCGAGGTGGTGACCGAGGGCGTGTTCACGCGCATGCTGCAGAGCGATCCCGCGCTCGAGGGCGTGGGCGCAGTGCTGTTCGACGAGTTCCACGAACGCAGCCTGCACGCCGACACCGGGCTCGCTTTCGCGCTCGACTCGCAGGAGAACCTCGCGCCGGACCTTCGCCTGCTGGTGATGTCGGCCACGCTGGACGGCGCGGCGGTGGCGCGGTTGTTAGGCGACGCGCCCGTGATCACGGCGGCCGGCCGCATGTTTCCCGTGACCACGCAGTATCTCGGCACCGGCCTGCCGCTGCTGCCGGCGCCACCGGCGCCGGGCCCGCGCGAGTCGCCGGAGCTCGCGGTGGTGCGCGCCATCAAGCGCGCGCTGGCCGAGGCGCCGGGCGATCTTCTGGTGTTCCTGCCGGGGGCGGGCGAGATCCGCCGCGTGCAGGGCATGCTCGATTTCGTGGGCCGCGAGGTGGACGTTCACCCGCTCTACGGCGAGCTCGCGGGCGGCGGGCAGGATGCCGCGCTGCAGCCCGCACCCGCGGGCCGGCGCAAGATCGTGCTCGCCACCAACATCGCCGAGACCAGTCTCACCATCGAAGGCGTGCGCGTCGTCATCGACGCGGGTCTCGAACGGCGCAGCCTGTTCGATCCGTCGAGTGGCATGAACCGCCTCGAGCTGCAGCGCATCTCGCGCGCGTCAGCGGAGCAACGCGCCGGCCGCGCGGGGCGCACGGCGCCGGGCGTCTGCTATCGGCTGTGGGGCGAGGGCGCGGAGCGCAGTCTCGCGGCGTACGCGCCGCCCGAAATCGTGGTCGCCGATCTCGCGCCGCTGGCCCTCGATCTTGCCGTGTGGGGCACCGAGGCGGGCGCGCTGCGGTGGCTGGATGCGCCGCCGGCCGCAACGCTGGCGAGCGCGCGCGATCTGCTGCGCCGGCTGGGTGCGCTGGATGCCGCCGGCAAGGTCACGGCGCACGGCCGCGCCATGCAGCAGTTCCCCGCGCATCCGCGCCTGGCACACATGTTGTTGAAGTCGCGCGACCTCGGCGCCGGCCCGCTGGCGGCCGAGATCGCCGCGCTGCTCTCGGATCGCGACCTGCTGCGCGCCGGCGGCGGACCGCGCGACAGCGACGTGCGCACGCGGCTCGATCTGCTGCGCAAGGGCTCGGCGCAGGTCGAACGCGCTGCGCTGGAACGCGTGCGCCGCGCGCGGCGCCAGTTCGAGCAGCAGCTTGGTGTGTCCGGCGACGGCGCGGACTCGCCCGTCGAGCCCGGCGTGTTGTTGGCGATGGCCTATCCCGACCGCATCGCGCGGCGCCGCGCCGGCGCGGACGCGCGCTACCTGCTCAGCAACGGCCGCGGCGCCGTGTTCGCCAGCGCGGAATCCGTGGCGCGCGCGGAGTTCATCGTCGCCGTGGACCTCGACGACCGGGAGCGGGAGGCGCGCATCCAGCTCGCCGCGCCCGTGTCGCGGGAGGCCCTGCTCGAGCACTTCGCGACGCAACTCGTACGCGCCGACGAGCTCGCCTGGGACGAACGCACCGAAGCCGTGGTGGCGCGGCGAGTGGTGCGCCTTGACGCGCTGGTGATCGAGGAGAAGCCGCTGCCGGATGCCGCGCGCGCGGCCAGCGCGGCCGCCATGCTGGAGGGCATCCGTTCGCTGGGCATCGACGCGCTTCCCTGGGATGACGACACGCGCAACTTCGTGGCGCGCAGCGAATTCGTGCGCCGGCTCGATCGCAAGGACGTGGCTGGCTGGCCCGACCTGTCGCGCCAGGCGCTGGCGGCGGATCTCTCCTGGCTCGAGCCCTTCATCGCCGGCGTGACCCGGCGCACGCAGCTCAACCGCGTGCCGCTGCTCGAGGCGCTGCAGGCGCATGTCGGCTACGAGCGCCAGCGGCGGCTCGACGAGCTGGCGCCGACGCACGTCGCGCTGCCCACCGGCACGCGCGCCCGCATCGACTACCTCAGCGACAACGCGCCCATCGCCTCCATGCGCATGCAGGAAGTGTTCGGGCTCGCGGCCACACCGCGCATCGGCGGCGGCGCGGTGCCGGTTACCTTCGAACTACTGTCGCCTGCGCGCCGGCCCCTGCAGGTGACGCGCGATCTCGCCAGCTTCTGGAAGAACGCCTATCTCGACGTGCGCAAGGACATGCGCGGCCGCTATCCGCGGCACTACTGGCCGGAGAATCCGCTCGAGGCCGAGCCCACCCGCCGCGCCAAGCCGCGGGCCTGAGACCGGTCGCGACTACAGATCGCGCGCGCGGCGGCGCGCATGATCCAGATCGCGCTCGGCATCCACGCGCTCGTACTCGAGCTGGCCCAGCCGGTACGCGAGGCGCTCGCGCTCCTTCTTCTCCAGCTCCTTGTCCTCGAGCTTGGTGCGGATGTCGCGCAGCTCGGCGTCGATGCCGTTGAGGATGCCGGTGCGGCGATTCACCTCGCGGCCTTTCTCGTACGCATCGACCAGGCGCTCCTGGTCGAAGTTGCGGCAGATGCCGGCATCGAAGCCGCCGCCGTATTCGCCGATGCCGTACACGCGGTGCGGCTGGCAGTAGCGCTCGAGGCCCTGCTCGCGGCCGTGCAGCCAGGCGCCGCGATCGGGCACAACGTTCACCTTTGCACAGGCGGTGGAGTGCTGGATGAGATATTCCTCGGGCTGGCCGTTGGCGCCGTCGCGAACGCCGATGTCTTCCCAGTTGGCGTTGAGGCATTCGCTCTTGGAGAGGCTGGCGCAACCACCCAGCGAACTGAGCAGCGCGGCGGTGGCGAGGATGCGGAGCACAGACCTGTTGTTCATGGCTCGAACTCTATGAAGGCTCGATTGAATATCACCTGAACGAAACAGCGGCGACAGAGCCAGGTGGGTCAGATTTGAATTCTGTCCCAAATAATCCGCGCATCTGTCAAACGGGGTCGCCGTCCTCACGCTCGATCGCCACGAGCGCGGCGCGGGCGGGGAGCCCGGCGCCATCCGGCCAGTGGCTGATGGGATGGGTCAGTCTGCCGCCCTCGCCGGGATGTTGAATGGTGAGGAACAGCGTGCGCCCGTCCGGCGTGAACTCGCAGCCGCAGACCTCGCAGCCGTTCGGGCCGCTGGCCAGCTGCTTCAGCAGGCCGCGCTGTGGACCGCTGGTCGGCACGACGAAGCAGCCATTGTTGGGGTGGTCGCGGTTGTCGCTGTCGGTGACGATCCACAGCCGGCCTTGCGGATCGATGCCGAGATTGTCGGGGCACTGGATCGGGCTGAGCCCGGCCGCGTCGGGATACCCGGCGAAGTAGGTGTGGTCGCCCGTCAAGCTACTCTCGGCGCAACGGCGTGCGATCTCGCGCGCATCGACGATGTAACTGCCCGCGGCCGGGTCGCCCGCCAGCAGGAATACGCTCCAGGTGAAGCGCGTGGCGCGCACGTCGTCGCCGGTCTCGGCGATCTCGATGATGTGGCCGTAGCGATTGTCGGCGCGCGGATTCGCCGGGTTGGTGCCGATGTCCACGCGCCGGCCGAACCAGTTGGTGTCGCCCGAGCCGCCACGTTCGCGCGTCTTGGTGCACGGGATGTAGATGCGGCCGGTGAGCGGACTCACTTCCACGTCCTCGGGGCGATCCATGGGCGTGGCGCCGAGCAGGTCGGCGGCGGCGCGCACCTTGATGACCACATCGCCCTGGTCCGCGAAGCCGGCCGTTGAGTTGAGCGGGCCGTTCTCGTCGTGCACCAGCGGCAACCACTCGCCGGTGCCGTCCGCATCGAAGCGCGCGCAGTACAGCGTGCCCTCGTCGAGCAGGTCTCGGTTCGCCGCCGGATGCTTCGGGTCGAACGTGCCGCGGGTCACGAACTTGTAGATGTACTCGAACTTCTCGTCGTCGCCCATGTACGCGGCCACGTGACAGCTGCGTCCGACGTGCGTGTTGGCGCCCTCGTGCTGCATGCGGCCGAGCGCGGTTCGCTTGCGCGGCACGGATTGCGGATCGTGCGGGTCGATCTCCACCATCCAGCCGAAGCGGAAGAACTCGTGCGGTTCGGCCGCCGAATCGAAGCGCGCATCCTGCAGGTCCCAGTGATAGAACGGCTGATCGCGCAGCGGAAAGCGGCGCAGCGCCTCGCGCAGATCGGGCCGGCGCGTGTCGGCATTGACCGCGGCGCCCGCGAAATAATCGTCGACGTTTTCCTCGGAGGTGAGATACGTGCCCCACGGCGTCTTGCCGGCCGAACAGTTGGCGAATGTGCCGAGCACCCGTGTGCCGGTGGGATCGGCGTGGGTGCGCATCAGGACATGGCCGCGCGCCGGGCCGTGGATGTGCATGGGCGTGCGCGCGGTGATGCGGCGGTTGTTGGGCGAGGCGAGATCGCGCGACCAGCCGTCGCGCCCGCGTTGCAGCTGCAGGACGCTCACGCCGTGGGCCGCCTGCATGAATGCCGTGGCATCCGGATGCTTCTCGAACCAGGCCTGCGCGGCGGCGCGCTTCATGTTCCCGCCATCGTGATCGGGCCACATCAATTCGCCGCTCAAGTACTCGTGATTCACGCAGACCAGCCCGCGCGCGGCGCGGCCCGGGCGCTGCGGAAAATAGCCCACGGCATCGGCATTGGTGCCGAAGCGGCGCTCCTGCGCCGCGACTTCGCCGGAGCTCAGCCAGCTGGCCTGCAACAGGCGGCGCGTATCGAAATCTTCGGTGCCCGCGACCAGGCTGTCGCCCCAGCGCGCCACGATGTTCTGCCGATAGCCATCGGCGATGACCAATGCGTCCGAGTTCTGCGGCGCGACGCTCTTGAACGCGCCCGCGCCGCCCTGCACGCGTGGTTCCGTCGGAAAATGCGCACACGCGGCCAGGCCCGCGGTCGCGGCCGCGGTGGTGAGCACGGTGCGGCGCGACAGATTCGCGGCCAGCACGGCGTCGAAGCTGGGTCGTTTTGCCATGACCGCATGCTAACGTGGGCCTCTTTCGACGCCTAGCGCGGAGCGGATTACAAATGCGTCACCGGCTCTCCCTTACTCTGAGTGCCACCATCCCGATGCTCGCGATCGCGCTGTGCGCGGCGCTGCTCGGTGGATGCGACAAGAAGAAGGACCCGATGCCAGCGCCCACGGTCGATGCGACTCGGGCCCGCGCGGCTTCGACACCCAGCGCCGAGCTGCTCGCGAAGGTGCATGCCGATGCGCCCGGCATCGACTGGTTCAAGGGCGACGTGGATGCCGCGTTCGCCGCCGCGCAGCGCGCCAACAAGCCCGTGATGTTGTACTGGGGCGCGCAGTGGTGCCCGCCGTGCAAGCAGCTGAAGTCGGCGGTGTTCAGTCGGCCGGATTTCATCGAGAAATCCCGGCTGTTCGTCGCCGTGTATCTCGACGGCGATCTGCCCGACGCGCAGAAGTGGGGTGACGTGTTTCGCGTCACCGGCTATCCGACCGTGGTGGTGTTCAAGCCCGACCGCACCGAGATCACCCGCATCGCCGGCAACATGGACCTGACGTTGTACGCCGGCGTGCTCGACGATGCGCTCGGCGACATGCGTCCCGTAAAGGACGTGGTTGCGCTCGCCGTGAAAGCCGCGGCGCCGCTGGCCGCGGCCGACTGCCGCCGGCTGGCCTATCACGCCTTCGATCTCGACGACGAGGGTGTGTTCGATCCCGCGCAATTGCAGACCGCATTCGCGAACGCCGCGCGGCTGTGTCCCCCCGAGCTCGCGAAAGAACGCGCGCGCCTGCCCGTGCTCGCCGCCGCCCGTGCCGCCGAACGGCAGGCGAAGGCCATCGATGCCGGTGGCAAGGCGGACCAGACCCTCGCCGCGCTCACCCTGCGAGTGCATGAAATGCTGGCTGATACCGAGCTCGCGATGGCCAATGTCGACGCCTTGCGCAGCTTGCCCAGGCAGTTCTACCTCGCAGCGCGCCGCACGCTGCCGCAGATCGCGCCCGCGTTGCGCGCACGCCTCATGAGCGTGGCGGATGCGGCGACGGCCAGCAGCCAGTTCGCGCCAGCCGATCAGCTTGCCGCGCAGCTGCTCAAGGTCCGCGTGGCCCAGGCCTATGCTCCGGACGGCAAGACCCCCACGGACGTGCGCAGCGTCGCGCTCGCCACCGCGGCGAAGATGCTCGATGCGAAGATGGAGCCATACGTGCGTGCCGGTGTCGTGAATTCGGCCATCAATATCTACATCGCGCTCGACGACTGGCCGCGGGCGCGCGACCTGCTGGCGCAGGAAGCCCAGACCTCGAACACGCCTCACTACTATCTGGGCGACCTCGCGGACGTCGAGGAGCACCTCGGCCATCAGCAGCGCGCGCTCGAGTTGCTCGCCCGGGCGTATCACCAGGCCAAGGGCCCCGCCTCGCGCTTCCAGTGGGGCTACAACTATCTCGATGGACTGTTGCGCATGACCCCCGACGACACCGCCACCATCGAGAAGGTGGGCGCCGAAGTGCTCGCCGAGCTCGACGGTCCGAACCGGGTCCATCGCCGCACGCTCTCACGGCTGGCCAGACTCGATGCCGCGCTCGCGAACTGGAGCACGGATCCGGGGCGCCATGCCGTGGTCGCGAAGTTCCGTGGCCAGGTACTCGCGGCCTGCGGCAAATCCGGCGGCGCCACGGCGGCCGACGAGAGCTGCCGTGACTTCGGCGGCGCGGCTGATTCGCCGGGCTAGCTACTTGTCGTCCTTGGGACGGCGTGCATTCGTGCGCATCACCGAGCTGACCGCCCGGCCGCGCTTGGCCAGCGCCTCGCGCAGCAGCCACTCGATCTGGCCGTTCACGCTGCGCAGCTCCTGCGCCGCCATCGCCTCGATCGCCGCGGCGACCGCCGGATCGAGGCGCAGCAGGAAGGCCTTGCGGTTTGGCGGCTCGCTCATCGCCGCCGCTTCAACCGTATAGCGTGCCGGCGTTGATCACGGGCTGCGCCTCGGTCTCGGCGCACAGCACCACCAGCAGGTTGGAGACCATTGCCGCGCGGCGCTCCGGATCCAGATCCACCACGCCGCGCTCGGTGAGGCCCTGCAGGGCCATCTCCACCATGCCCACGGCGCCGGCCACGATCTGCTTGCGTGCGCCGATCACCGCCTCCGCCTGCTGTCGCCGCAGCATGGCGCCCGCGATTTCCGGCGCGTAGGCCAGGTGCGTGAGGCGCGCGTCCTCCACCATGAGGCCCGCTTTCTCGAAGCGCTCCTGCAGCTCGCGCTTCAACTTGCCGATGAGCTCGTCGCCGCCGGCGCGCAACGTCAGTTCCGTGCCGTCGTCATCCACGTGGTCGTAGGCGTATTCGTTGGCGAGATGGCGCAGCGCCGCCTCCGCCTGGATGGGGACGTACTGCTCGTAATGATCGATGTCGAGCACCGCGCGTGCCGTGTTGTCGACGCGCCAGACCACCGCCGCCGCGATCTCGATCGGGTTGCCGCGCTTGTCGTTCACCTTGAGTTTTTCGCTGTTGAAGTTGCGCAGGCGCAGGCTGACCTTGGTCTTGTTCATGAACGGGTTCGCCCAGCGCAGGCCGGTGGCGTAGTCCGTGCCGCGGTACTCGCCGAACAGCATCAGCAGCGCCGACTGGTTCGGCTGCAGCATGTACACGCCCTTCACCAGCACGATGAGCGCAATGACCGCCAGCACGCTCACCAGCGGCATTCGCATGAACGCACCGCCCGGAATCAGCAGCAGTGCGATGAGCGCGAAGACCAAGGCGGCATAGCCGCTCGAACTCTTGAACTGGACCTCTTCGGTGACGCCCGGCGTTTTCATGACTGCCTCGTTCGTGTGCGTTGTCGGAACTCGCAAACGATACTAAAGTGATATCACTCTGAAGGCAAGCCGGATTTGACGCTGCTATGTACAATCGCGCCCGGTCGGGCCTGTAGCACAGCGGTTAGTGCAGGGGACTCATCTATATAGGTGCCTGCGCGCGGAAACGCGCGCAGTGGACGGGATGAATTCAGGGAAACCTTCGCGTGCCCGGCACGCATGGCGATCCTGAGCCAAGCCGGGGCTGCAGCCCCGGAAGGTGCAGAGACTACCTGAGGGCTCGAGCGCCCTTGATGACAGGCTAGAGCGTCCCGCACCCTACCGGTAGTTAGAGCTGCCGCGGGTGAAGAGATAGTCCACGCGGAAGGGAAACCTTTCGGAGAACGTGAATCCCTTGGTCCTTGGTTCGAATCCAAGCAGGCCCACCATTTCGAGCGCGGTTTGATGTGACCTGCGC
>CAMLGF010000053.1 GCA_946479515.1 uncultured Pseudomonadota bacterium | reverse complement strand
CGGGAGTTCCCGCGCGGTATCGGCTCAGGTCGCTGCCGAAGCGCGAGCCTCCTGCGTCAGACGTCCAGATTTGCAACCGCCAGCGCGTTCTTCTCGATGAACTCGCGACGCGGCTCCACCTGGTCACCCATGAGGGTGGTGAAGATTTCATCGGAAGCCAGAATGTCCTCGATGCGCACCTGCATGAGGCGACGGGTCTCGGGATTGATGGTCGTATCCCAGAGCTGCTCCGGGTTCATTTCGCCCAGGCCCTTGTAGCGTTGAATGGATTGACCTTTGCGTGCCTGTTCGATGAGCCAGGTCATGGCCTGTTTGAAGGACCCGACATCCTCGCGGGCCTCGCCGCGCGTGATATAGGCCCCCTCTCCGATCATGCCGGCGAGCGTCTTGCCGAGTTCGATGATGCGGCGGTATTCCGCGGAGTCGAAGAACTCCTTCGGAAGCGACTTTTCTGTGACAGAACCGTGTTCAGTCTTGCTCACTGTTACACGGGTGGGATGACCTGGCACGCTCCGGTAGTCGACCTGATAACTGCGAGGGCTGTCCGAGAGGCCATTGAGGTGCTGCGCCAGATCACGGGTCCAATCGCGCATCCACTCGGCTCTTTCGAACTCGGCGGCAGTCACTTCGGGCATGTAGATCAGCTGCTCGAGCAGCCGCTCATCGTAGCGCCTCGCCCAACGACGGATGATGGCCTGCACCTCCATGTACTGACGTGCGAGTGATTCGAGGCCTGGGCCGCTGAGAGGCGGTGCGGAGCTGTTCACGTGCAGCCCGGCGTCTTCGAGCGCGGATGCGAGCAGCATGCGGTTGAGTTCTGCATCGTCCTTCACGTAAATCTCGGTCTTGCCGCGCTTCACCTTGTACAGCGGCGGCTGCGCGATGTAGACGTGCCCCGCCTTGATGAGATCGGGAATCTGGCGATAGAAGAACGTGAGCAGCAATGTGCGGATGTGTGAGCCATCAACATCCGCGTCGGTCATGATGATGATGCGGTGGTAACGCAGTTTCGTGATGTCGAAGTCATCCTTACCGATACCACAGCCGAGCGCGGTGATCAGCGTGCCGACTTCGACCGAAGATAACATCTTGTCGAAGCGCGCCTTTTCGACGTTCAGGATCTTGCCTTTCAGGGGCAGGATGGCCTGAGTACGACGATCACGGCCCTGCTTGGCGGAGCCACCGGCGGAATCTCCCTCGACGATGAAGATTTCACAGAGCGCAGGATCTTTTTCCTGGCAGTCCGCCAGTTTTCCCGGCAGTCCCGCGATGTCGAGGGCGCCTTTGCGGCGAGTCATCTCGCGTGCCTTGCGCGCAGCTTCGCGCGCGCGTGCCGCTTCGATGATCTTACCGACGATGGCTTTGGCCTCTTGCGGATGCTCGAGGAGAAATTCCGACAGCTTCTCTCCCACCGCGGTCTCGACCACTCCCTTCACTTCCGACGAAACCAGCTTATCCTTGGTCTGCGACGAGAATTTCGGGTCCGGCAGCTTCACCGACAGGATCGCCGTGAGGCCCTCACGGGAGTCGTCTCCGGTGGTCGGGATTTTCTCCTTCTTGGTTGCCATCTCCTTTTCGATGTAGTCGTTGAGCGTTCGCGTCAACGCTGCACGAAAACCGGCGAGGTGCGTACCGCCGTCTTTCTGCGGGATGTTGTTCGTGTAGCAGAACATGGACTCGCTATACGAATCGTTCCACTGCATGGCCACTTCCACGCCGATTGCTCCTTCCTGGGAACGAAAGTGGAAGACGCTCGGGTGTATGCCAACCTTCGAGCGGTTCAGGTGCTTCACGAACTCCTGAAGGCCGCCCTCGTGCTGGAACACATCGTTCTTCGCCTCGCGCTCATCATTGAGCTCGATGCGCACGCCGGAATTGAGAAACGACAATTCGCGCAGTCGTTTCGCCAGCACTTCGTAGTCGAAGGTGATGTTGGTGAAGATCGTCGGGCTGGGCTTGAACCGTACGATCGTGCCACGTTCGGTCGTGGCGCCTGTTTCAATCAGAGGCGCGACGGGATCACCGAGTCGAAATTCCATCTTGTGGGTTTTCCCATCGCGATGGATGGTTAGCCACAGGTTATCCGACAAGGCATTCACAACCGATACGCCTACGCCATGCAGGCCGCCGGAAACCTTGTACGAACTGTCATCGAACTTACCGCCTGCGTGCAGCACGGTCATGATGACTTCGGCTGCCGAGCGGCCTTCGTCGGGGTGAATGTCCGTGGGAATACCGCGGCCATTGTCCGCGACCGTCACGGATTCATCGGCGTGAATGGTGACGATGATGCGGTCGCAATGGCCCGCCAGAGCCTCGTCTATGGCGTTGTCAACGACCTCGAAAACCATGTGGTGAAGGCCAGTGCCGTCATCGGTATCACCGATGTACATGCCGGGCCTTTTGCGCACCGCATCAAGACCCTTCAAGACCTTGATTTTGCTTGAGTCGTAGACGTCGTCGTTGGCCATGACTGACTCGGGAAAACGGGCTCGGATTATAGCCGTAACACCCGCCCCTGTTCCACGTGAAACAGCGCTTTAGGTGCTTGAAATAGCGCGATTTCCGGCCTCAATGAGGTCGCGATCATCTGGCACTTGAGCGAGGCCAGCTCCTCGAAAAGAAGGCTGAGATTTTTGGAGTCGAGCTCGGCCGCCGGATCATCCAGCAAAAGCGTGACTGGTGTACCCAATTCAGCGAAGAGCAGCTTTACCTGAGCGACGATCATCGAGACCGCTGCGAGCTTCTGCTGCCCTCTCGACAAGGTCTCGCGCGCGCTTCGATTGCGTGCCCGAAGAACGATGTCGGCTCTGTGCGGACCTACCGTCGACACGCCCTTCTCGCGGTCACGGTCGCTGCTGGCGCGTACTGCCTCGAGGAGGGAAAGCTCCTGATTCCAACCGGCGAAGTAGCTTGCGGTGAGTTCAAGGCCTGAGAATTTTGCGAAGAGCGCGCTCAAATAGGGCTGCAGTCTCCCGAGTGTAGCTTTGCGTGACTCGGTCATGGCCAGGCCATGCTCGACGAACGCGCCTTCCCAAACTCGAGGGTCGCCGTGCGAAAGCTTCAGCGCAGCGTTCCTTTGCTTGAGAGCTCGCTGGAAGCTGGCCCACTGCGCTCCGAATCTTGGTTCCACGTGGAACACCAGCCAATCCAGCCATCGCCGGCGGCGTTCAGGTCCCTGGTCAATAAGCTTGTGGATCTCCGGATCGATGGACTGAACCGGCAAAAACGAAGTCAATGCGACCAGCGACTCCGCATCCTTCCCATTGATCCTCGCCCGAGTTCCTTCACGGCTGACTTCAACACCCGCCGCGGTGGATTTGGCTCCCTCCGTACGACCAAACACAACCAAGCTGGATTGCCCATGGCGAATGAGCTTTTCGTTGCTTCGGGTCCGGAATGATCGGCCGCGCCCCAGAAGGAAAATCGCCTCGAGGACCGACGTCTTGCCGGCACCGTTCGCACCCGAGATCAACGTGAGCTCCGGGGAGAGCTCCAGCGATGCATCTTCGATGCAACGCAAGTTGTGAATGCGCAGTTCCGCGAGAGACATGAAGCGCCAGCCCGCGACTAGCCGTCGGAGGCGCTGACTAGAGCCGCATGGGCATCACGACGTACTTGGAGCTCGCAGCGCCTGCGGCGCGGACCAGGCAGCTACTATTTCCGTCGGTGAGCCCCAGGACCACCTTCTCCGAGTCCACTGCCGCGAGGGCATCCAGGAGATAGGTGACGTTGAAGCCGATCTCCACCTCGTCGCCCTTATAGGTGACCTCAACCTGATCCTCAGCCTCTTCCTGTTCGGGGTTGTGAGCCTGGATGGTCACAAGGTCCGGCTTCAGACTAATACGGACGCCCCGGTACTTTTCGTTCGAGAGAATGGCTGTGCGCTGCAGAGCTTGCCGCAAACCCTCACGGTCGGCTTCGACCTGCTTCGAAGGGCTGGCGGGAATCACGCGGCCATACTCTGGGAAACGGCCATCAATAAGCTTCGAAGTGAACCGAATATCTCCAATCTGGGCACGAACGTGGCTGCTTCCGATGGCTAGATCCACGTTGCCATCTCCGCCTAAGATGCGCTGAAGTTCCAACACGCCCTTGCGCGGCAGAATCACTTGCTGATTGTTCTTAGCCTTCGTTTCTAGCTCCGCTTCGCTGAGCGCCAGCCGATGGCCATCGGTGGCAACGGCGCGCAGGGTTTTCCCCTCCGTCTCGAGCAGAAGGCCATTCAAATAGTAGCGAACGTCTTGTTGCGCCATCGAAAAGTGGGTCTTGTCGATCAATCTTCGAAAATCCCCCTGCGCCAAGGTCAACGTCTGCTGCGCGTTGATCTCATCGACCACCGGGAACTCGCTGGCCGGCAACGTTGACAGCGTGAAACGGGATTTTCCTGCCTTGATCGAGACACGTTCTCCGTCAGTTGCGACCGTTACCGTCGTCTTCTCTGGAATCGCCCGGAAAATATCCAACAATTTGCGACCAGGCACAGTGATGTCTCCCGGCTGTTGAACCTGCGCTTCTCCGGAGGCAACCAGCTCCACCTCGAGGTCCGTACCGGTCAAGCTGACCCGATTGTTTCTCGCAGCAATCAAAACATTGGAGAGAACCGGCATCGTCTGCCGACGCTCGACAACGCCGATGACACTCTGCAACGGGGTGAGAATTTGCTCGCGAGTCGCGGTGAGCTTCATACCGAATGCCTTCTGTTCTTAAGATTTAAAGTCAGTAGTAGCAGTTCTAGAGCCTGTGGAGGACGGGGACTACGCCGAAAATGTGTTTCTGGCCAACCTCTTACCTAGGCTTCACCCTCTGAACCAACTTACCCACAGCCTGCTGATCCCCTGTGCGCGAGCTGTGGATTATTTTGCCCACAATTTCATCCACAGGCACTCCACAGTCATCCCGTCAGGGTTCTCAACAGGTTTTGATAATCCTCGCCGACCCGCTGCTCGGCGACGCGCAGATCCTTGATGCGCCCGCAGGCATGCAGGACGGTGGTGTGATCTCTGCCGCCAAAGGCATCACCGATTTCCGGAAGACTGTGCGTGGTGAGTTCTTTCGCGAGCGCCATCGCGACCTGACGCGGACGTGCGATTGAGCGACTGCGGCGCTTTGAAAGCAGATCTGCCACGCGCACTTTGTAGTAGTCCGCCACCGTCTTCTGGATATTTTCGATAGTGATCAATTTCGCCTGCAATGTCAGCAGGTCCTTCAAGGCTTCCTTGGTGAACTCGAGCGTGATCGGTCGACCGGTGAAGCGCGAATTTGCGATGACGCGTTTCAAGGCGCCTTCGAGCTCGCGAACGTTCGAGCGTATGCGCTTGGCGATGAAGAACGCGACTTCTTCCGGCAATTGCACATTCGCTGCCTGCGCCTTGCCAATGAGGATGGCCACGCAGGTTTCCAGCTCCGGCGGTTCGATCGCGACCGTGAGCCCCCACCCAAAGCGGGATTTCAAGCGTTCTTCGAGCCCCGAGACTTCCTTGGGGTAGCGATCGCAGGTAACGATGACCTGCTGCTGTCCTTCGAGGAGCGCGTTGAAGGTATGGAAGAACTCTTCCTGCGAGCGGTCCTTGTTGGCGAAGAACTGGATGTCATCGATGAGCAACGCATCCAGCGACCGGTAGGCGGTCTTGAATTCGTTCATCTTGTTGTGCTGGAGCGCAATGACCATGTCGCTCACGAATCGTTCGGAATGGATGTATGCCACGCGCGCTTCGGAATCGCGCGCCTTGATGGCATGTCCCACCGCCTGCATCAGGTGCGTCTTTCCCAGGCCGACGCCGCCGTAGATGAACAGGGGGTTGTAGGCTCGCCCCGGATTCTCCGCAACTTGCAGCGCCGCCGCTTTGGCCAGCTGATTGCTCTTGCCTTCGATGAAACCATCGAAAGTGAAGTCCGGATTGAGCCTGACTCCGACGACGATGCCCTCACTGCGCTTTGGCCGCGTGGTCGTCGCCTGAGCTTCTGGCTCTGCACGGCCGTCGCTGGGACGGGAGCCGACCTCCACCGTGACGATTGGCGCGTCACCTTCGACGAACCGGCGCACGATCTCGCCGAGACGTGACAATAAGTGGGCATTGACCCAGTCGACGGCAAACCGATTGGGCGCCAGCAGTTTCAATGCACCGCTGCTTTCAACCGCCTGCAGCGGCCGCACCCAGGTATTGAAATGCTCGCCAGGAAGCTCGTCTTCGAGCGCACGCACGCAGCGTGCCCAAAGCGAGCTGTCTTCCACCTTGCTGGATTCGCGCGATACGGCTGTCAAGGCGGACTCTGATGCGAAATGATGCACGGGAAAAAAGGGGGTCGAAGTCTAGCCGTTCCGATCGGCTTTCTGGAGGGTCTTTCAGCCACCCGTTGTTGACACCCGGATGCTCCCCTGCGTACCCTTCCCGCCCTTTTTTTCGAGAGATCAGGCGGAAGGGCCGATCATCATGAAACGCACTTATCAGCCAAGTAAGCTCCGCCGCAAACGTGCCACAGGTTTCCGTGCGCGCATGAAAACCACGGGCGGTCAGAAGGTGCTTGCGCGCCGTCGCGCCAAGGGCCGCAAGAAAATCGTTCCCTGAAGCCGCCGCGTGCGTCGATTGCACGCGCCGCTATGCAGCCCTCGCACCGCCGGCTTCGCTTCCATGCGGATCTGCGCCTGCGAAGCAAGCCGCAGTTCGACGCCGTCTATGCTGGCGGCCGCCGAATCGATGACCGATTCTTTGCCTTGCGTGTCAAGCCCAACGGGCTGTCTCATCCACGAGTGGGCTTGGCTGTCGCCGTAAAAACCGCGGGTAATGCCGTCAAGCGCAACCGCTTGCGCCGCCTCGTGCGAGAGAGCTTCCGTCTGGCGCAGCACACCCTGCCTGGCGTCGATGTGGTTGTGGCGGCAAAAATTCCCTCGGCGGAGGCACCCTCGACCAGCTTGCGTGATAGCCTCGCGACCCTTTGGAAACGCGTCGCAAGCACATGCGCTACGTCCTGAAAGCCTTGATCCGCGCGTACCAGCTGGTCTTGAGCCCGCTGCTCGGGCCGCGCTGTCGCTTTTATCCTTCCTGTTCGCAGTACGCGCTGGAAGCAATCGACTGCCATGGCGCCCTGCGTGGCACATGGCTCACGGTCAAACGCATATCTCGCTGTCACCCCTGGCACGAGGGCGGCTTCGACCCGGTACCGGCCTGTTCCAAGCATTCGCATGACTAACAACATTCGCTTTTTTCTCTGGGGCGGACTGGCCCTGGCGCTGTGGCTCAATTACGTGCAGTGGCAGACGGATTACGGCCCCAAGCCGCAGATGCCCACCGCCACGACTGAAAACGCCTCCGCATCAACGCCGGCCGTAGAAGACGACACTGTTCCCCGAGCGGTACAACCGGAGGCGAGCGGGGAAAGTGCGGTCGCGGCGGCTGCGCCGGCTGTTCCTGAATCGCAGGCCTCGCCCGACACCGCCGGCAAGGTGCGAGTCGTCACCGACGTGCTGGTGCTCGACATCGACCTGAAAGGCGGCACGCTCGTTTACGCGGAGCTGCCGGGCTATCCGATCGTCAAGGGCAGGCCCGAACCCATCGTGCTGTTCAATCAGCAATCGCCCGCAACGAATTACGTCTTGAGTACGGGTCTTGCCGGGCCGACGGCCGATGCGGCCCCCTCGCACCTGGCGCTCTTAAGCAGCGCCGCGAATCGCTACACGCTGGCCCCCGGGCAGGATGAGCTGCGAGTACCTCTCAGCTGGACCGATGGGAGAGGCGTCAGCGTCACCAAGACCTTCGTCTTCCACCGCAGCATGTTCAGCATCGGGCTCGAGTATGCGGTGAACAATCAGAGCGGCGCGCCGTTCGCCCTGCGTTCCTACGCGCGCATCAAGCGTTCGGACCCGCCGGTCGAGCGATCCATGTTCAAAGTGGACAGCTTCGCGTTCCGCGGTCCGGCCCTGTGGGCGCGCCACAATGACGACAAGAAGTTCACATACCACAAGCTGAAGCTGGAGAAACCAGAGTTCCTCCAGGAATTCCCGGCGACGGCCAATGGCTGGATCGCAGGCATGCAGCACCACTTCGTCACTGCCGTCGTTCCGGATGCGACGAAGCCCTACGATTTCTCGTTGAGCGTGAAGGGACGCGAGTACACGCTGGGCGTGACGCAACACGACACACAGGTCGTTGCGCCTGGAGCGCAGGCGGTGCTCAAGGAAAATCTTTTCGTCGGCCCAAAGCTGCAGAAGCAGCTGGTCACGCTGAATCCCGAGCTCGATCGCGTCGCCGACTACACCTGGCTCACGCTGGTAGCCAAACCTTTGTTCTGGCTGCTCGACAAGGTTCATTCCGTGGTCCGCAACTGGGGTCTGGCGATCATCATCGTGACCTTCCTGCTCAAGTTGCTGTTCTATCCACTGTCGGAGAAGGCCGGCCGCTCGCAAGCCAAGATGCGCGCGTTGGCGCCGCGCATGAAGGCGCTGCAGGAAACTTACAAGGATGACCGCTCCAAGCTCGGTCAGGCCACGATGGAGCTGTACCGCACGGAGAAAGTGAATCCGCTCGCCGGATGCCTGCCGATGCTCATCCAGATGCCGGTGTTCCTGGCGTTCTACTGGGTGCTGCTGGAGAGCGTGGAGATGCGCCAGGCGCCGTTCTTCGGCTGGATCAACGACCTGTCTTCGCGCGATCCGTTCTTCATCCTGCCGGCGCTCAACGGCCTGGCGATGTGGTTCCAGCAGAAGTTGAATCCACCGCCGCCGGATCCGATGCAGGCGCGCATCTTCCAGTTCATGCCGGTGATCTTCTCGGTGATGTTCGCACTGTTCCCCGCCGGCCTGGTGCTGTACTGGGTGACCAACACCGGGCTCGGCATCCTCCAGCAGTGGAACATCAACCGGAAGGTGCAGGCCGAAGACAAGGCGCGGCGCAAGTAGGTGGTTACCACCGGCGCTGCGGCGCCGGTGCTCGTCGTAGACTCGTGCCGCGGTATACGGCGCGCACATGACCCACATAGACACCATCGTGGCAGCGGCAAGCCCGCCCGGGCGCGGGGGCGTCGGTGTCGTGCGCGTCTCCGGTCCCAAGGTCCCCGAGATCGCCGCCACGCTGGTGGGCGAACTACCGCCGGCGCGACACGCGACCTTGGCGAGGTTCCAGGATCAGGCGGGTGAGCCCATCGACGTGGGCCTCGCCTTGTTCTTCCCGGCGCCCAATTCATACACGGGCGAGCACGTGGTCGAGTTGCAGGGACACGGCGGGCCGATGGTCATGGATCGTCTAATCGAGCGCTGCATCGAGCTCGGCGCGCGCCGGGCGCGACCAGGTGAATTCACTGAGCGCGCGTTCCATAACGACAAGATCGATCTCGCCCAGGCGGAAGCCGTCGCCGATCTCATCGATGCCGGCTCGCGCGAAGCCGCGCGCGCTGCGATGCGTTCCCTGCAGGGCGAGTTCTCGAGCATGGTCCACGGACTGACCGACGCACTCATCGACCTGCGAACGTACGTCGAAGCGGCCATCGATTTCCCCGAGGAGGAAGTCGACTTTCTCGGCGATCGGCAGCTGCTCGAACGCCTCGCGGTGGTCCGCGGACACTTCGACGGTGTGATCACGGCGGCGGGCCAGGGTCGCCTGCTGCGAGACGGGCTCACCGTGGTTCTGGCAGGTCGCCCCAACTCTGGCAAATCAAGCCTGTTGAACCGGCTCGCTGGCTATGACGCCGCCATCGTCACCGATATCCCTGGCACGACGCGCGACGTTCTTCGAGAACGTATCGACATCGATGGCCTGCCATTGCACGTTCTGGACACTGCCGGGTTGCGCGATACCGAGGATGCGGTAGAAGTCGAGGGCGTTCGGCGTGCCACCGCCGAGATGCATCGGGCGGACCGCGTGCTGTTCGTGGTCGACTGCGCCAGCGATCCTCAGGGTCTTGCCTACCAGCAGGAGATGCCGCGATTGCCCGCCGATGTGCCGGTGACGCTGGTCTTCAACAAAATCGACCTGCGCGATGCGCCGCCCGCTTCCGACAGCGGATCCGGGCCTCCTCGGGTGCTCGTATCGGCGCTCACCGGCAAGGGTCTGGATGCCTTGCGCGCACACTTGAAGGACAGCGTCAGCTTCCAGGCGGCAGGTAACGGAAGCATTTCCGCGCGGCGTCGACATCTTGAAGCGTTGGCGCGCGCGCGGGAGCACGTCGAGAGCGCCGCGGCGCAACTCGAACAGCGGCGCGCCGGCGAGCTGGTCGCGGAGGAGCTGCGCCTGGCGCAGCTGGCGCTCGACGAGATCACCGGAGTGTTCACGGCCGATGATCTGTTGGGACGCATCTTCGGCTCGTTCTGCATAGGGAAATGACATGTGGTTAGGCAATCGTTGTCACCCGCCCCGGGCCGTGCAGTCGGCGCTGGAGGCCCTGTTCGGCCAGCCCGTGGGCCATGTCAGGATCATCCAGTACAGCCTGTACGTACGCTGGCACATGCGCGCGATCGCCACCACCCGACCCAATCGCATCTATCTTCGCGGCAGCGGCAAGGAGTTCTTCGCGGACGGGCCGCTGCTTCTGCACGAGTACTTTCACGTCTTGCGGCAGTGGGGTACGGGCGATCTCACCGTCTTGCGCTACCTCGGCGAAAGCTTTCGCCGCGGTTACTGGGACAACCGCTATGAGATCGAGGCACGGGAGTTCACGGATCGGGAGATCCATCGCTATCGCTCGCTGCTGGCGCAGCACCGCACCGAGTCGTTGCCGCCGGGCGTGCGCCCGCTGCGGCGTCGCATCGCGAGTAGTTAGTCGTCAGCCGAGCAGGGCCTCGCGCCGATAGAGGCGGCCGGCGACGTAGGTGAGGATCACGCCGTAGAAGAGCGTGCTGCCCACCGAAATCAGCAGGTGCAGTGGCAGGATGGATTCGGCGCGCACCACGGTGGTCATCAGCAGATGCTGGCTCAGGAACGGCACGAACATCAGCCCGGTCCTGGTCTGCAGCCCGAGCAGGCCCGCGAAGATCAGCGGCAAGGTGGGAATAGTCACGACCAACTGCAGATAGGTCTGGGCCTCGCGATAGGTCTTGGCAAAGGCCGAGATGATGGTGAGATAGGCCGAGCCGAAGAGGATCAACGGCGCACAGCAGGCGACGATCAGAGCCGCGGGCGCCGGCCCGAGATTGGCGGTAATCCCCAGCCTCTCCAGGCCCACGAAGCTCATGGCCAGCGAGAACATCGTCACGGTGAGCACCAGCGAGACCAGCATGTACGAAGCGGCTGCCGCAATCTTGCCGTAGATGAGTTGCTCGCGAGGCACCGGCGAGGTCAGCAGCACTTCCAGCGAACCGCGCTCGCGCTCGCCCGCGGTGGCATCGATCGCCAGGTACAGGCCGCCGAACAGCATCGACAGCAACACCAGATAGGTCATCATGTTGAGCACCAACACCGACCTGCCGCTGGGCGTCGATACGTCGATCTCCTGGACGGAGATCGGCAGCACCGAGATGGGGTCTATGCCCCGGGCCAGGAATCTCAACTGCGCAATCTCGATTCCATAGTTGGCGATCAGGGTGCGAATGCGCGCCACGCCCTGCCTCTCGAACCCCCGCGAGCTGTCGGAGTACAGGATCACCGGCGCGGGCTCTCCCGCCTGCAGCCGTGCACCGAAATCCGCCGGTATCTCCAGCACGATGTTATGGGTTTGCGCGGCGACCGCCTTTCGCGCCGCCGCCTCGTCGAAGTCGACTCGGACGATCGTGATGCCGCGCGCCGCAAGGTAATCCACCAGGTTCGGCGCGTGCTCGGCATGGATCACGGCCAACGGGATGTCCTGCTCGGCCTGGGTTTCGGTCCGCGAGATGAGGAACTGGACCAGCACCGCGACCAGGATCGGGCTGATGACGGGGCCGAACACCAGCGCCGACAGCAGCGTGCGCCGATCGCGCAGATTCTCGTGGAATTCCTTGCGGAACACCGCCCAGATGCCGCGCAGCCTCATTGCTTGCCACTCTCCCCGCCCATGAGATGCACGAACGCGTCCTCGAGCTGCGCATTGCCGGCGCGGGCGCGGATCTCCGTCAGAGCGCCCGCCGCGACCACCTCTCCGCCCGCGATCACGACCACTTCGTCACACAGTTGCTCCACCTCCTGCATCACGTGGCTGGAGAAGAGCACACAGTGCCCCGCGTCGCGCAATTGCCCGAGCAGCTTGCGCAGGTTGCGCACCGCCATGACGTCGAGCCCGTTCGTCGGCTCGTCGAGAAGCACATTGCGCGGACGATGTACCAGAGAGCGCGCGAGCGCAGTCTTGAGCTTCTGCCCTTGCGAGAACCCTTTCGCCAGGCGATCCGCGAACTCCTGCATCTCGAGCTGCTCGATCAATTCCGCGGCGCGCGCCTGCCGGTCGGCGCGCGCGAGGCCGTGCAGCTCGCCGAAATAGAGGATGTTCTCGCGGGCCGTCAGGTTGTTGTACACGCCGGCACCATGCGACAGCACGCCGATGGCACGTCGCGCGGCGAGCGGATCCGCCGTGACACTGACGCCATCGATGAACGCATCGCCGGCATCGGGGCGCAGCACGGTGTAGAGCATGCGCAGTGTGGTCGATTTGCCGGCGCCATTAGGGCCCAGCAGGCCAGTGATCTGGCCGTCGCGCGCGGCGAAGTTCACACCACGCACCGCGGCGACGCTGCCGAAGGATTTGAACAGTCCGCGCGCCTCTAGCATTCCTGCTCACGCCTCAAGGTGATGGTCCCGCCAGGGTGATGAAGAAGGGCATGGGCTTGAGCTTCTCCGTACAACTCACGTCGAGACCCTTGGTCGTCCCGGCATCGATGAACGTCGCCATGATGCGATCGACACAGGGCGCGCCGAACTGGCCGTGCCCGTGGCCGGCGATGATCACGTGCTTGCTGTCGGCAAAGCCGCGCTGCGCCGCGGCCGCGTATTCGGGCGGGGTTACCGGATCGTCGGCGCCCGACAGCAACAGCGCGGCGGCCTCGCTGTGCAGAGGTGCATGCAGGTCGGCATCCACCACGCCGCGCGGCCAGTCCCGGCAGGCCTCGATCATCTGCCGGACCTGCTCGGCCCCCATGTGAGTGGCTTCGAGCGCGGCGATGTCCAGCTTGCTGGCGTCGATGAGCGGCGTGTCCTCGCTGCAGGCCACGCTGTTGTGCATGCCATAGGCAAAGGAGGACTCCAGCGAATTGGCGAATACGCGGAACTGACTGGCCATGGGCGTGAAGTTGTCCTCGCGAGCCGCCAGATGCAGCGACAAGGGCAGCAGCGCCGCCTGGTCGTCGTTGTAGCTCGCGAAGCGCAGTACCGCGGACAGGTGCCGCACCGTGAAATCGAAATGGATGGGCCGGCCCGTGGCGGCATCGCTGACCATGGTTGGCACCGGCTGAGCCGACAGGCGCGCTCGCAGCGTATGGTAGTCGGCACTGGGATCGGTGAATGCCTTGGCGCAGGCGGAATCGCTCATGCACCGCGCCAGGATGCGCTGCAGGGCGCGCTCGGCATCGATGGCGATGGCCGGACCCAGGATCACCTCTGGATTCACCACGCCATCAAGGATGAGAGTACGCGTGGCCTTGGGATAACGGCGCGCATAGTGTTGCGCCACCCGCGTGCCATATGAATTGCCGAACAGGTTGATGCGCTCATAACCCAGGGCGGCCCGCACGTGATCGAGATCGCGTACCGCGATGCTGGTGGTGTAGAAACGCAGGTCTGCCTTTTTCGCGAGCTGGTCCCGGCACTTGATGCTCTCTTCGGCGACGCGCACGTCTTCGACCTGCTCGAAGAGATTCTCGCGATCGTAATCGCAATCCAGGCGATGCGATCGCCCAGTGCCGCGCTGATCGAGCAGAATGATGTCGCGCTCGCGTCGCACCCGATCGAAGGGGCCCGCAGAGGAAGTGTACAGATCCACCGCGGAGGTACCGGGCCCACCGGCAATCAGGAACAGCGGGTCCGGCTTCTTGTTGAAGGAGATCGCGGGTACGCGCGCGACGAACAGGTCTATCTTCCGCCCATCGGGCGCATCGGGATTCTCCGGCGTCGTGAAGGTGCCGCATTCGGCGGTCAGCGCCAGCATGCGAAAGGGATGTTCCAGCCGGCATGGAGTCAGTTTGATCGTCACCGGCGGATCGGCAGCCGCGACCGTAGCCGCGAACCCCATCAGTCCTGCCATCGCCAACACGAAGCGCACCATGCGCGCGGCAGGATACACGAGCGACCGGCGCGGTCCGGTCAGAAAAATCCGGGCGTGGTCCGAAACCCGGACCACGCCCATCGGGCCTGGCGACCCGCGAGCAAGTCGGCTGCGCGCGCTACTTGCGGCTCTGGCCGTCGTGCTTCTGACGATAGATGCGCCGCGACTGCTGGTTTTCCTCATGCTGCAGGTGGGCACGCTCGCGAGCGGTTACCACGCCGTCTGACTTGGCGCGACGCTCCACACGGTTCAAATGCACCTGGCCGGCGGCCAGGCGACGGGTTTCGCGCCAGGTGAGATCGCCATTGCGGACGCCGTTCTCGATGCGCTCACGCTGATGCGCCTGGCGGGCGTCATAGTGCGGAGTTCCGGCGAAAACCGGCGCAGACATCGCCAGCGCCAGGGCCACTCCCGCCCAGATTTTCGACACATTCTTCGTCATTGTTCCTCCAGCTTTTCGCGGTCGCCGGAAATCGGCGTTCTGCCAATACAACGGAAGCATGCCGGTGGCGTTGACAGCCCGGGCAAGCTAGCATGCGTTTCGCCTGAAACACTTAAGTTCTTGATCGCACGGAAGTTCCTTGGCTTTTTCCAGTTCCTTTGACGTAATCGTGGTCGGTGGCGGTCATGCGGGCACCGAAGCCGCGCTGGCGGCCGCGCGCATGGGTGCGCGCACACTGCTCCTGACCCAGTCCATCGAGACGCTGGGCCAGATGAGCTGCAACCCGGCGATCGGTGGGATCGGCAAGGGCCATCTGGTCAAGGAAATCGACGCGCTGGGCGGCGTGATGGCCCGCGCCGCGGACGCTGCGGCCATCCAGTCCCGTACGCTCAATGCCAGCAAGGGCCCCGCGGTGCGCGCCTCGCGTATCCAGGCCGATCGCCAGCTGTACAAGGCATTCGTCCGCCGCACCCTCGAGAACCAGCCCAACCTCACCCTGTTCCAGCAGGAATGCGGTGATCTGCTCGTCGAAGCCGGATGCGTGCACGGAGTCGTCACGGTTACCGGCATCGAGTTCCGCGCCGCGTCGGTGGTGCTGACGGTGGGTACTTTCCTCGCTGGCCGTATCCATGTGGGCCTCGACAATTACGCGGGCGGGCGCGCGGGCGATCCGCCGTCCAACAAGCTGGCCGAGCGCCTGCGATCGTTGCCTTTTCGTACCGGACGCCTGAAGACGGGCACGCCTCCGCGCATCGACGGTCGCAGCATCGACTATTCGCAGCTCACGGCACAGCACTCGGACGAGCCGCGTCCCGTGTTCAGCTACCTGGGCCGCCCGAGCGACCATCCGCAGCAGCTTCCCTGTCACATCACGGCCACCACCGAGCGCACGCACGAGATCATCCGTGCGGCAACCGACCGATCGCCCATGTTCACGGGCAGGATCGAAGGCGTGGGTCCGCGCTACTGCCCGTCGGTCGAGGACAAAGTCGCCCGCTTCGCGGACAAGACCTCGCATCAGATCTTCGTCGAGCCCGAGGGATTGAACACGCACGAGGTGTATCCCAATGGCATCTCCACCAGCCTGCCGTTCGATGTGCAGTTCGAGTTCGTACGCACCATTCGCGGCTTCGAGAACGCGCACATCACACGTCCGGGCTATGCCATCGAGTACGACTTCTTCGATCCGCGCGACCTGTGCGCATCGTTGGAAACCAGGGCGTTGCGCGGCCTGTACTTCGCCGGCCAGATCAATGGCACCACCGGCTATGAGGAGGCTGCTGCGCAAGGCCTCATCGCCGGCATCAACGCAGCGCTTGCCGCGCGCAGGCTCGAGCCCTTCGTGCCGAAGCGCAGCCAGAGCTACGTCGGCGTGCTGATCGATGACCTCGTGACTCGCGGCACGCGCGAGCCGTACCGCATGTTCACGAGTCGTGCCGAGCATCGCCTGTTGCTGCGCGAGGACAATGCAGACTTGCGGCTCACGCCGATCGGTCGCGAGCTCGGACTGGTCGACGACGAGCGCTGGGCATTCTTCCTTGCCAAGCAGTCGGGCTCGGAACGCGAGTTGGCGCGATTTCGAAACACGCGTCTCAAGACCGCCGACATTAACCCGGACTGGCAACGGCGCGTCCTGGGAGAGCCCGCCGGGCGCGATGCGCTATCGGCCTTCGATCTCCTGCGCCGGCCGGAGGTGCGCTACGAGGATGTCCTGGAACTCATCGGGCCCATGGACGGAGCGGCGAATGTGGCGGCTGGCCAAGATGACCGACTCGCAACGCAGGTCCGCGTGCAGATCGAGGTGGCCGCCAAGTACGCCGGATACATCGAACGTCAGGAAGAGGAAATCGCCCGACATCGCCGCAATGAGGAAACACGGCTGCCGGCCGAACTCGACTATGCGCGCGTCGCGGGCCTGTCCAACGAGGTGCGCCAGAAGCTCGCGCAGGCGCGCCCCGCGACCGTTGGTCAGGCCGCGCGCGTGCCCGGGGTAACGCCCGCGGCCGTCTCCATCCTGCTCGTGCATCTGAAGAAGTCGCGCGCGGCCTGATGGCCAGCAACGCCAAAGCCATCACTCGCCGGCACTTGCTGATGGGCGCGCCGTTCGCGGCCCTGTCCTTGAGCGCCTGCGGCAGAAGGTCGCCACCCGAAACCGGCGCTGCGGTGCTGTTACGGGGCAACGGCCCGGATCCGGACTCACTGGATCCGCACAAGGCGCGCTCGACCGAATCCATGATGGTGCTGCGCGACCTTTTCGAGTGTCTGACGCGCCTGGACAAGAACGCGGCGCCGGCGCCAGGGGCCGCCGAATCGTGGGCAGTCAGCGACGAGGGCCGCGTCTATACCTTCAGGCTGCGGGCCGATCTGCGCTGGTCGAACGGCGACGCGGTGGTGGCCGAGGACTTCGCGGCGGGCCTGCGCCGGCTCGTCGACCCGGCCACGGCTTCGCAGTACGCCCAGGTCGTGGACGTCATCCTCAATGCGCCCGACATCATCGCCGGCAGGAGTCCGGTCGAATCTCTTGGTGTCGCGGCACCGGACGAGCGCACGGTGATGATCCGTCTGAGCGCGCCCGCGCCCTATCTACCGGGGCTCATGGCACATCCGTCGTGCGCGCCGCTGCATCGTGCATCGCTGGCCGCGCTGGGCGAGCGGTTCGCACGCGCCGGCCATCAGGTGTCCAATGGACCGTTCGTGCTCGCCGAGTGGCTGCAGGGCAGTTACATCCGCGCGGTGCGCAATCCACGCTACTGGAACGACCGTTCCAATCGACTGGACGCCGTGAAGTACCTGCAGATCGCGGACGAGAACGCGGAGCTGCGCGCCTATCGGGCTGGCGAGTTGCACTGCACGTACGTGGTGCCGCGCGGACAGTTCGACTGGATCCGGGAGAACCTCGGCGCGGAACTGCACGTCTCGCCGCAGCTCAGTGTCTATTATTTCGGCTTCAACCTGGACCGGAAGCGCTTCACGCCCAAAATCCGCCGGGCGTTGTCCCTGGTCATCGACCGGGAGCGGCTCGCGAATTCCGTGCTGCGCGTGGGCGAATTGCCGGCCTGGGGCTGGGTGCCGCCGGGCACGCACAACTATTCGGCGCAGAGCTTCGATTATGCGGGCAGATCTTCCGCCGAACGCATCGCCGAGGCCCGCCGCCTGCTGGCGGAGGAGGGCTTCACGGCCGCGCGGCCGCTGACGTTCGAGTTGCGATACAACTCGGGCGAGGTTCACAACAAGGTGGCAGTGGCCGTGGCTTCCATGTGGAAGCAAGCTCTGGGCGTCGATGCCCGACTCGCGGCCGTGGAGTTCAGATCGCTGATGGCCGACGTCGAACGGCGCGACATTGATCTGTACCGACTGTCCTGGGTGGGCGACTACAACGACGCCTACAATTTCCTGCAGTATTTGAAATCGGACTTCGGCATCAATCTGCCGCACTACCACAGCGAGGCATATGACGCGTTGCTACGCGAGGCCGCGCAACAGACCAATGCCGGCAATCGCCGGGAACTGCTGGAAAGGGCGGAGCGGCTGATGCTTGCCGACCATCCCCTGATCCCGCTGTATTTCTATGTGAACAAGCACTTGGTGAAGCCCGATCTTCGGGGCTGGTATGACAATGTCATGAACGTGGTGTACTCGCAGGATCTGTGGCTCGTGCCGAAGGCCTGATGCCTTCCGTTGATGGCGCACGGCGACGTCGGGCGCAGTCCGACATCCCGAGCCTTCGCTGAACCGACACGCATCCGTCACCGCGCCGACATCTCCCGAACATGACGCTTCGCGATGATCACGCCACGGTAACAGTGGCTGCGAGGTCATCGTGAACGGCACGACAACCCAGACTTATCGACCCGCGGGAGTCATCCCCGCGGAATTTCTCGACGACGTGGACGTGGCGGAATGCGCGCTCGACGAGCAACTCGAACAGTTGCATCGCCGTTACGCGGCAGCGAGTCGTGCCGCGTCTCGTGCGCACCTTGAGATGGAACTGCTGGAAGCGCGCGACGACATCCACGCGCACGTGCTGGTTCAGGCCCAGCGCCAGCGCGCAGCGGCCGAAACTCGCTGCGCGAGGCTCATGCGGGCGATCGACGCCCTGGAGGAGCGCCTCGAACGCCCGGAGGACGGCGAATGAGGCGCTCTATCGAGGACTACCGGCGGGCGCTCTGCGCCGTGATCCAGGCCCGCGTCTCCGCTTCGAGCACCGACAGCGGCAGCGCTCCACTGCCCAGGATCTGGTCGTGGAACGCGCGGATGTCGAAACGGTCACCCAAGGCCTTCTCGGCCTCGGCGCGCAATGCCTGGATCTTGAGCTGACCCAGTTTGTATGCCAGCGCCTGACCGGGCCAGGAAATGTAGCGATCGACCTCGTTTTCGATGTCCTGATCGCTTTTACCGGTGTTCTGCTTGAAGAAATAGATGGCCTGATCGCGCGTCCAGCCGAACTGATGCATGCCCGTGTCCACGACCAGGCGCACCGCGCGCCACATGTCGTAGTTCAACTGGCCGATCTTCTGGAACGGATCCGTGTACAGGCCGAGGTCGTATCCCAGGCTTTCCGCATACAGCGCCCAACCCTCGACGAACGCCGTGTAACCGGCATTGCGGCGGAATTCCGGCATGCCCTTGAGCTCGTAGGCCAGGGCGATCTGCAGGTGGTGCCCGGGCACCGACTCGTGCGCAGTCAGCGCCTCGATTTCCCAGATCGGCCGGGTCTCCGGCTTGTACAGGTTCACGTAGTAGTTACCGGGCCGCGAGCCGTCCAGTGAGGGCGGCTGGTAGTACGCCGTCGTGGTCGTCGGCGCGCTGGCGGCCGGGATGGCGCGAATACCGAAAGGCGTCTTCGGCAGGCGCCCGAACAACTTGGGCAGCTGCGGCTCGATGCCACGCGCGGTCTTTTCATAGGCCGCGAACAGCTCTTCGGGCGTCTTGTAATAGAAGCGGTCGTCGGTGCGCAGGAACACCAGGAACTGATCCAGGTTGCCGAGGAAATTGATGCCCTCGAGCGTCTTCTCCATCTCGGCGCGGATGCGCTTCACCTCGGCCAGGCCGGTGTTGTGAATGTTGGTCGGCGACTGGTTGGTGAGCGTGGTGAAGTGGGCGACCCGATTGCGATAGTACTGATCGCCATCCGGCGTATCCTTGATCGCCACGGAATCGCGCGATCCCGGTAGATAGACTTCGCGCAGGAATTTCTCGAATCGCTGGTATGCAGGTATTCCCGTGGTCTGGATGGCCGTCTTGGCGGCCGCCTGCAGGCGATCCTTCTCGGCCTGCGGGATGTCCGCCGGCATCTTCCTGAACGGCGCGTAGAAGCCCGATTCTTCCGGATTGGTCACCAACTGCGGCTTGATCTGTTCGATGACCTTTCGGACCACGACGCGCGGCTGAGTGCGCCCCTCGTTCACGCCGGTCTGCAACAGCGCGATCCACTGATCGAAGTACGTGCCGGAGGCGTTGATGCGTGCGATCCAGTTGTCGTAGTCCTTGACCGTGCCGAACGGGGCGAATTCCGAAACCTCCGCGAGCAGCTGCGGACCCTCGTTGCTGCGGATGTCGTAGAGATAGGACTTGTAGGTGTTCTCGTCGATGCGACTCTTGATCTGCTGCTCGAACAGGTCGTAATTCAGCTGGTCGACCTTCTCGAGCTTCTCCTTCTTGACCTTGCGCAAGGCCTGCAGACGCGTGTAGTTGCGGGCATTGCGCGCCGCCATCGCCTCGGGCGACATGTCAGGGAGCTTGTCGTTGTAGCGAGTGTCGCCGAGTTGGGTCGCGGCGATCGGGTCATCGGCGAGATCTTCCTGCCAGACCTGATCGAACAACTTCAGCAGCGGAGCGTTCGCGGGTTTCTTGGCGGCGAACGCCGGGGAGACGACTAAACCCGCAAGCGGGGCCAACAGGGCAATGATTATTCGGCGCATAGCGCGCCCTTTTTAGCCTCCCGGGCGCGATGCGGCAAGGGGCTCGCAGCGGACGTGCCCCATGGCGGGACGGAACCGCAACAGCTGCACGTGGTCCACGTGTGTATCGCAAGAAATCAATTTCACGTTCGTATCGGCGAGAAACGCGGAAAGGAACCCCCGCACGCCGTCGAAGCGCTCGCGCGCGCCCGGGGAATCCTGCACCTGACCGATGATCTTGGCCTGCCAGTGCTGGGCGCGGGGCTCGCTTTTACGCAACTCGGCGAAGCAGCGATCCAGCAACAGCAGATCCGTGGACAGCGTCGTGTCGGTGAGCTCGGGGTCCTGGACTCGCCCCGGTGGGCCCACGCGCAGATGGATGAGCGCACCCGATTCGAGCACGGCGTCGTACAGACATAACGCGAAGGTCGAGTCCAGTTCCGCCACCAGCACGACATCCGTGGTGACGACATCGAAATGATCGGGCTCGACCCGCAGTTCCGGAATGGGGGCTTCTGACACGGTGACCTGTAGCTTACTTGCGTCCAGCCCTGCCTGCTTCTGATTGGCCGGCTATCTCGAATTCACGGGCTGTCTTCCCTGGCGAAGCCATCATCTCAGAGTCCCCCGGTGAATTTCCATGTCGCTGGGCAGCTACGTGCGGTTTCGGCGACCGGCGGCGTATCATCCGGGCACAGGGCGGGACCTGGTTAGGGGGAGCAATGGACTTCGGACTGTTCTGGGTGATCGTCGTGGTGGTCGGCATCGTCGTCATCGGCATCAAGACGCTGGTGATCGTGCCCCAGGGTTTCGAATACACGCGCGAACGGCTGGGCAGGTTCGCCGAGACCATGCCCCCCGGGCCGCACTGGCTCATACCCTTCTTCGATTCCGTGGGCCACCGCATCAACATGATGGAGCAGGTGCTCGACGTTCCGCGCCAGGAAGTCATCACCAAGGACAACGCAATGGTGGCCATCGATGCCGTGGTGTTCTACCAGGTCCTGGATGCTCCCAAGGCGGCCTACGAAGTCGCCAATCTGCGCCTCGCCATGGTGAACCTCACGATGACCAACATCCGCACCGTGGTCGGGTCCATGGACCTCGACGAGACTCTCTCCAAGCGCGATGAAATCAATCACCGGCTGCTCAAGGTGGTGGACGACGCCACCACACCCTGGGGCGTCAAGTGCACGCGCATCGAGATCAAGGACATCCAGCCGCCGGCCAATCTTGTGGAATCCATGGGGCGGCAAATGAAGGCCGAGCGTGACAAACGCGCCAACATCCTGGAAGCCGAAGGATTCCGCCAGGCCGCCATTCTGAAGGCCGAGGGCGAAAAGCAATCAGTGGTTCTGGCCGCCGAGGCCAACAAGGAGGCCGCGTTCCGTGAGGCCGAGGCCCGCGAGCGGTTGGCCCAGGCCGAGGCCCGCGCCACCGCCATGGTGTCGCAGGCGATCGCCCAGGGCGACGTGCAGGCCATCAACTATTTCGTGGCGCAAAAATACGTCGAGGCGCTCAAGGATTTCGCGAGCTCTCCCAACCAGAAGGTATTCATGATGCCCGTGGAGTCCGCCGGCCTGTTGGGCGCGCTCGGCGGCATCGCCGAACTCGCCAAGGACGCCATGTCCCGACAACCGGGCGGCCCGCAGGCGCCGGCGCCCAACCGGCCGCGCCCGCCAGCGGTGCAGTCATGATCGACATCACGGCGCTCAAGTGGTGGCACTGGATGGTGTTCGCCGTGGTGCTGGCCGCGCTCGAGACGTTCCTGCCAGGCGCCGTCGCCATCTGGTTTGCCTGCGCCGCCGCCGTGGTCGGACTGCTGCTGGTCGTAATCCCGATACCCTGGCAGATGCAGCTCATCGGTTTCGCCGTGCTCGGCCTCGTGCTGATGCTGGCCTACCTGAACTACCGGAAAAAGAACCCCGAGAAGGATGAGCAGCCGACTCTCAACCAGCGGGGCGTGCAGTACATTGGCAGCGAGTTCGTGCTGGTCGAGCCCATCGAACAAGGGTCGGGCAAGGCCAGGATCGGCGACGGCGTGTGGAAAGTCACCGGACCTGAACTGCCGGCCGGCGCACGCGTCCGCGTCACGGGTGTCAATGGTGCGGTGCTGACGGTGGTGCCGGCCTGATGTCGTCGTAGTCCCTGTAGCTAGACGGCCATGGAAGGGCCGCCGGAGGTGTCATGCTTTCCGTGCAACAGTTGCTAGATCAGAAGCCCAAGGGCATCCATTCCATCGCGCCGGAAGAACCGGTGCTAGCCGCCATTCGCAGGATGGCCGAGCACCACATCGGCGCGCTGCTGGTGATGTCGGGTGACAAGCTGGTGGGAATCGTTTCCGAGCGCGACTACGCGCGCAAGGTGGTGCTGCTCGGCCGCTCTTCCACCGAGACGCCGGTGGAATCCATCATGACCTCCAAGGTCATCACCGTGAACCCGCGGCAGGATGCGCACGATTGCATGCGCCTGATGACGGATCGTCGCATCCGGCACTTGCCCGTGCTCAGCGGCGACCGGGTCGTGGGCGTGCTCAGCATCGGTGACCTGGTGCGCGCCGTCATCGAGGAGCAGGAACGCACCATTGCCGACCTCGAGACCTACATCCACGGCTAGAAGGCGATCGCCGGCAGCCGCGGCCGGCGGCGGCAGGACTACTTGCGCCAGAATCCGGGCGTGAAGAGCACCAGCACGGTGAAGATTTCCAGGCGGCCGACGAGCATCGCCGTGGTGGAGATCCACGTCTGTGCGTCGGTCAGCCCGGAGAAGTTGGTGGAGGGACCCACCGCACCCAGGCCCGGCCCCATGTTGTTGACCGACGAGATGACCGCGGAGAACGACGACACGAGATCGAGGCCGGTCGCCAGCATGGCGAACGTCAGGACCAGGATGGTGCCGAAGTACAGGAAAATGAATGCCAGCACCGAATACACCACGCGCTCGGGAATGGACTGCCCGCCGATGCGGATCGGAATCACCGCGTTCGGATGCACCAGCAGCTTGAGCTCGCGACGCGCCTGGCGGATGAGCAGCAGGGTGCGAAACATCTTGATGCCGCCGCCGGTCGACCCGGTGCTGCAGGTGATGCAGCTCAGGAACAGCAGCCAGATCGGCAGGAAGGCCGGCCACTTCTCGTAGTCCTCGGTCACGAAGCCGGTGGTGGTGGCGATGGACACCACGTTGAAAATGGAATGCCGGATCGACTGCCCCGTGCCCGCATAGGTACCGTCCAGCGAGAGCAGTACCGCGACGAGCACCACCGAGCTGCCGAGCAGGATCAACACCGCTTTGGCTTCCGAATCCGTCTTGTACGGCTTCAACGAAAGGTTGCGGAACGCCAGGAAGTGGCGCGAGAAGTTCAGTGCCGCCACCACCATGATGACCATGAGCACGAGCTCGACGCTGAAAGACTCGAAATAGCCGACGCTCACGTCGTGCGTGGAGAACCCACCGAGCGCGATCGCCGACATGCAGTGGCAGATGGCGTCGAACCAGCTCATGCCGGCGATGCGCAAAGCCACGACGCCGACGGTCGTGATCGCAAGATAGGTGAACCACAGCGCCTTGGCGGTCTCGGTGATGCGCGGCGTCAGCTTCTCATCCTTCACCGGTCCCGGAGTTTCCGCCTTGTAGAGCTGCATGCCGCCGACGCCCAGCAACGGCAGCACGGCGACCACCAGCACGATGATGCCGATGCCGCCCAGCCAATGCAGCAGGTGCCGCCAGAGATTGATGGACTGGGGCAGATCATCGAGGTGGCTGAGGACGGTGGAGCCCGTGGTGGTCAGCCCCGACATCGCCTCGAAATATGCGTCGGTGAACGACAGTTCGGGCAGCGCCAGCATCAGCGGGATGGCCGCGGACGCTGACATCAGCACCCACGACGAGGTGACGAGCAGGAAGCCGTCGCGCGGTTTGAGCTCGCGCCGGAAGCGCCGCGTGCCCCAGGCAATCAGCAGTCCCGCCACGGCATCGATGCCGCCGGCGATCACGAAATCGATGACCGCGCCGTCCCCGACCGCCAGCGACCAGCCGATCGGCAATAGATAGATGAGGCCGAAGAAGGCCATCATGAGCCCGAGCAGGTGGGCGACGGCTAGCATGGGGACTGCGCCTAGCGGCTGCCCGGCGCCGAAAACAACCGCTCGACCTGCTCGACGTGGCGGCGATCGGAGAGGAACACGATCACGTGATCGTCATTGTGGATCATCGTGTCATGGTGAGCGATGGACACCTGGTCGCCGCGAACCACGGCACCGATGATGGCGCCCTCCGGCAACGGAATGTCACCAACCTTGCGGCCGACCACCCGCGACGTCTTGTCCGTGCCATGCACGACGGCCTCGAGGGCTTCCGCGGCGCCGCGCCGCAGGCTGTGCACGCGTACCACGTCGCCGCGGCGGACGTGCGCGAGCAATGAACCGATGGTAATGGTCTGCGGCGAGATCGCGATGTCGATGTTGCCGCTCTCCATGAGGTCCGCGTAAGAGGGCTTGTTGATGAGTGCCATGACCTTGCGCGCGCCCAGCCGCTTGGCCAGCATGGCCGAGAGGATGTTGGCCTCTTCGGAATTCGTCAGCGCGCAGAACACGTCGCAACTGTCGATGTTCTCCTCGATCAGCAGCTCCTCGTCGGCGGCGTCGCCGTTGAGCACAATGGTGTTGAGCAGCAGCTCCGAAATGCGGCGCGCGCGGCGCGGATCGCGCTCGATCAGCTTCACCTGGTTTTCGTTCTCCAGCCGACGCGCGAGGGCGAGACCGATGTTGCCGCCACCGGCGATCACCACGCGCTTCGCCGGCGCCTCTTCCTTGCGGATCTCGCTCATGAATCTGCGGATGTCGTCGCGCGCCGCGAGAAAGAACACCTCGTCGCCCTCCTCGATGACGGTCTCGCCTTCGGGAATGACGCTGCGGCCCTGGCGGTAGATGGCCACGACGCGCGCGTCGGTGTTGGGGTGGTGTTCCTTCAGCGCTTTGAGCTTCTGCGATACCAGCAGGCCGCCTCTGCGTGCGCGAATGCCCACGAGGCGCACCCGGCCATCGGCGAAATCCAGCACCTGCAGGGCGCCCGGAAACTTGATCAGCTGCGCGATGTACTCGGTGACCAGCTGCTCGGGGCTGATCCACACATCCACCGACAAGGCTTCATCGGAGAACAGCTTGGGGTGGCGGGTGTATTCGGCGGAGCGGATGCGTGCGATCTTAGTGCGCGTGCGATACAGCGTGTACGCGATCTCGCAGGCCATCATGTTCACTTCATCGCTGGAAGTGAGCGCGACCACGATGTCGGCGGCAGCGGCGCCCGCGGCCTCGAGCACGGAAGGATAGGCGGCGTTGCCGGCGATGGTGCGGATGTCGAGGCGATCCTGCAGGTCGCGCAACACCTCTTCATTGGTGTCGA
>CAMLGF010000052.1 GCA_946479515.1 uncultured Pseudomonadota bacterium | reverse complement strand
GGTGCATCATCGTGAGCGCGTCCACCAGCGACGGCAATTTCAGGTCCGCGAGCATGGCGGGCGGAATCCAGTCGCGCACGCCGCTGCGCTCGGCCTCCTTGAGCGACGTCTCGATCAGAAAGCGCAGCCTGGCCTGCGGCACACCCTCGGTGCTCGGGTAGATAGGTGTCAGGACTTCCTCGAGCTGCGCGGGCTCCTGGCCCACGCGCCGGTACTCCGGATGCACGATTTCCAGCCCCACGGGGCCGCGGCGCACCTCGCCGAAGCAGCGCAGGCGGGTGCCGCGCGCGAGATTGGCTTGCTGGGCGCCGGAGAAATAGAAGAAGCGCAGTGTCAGCGAGCCCGTGCCGTCGCTGATGCGGCAGAGCAGCTGGCGCCGCCGGCGATAGGTGACTTCCGTCAGCTGGATCTCGCCCTCGACGACGGCGCGCGAGCCGGCGCGCAGCTCGCCGATGGCGCTGATCCGGGTGCGGTCCTCGTAGCGCGAGGGCAGCACGAACAGCAGATCCTGCACCTGCGTGACGCCGAGTCTCGCGAGCTTCTCCGCGAGCGCGGGCCCGACGCCGCGCAGCTCGGCGACCGGCCGCTGCTCGATGGATACTGCCGTGACGGTCTGTGGCTGCCTTGCCACCCTGAGATCACCCGAGGTGCAGGGTGCACTCGATCTCGACGCGGGCATTGCGCGGCAGCGCCGCCACCGCCACGGTCGAGCGTGCGGGATAGGGTTCGCTGAAGTATTTCGCCATGAGTTCGTTCACCTTGGCGAAATTGGCGAAGTCGGTGAGGAAGATGGTGACCTTCACCACGTTGGCAAACGTGGCTCCGGATGCGGCGATCACCGCCTTGATGTTCTCGAACACGCGCAGGGCTTCCTGCTCGAAATCGCCTTCCACCATCTGCATGGTGACCGGGTCGAGCGGGATCTGGCCAGCCATGTAAACCGTGTCGCCGACACGGATGGCCTGGGAATACGGGCCAATGGCCTTGGGAGCCTGATCCGTGTGGATGGCCTGGCGAGGGGGCATGTTCACTCCTTGGCTGTCTGGATGTTCCGGATGGCGGGGCGCGCGTCAGTCGCGCGCCGTACTGCGGCCGTGGCTGGCGATTGTACGCGTCACCTTGAGCACTTCGGGCATGCGCCGGATGGTTTTGACCACGCGCGCGAGATGCTCGCGGTTGCGTACCCGCAGCTCGAACACCAGCGAAGAGGAGTCGGCATCCTTTTCCTCGACGGCCACGCGTTCGATGTTCGTGTCACCGGAAGAGATCGCGGCCGCCACTGCCGCCAGCACACCCATCTTGTTGGCGACGTCCACCCGGATCTCGGAGCTGAACAGCCTGTCGGAAGTGGCTTGCCACGACACGGGCAGCCAGTTCTCGGGATGCTTGCGGTAGTCCTCGACGTTCACGCAATTCTCGCGGTGAACCACGACGCCGCGGCCCGCCGAGAGGTACGCGAAGATCGGGTCATCGGGAATCGGGAAGCAGCAACGCGCATAAGAGACCAGCAGGCCTTCGGTGCCGGCGATGGCCAGCGGCGCAGGTGCGCCGGAGAAATTCTCGTCGTTGGACTTGCTCGGCAACAGGCGCCGGGCCACCAGCGGTGCCAGGCGCTCGCCGAGACCGACCTTCTCATAGAGCTCGTCGACGTCGTGCATGCCGAGCTCGACCACCGCGGCATTGAGCGTGTCAGAGGCCACCTCGTCCAGTGACATGCGGAAATCGCCGAGTGCCTGATTGATGAGCCGGGCACCGAGCTCAATGGCCTCCTGGCGCCTGAGGCTCTTGAGATAGTGCCGCACGGCGGCGCGCGCCTTGGCGGTCACGACGAAATTGACCCAGGAAGGGTTCGGCATGGCGCCCTTGGCGGTGATGATCTCCACCGTCTGGCCATTGCGCAGCGGCGTACGCAGTGGCGTCAACCGCCGGTCCACCTTGGCGGCCACGCAGCGGTTGCCCACGTCGGTGTGCACGGCGTACGCGAAGTCCACCACCGTGGCGCCGCGCGGCAAGCGCAGGATCTCGCCCTTGGGCGTGAACACGTAGACCTTGTCGGGGAACAGGTCGACCTTGACGCTCTCGAGGAAGTCTTCCGAGCTGCCGCCTTCCTGCATGTCGATGAGATTGGCCAGCCATTCGCGCGCCCGTTCATCCTGGCCGGTCTCGAATTCGTTGACCTTGTACTTCCAATGCGCGGCGATGCCGGCCTCGGCCACGCGATGCATGTCCTCGGTGCGGATCTGGACTTCGATCGGTATGCCATTCGGACCGAACAGCGTGGTGTGCAGCGACTGGTAGCCGTTCACGCGCGGAATCGCGATGTAGTCCTTGAAGCGGCCCGGCATGGGCTTGTATGCGCCGTGAACCACGCCGAGCGCGCGGTAGCAGGAATCCGCCTTGTCGACCACGATGCGCAGGCCGAAGACGTCGACGATCTCGGAGAGCGGAGCGGCCTTGCGCAACATCTTCGAATAGATGCTGTACAAATGCTTCTCGCGGGTGGATACGTCGCCCTTGAGATCGGCTTTCACGAGCGCCACGCGCAGTGTCTCGGCGATCTTGTTCAGGAACTGCTTCTGGTTGCCGCGCGCCTTCTTCAACGCGCGCTCGAGCACGCGGTAGCGGTGCGGAAACGCCGCCTTGAAGCCGAGATCTTCGAGCTCCAGCTTCATGTTGTAGAGGCCGAGCCGCCCGGCGATGGGCGCGTAGATGTCGAGAGTCTCGCGCGCGATCGCACGCCGGCGCGCCGGCGCCATTGCGTCCAGCGTACGCATGTTGTGAGTGCGGTCGGCGAGCTTCACCAGGATCACGCGCAGGTCGCGCACCATGGCGAGCACCATCTTGCGGAAGGACTCGGCCTGCGCCTCGGCGCGCGACTTGAATTGGATCTGATCGAGCTTGGTGACGCCGTCGACGATCTCGGCCACGGGCGCGCCGAATTTCCCGGCGAGTTCGTCCTTGGAGATCGGGGTGTCCTCGATCACGTCATGCAGGATGGCCGCGATGATCGTGTCGGGATCGAGGTGCAGGTCGGCGAGGATCTGCGCGGCCGCCAGCGGATGCGCGATGTACGGTTCGCCCGAGAGCCGCTTCTGCCCCTCGTGTGCCTCGGCACCGAACTCCGCGGCGGCACGGATGCGCTGCACCTGCTCCGGCGGCAGGTAGGCTTCGAGGCTGTTGACGAGCTCGCGCAGGCCCGGCAATCGCCGGGCACCGGGCAGGAGCTGAAGGAGCGGCGACGCTAGGTCCATGGCGCGCGAGCGCTCCTGTGGGAAGAATCAGGCGGTGGTGTTATTCCTGCTCGCCACGATCGCCTTGCAGGCCGAATTGCGGCGCGCGGAACAGGGACTGGTTGTCGGCGTCGGGAAGCGGGGCTTCCGGCGGCGGCGGCTCGGGCTCTCGCAGCATTTCCGGCGTGATGTTGCCTTCGGCGATCTCACGCAGCGCCACCACGGTGGGCTTGTCGTTTTCCCACGGTACCGTGGGCTCGGCGCCATTGGCCAGCCGACGCGCGCGCGTGGCAGCCAGCAGCACCAGCTGGAAAATGTTTTCGACGTTGGGCAGGCAGTCTTCGACGGTTACACGGGCCATGAGTCTCTCGACGGAACAGGCAATCTGGGGACGAGGAGTCTACTGGAAAAATGCTTGGATTTGCCGGGATTTGGCGCTGGCCCGGTCGGTTTTTCGCCACGGGCCGGGCGCCATGCGCAAATCGGCTCTAGGCGAGCAGATCGGCTACCAGGGGCTTCAACTCCGGACGGTCGGCCTCGAAGCCTTCGCCACCCCGGATCAGGCCGAGCAGCTGCTCGACCGTGGTTTCGAAGTCGTCGTTGACGATGACCCGGTCGAACTCCGAGTAATGCGACATATCGGTGATGGAGTCCCGCAATCTCCGCTGGATCACTTCCTCGCTGTCGGTCTTGCGGTTGCGGAGACGTTCCTCCAGCGATCTACGCGAGGGAGGCAGAATGAAAATGCTCTGACAGTCGGGAATGACCTGGCGTATCTGTCGCGCGCCCTGCCAATCGATTTCCAGGATCACGTCGTGCCCGGCATTGCGCAGGGCTTCGACGCCCGTCTTGCCGGTCCCGTAGTGGTTGTCGAACACCTGGGCGTGCTCGAGGAATTCACCCGCGGCGGCGAGCCGGTTGAATTCATCGAGGGTGACGAAGTGGTAGTGCTCGCCGTCGCGCTCCTGAGGCCGGGCCTTGCGCGTGGTGTGCGAGATCGACACCCGCAGATCCGGGGCGCGATCGAGAACCGCCTTGACCAGGCTGGTCTTTCCGGCACCCGAGGGTGCGGCAATGACGTAGAGCGAACCGCGTCGCGGGGTATCCGCCGTCTGCATGTTTGGATTGTAGCCGTTGCGGGCGTGACCGTCGGCGGTCACGGAAGATTCAATGCATGCTCACTCATGAGGGCGCGGACGATCGGCCGGATCCGTGGATCCGCCCGGCATCGCGATCGTGACTAACTAATCGTGCGGGCCGCCGTCGCCATGTGACAGATGCTTCCGGCCGGCGGGACGCTATTCGACGTTCTGCACCTGCTCGCGCATCTGCTCGATCAACACCTTCATGTCGACCGTGAGGCGCGTGGTGTCCAGGTCCTGGGATTTCGAGGCCAGGGTATTCGCCTCGCGGTTGAGCTCCTGCATGAGGAAATCGAGGCGCCGGCCGGCGGCCTCGCTGCCGCCCATGACGCGCCGCGTTTCCTCGATATGGCCGCCCAGGCGGTCCAGTTCCTCGGCAACGTCGATGCGCTGCAGCTGCAGGACGATTTCCTGCTCGATGCGGTCGCGGTCGACGGCCGTGCTCAGCTCGGCAACGCGCTCGTGAAGGCGCGTCCTCACGCGCGCCTGGATCTCAGGGAGCCGCGCTCGCACCTGGGCGACCAGCGCGTTCAGGTTCTCACAGCGCTGCTCGATGAGCTCGCCGAGACGCTTGCCCTCGCGCAGGCGCATGGCGCCCAGATCGTCCAGTGTCTGCTGGAAGAGCGCGCGTCCCGCGGCCAGCAAAGCCTCGGAGTCCGCATTGGCCGACTCGATGACACCGGGCCAGCGCAGCACCTCGACGGCATCGATCGTGGTGCCAGGCACGGACGCGGTCACCTGTTTCAACGCGCCGGCGACGCGCGCCAGAGCTGCCGCGTCCACGCGCAATTCGCGCTCGGTAGCCTGGGCGCCGCGCAGGTGCACCGTGCAGTCGACCTTGCCGCGCTTCAGGTGCTTCGAGAGGATCTGTCTCAGGTCGGACTCGAGTGGACGAAGATCTTCCGGCAGGCGGAACCCGGGCTCGAGATACCGGTGGTTCACGCTGCGCACCTCGCAGATGAGCGTGCCCCAGCTGCCAGCCTGCTCGCGTCGTGCGAAACCCGTCATGCTGGCGATCATGGGAACTGAACTTCTCGGATTAAGGGCGGCGGGGTGCAGTAAACTGCGCGCCAGTTTATCAGAGCTTTCCGCAGCCCTTGCGCATCGAATACGCCGAAGTCAGCCTGCTCGGTTGCCGAACCGACAACCAGGATCGAGTGTCCGTCGCGGTTTCGGAGCACTCGGCGCTGCTCGTGGTCATCGACGGCATGGGCGGACATTCCGATGGCGCCAAGGCCGCCGAGACCGCGATCAAGGTGCTGGTCGAGGCGTTTTGGCACACGCCGCAACCCATTCTCGATCCGCTCGGCTTTCTGCATCTGACCCTCGGACGGGCACACGAAGAGGTGGTCAAGCTGGGCACCAACCTGCCGCTGGAGGCGCGGCCGCGCGCCACCTGTGCGGTGTGCCTGGTGCAGAACGGCAGCGCCTACTGGGCGCATATCGGTGACAGCCGGGTGTACCTCCTGCGGCGCGGGAAGGTGCTGAAGCGCACGCGCGACCACAGCCACGTGGAATTCCTGCTGCGCGAAGGCGTCATCACCCAGGACCAGGCGCTCACCCACCCGATGCGCAACTTCGTCGAATGCTGCCTCGGCGGCGAACCCTTTCTGCCGGAGATGACCGTCTCGTTGCGCGTGCCGCTGGAGGCCAACGACGTCCTGCTGGTGTGCTCCGACGGGCTGTGGGGCGGCCTTGACGATGACGACATCGGCGCCGCCTTCGCGCCGTCACGGGCCTCGCTGCGCGAGGAACTGGTGCGGCTCGCGGAGAAGTCCATAGCCACGGTTGGCGCGGGCAGCGACAACACCACTGCCGCCGTGATCCGCTGGATCGGTAACGCCTGATGAGCGCTCGTCCCAGCGGCCGCGCCGCCGACGAGCTGCGCGCGATTCGTTTCGTTCGCGACTACACGCGTCACGCCGAAGGCTCGGTGCTCGTGGAGTTCGGCAACACGCGCGTGCTGTGCACCGCCAGCGTCGAGGAAACAGTGCCGGGGTTCCTGCGCGGCAAGAACCAGGGTTGGGTGACGGCCGAATACGGCATGCTGCCGCGGGCCACCCACACGCGTACCGCGCGTGAGGCCGCGAAGGGCAAGCAGACCGGCCGCACGCAGGAGATCCAGCGATTGATCGGCCGCTCACTGCGGGCGGTGACCAATCTCGCCGCCCTGGGCGAGCGCACCGTCACGCTCGATTGTGACGTGCTGCAGGCCGATGGCGGGACCCGCACGGCAGCCATCACGGGCAGTTATGTGGCGCTGGCCGACGCCTGCGACAAGCTGCTTGGCAGGCGTCTCATTTCCTCGTCGCCGTTGCACGGCCAGGTGGCCGCGGTGTCCGTCGGCATCTGCGGTGGCATACCGGTCCTCGATCTCGATTACGCCGAAGATTCCTGCGCGGAAACCGACATGAACGTGGTCATGAACAACGGTGGCGGGTTCATCGAGGTGCAGGGAACGGCCGAGGGACATGCCTTCCGCCGCCACGAGCTCGATGCGCTGCTCAATCTCGCGGCATCCGGCATCGCGCGGCTGTTCGAGCTGCAGCTCGAGGTCCGCGCCGGCTGAGGCGGGGCCGAATGAGCTCGTCGCCGACACGCGTGGTGCTCGCCAGCTCCAATGCCGGCAAGCTGCGCGAATTCTCCGAGCTGCTCGCGGGACGAGGCTTCGTTCTGCAGCGACAGTCCGAATTCGGCATCGCACCGCCGCCGGAGACCGGCCACACCTTCCTCGAGAACGCGTTGCTCAAGGCGCGCAATGCCGCGCGGCTTTCCGGCTTGCCGGCCATTGCCGACGACTCGGGCATCGAGGTGGACGCGCTTTCGGGCGGTCCGGGCGTTCATTCGGCGCGCTACGCCGGTGACAACGCGAGCGACGCGGAGAACCTGGACAAGCTCCTGGCGGCACTTGCGGGCATGGCGCCGCCGCTGCGCGGCGCCCGCTATCGCTGCGTGATCGTCTACGTGGCGAACGCCGATGATCCCTCGCCACTGATCGGTGAAGGCAGCTGGGAAGGCCGTATCATCGACGGCAAGCGCGGCAGTGGCGGATTCGGTTACGACCCGTCCTTCGTGCCCGCGGGCGACACGCGTACCGCCGCCGAGATGTCGCCACCGGAGAAGAACCGCGTGAGCCATCGGGCCCAAGCGCTGAACGAGTTTCTCGCGAAGTTTCCGCGCCCGGCGGCCGTGCTCCACCGGCAATGATGAAGATGCCCCCGCTGGCCTTGTACGCGCACTTTCCCTGGTGCGTGCAGAAGTGCCCGTACTGCGATTTCAATTCCTACACGTTGCGCGATGAGTTGCCCGAGCAGCGATACATCGAGGCTCTCCAGCGCGATCTCGATGCCCAGGCGTCCTCGGTTGCCGGTCGGCACCTGATCAGCATCTTTCTGGGCGGGGGTACGCCCAGTCTCTTCTCGCCCACCGCCATCGCTGGGCTCATCGAGCACGCAAGAAGCACCTTGGGATTCGCGCCGGGCATCGAGATCACACTCGAAGCGAATCCGGGAACCATCGAGCGCGGCCGCTTCGCCGAATACCGGGCGGCGGGAATCACCCGGGTGTCGTTGGGTGCCCAGAGCTTCGATTCCCGCCAGCTCCAGACGCTGGGTCGGATCCATACGGCCGATGAGACCCGGCGGGCTGCCGAAGAGCTGCACGCCGCGGGACTGTCGAACTTCAATCTGGATCTCATGTACGCACTGCCGGGGCAAACGGCAGACGATGCGTTGGCGGATCTGCGGGCCGCGCTGGCGTTGCATCCGGCGCATCTGTCGCAATACCACCTCACCATCGAACCCGGGACACTGTTTGCGGCGGCGCCCCCGGTGCAGCCGGCCGACGAAGTGGTCGAGGCCATGCTCGACGGTTCTTTGCGCGCGCTCGCCGCCGCGGGCTTCGAGCAATACGAGGTGTCCGGCTATGCGCGCCCTGGCAGCCGTTGCGCCCACAACCTCAATTACTGGGGTTTCGGCGACTACCTCGGCATTGGCGCCGGCGCCCACGGCAAGATCTCGGACGCGGCTGCGCAACGCGTCGTGCGTACCCAGCAGTGGCGCGAGCCGCGGCGATATCTGAGCGCCGGTGCCGGGGCGATGACCGAGCGGGTGGTGGGGGTTGCCGAACTGCCGTTCGAATTCGCGATGAATGCGCTGCGCTTGGTCGACGGCTTCGAAGAATCGCTGTTCGAGGAGAGGACCGGCCTTGCCATGGCATCGCTCGCCGAATCGCTGGCTCCGGCGAGGGTCCGCGGGCTGGTGGAACATGGCGCCGGGCGGTGGCGGGCCACGACCCGGGGCCTCAATTTTCTCAACGAGATACTGGTGGGGTTGCTACCCCCCGCGACGTCCGCCGCGGTGCCGTGACGAATCCGCGCCATCGCGGCGCGGTTTTATACACAGACGCCCCTTCGTGGACGCGTAAACAAGGGCATTACGGCAGGTTTCAATTCTGTTGCAGAATAAACAGCTCTCAAGCCCTTGATATCGTTCAATTTAGCGCCGTGGTCATTATTTGACCAAGCTAACGGATTTGCGCGGATCAAAGCGTTTTTCGCGCCGGGGACGAGGTCTGCCCACAGAGTTATCCACACTTTCTGTGGATAACGGCCACTTGGGATTTGCGCTTGTGAACCCATAAACGGCCCGCTAGACTGCGCGCCCTTTTTTTCTGAACCCCGGCCGGCAAAATCCGCCCGGTAGAGAGAAACCCATGAAAGCCGACACGCATCCTGATTACAAAGAAATCAACGTGAGCTGCACCTGCGGCAACGCCTTCAAGACGCGGTCGACTCTGGGCCATGACCTGCAGGTCGAAGTCTGCGCGAACTGCCACCCCTTCTATACGGGCAAGCAGAAGATCGTCGATACCGCGGGCCGCGTCGACAAGTTCCGCAAGAAGTACGCCGCCGCTGCGCCGCGCTGACGAACCTTCCAGCGCTTCGACGCCACACACCGGGGCGCCCCTGATCGATCGGGGGCGCCCTTTTTGTTGGCCCGAAACCGGCTCGTCGGGGCCCCGGAACGACGCGCCGAAACTTGTTGTGGCCGCGCAAGGTCGTAGTTAAATACGCGCTCGGCACGCCTGCGGAGATCCCTGAAATGAAGCGCCAGCTGATCACCTTGGTACTCGCTGCCGCCTGCACCTTCGCCGCGGGCTGCGTCAGTAATCCGGCCACGGGCGGCAAGAGTGTCGGTGTCGGTGGTTGGGAAGGCGAAAAGAAGACCGTCCAGAAGAACCACCAGGAGATCGTCAAGGCGCTGGGTATCTACGACGACCAAGCCCTGCAGGAGTACGTCAATATCGTCGGCCAGCGACTCGCTCAATCGAGCGACCTGCCGAACGAGGAATTCCGCTTCTTCGTGGTCGACGACGAAGCCATCAACGCGTTCACGACCGGCTGCTGCAACGTCTATGTGAACCGCGGCCTGCTCGTGAATCTGAATTCCGAGGCCGAGCTCGCCGGTGTTCTGGGACACGAGATCGGCCACGTCACGGCGCGCCACCCCGCGCGCCGGCAAGCGCGGGGCATGGCCGCCTCACTCGGCGCCATGGCCGCAGCCATCCTCACCGGTTCCAATGCCATCGGTCAGCTGGCGAACATCGGCGGCCAGGCCTGGATGATGGGCTATGGGCGCGAGAACGAGATGGAAGCCGACCGTCTGGGCCTCAAGTACATGGTCAAGGCCGGCTACAACCCGGAGTCCATCGGCAGCGTGTTCAAGATGTTCCAGGCGGGCGAGAAGTTCGAACGCCAGCGCGCCGCCGCGGAGGGTCGCGAGCCGCGCCTGTATCACGGCGTGTTCTCCAGCCACCCGAGCCCGGATGAACGCGAGGTGCAAGCCGCCAAGGGCGCGGCGAACATCAAGGACGCGCCCGAAGGTGGCTGGATCGACCGGCACGACGAGTACCTCACCACCATCAACGGCATCGCCTACGGATCGAGCAAGGCGCAAGGCATCGTGCGCGACAACCGCTTCTATCATGCCGACATGGGCATCACGATGGCCTTTCCCCGTGGCTGGACCATCGAGAATCTGCGCGACCGGCTGCTGGCGTTCACACCGAAGAAGGACGCTGTGATGCAGGTGACCATCGACGCGAAGCCCGACAAGCAGGCACCGCGCGAATTCCTGCTGACCAAGCTGAAGGGCCAGTCCGTGTTCAAGGGCGAACCACTCGCCGGCTCCGATGACATGGAGGGCTACACGGCGGTGACACGCAGCGGCTCGCCGATCGACAACGGGCTGGGCCCGGTGCGCTGGGCGGTGATGTATCGCGGCCAGAGCGCGTACATTTTCGCGGGTGCGAGCCGTTCGGCGATGAACGGCGTGCCCGAAGTGGATGGGCTCATCAAGTCGACAGTGCTGACCTTGCGCGGACTGCGGCCCGCGGAATTTCCGCTCACGGAGCCCTATCGCATCAAAGTGGTGAAGGCGACGCCGCAGACGGATCTCGACGCCTACGCTCCCGACATGCCCGAAGAGAAGTTCAAGAAGGAAACTCTCGAACTGATCAACGCGATGTATCCGAACAAAAAGCCTGCGCCAGGAACGCTGTTCAAGATCGTCGAGTGAGCGCTCACAGCGTCGCGCATTTGTCGATCGCGCGGCTTCGTTACCTTGATTCCGCTCGCGGACCGTGTAAGGCTCCCAGGGCTTTGCTCTGAGCCTTTTGCACATGTCTGACAAGAAACTCGAACTCGTTGATCCCGCCAGCGGCAAGAAAGCCGCGCTTCCCGTCCGTTCCGGCACCATTGGCCCCGACTGCGTCGATATCGCGCCGCTCGCCAAGGAGTTCGGCGCCTTCACCTTCGATCCCGGTTATGGTGCAACCGCCGCGGTCGAGAGCAAGATCACTTACATCGATGGTGACGCCGGCGTGCTGATGCATCGCGGCTATCCAATCGAGCAGTTGGCCGCCAAGAGCTCGTTCATCGAGGTCTGCTATCTACTGCTGCACGGCAATCTGCCGGCCCGGGCGGAGCTCGATGCCTTCGAGAAGAGCATCCGCAACCACACGATGATCAACGAGTCGCTGTTGCGTTTCTACGGCGGCTTTCATCACAACGCGCATCCCATGGCCATGGTGTCCGCGGTGGTGGCGTCGATGTCGGCGTTCTATCACGACTCGATGGACATCCATAATCCGCGGCACCGCGAGATCTTCGCGCATCGCATCGTCGCCAAGATTCCGACCATCGCCGCGGCGGCGTACAAGCATTCGCTGGGGCAGCCCTTCGTCTATCCGCGCAACGACCTTGGCTACTGCGCAAACATGCTGCACATGTTCTTCGCGGTGCCCTGCGAGGAATACCACGTCGACCCGGTCGCCGCCGAGGCACTCGACCTGCTGTTCATCCTGCACGCCGACCACGAGCAGAACGCGAGCACGTCCACGGTGCGGCTGGCCGGCTCCACTGGTGCGAATCCATACGCGGCCATTTCCGCCGGTGTCTCGGCCCTGTGGGGTCCGGCGCACGGCGGCGCCAATGAAGCCGTACTGCAGATGCTCGAGGAGATCGGCACCGCCGATCAAATTCCGAAATACCTGGCGATGGCGAAGGACAAGTCCAGCCACTTCCGCCTCATGGGCTTCGGGCACCGCGTGTACAAGAACTTCGATCCGCGCGCCAAGATCATTCGCGACATGTGCCACAAGGTGCTGAAGAAGCTCGGCAAGCCGGACAATCCGCTGCTCGAGCTCGCGCAGCGCCTCGAGGAAGCGGCGCTCAAGGACGAGTACTTCGTCGCGCGCAAGCTCTACCCGAACGTGGACTTCTACTCGGGCATCATCTACTCGGCGCTGGGCATCCCGCGTTCCATGTTCACGGTGATGTTCGCGATCGCGCGTACCGTGGGCTGGGTGGCGCATTGGCAGGAAATGATTTCCGATCCGGCCATGCGCATTGGCAGGCCGCGGCAGTTGTACACGGGGCCGACGCAGCGCGACTATCAGCCAATCGAAGCACGGTCAATCGAAGCACGGCCAATCGCAGCGCGCAGCTGAGGCCGCGAATGGCGACCGCCATCGGCGCCGATGGGACGGGCCGCACTGAAGATCGTCACTGCGCGCGGGTGGGCTCTTCCGCGTCCAGCAGCACTTCCAGCTCTTCCGCATCGATGCGGCGCATGGGCTTGCCATCCACCGGGCTCACCGGAGCCTGGCGAATGCCGTCCACCGGGAATACCGTGGCGTCGATCACCTGGTCGTCATATTCGAAATGCACGCCGGGATATGCCACGACCCGGTCGCTGCCATAGCGTACGCGTCGCTCGACCACCTCGTGATCGATGCCCAGGTCCATGAGGCGAAAGGCGATGGATTCGGGGCTCTCCGCGAACAAGTGCAGCTGGATGTCGTTGTGCTCGGTGGCGGTGCCGGACAAGACCGGCCCCACGAGCCGCGGCTCGAAGTCCGACAGCAGCTGCATCGCCGAGAGCGCGGCATTGCGTTGTGCGGCCAGCGTCTCGTCGTGGCGCGTTCCGCCGAACAGCCGCTGATACTCCGCGAGCGCATCCTCGATCTCGGTGTTCCGCGGCAGCACGTTGCCATCGGTCACGCCGAAGCGTTCCGCTGCCTTGCGCTTGGCGGTGAGGAAATCGCGGATGCCGTGCTCGGCCATGATGCGAGCGGCTTCCTGGGCGAGCGCGCGGCGCAGATTTTCGGCACGGGGCGGCAACTTTTTCATGACTCTGGGCGGCGTTCAGAAGATCGGCTCTGAACTTTCCTGCGGAGTATTGGGCGAATATGGATCGATGTCCTGTGGTCCTACCCCGGGGGTTCCGACGTAACCTTCCTCCGTGGGCAGGTTGTCGGTACGAAAATACTCGAACACCGGGTCGAGATCCGCATCGCGCGTGCCGCCCGTGCGGCCGTTGATCTTGATCTCGACGATGCCCTCGGGCACCGGTTGACGCGTCTGAGGAACTCCGCGCAGGGCTTCCCGCATGTAGTTCACCCAGATCGGCACCGCGGTGAGTGCGCCTTCTTCGATCTCACCGAGCGGCTGGTTGTCGTCACGACCGACCCAGACGGTCGCAACCAGGCTGTCGTTGAAGCCGTTGAACCAGGTATCGACCGACGAATTCGTCGTGCCGGTCTTGCCACGAAGATCGGTGCGGCCGAGCGCGAGCGCCCGCCGGCCGGTGCCGCGCGTGATCACGTCCTTCATCATGTCGTTCATGATGAAGCACACCTGCGGCGAGATGACGCGTTCCACCGGCTGAATGCGGCGCGCGCCCACGCTGAGTGGCGTCGGCGGCGTGACGGTGGCGCTGACCTCCGGATTCTTCGCGCGCTCTTCGTCCGAGAACTTGCGGATCGGTTGCGGGCATTCCGCACAGACGGTCATGGGTTCGGCGGTGTACACGATCTGCCCGCCCGGTCCTTCGATGCGATCGATGAAGAACGGCTCGACGCGATAGCCGCCGTTGGCGAACACCGCAAATCCCCGCGCCACTTGCAGCGGCGTGGCCTGCAGACTGCCCAGCGCCAGCGTGAGATTGTTCGCCTGCATCAGCTGTTCCTTCGAGAAGCCGAAGTTCTGCGCGTAGTCGATCACTGTCTTGATGCCCAGTTCCCTGAGCAGGCGAATCGAGACCAGGTTGCGTGACTGCACCAGAGCCTCGCGCAGACGCATCGGGCCGCGAAAGCCGCCGCCGGAGTTTCCCGGCCGCCAGACTTCTTCGAGATTCGGGTCATCCATGATGATCGGCGCATCGAGGATCATCGAGGCGGGCGTGAAACTTCCCGCCATCGCCGCCGCATACATGAAAGGTTTGAAACCCGAACCCGGCTGGCGTCGCGCCTGGATCACTCGATTGAACTTGCCCTGGCCCTCGAAGTAGTCGAAACCGCCGACCAGCGAAAGGATGGCGCCATTGTTCGGATCGAGGGCGACGAGCGCGCTCTGCGCCTCGGGAATCTGCGCGAGTTCGGCCGGTGCATCCGGCTTCCCGTGCAGCACGTACACGACGTCGCCGCGCGCCATGATCTCACCCGCGGACTTCGGCGCGGGGCCGAGCGTCTGATCGTTGCCGCGGCGCCGAGCCCAGGCCATGCCCGGCCACTCGATGCTGGTCGCGCCCTCGCCCTTGATATGGACGCGAGCCTGCTTCTCCTCCACCGACACCACGATGGCCGGTTTGAGGTTGCCCACCGTGCCGTATTCATCGAGCAGCTTCTCGAGTCCGTCATCGCCTTCGTTGCCGGTCAGCTCCACGTGGTTGGTCGCGCCGCGCCAGCCATGCCGCTGCGAATAGTCGACCAGTCCGGTGCGCAAGGCCTCGTTCGCGGCCTTCTGCAGTCGACCGTCGATGGTGGTGTACACCTTGTAGCCGGCTTCGATGGCCTTCGCGCCGAAGCGTGCTTCCACGTCCTGGCGAACCATCTCCGCGATGTACGCCGCGTCCACGTCGGCGAGCGCGCGATGCGAGAGGCTCGCCCTGACTAGTTCGCGCGACGCGGCTTGTTCGGCGGCCACGTCGATCTTGCCGAGCTCGCGCATGCGCCGCAGCACGTACGCACGCCGACCGGCCGAGCCCTCGGGGTCGCTGATCGGATTGTATTTCGACGGCCATTGCGGCACGCGCGCGAGAATCGCCGCCTCGCCGAGCGTCAGCTCGTCGAGCTGCTTGCCGAAATAGGTCTCCGCTGCCGCGGCGATTCCATAGGAACGATGACCGAAGAAGATGACGTTGAGGTACAGCGCCAGAATCTCGTTCTTGGTGAACTCGCTCTCCAGCCGCTGGGTGACGAAGATCTCCTGCAGCTTGCGGCGGATCGTCTGCTCCTGGGTGAAGAACGCGCTGCGCGCCGCCTGCATGGTGATCGTGCTCGCGCCCTGGCGCTCGCCCGACGTCACATTGACGAACAGAGCGCGCACGATGCCCTTCCAGTCGAAGCCGTGGTGTTCGAAGAACTGGTCGTCCTCGGCCGAGATGAAGGCGTTCTTCACCACGTCCGGAATCTGCTCGTACCTCACCGGAATGCGCCGCTGCTCGCCGATCTGCGAAATGAGTTCGCCGCTCGAGGTGTAGACCCGCAAGGGCACCGCGAACTCGTTGTTCTTCATCGCATCGACGGTGGGCAGGGTTGGCTCGAGGTAGACGAACGCGCATATGAACGCGTAGGCAATGGCAAGTGTGACTCCCGTCACACCCAAGAGGACCTGGGCGATCCATCGAAAGTAGTTTGGCTTCACAGAATCCGGGTCTCGTCGGTTGCGCGTGTGTTATGCCCTATGCATAGTAACCGCCGTCGATATGCATACTCACCGAAAGGTGGGGACGCAAAGCTTCCGGTCTAAGGGCCTGCATTGGCCTACGACAGCGGGGTTGCCGGCCCGGACGGTCAGTCTGGGTTGATACGGGTAACTGCCCTCTGGTTCCAATGCCCCCCCAAACGACTGGTAGCCCGTACCCCCTGGGGTCAAGCGGACGCCGCCGGGATATCCCGAGGAATCCGTGAGATTCGTGAGCAGCGTCTCGTTCAATTTAACTTCACGCTGATATATAGTCTCTCGAGTTTTAATCTGGTCGCGCGATTTTCGCTCTAACCTTCTGAAAGGACTGCAAAAGTGCTGTTCTTAACGCGCAAGTATCGTCCGTTGCTCGGGCTTGACATAACGACTTCGTCGGTCAAGTTGATCGAGCTCGTGAACAGCGGTGGCACCTATCGCGTGGAATCGTACGCGGCGGAACCCACCCCTCAGAACGCCATGAACGAGAAGGCCATCGTCGACGCGGAAGCGGTCGGCGAGGCCATTCGCCGTGCCGTCAAGCGGTCCGGCGCCGGCGCCAAGGAAGTGGCCATCGCCATTTCCGGCGACGCCGCCATCACCAAGGTCATCCAGATGCCGCGCCATCTGCGCGAACGGGATCTCGAGGCCCAGGTCGAGATGCAGGCTGACCAGTACATTCCCTTTCCGATGGACGAAGTCTCCTACGACTTCGAGGTGCTGGGTCCGTCGGAGAAGGATCCCGAGACCAACGACGTCCTGCTCGTGGCGACTCGCACCGAGAACGTGGAGCAGCGCCAGGCCGCGGTGAATGCCGCGGGTCTCACCGCCAAGATCGTCGACGTCGAAGCCTTTGCGCTCGAGAACGCCTGCAAGCTCATGACGCACCAGATGCCGGATGGCGGCATCGATCGCACCATCGCCGTGGTCGACTTCGGCGCGAGCAGCACCACCTTCAGCGTGCTGCGCAACCTCAAGGTCATCTATACCCGTGACTTCGCCTTCGGTGGCCAGCAGCTCACCGAAGAGATCATGCGCACCTACGGCCTCTCGATGGAGGAAGCCGGGCGCGCCAAGAAGGAAGGCGGGCTGCCTGGCAATTTCCAGGCCGAAGTGCTCGACCCCTTCATCGACGACATGACCCAGCAGGTCAGTCGTTCGCTGCAGTTCTACCTGGCCTCGGGCTCGGGACGCGATCAGCCCGAGAAAATCCTGGTGTGCGGCGGCTGCGCCAACATTTCCGGCGTCGCGGACGTCATCTCGAGCCGCGTCGGTATCTCGGCCGAGAAGGGCGATCCACTGGGTCAGATGAAACTCTCGTCTCGCGCCAAGGCGCAGGCGGTGGCGCGTGACGCCACGGCACTGCTCACGGCGTGTGGTCTCGCACTGCGGAGCTTCGACAACTAATGCCTCGCATAAACCTACTTCCCTGGCGCGATGAAGAACGCAAGGAGCGCAAGCTCAAATTCCTCGTTGCGCTCGGTGGCGCGGCGGTGGCGGCGTTCCTGACCGCATTCGTCGGCTACCTGATGATGGACTCGATGGTCAGTGCGCAGCAGGCGCGCAATGACAGGCTCAACGAGGAAATCGCCGAGCTCGACAAGCAGATCGAGAAGATCAACGGCCTCGAGGCCGACAAGGCGCGCTTCATCGCGCGCATGGAAGTCATCGAAAAGCTGCAGCGATCGCGTCCCGAGATCGTGCACATCTTCGATGAAATCGCCAAACAGCTGCCCGATGGCGTCTACCTGACCGGCATCACGCAGTCGAATGGCCGCATCAAGTTCGAAGGCGTCGCGCAGTCGTCGACGCGCGTATCGGCGTTCATGCGCAACATCGACAGCTCCAGCTATCTCAAGGATCCCGATCTCGAAGTGGTCGAGACCAAGAAGAACAGCTCTGCCGGCGCGACCTTCGTGCTGTTCGCCCGCCAGGCCGGCACGGCTGACGAAGATGCCGCGGCCGGCGGCAAGTCGAAGTCCAAATCCAAGCGTGGTGGGTCGAAGTCATGAGTATTCTCGACGACATCAGGTCACTGGACCCCAACGATCCGGGTCGTTGGCCGTTACCGGTACGCGCGGGCTGCGTGGCCCTGTGCTTCGTGCTGCTGGCCGCCGGGTCGTTCTGGTACTTCGTGTGGCGCGATCAGAAGCCGAAGCTCGACACGGCCACCGCCGAAGAACAGACGCTGCGCACCACGTTCAAGAACAAGCATTCAAAGGCCGTGAACCTCGAGGTCTATCAGCAGCAGCTGGCCGACATCGAGCGTTCGTTCGGCGCGCTGCTGCGCCAGCTGCCGGGCAAGACCGAGGTGCAGAGCCTGTTGATCGACATTTCGCAGGTGGGCGTCGGCGCGGGCCTCGAGGAAAAGCTGTTCCAGCCGGCGGCCAACGAGAACACCAAAGATTTTTACGCCGAGTTGCCGATCAAGATCCGTTTGACCGGCACGTATCACCAGATGGGTGAATTCGTGAGTGGCATCGCGGCACTGCCGCGCATCGTCACGCTGCACGACATCACCATCAAGCCTGAAAACAAGGATACGTACGACAACCTCACCCTCGAGCTGACCGCCAAGACTTTCCGCTACCTCGACGATTCGGAAGTCGCCGCGGTCGAGAAGGCCAAGGAAGACGAGAAGAAGACGACCAAGAGGGGCAAGAAGGGCAAAGGTAGCGCCTGAGGCGCAACTGCAGGTTATGGCTATGCATTCCAAACGCAAGAACAGCTGGTTGTTCATCGGCGCCATGTGCGCCGCCTTGGTCGGCCTGTCGGCCTGCTCCAGCAAGGACGACGAACTCAAGGCTTTCATCGCGAATACGAAGAAGGAAGCCGGCGGCCGCGTCGAACCGCTTCCCGAACTCAAACCGTACGAGTCGTACGCCTACTCGTCGGCGGACATACGCTCGCCGTTCATGCCCGGCGGTTCCGGTGGCGGTTCGGCGGATTCGCTGCGTCCCGACTCGCGCCGCAATCGCGAGTTTCTCGAACAGTTTTCACTGGACACGTTGCGGATGGTCGGGACACTGCGCCTCGCCGATCGCACGTACGGTCTGGTCAAGACCAAGGATGGCCTCGTGCATCGCGTTCTGCCTGGCAACTACATGGGCCAGGCCGATGGCAAGGTCACCGAAATCACGCCTTCGAAGATCAGTGTCGTGGAGATCGTTCCTGACGGGTTGGGCGGCTACATGGAACGGCCGGCCTCGCTTGCCTTGAATTGAAGTTCCACGCCAGGGAGTAGATGCGAATGAATAACACCACCATCCGCCAGCTGACCGCCTCGACTCTGCTGTGGTTGGCCGTCGTCGCCGGCTTCACCAGCACCGTGGCGAATGCCCAGGGCGCGAACAAGCTCGAATCTATCGACGTTCAGAACCTGTCCGGGCAGCAGCTGCAGCTGACGCTGCATCACTCCGGTCCGCCTTCCGAGCCGGTAGCGTTCACCATCGACAACCCTGCGCGCATCTCGCTGGACCTCGCCAACACCTCGCTTGCGTTGCCTTCCCGCCGCATCGACGTGCGCTCTGGCGGCGTGGACTCGGTACTCGCCGCGGAAGCCGCCGGCCGTACCCGCCTGGTGCTGAATCTCGACCGCCTGCTCCCGTATCAGACGCGTGTCTCCGGCAACGACATCATCGTGCTGCTGGGCGCGACTTCTTCGCCTTCGACCGCCTCCGCGGCCGCTGCTGGCGCATCGGGCTCCCCGACATCGCGCTCGGTCGCCGCGTCTGGCGCCCGCGGTATTCGCGGCATCGATTTTCGTCGCGGCGCCGGTGGCACGGGCCGCGTGATCGTGCGTCTGGCCGATCCGCACATGCCGGCTAGCCTGCGCCAGCTCGGCAACCAGATCGTGGTCGACTTCGCCGGCGCCGAGGTGCCCAGCAATCTCGCGCGCCGCTATGACGCCGCGGATTTCGCCACGCCCGTCGCAGGCTTCGACGTGGTGCGCGTCGGTGACGGCGTGCGGCTGAACATCACCGCCACCGGTGACTTCGAGCACCTCGCCTACCAGTCCGATGACCAGTACGTGGTCGAAGTGCAGCCGGCCCGCAAGGCCGCGGCCAAGGCCGAAGACAAGCGTGTTTACACGGGTGAACGCCTGACCCTGAATTTCCAGGACATCGAGACTCGCGCCGTGTTGCAGCTGCTGGCCGACGCCAGCGGCCAGAACATAGTGGTTTCCGATTCGGTGTCGGGCAGCGTCACGCTGCGCCTGCAGAACGTACCCTGGGACCAGGCCCTGGACATCGTCCTGCGCACCAAGGGCCTCGACAAGCGCAAGAACGACAACGTCATCATCGTCGCGCCGACAGAAGAACTGGCTTCGCGCGAGAAGGCGGAACTGGCTGCGCGTCAGGACGTTCAGGACCTCTCTCCCCTGCGCTCCGAGTACCTGCAGGTGAACTACGCCAAGGCGAACGACCTCGCCGCGCTGATCAAATCGCAGGCGGGCGGCGGCTTGCTCTCCAAGCGCGGTTCGGTGTCGGTCGACGAGCGAACCAACACGCTGCTGCTGCAGGATTCTGCGGAACGTCTGGACGACATCCGCCGGCTGGTGAGCACGCTCGACATCCCGATCCGCCAGGTGCAGATCGAAGCCCGCATCGTCATCGTCAGCGACGACTTCACCCGCGAGCTCGGCGCACGCGCCGGCTTCAGCGGCTTCAACACCTATGGCCAAGGCAGCGGCCTCGGCTACACCAGCGGCTCGGCGCTCGCCAACGACACGGCGCTCGGCGATTTCCTCGATCGCATCAACGACAACGACAACACCAATGACGGTGTACCGTTCGTGTTCTCGAATTCCCCCGGCGTAGCCTCGCCGCGCTACAACGTGAATCTCCCGGTCTCCAGCCCGGCCGGAAGCATTGCCTTCGCGTTACTGGGCCAGGACTACCTCGTGGACCTGGAGATCTCGGCGGCGCAGGCCGAAGGTCGCGGCGAAGTCATTTCCACTCCGCGCGTGATCACCGCGAATCAGCGCGAAGCCATCATCCAGCAAGGTGTGGAAATTCCGTACCAGCAGGCTGCGTCCTCCGGCGCCACCACGGTGCAATTCAAGGAAGCCGTACTCGAGTTGCGCGTGACCCCGCAGGTGACGCCGGACAACCGCATCATCCTCGATCTCAACATCAAGAAGGACAGCGTCGGCCAGATCATCGTCGGCGGCGCAGGCCAGCAGGTTCCATCGATCGATACCCGTGAGATCACCACGCAGGTGCTGGTGAACGACGGTCAGACCGTCGTGCTCGGCGGCATTCTCGAAACCGAGCGCCGTGAAACGGAGAAGAAGGTGCCTTATCTGGGCGACATTCCGGTGCTGGGCCGCCTCTTCAAGACCACGGGAAAGACCAACAACAAGGACGAACTGCTGATCTTCGTGACCCCGAAGATTCTGCGCGAGGGCGTCAACGTCTACTGAGCGCATGAAGGCAATCAAACAGTTTCAGGGAATCACAATGCGTAATCTTCTGCTGTCGATGCTTTTCATAGGTCTCGCTGCCTGCGGCAGCGACGAACCGTTCAACCCTGGCAATCAGGGTGGGGGAACGGTTACCGGCTCTGCCACGCAGCTGACGGTTTCGACCAGCGCGCCGAGCATTCCTTCCGATGGCTCGTCCGCCGCGACGATTACCGCGTTCGCGCGCGATGCTGCCAACAATCTCGTCGCAAAGGTGCCGGTCACTTTTTCGGCCTCCTCCGGCGGCATCAGCGGCCAGAGCGGCCTGACCGATGAGGATGGGCAGGCCACGGCCACCCTGAGCACGGCAGGCGACCCCACCCTGCGCACGATCACGGTGACCGCGACCAGCGGATCGCTGACGGCGACGGTGAATGTCACGGTTTCGGCTGGCACGGGCTCAGGGCCGACGGTGAACATGGGCAGCGGCACCGGTGCGAATTTCCAGGCCGGTACGCTGGCGATTTCCAGCCCCAATCTCTCCTCTGGCGGCAGCACCACGGTACAGGTCGTCCTGCAACAAACCGATGGCACGTTGTTCACCGACAGCGCCAGCATCAATTTTTCGTCGCCCTGCGCGGCTCAGGGGCTCGCGACGATCACGAACCCCGTGGTGACGACTTCGGGCGTCGCTACGGCGAACTATGTGGCAACCGGCTGCAGTGGTGACGATGTCATCACGGCAACGGCCACGGTCAGCGGCCAACAACTTTCCGCCGCGGGCACTGTAACGGTCGCACCGAGTGCGATCGGTTCGATCATTTTCGAATCCGCGACGCCGACCAACGTGGCGCTGCGCGGCACGGGCAGCACCAACAATCCGGAAACATCCACCGTGGTGTTCCGTGTGCTCGACCAGGCTGGCGGTCCGCGCCAGGGGTCGACGGTCAATTTCTCGCTCAACACCTCGGTCGGCGGTCTGTCCGTATCGCCCACCAGCGCCGTCAGCGGAACTGACGGGCGTGTGCAGACGGTGGTCCAGGGCGGTACCGTCGCCACCACTGTCCGCGTCACTGCGACCGTCCAGGGTGTCACGCCGGTGCTGGCGACCCAATCGAACCAGCTCACGGTGACCACCGGCATACCAGACCAGGACAGCTTTTCACTGGCACCGCAGTGCGCCAACGTCGAGGCCTGGAACCGCGATGGCGTGACGGCGCCGATCACCGTGCGTCTCTCCGATCGCTTCAACAACCCTGTGCCCGATGGCACGGCCGTGACCTTCCAGACTGAAGGTGGCTCTATCCAGTCACAGTGCCAGACCTCGAGTGGCACGGGCGCGTGCACCGTCAACTGGACCAGCTCGAATCCTCGTCCGCCGGCGCCGCCGTCTGGACCGAATCCGCGCGCGGGGCGCGTGAGCGTTCTCGCCACGGCCATCGGCGAAGAATCTTTCACCGACACCAATGGCAATGGTGCCTTCGACAACGGCGAAAGCTTCAGCGACCTCCCGGAGCGCTTCCTGGACGAGAACGAGGATGGCCTCCGCGATCCGACCGAGCCAATCTACGACTTCAACAACAATTCGGTGTATGACCCGGCCGATGGCGATTTCAACGGCGTGCTGTGCCAGGACACCAGCGGCCGTTGCAGCACTCAGGTGACCACCGGCATTGCGGTCAACACGCTCATCATCATGTCGGGCAGCAGCCCAACCAACATCTCGCCGGCACCGGGAACGACACTTGTGGCCAACTTGGGCGGCAGTGTTTCGCACACGTTCGATGTGCGGGACTTGAATGACAATCCCATGGCGAATGGCACCACCATCGCTTTCAGCATCGCGGGAACGGGCCTGTCACTCAGTGGCCCTGCGAGCTTCGACGTGCCTTGCACGACCGAACCCACCATTCATACGGTGACCATTACCGCGACCAACTCTGCAACCACCGGAATACTGACGATTCGTGTGACCTCGCCTTCGGGCCTCGAATCGATCCTCACCTACGGGGTGAATCCGCAGTAAGCCCCGCAAACAGTCGAGCTCCCGCGGCCGCTCTCGTCTCCGATGAGGGCGGCCGCTTCTTTTCCGCTATGCTCCGCGCCCGATGCTGGCCTCTCCCAAGACCAATGTGTTCCTGATCGGGCCGATGGGCTCGGGCAAGACCGCCGTCGGCAAGCACCTGGCGCGCCTGCTGCGCGCGCCATTCCGCGACAGTGATGCCGAGATCGAGGCGCGCACCGGCGTGGACATCGCCTACATCTTTTCGCGCGAAGGCGAGGCCGGGTTCCGGCAGCGCGAGAAGGAAGTGCTCGAGGACATCACGCGCGAATGCCCCATCGTTCTGGCGACCGGGGGCGGCGCCATCCTGCTGCCGGAGAACCGCGTCGTGCTGCGCGAGCGCGGCTTCGTCGCGTACCTGCAGACCTCCATCGAACAGCAGGCCGAACGGGTGCGCCAGGGGCGTACCCGGCCGCTGCTGCACGACGTGGACCCGATGACCAAGCTCACCGAGCTCATGGCCATCCGCGCGCCGCTGTACGAAGGGCTAGCCCATTTCACCATCGGCACCGATGGCCGCAAAGTGCACGTCGTGGCTGACGCCATCTTCGCCGCCTTCAAGGCTGCGCAAGCGGCTGCCTGAGGCCGCATATACTTCGGTCTGCCGGCCGCCGGTCGGCTCTTACCGAGGATCTCCGTGCAGCGTATCGAAGTGAACCTGGGTGACCGCAGCTACCCCATCTACATCGGGGCCGGCGCCATGCGTCTCACGGCGGCATTCGAAAAGGTCATCCCCGCTCGGGACATCCTGGTCGTCACGAACACGACGGTGGGGCCGCTGTATTCGGCGGCACTCACCGACGCGCTGGCTCCCCGGAGATGTCTCGAGGTATCGCTGCCCGATGGCGAAGTCCACAAGACGCTCGCCAATGTCTCCCGCATGCTCGACGTGTTGATCGCCAATCGCTTCGCCCGTGACTCCTGCGTGGTCGCGCTCGGCGGCGGTGTGGTCGGTGACATGGCCGGATTCGCCGCCGCCTGCTACCAGCGGGGCATCGCCTTCGTCCAGGTTCCAACCACCTTGCTCGCCCAGGTGGATTCCTCCGTTGGCGGCAAGACCGGCGTGAATCACCCCGGCGGCAAGAACCTGATCGGCGCCTTTCATCAGCCGGCTGCCGTGTTCGCCGATACCGATGCGCTCGCCACGCTGCCGGATCGCGAGCTGCGCGCCGGGTTCGCCGAGGTTATCAAGTACGGGCTGATTGTCGATCGGGAGTTCTTCGATTGGCTCGAGGCCAATGCCGCGGCGCTGCTGGCGCGCGACACCCAGGCGCTGACGCACGCCATCAAGCGATCCTGCGAGCTCAAGGCCGAAATCGTGGCTCGCGACGAGCGGGAGCAGGGCGATCGCGCACTGCTGAATCTCGGCCACACCTTCGGTCACGCCATCGAGAGCGCCACCAACTATGCCACCTGGCTGCACGGCGAAGCCGTGGGCGCGGGCATGCTGTTGGCAGCCGACCTGTCGCAGCGGCTGGGCTGGGTCAGCGCCGCGGACGTGCGGCGTGTGGAGAACCTGCTCAAGTCCTTCGGCCTGCGCACCGACGTGGGCGAGCTCACCGCGGGAACGCTGGCCGAGAAGATGAAGATCGACAAGAAGGTGGCCGCCGGCCGCATCCGGCTGGTACTGCTCAAGGACATCGGCAAGTCCGTGGTGACCGGCGACTATGACGACGCCGCCCTGCATGAGACATTGCGCGCGCGCTGCGGGTGACGCATGACCCGGCCGCTCGCGTCGTACGCAGCGTGGGACGAGCATAGCCGCGGGCGACGTCATCCCGAGCCCCCGCCGCGGTACCGCACCGAGTTCCAGCGCGACCGCGATCGCATCATTCACAGCAATGCCTTCCGCCGCCTGCTCTACAAGACACAGGTGTTCGTCAACGACGAAGGCGACCTGTATCGCACCCGCATCACCCATTCGCTGGAAGTCGCCCAGATTGGCCGCACCGTCGCACGCGCCCTGGGGATCAACGAGACGCTGACCGAGGCGATCTGCCTCGCGCACGATCTGGGCCATACGCCCTTCGGCCACGCAGGCCAGGATGCGCTCAACGAGTGCATGCGGGACTTCGGCGGCTTCGAACACAACCTGCAATCCCTGCGCGTCGTCGATGAGCTCGAGGAGCGCTACGCCGAGTTTCCGGGCCTGAACCTCACTTTCGAGTGCCGCGAAGGCGTGCTGAAGCACTGCTCCATTCAGAATGCGCGGCGGCTCGGCGACGTCGGAGAACGGTTCCTGAAGCGAACCCAGCCCGGGCTCGAAGCGCAACTCGCCAATCTCGCCGACGCCATCGCGTACAACAATCACGACGTCGATGACGGCATTCGGGCAGGACTGCTCAGCGTCGAGGAGCTGCACGAGGTGCGGCTGTTCGCGCGGTTCCATTCCGCCGTGCTCGAGAAGTATCCCGACACGCCCCCGCGGCGCCAGTTGTATGAAACCATCAGGCGCATGATCGATCACCTGGTCAGCGACCTGATCGAACAGGCCGGCGCCAACATTGCCAGTGCCAAGGTCGACAGCATCGACTCTGTGCGGGCACAACCCGGACCCCTGATTTCACTGAGCGCGCCAGTCATCGAGGAACATCAGGAATTGAAACGATTCCTGCGCGCGAAGCTCTACAATCACCCGAAGGTCAGGGAAGTCATGGACGAGGCGCGCGCCACGCTCAAGATGCTGTTCGCTGCGTATATGGATGACCCAGCGCGCCTGCCGTCGGAGCACCAGGCACTCCTGGCGCGCGCAGCGGAGGACGGCGGATTGCCGGCCCGTGCTCGCGTGGTCGCGGATTACATTGCGGGGATGACTGATCGATTTGCTGTTATGGAGCGGGCGCGGATTT
>CAMLGF010000051.1 GCA_946479515.1 uncultured Pseudomonadota bacterium | reverse complement strand
GTCACCGTCATGGGCCACGTCGATCACGGCAAGACCTCGCTGCTCGACTACATCCGCCGCTCGAAGGTGGCCGCGGGCGAGGCGGGCGGCATCACGCAGCACATCGGCGCTTATCACGTGGAGACACCGAAGGGCGTGGTCACCTTCCTCGACACCCCGGGCCACGCGGCGTTCACCGCCATGCGTGCGCGCGGCGCGAAGGCCACGGACGTGGTGGTGCTGGTGGTGGCCGCCGACGACGGCGTCATGCCGCAGACCATCGAGGCCATCCAGCACGCGAAGGCGGCAGGCGTGCCCATTGTCGTAGCCGTGAACAAGATCGACAAGCCCGACGCGGATCCGGATCGCGTGCGCACCGAGCTGTCCAAGCAGGAAGTGATTTCGGAAGAATGGGGCGGCAACAACATGTTCGTGCACGTGTCGGCGAAGACCGGCCAGGGCATCGACCAGTTGCTGGACGCCATCCTGCTGCAGGCCGAAGTGCTCGAGCTCAAGGCGCCCACCGACGGCCTCGCCACCGGCTTCGTCATCGAGGCTTCGATCGAGAAGGGGCGCGGCTCGGTGGCCACGGTGCTCGTGAAGAAGGGCACGCTGAAGCTCGGCGACCCCATCATCGCGGGTCACGAGTTCGGCCGCGTGCGCGCCATGTTCGACGAGAACGGCAAGGCCGTGGAATCGGCGGGCCCGTCGATGCCCGTGCAGCTGCTGGGCCTGCAGGGCACGCCGAACGCCGGCGACGAGATGCTCGCCGTGGAGAATGAACGCAAGGCGCGCGAAGTCGCGCTGTACCGCCAGGGCAAGTTCCGCGACGTGAAGCTCGCGAAGCAGGCATCGAAGATGCAGGACGTGTTCGCGCAGATGGAGGAGCAGAAGATTGGCAACATCGCCATCCTGCTCAAGACCGACGTGCAGGGCAGTGCGGAAGCCCTGCGCGACGCGTTGAACAAGCTGTCGACCGACGAGGTGGCGGTGAAGATCATTGCCAGCGGCGTGGGCGGCATCACCATCTCCGACGTGCAGCTGGCCGCGGCCTCGCAGGCGCGCATCATCGGCTTCAACGTGCGTGCCGATGCGGCCGCGCGCGACGCCATGAAGGACGCCGGCCTCGAGCCGCAGTACTTCAGCATCATTTACGAAGCCATCGACTACGTGAAGCAGCTGATGAGCGGCCTGCTCGCACCGGAGATCAAGGAGCAGATCGTGGGCACTGCGCAGGTGCGCGAAGTGTTCCGGTCGAGCAAGTTCGGTGTGGTCGCCGGCTGCCTGGTCACCGAGGGCTCGGTCAAGCGCAACAACCCTATCCGCGTGCTGCGTGACAGCGTGGTGATCTTCGAGGGAGCGCTCGAGTCGCTGCGGCGCTTCAAGGACGACGTCAACGAGGTGCGCGCCGGCACCGAGTGCGGCATCGGCGTGAAGAACTACCAGGACGTGCGCGTCGGCGACCAGATCGAGTGCTTCGCCCGCGTCGAGGTCGCGCGCAGCATCCAGTAGCGCGCGAGGTGGTCTGACATGAGTGCCAAGTCGCAACGCCTCGCCCGCATCGAGGGCGAGATGCAGCGTGTGCTGTCGATGCTGGTGGCGCGCGAGGTGCGCGATCCGCGCGTGGGCAACGTGACGTTCACCGCGGTGAGCGTGGCGCCGGACCTGTCCACCGCCCGCGTGTACTTCGTGCCGTTCGGCGACAAGCACGCGCCCGGGGAGGTAGCCGAGGGGCTGGCGCGGGCCGCCGGCTTCCTGCGCGGCGAGCTCGGTCGCGCACTGTCGCTGCGCCATGCGCCCCGGCTCGAGTTCCTCTACGACCAGCAGATCGAGAACGCCGACAAGCTCACCCGCCTGATCGACCGGGCGGTGAAGTCCGATCAGCGCAAGCCGGAATAGTCCGGTCGCGGCATGCCCACCGGCATCATCCTGCTCGACAAGCCGCAAGGGCTGACGTCGAACGGCGCGCTGCAGCGTGTCCGCAAGGCCTTCGGCGCCAGGAGCGCGGGGCACGTGGGCACGCTCGACCCGATGGCGACCGGAATGCTGCCCCTCTGCCTGGATGAGGCAACCAAGGTGATCGCCGACATCGAATCCGGCGCCAAGGCGTATGAGTTCACCGTGCAGCTGGGAGCCCGCACGAACACGGGGGATGCCGAAGGTGAGATGGTCGAAACCCGGCCCGTCCCGGTGCTCGAGGAGCCTGCACTGGCGGCCGTCCTGGCGCGCTTTCGCGGCCCTCAGCAACAGGTGCCGCCGATGTATTCGGCGCTGAAACGCGACGGGAAGCCGCTGTACGAGCTGGCACGGCAGGGCATCGAGGTGGCGCGCCCGCCGCGCGGCATCGATATCCTGCGACTGGAGCTGCGGGCGCACGGCGGCGATTTCCTGAGCCTCGCCTGTGAATGCACCAAGGGGACGTACATCCGGGTGCTGGGCGAGGACATCGCGCGGGCGCTGGGAACGGTGGGCCACCTGTCCCGGCTGCGGCGGACCTGGGTGGCGCCGTTCCAGGGCCTGCCCATGCAGTCGCTGGAAACTCTGCTGGCGGGCGCCGCGGAGCTGAAAAACCTGCTGCCACCGGACGCCGCGCTGCATGGGCTGGCGTCCATCGCGCTGTCGGACGCTCAGGCGAGCGACGTCCGCCATGGCCGGGCCGTCTGCCCGGTCGGCGCCGAGGCTGGAGTCTCGCCGGGCGCGCGGGTGCGGCTCTACGACCCGCAGGGGCGCTTCATGGGCCTGGCCGAGGTGACGTCCCGGGGGGAGGTTCAGCCGCGGCGCCTCCTGCGGGCGGATTTCGGCTAAACCTATGCTTTACGGAACCTTTTCTGTAGAATTCGCGCCCGCAAAATACGGCAGAAATTTAACGTCTCGAGGAAAGAACCTGATGTCTCTCGCCACTGAAAAAAAATCCGGCGTCGTCGCGCAGTTTCAGCGTGCCGCCAACGACACCGGCTCGCCTGAAGTCCAGATCGCGCTGCTCTCCGAGCGCATCAATGGCCTCGGCGAACACTTCGGCGCGCACAAGCGCGACCATGCTTCGCGCCGCGGGCTCGTCAAGCTCGTGAACCAGCGTCGCAAGCTCCTCGATTACCTGAAGGCCACCAAGCCCGCGAAGTACCAGGAAGTCGTCGAGCGGCTCGGGCTTCGCCGCTAGCACCGAATCCAACGGGCCGCGCAACCGCGCGGCCTTTTTCGTTTTCCGTCAGTCACTGTACTCGGGGCAGGGTGCCCCTTGAAGGAATGAAGCGTGAGCGCTTTGAAGAAATCATTTCAGTTTGGTCAACATACCGTCTCCATTGAAACCGGCGAGATGGCCCGCCAGGCCTCGGCCGCGGTCGTCGTCTCCATGGGCGATACCGTCGTCCTGGTCACGTCGGTCGCCGCCAAGAAGGCCGTGCCGGGCAAGGACTTCTTCCCGCTGACCGTCAACTACATCGAGAAGACCTATGCCGCGGGCCGCATCCCCGGCGGCTTCTTCAAGCGCGAAGGCCGTCCCACCGAAAAGGAGACGCTGAACTCGCGCCTCATCGATCGCCCGATCCGCCCGCTGTTCCCCGACGGCTTCTTCAACGAAGTGCAGGTCGTGGCGCAGGTCGTGTCCATGGATCCGGACATCGATGCCGACATTCCCGCCATGATCGGCGCCTCGGCGTCGCTGGCCCTGTCGGGTGTGCCCTTCGCCGGCCCCATCGGCGCCGCGCGCGTGGGTTACAAGGACGGCAAGTATCTGCTGAACCCGACGCAGAAGGATCTCAAGGAATCGGAGCTGCACCTGGTGGTCGCCGGTACGGCGAAGTCGGTGCTCATGGTCGAGTCCGAGGCCAAGGGACTCTCGGAAGACGTGATGCTGGGCGCCGTGGTGTTCGGTCACGAACAGATGCAGATCGTCATCAAGACCATCAACGAGATGGTCGCCGCCGTCGGCAAGCCGAAGTGGGACTGGCAGCCGAATGCCGCGAGCGCCGAGCTCGACGCGGCCGCCGCGGCGCAGGCCGAGGCCGCGCTGTCCGAGGCCTATCGCATCACCGTGAAGCAGGACCGCTACGCCAAGGTCGCCGAGATCAAGGCTGCCGCCACCGAGGCGCTCGCCGGCGGCGAGTCGCCCAAGTTCACGGCCGACGACGTCGACAATGCGCTGTTCAAGCTCGAGAGCAACATCGTGCGCCAGCGCATCCTCAACGGCGAGCCGCGCATCGACGGCCGCGACGCCGTCACTGTGCGCCCGATCAACGTGAAAGTCGGCGTGCTGCCGCGTACCCACGGTTCGGCGCTGTTCACGCGTGGCGAGACGCAGGCGCTCGTGGTCACGACGCTCGGCACCGGCCGCGACGCGCAGATCATCGACGCGCTCGAAGGCGAACGCCGCGAGCCGTTCATGTTCCACTACAACTTCCCTCCGTTCTCGGTGGGTGAGACCGGCATGATGGGTTCGCCAAAGCGCCGCGAGATCGGCCACGGCAACCTGGCCCGTCGCGGCATCGCCGCCGTGATGCCGGACATGGAGAAATTCCCGTACGTCATCCGCATCGTCTCGGAAATCCTCGAGTCGAACGGCTCGTCGTCGATGGCCTCGGTCTGCGGCGCCTCGCTGTCGCTCATGGACGCGGGCGTGCCGATCAAGGCTCCCGTCGCCGGCGTCGCCATGGGCCTGGTGCTCGAAGGCGAGCGCTTCAAGGTCATCACCGACATCCTGGGCGACGAAGATCACCTGGGCGACATGGACTTCAAGGTGGCCGGTTCCAAGGACGGCGTCACCGCGCTGCAGATGGACATCAAGGTCGAAGGCATCTCGCCCGAGATCATGAAGGTCGCGCTGGCGCAGGCGAAGACCGGCCGACTGCACATCCTCGGCGAGATGAACAAGGTCATCTCGAGCACGCGCGAGAAGATGTCCGACTGGGCGCCGTCGATCATCACGCTCAAGATCGATCCGGAGAAGATCCGCGACGTCATCGGCAAGGGTGGCGCGGTCATCCGCCAGATCACCGAAGAGACGGGCACCACCATCGACATCGAGAACGATGGCACGGTCAAGATCGCGAGCGTCAGCGGCGCCGCGGGCCGCGAAGCCCAGCGCCGCATCGAGCTGATCACGGCCGACGTCGAAGTGGGCCGCGTCTACGAGGGCAAGGTCGTGCGTCTCATGGACTTCGGCGCCTTCGTCACCATCCTCCCGGGCCGCGACGGTCTCGTGCACATCTCGCAGATCAGCGAGGAGCGCGTCGAGAGAGTGTCGGACAAGCTCAAGGAAGGCGACAACGTGCGCGTGAAGGTGCTCGAGGTCGACCGCCAGGGTCGCGTGCGCCTCAGCATGCGCAACGTCGACGCCGCCTGACGCCAGAACTGCAGAGCAACTGCACGGACGCCGCCCCTTTCTTTCGGAAGGGGCGGCGTTTTCCGTTGTGGTGCACGCAGTTCGCGACAATTTCCCTGCGCTGGATCAACGAGCTCGTCGCGAAAGCCGGGCGAGTATCTCCAGCCGTGCCGGCTGGTGTCCCAGCCATTCGCCGAACGAGGTCACGCGTTCGTAGTCGTGGCCCAATAACTCGCGCAGGCGTCTTTCCTCCATCGCGCTGGTGACTTCGCCGCGCACCGCGTGCTGCCACGCCTGCGTGAACACGCGGGCGAATTCCCCCGAGGCCACCAGGCCTTCCACCAGCTGCCACTCTCCATCGTCGAGCCAGATCTCCTCGCAATGCGGGCAGTAGTCCAGGCGATTGGTCTTTTCCGCGGTGATGCGGTACTTGCTCATGAGCGAGCGACACTTCGGGCACGCTTTCGCGGCCATCGAATCCGGCGCGTCCACGTCGGGCACCGCCGCCGGCATGGCCGGCAACCCCGCATGAACGCGATGCTCGCGCCAGGCCCGGTACGTGACCAGGCTCAGGAGCGTGCCGAAACACTTGCCGCAACCGAGCGCGGCCAGGTTCTCGGCCAGCATCGTGTGCACGAGCGGGGAGGCCACGCATTGAGGACATTGCGCCATGAAGACTCCGGATAAGCGCTGGAGACCCGCGTTCGGTGCAACACGGGGAAAATCGCGAGTGCCGCCTGGATCCTTCCGACCGGCCGGACGACGGCCGTGGCCTATCTACTGATGGCTGGCCGTCTCGCCGGGCTTGTCTTCACCGTCGCGACTGCCACGACCCGTGGCGTTCATCAACGTCTTGAAGATCTCGTCCTGCACCGACCGCCAGCGCTGGTAGTTGCGCTGGGCGACGCCCGCCACGGTCTCCACCGGATCGACGCCGACGACGGACTTCACCTTCTCGCGCAGCTCGCGCTGCTGCGAGCTGAACAGCTTCATGCTCTGCTCGAGATAGCTGCTGAGCATGTTCTGCAGGTTGCCACCGTACGATCGGATGACCTGCGACAGGAAGTCGCGGCTCATCACGGGGTCGACACCATGTTCCTGCTCGGCGATCACCTGCAGCAGGATGCTGCGCGTGATGTCTTCCTGCGACTTCTTGTCGATGACGACGAAGTCGATGCGCTCGAGCACGAGAGACCGGATATCGCTGAGCGTGATGTACTTGCTCTGGACCGTGTCGTAGAGGCGGCGGTTCGGGTACTTCTTGATGACGCGTGGTTCGCTCATGCCTACACCCTCCATGTGGGCGGATACCTTAGTCCGTTTCGCTGCACCCCACAATTTAATGCGTGAAATCTGCTTGACTGTCGCTGGCCACTGACAGCGCGCTCACGGTGCGTCCCGCAAGCGCTTGCGGGCGCCAGTGTGCAAACGCCCATTTCCAGGCGTCTTTGACCGAAAACCGCGCCAGATCGGCTGGCGGATGCTGGGATAAATGCGTAAGGGCGGTAGCAAGATTAAGGGCGGCCAATGCCGGGTCCACGGGCAGCGCCCGACGCGACTTGGAGAGTTTGCTGCCATCGGGCTCGGTGACCAGGGGAAGATGGGCGTAGATAGGCCGCGGCAGGCCGAGCGCGTCCTGTAGTTCGATCTGCCAGGGCGTGCTCGCCAGCAGATCGGCGCCGCGGACCACGCGCGTCACCGCCTGGAAGGCGTCGTCCACGACCACGGCCAGCTGGTAAGTCGCAATGCCGTCGCGGCGTTCGATGACGACATCGCCCATGTCGCGGAAGGTCTGCGGTCCGAGGAACAGGTCGTCGAACTGGATAGGCGCGTCGTTCACCCGGAAACGCAGCGCGGCGGGCCCCGCCTTGGTGGGGCCCTGCCGGCAGGTGCCCGGATAGCCGGGTGGCTCCTCGTCACCCGCGGCGGCGGCGAGATCCTTGCGCGAACAGCTGCAGGGAAACGTGCGGCCGAGGGCGGTGAGCCGTGCCATCGCCTGTCGATAGGCCTCGCGGCGCGTGCTCTGGTACAGCACTTCGCCGTCCCACTCGAAGCCGTGCGCTTCCAGCATGCGCAGCTGGCCGGTGGCACAGCCCGGCAGAACGCGCGCCGTGTCCAGATCCTCGATGCGCACCAGCCAGCGCGCACCGGCCGCGCGGGCATCCAGATAGCTGCCCACGGCGGCCAGCAGCGAACCGATGTGCAATGGGCCGGTGGGAGAGGGGGCGAACCGGCCCGCGCCGCCCGCAGTCATGCCTCACCTGCGGCAGAGGGTGGATTCGCCCGGCCGTGGGCGCGTGGCGCGAAGGCAATCGGACCCTGCGGTGGCAGAAAGCAGAACGCCGCCCGGAAAGGGCGGCGTCCTCGCGTCAGGCAGTCAGCTCGAAACCAGCCGTTCAACGATAACGGTCGTCGCGGTCGCCGTACTGACGTTCGCGGCGCTCGCGCCGTTCCTGGGCTTCGATGGTGAGCGTGGCCACGGGACGCGCCTCGAGGCGCTTCACGCCGATTTCCTCGCCGGTCTCCAGGCAGTAGCCGTAGCTGCCGTCCTCGACCCGCTTCAACGCCTCGTCGATCTTGCGGATCAACTTGCGTTCGCGGTCGCGAGTGCGCAGCTCGAGGCTGAATTCCTCTTCCTGGGTGGCGCGATCGTTGGGATCGGGGAAGTTGGCAGCTTCATCTTTCATGTGGGAGACGGTGCGATCCACCTCTTCCATTAGATCGCGCTTCCAGCCATTCAGGATGTTGCGGAAGTGCTCGAGCTGCTCCTTGTTCATGTACGCCTCACCGCGCTTGGCGATGTAGGGCGTTACGTTGCGCGGACCGGCGAGCAGGCTTCCGGCCTCGAGCGAATCTTCGCCATCGTCATTGCTGGCGGCGGTGCGCGCCAATGCGACGTTGCCGTTGCTGCTCGGGACACCGGTCGCGGTCACGACGATGCGATCCGACGGGGGCGCGGTCTTGCGCACGGGTTGCGCGGCGGCCGGCGCGGGCGTGGCGCTGACGACGGGCGTGGCGGCGGGCTTCGAAGCTGGCTTGGTCGGCGCGCTCTTGGTCTGCGCAGGGGACTTTGCGGCGGCGTGAGCTTTGGCGGGCGCTTTTGCGGAGGATTTGGCAGCGACAGTCTTCGCGGCCGGTTTCTTTGCGGTCAACTTGGGTTTCTCGACTTTCTTCGGCTTGGCGGGCTTCGCAGCCGCTCGCTTGGTCGGCATGTTTCGTCGCTCCAAGGCCCGGATCCGGAAGGGGGGCCGGTTTGCAGGACGCGGGATTATACCGGCGACTTTTGCCCTGTACAGCGGTCCCGGGATTTCATTTTGTGGGGCATTTTCTGCTTGAAAATCAGGGCAATTGCACCGTCATCTGGGGCTGCCATCCGGCTTTGCGCCGCTCCACGACCACCGTCGTGTAGATGCCACCCCGGACATTGAATTTGCCGGTGAGCCGCAGGAAGCGGGGCGAAGTGGCGCGCGCCAGGTCATCGGCGATCTGGTTGGTCACGGCCTCGTGAAAGGCCCCACGGTCGCGGAACGACCAGATGTAGAGCTTGAGTGACTTTAGCTCCACGCACAGTTCATCGGGCACGTACTCCAGTTCGAGCGTCGCGAAATCCGGCTGGCCGGTCTTTGGACAAAGACAGGTGAACTCCGGCAGCGTCATGCGGATGGTGTAGTCGATGTCGCGCGAGGGATTGGCAAAAGTCTCAAGTCGCGTGGAGGGTTGCGTAGACATGTTGAGGCCCGGGATTTGTCGGTGTCCGCGCGCGGACTTTTCTTGCCTCGCGCGGCCTGAAAAAGATGTCGATTACTTTACACTACGCCGCCAGTTCCTCCGCCCGGTTTTCCCGAGAACCGTTTTCCCGAGAACCCCAGATGCGCCTGACCAAGATCAAAGTCGTCGGATTCAAATCTTTCGCGGATCCGACCTCGGTCGGTTTTCCGAGCAACCTCACCGGCGTCGTCGGTCCCAACGGCTGCGGCAAGTCGAACATCATCGACGCCGTGCGCTGGGTGATGGGCGAGCTGTCCGCCAAGCATCTGCGCGGCGACTCGATGACCGACGTCATCTTCAACGGTTCCGCCTCGCGCAAGCCCGTGGGCACGGCGTCGGTGGAGCTGGTGTTCGACAACAGCGACGGCAAGCTGTCCGGACCCTATGCCGAGTACAACGAGGTGTCGCTCAAGCGACAGGTGTCGCGCGACGGCTCGTCAAACTACTTCCTCAACGGCGCGCGTTGCCGCCGCAAGGACATCACGCAGCTGTTCCTCGGCACCGGCCTCGGCTCGCGCAGCTACGCCATCATCGAGCAGGGCATGATCTCGCGCGTCATCGAGGCCAAGGCCGACGACATGCGCATGTTCGTGGAGGAGGCCGCCGGCATCTCGCGCTACAAGGAGCGCCGCAAGGAAACCGAGTCGCGCATCGCCGATACGCGCGAGAACCTCGAGCGCCTGCAGGACGTGCGCGACGAAGTCGACAAGCAGATTCGCCACCTGCAGCGCCAGGCCGCCACCGCGCGGCGCTATCAGGCGCTCAAGGAGACCGAGCGGCGGCTCACCGCCGAGCTGCTGGCGCTGCGCCTGCGCGAAATCGATTCCGGCGCCGAGGTGCAGGACAGCGCCGTGCGCGAATGCGAGCTCGCCATGCAGCAGTCGCTGGCCGAGCAGCGCGCCGCCGAGGCGGCCATCGAAACGCAACGCGTCTACCAGCACGAGCAATCCGAGCGCGTGAACGCCGTGCAGGCGCGCTATTACGAGGTGGGCGCCGAGATCAGCCGCACCGAAAGCTCCATCGCGCACACGCGCGAGCTGCGCGATCAGCAGCGCAACGAGCTCTCGCAGGCGCGCGCGACGCTGGCCGAGCTCAACAGCCACATCGAACGCGACGAACGCCAGATCGAGTCGCTGCGCGCGGAGATCGAGAAACTCTTGCCCGAGCTGGAACGGGCGCAGGCGGCCGAGACCGCGCTCAACGAGGATCTGGCCGGCGCCGAGCAGCAACTGGCCGACTGGCAGCAGCGCTGGGAGGGCTTCAACCGTGAGCAGGGCGCGGCGCACCAGACTACCCAGGTCGAGCGCGCGCGCATCGAACAGCTGGAGAACCAGCTGCGCCGCCTGGCCGCCCAGGCGGATCGTCTCGCCGTGGAGCGCGAGGCCCTGGTGGCGCAGGAATCCTCGGCGCTGCTGGCGCAACTGGCCGAGAAGGAATCCGTGGCCCGCAGCACCGCCGACGAGCTGTCGCGCGCGCTGAGTGCCGCGCTCGACCGTTCGCAGAAACTGCGCGCCGCGCAGTTCGACGCCGAGAGCCGCCTCGAGCACGCCCGCGCCGACCGCGAGAAATGCCGCGCCGAGGTGGTTTCGCTGGAGGCTCTGCAGAAAGCCGCCTTGCAGCGCGGGGATTCACGTACCGCGGAATGGCTGAGCAGTTCGGGCCTCGCGCAGCAGCCGCGGCTCGCCGCCCAGCTGTCCGTCAAGGGAGGCTGGGAGCGGGCGGTCGAAACGGCATTGGGCGATTACCTCGAGGCGCTGTGCGTCGACGAGCTGGACCAGGTCGCCGGCGTGCTGCCGTCGCTGCCCGTCGGCCGAGTGTCGTTGCTGCAAGCCGGCGGGCACGTCGAGGCCGATGGTGCGCCCGACATGCTGTCCGGCGTGGTGAGCGGCCCCGGTGCCATCGTGCGCCTGCTGTCGCGTGTCCGTCTCGCCGAGACGCTGCCCGAGGCGCTGGCCATCCGGCGTGAGCTGGCACACGACGAGTCCGTCATCACGCGCACCGGCGAGTGGCTGGGCCGCGACTGGTTGCGCGTGAATCGCGGTGGAGATCCGCACTCGGGCGTGCTGGAGCGCGAACAGCGCGTCAAACAGCTGCGTGTCGAGCTCGCCGCCAGCGAGGAAACGGTGCGCGAGTCCGAAGTGCGGCTCGCCGCCTGCCGCGAGGAATTGGCGGCGGCCGAGCGTGATCGCGACCAGGCGCAGAGCACCATCCAGGGCGCGCACCGCTTTCACGCCGACCTGCTGGGCCAGCTCGAGGGCGAGCGCGCTCGCACGCAGGAATCCACCGTGCGCCGCGAGCGGCTCGAGGAAGAAGCCGCCGAGGTCACGCGTGAAGTCGGCATCGGCCAGGACACGCTGGCGCGCGCGCGCGCCGAGCTGGATCGCGGGCTGGTCGCGCTCGATGCGCTGGATTCCCGCCGCGCCGATCTCGAAGGCGAGCGCGAAGGGCGCCGCGAAGCCGTGCAGTCGGCGCGCGAGCGCTGGCAGGCCGCGCAACTCACCAGCCGTGACCTGCTCATCCGCATCGAGTCGCGCCGCTCCTCGGAATCGTCGATGGCCGTCGGCCTCAAGCGCATGGCAGATCAGCGCACCCAGACTCAGGTCCGCGCCCATGAACTGGAAGCCGCCCTCGCAGATGGCGACCTGCCCATCGTCGAACTGGAAGGCAAGCTCAAGGATTTCCTGGCCCGCCGCCTGGAGATCGAGAGCGAGCTCGGCACCGAACGCCGGGCGCTCGAGGAAGCCGATGGCGCCCTGCGCACGCTCGATGAAAAGCGGCTCGACGCCGAGACGCGCGTCAACGCGTCACGCGAGGCCATGGAACAGGCACGACTGGTGGCCCAGGAATCGCGCGTGCGGCGCGAGGGCCTGGTGGAGCAGTTCGCGGCGACGCGCTTCGAGCTGGCGGAGATCCTGGCCGGTCTGGCGGCCGACGCCGCGGTGTCCGCCTGGGAGGAATCGCTGGCCGGAACACGCGCCGATCTGGAGAAGCTCGGCCAGGTGAACCTGGCCGCCATCGACGAGCTGAAGGAATGCTCGGAGCGCAAGGAGTACCTCGACCGGCAGTTCGCGGACGTCACGGCGGCGCTCGCCACGCTCGAGGAGGCGATGCAGAAGATCGACAAGGAGACGCGCACGCGTTTCGAAGACACGTTCAACCGCATCAACGATGGGCTGAAGGCGAAGTTCCCCAAGCTCTTCGGTGGCGGCCATGCCTATCTGGAGCTCGTGGGCGACGATGTGCTGTCGGCCGGCGTGGCCGTCATGGCGCGCCCGCCTGGCAAGCGCAACAGCAGCATCCACCAGCTCTCGGGTGGCGAGAAGGCGCTGACCGCGGTCGCGCTGGTGTTCTCGATCTTCGACCTCAACCCGGCGCCGTTCTGCCTGCTGGACGAAGTGGACGCGCCGCTCGACGAGCACAATGTCGGCCGCTTCTGCGACATCGTGAAGTCGATGTCGGAGCAGGTGCAGTTCATTTTCATCACGCACAACAAGGCGACCATGGAGCTCGCGTCGCAGCTCCTGGGCGTCACCATGACCGAGCCCGGCTGCTCGCGCCTGGTCGCGGTGGACGTCGACGAGGCGGTGCGCATGGCGAGCGCCTGAGGACTGGACCATGCCGGAGCTGCGCATCATCCTGCTCGTGGTCGGCCTGCTGTTCGTCGCCGGCATCGCCGGCTTCGAGTGGTGGCGATCGCGCGGGCAGCGCTCGATGGCGGCTTCTGCCGGAAGCGGGCGAGACGATCGGCGCGGCGCCACGCGCGAGGAGTCGCGCGGCGGTGGCCGTGCCGCCGCGGCCGACGGGGACGGCGCGGCGTCGGCGCGCGTGGCCGAACGTGGCGATCGCTCCGAGCTCAAGCCCTTGCCGGAGATCAACGTCGTGCGTGAGCCGAGACTGTCGGTGCCGGATTCCCTGCCAGTGATCGAACTCGCCAGCACGTCGGAGTCGGGCACGCGGCGCGCCCTGGGCATTTCCATTTCCGATGACGTCGCCGTGGACGTCCCGCAGGACACCCCGACTACCGCGGAAGTCGGTCGCGCGGAACCCTACATTCCGCAGGGCGAGGAAGTCTCGGCGGTGCGCGTGGTACCCGACTCGGTGCCCACCGTGGGCGCGCCGAAGCTCACGCTGGCCTGGCCCGCCGAGGCGCAGCGGCGCATCGTCACCTTGCGGGTGATTCCCGGCTCCGAACCGCGTTTCCCGGGACGCGCGCTGCGCCAGGCTTTCGGCGGCTGCGGTTTCTGGCACGGACCGATGGACATCTATCACTTTCCGGACGAGCAGGGCCGCGTGCTGCTGTCCGCGGCCGCGCTGGCGCAGCCGGGCACCTTCGATCCGTCCATCATGGATTCACAGCGCTTCTCGGGACTCAATCTGTTCGCCGTGCTGCCCGGCCCGTTGCCCGAGCGCGAAGTATTCGACGAACTCGTGCATGCCGCGCGCCAGCTCGCCGACCGGCTCGGTGGCCAGATGACGGATCAGCATGGCGAGGAACTGACCGCCGAGCGCATCGCGCGCCTGCGCCAGTCGATCGAAAGCTCGGCGCCGGCCGCGCGCGCCGGACAGGCCTGACCGGCGCCGATGTCCCGGACGATCGCGACCGCGAAAGCACGCGCCGCGCAGCTGCGCGACGAACTTCAGTCGCACGACTATCGTTACTACGTGCTCAACGAGCCCTCGGTGCCGGACGCCGAGTACGACCGGCTCATGCGCGAGCTGCGCGAGATCGAGGCGGCGCATCCGGAGCTGGTCACCGCCGACTCGCCCACGCAGCGCGTGTCCGGACTCGCGGCCGCGGAGTTCGGCGCCGTCGCGCATGTCATTCCCATGCTCTCGTTGAACAATGGCTTCACCGAGGAGGACCTGCGCGATTTCGACCGCAAGGTGCGCGAGCGGCTGGGCACGGAAGGGCCGATCGACTACTCCGCGACGCCGAAGCTCGACGGACTGGCCATCTCGGTGCTGTACCGCGATGGCCTGTTCACACGCGCCGCGACCCGCGGCGATGGCGTCACCGGCGAGGACGTGACGGCCAACGTCGCCACCATCCGCTCCGTGCCGCAGAGGCTGCGTGGCAGGGCGCCCAAGGTGCTCGAGGTGCGTGGCGAGGTGTTCCTGCCGTTCAAGGGCTTCGAGAAAATGAACGCCGATCAGCAGGCACGCGGCGAGAAGACCTACGTCAACCCGCGCAATGCGGCCTCGGGCAGCCTGCGGCAGCTCGATCCGCGCATCACGGCGCAGCGGCCGCTGGACCTGTATTTCTACGAGCTGGGTGTGCTCGAGGGAGCGTCTGCTCCCGAACGGCACAGCGATCTGGCGGCCTGGCTCAACGCGCTGGGGCTGCGCACCGGCAATGAAGGCCGGAAGGTGCGCGGCGTGGAAGGCTGTCTCGACTACTATCGCGACATCGGCGCGCGCCGGCTCAAGCTGCCGTTCCAGATCGATGGCGTGGTCTACAAGGTGGACCGACGCGCGGACCAGGAGAAGCTCGGCTTCGTGTCGCGCGCGCCGCGCTGGGCGCTGGCCCACAAGTTTCCGGCGGACGAGGAGCTGACGCTGCTGGAAGACGTCATTTTCAACGTGGGCCGCACGGGGGCGCTCACGCCAGCGGCCAAGCTCAAGCCGGTGTTCGTGGGCGGCGTCACCGTGAGCAATGCCACGCTCCACAACATGGACGAAGTGGCGCGCAAGGGATTCATGATCGGTGACACGGTGATCGTGCGCCGGGCCGGCGACGTGATTCCGGAAGTCGTGCGCTATCTACCCGAGAAGCGGCCCGCGACCGCACGGGCCATCGTCATGCCGAAGCATTGCCCGGTGTGCGGCTCGCCCGTGGTTCGCGAGGAGGACCAGGCGGTCTACAAGTGCACCGGTGGCGTGCTCAAGTGCCGCGCGCAACGCGCGGAGTGGATCATGCACTTCGCAGGCCGCCGCGCCATGGACATCGAAGGCCTCGGCGAGCGGCTCATCGAGCAGCTGGTGGACGATGGCTCCGTGAGCACGCCGGCCGACCTGTACGAAATCACCGTGGACGAGCTCGCCGAGCGCGAACGCATGGGTGAGAGGTCGGCGAAGAACGTGGTCGCTGCCATCGAGAAGAGCAAGGGCACGACACTGCCGCGGCTGCTGTTCGCGCTGGGCATTCCGCAGGTGGGCGAGTCCACGGCGCGGGCGCTGGCCGAGCAGTTCGGCAAGCTCGACGCGCTCATGGCGGCCAGCGCCGCCCAGATCGAGGAGACTCCGGACGTGGGACCGGTGGTCTCGGGCGAGGTCGCGACATTCTTCGCCAGCGAGGCCGCGCGCGAGGTGATCCGCCGCCTGCGGGCCTCGGGCGTCCACTGGCAGGAGCAGGAACCGCGGCAGGCAGAGATGCTGCCGCTCAATGGCCTGACCTTCGTGATCACCGGTACCCTGGCGGGCCTGCAGCGTGATGCCGCGGAAGACGCGCTGCGCGAGCTCGGCGCCAAGGTGTCCGGCAGCGTCTCCAAGAAGACCAGCTACCTGGTGGTCGGCGCCGACGCGGGCTCGAAGCTCGCCAAGGCGCAGACTCTGGGCGTGCCCATCCTCGACGAGGCGGCGCTCGAGGAGATACTGAAATCCAGGCGACCGCCGCGGAGCTGAAGTCCGCGACCGGTCGGCCCGATACTCACGAAATCAGGGCGCCTTCGGTGCTTCCGCAGGCGCCTGGGACGGTGCCGCTGTCGAAGCGGGCGCGGCGGCCGGCGTGGTCGCTGCCGGCGCGGGAGAGGCGGCTGGCGCTGCGGCTGGTGCGGCAACCAGCGCCTTGGCCGCATCCGTGTTCAGCGGCGGGTCCACTTTGGCCGCCTTCAGCAGGGCATCCGACGCCATGGCGAGTTTCTTGGCGACAACCAGCCGCGTCAGCTGGTCACGCACCTGGTCGAAAGGCGGCGGCTGGCTGTCGCGCGTGTCCTCGAGCTGCACGACGTGCCAGCCCATGCGCGTCTGCACGGGGTGCGGCGTTACTTCGCCCTTCTTGAGCATCGACACGGCGGTGCCGAAATCCGGCCCGAGGGCATTGGGCGGAAACCAGCCCAGCTCGCCGCCATTGCGCGCGGACTCCTTGTGAATCGACATCTGGCGCGCGAGGGTCGCGAAGCTGGCGCCGCCCTTGATGCGGTCGATGACCTTCTGCGCGACGTCCTCGCCGCTCAGCACGATGTGCCGGGCGCGCACTTCGATGTTGGGCATCGCGGCGATCTGCGTGTCGTATTCGGCGCGCAGCTCGGTCTCGGTGGGCGCCTGGTCCTTGGCCAGCTTTTCCGCCGTGGCTTGCTGGATGAGCTGCAGGCGCGAGAGTTCGAGAGCTGATGCCAGTTCAGGATCCTTGAGGAGTCCATTCTTCTCGGCATCCTGCGCGAGCAACTCCATGCGGACCAGTCTTTCGCGGATCTCTTCGCGATCTTCGGGCGACAGCTCGGCATAGGGTTTGCGCGCCAAGCCGCTGGCATAGACCTCGAAGGTCTGCTGCGCGATGGCCTTGCCATTCACCGTCACCGCAGGCGGTGAGGCTGGTGCGGCGGCTGCGGTGGCGGCCGCCGGCTTGTCGGCCTGTTTGCCGCAGGCGGCCAGCGCCAGGGCCATGCAGGTGACGAAAATTGGGGTGATTTTCATTTTATCTCTCAAGAAGTTGAAGAACTTTCTTCTGGCTCGATCTTCTGGATGTCCGCACTGTCGCGCGCGTCGATCGACAATGCATGGATGTCGCGGCCCATCAGTTCGGCGGCGGCAGCATAGACCATCCGATGGCGTTCCACCGCGCGGCGGCCGGCGAAGCCCGGCGCGGCGATGGTGACGTGAAAATGCCCGCCCTCACGCGCGCCCGCGTGCCCGGCATGCCGTGCACTGTCGTCGCGAATGTCGAGGTACGTGGGCGTGAGCGCCGCCGTGAGCGCGGTGCGCAGGCGATCGACCCGGCTCATGCGGACTCCTTGGGTTGGCCGCGCAGCAGGCACACGATGAGGCCCATGGTGAACGCCATCAGCAGCGGCACCACCACCCAGGTCTTGAACGTCACCCAGCTTGCCTCGCTCATGTGATACGCCACCCACAGGTTGAGCGCGCCCAACGCGAAATTGAACGACGCCGTCACCAGAGACAACCTGCGCCAGCGCGCGCGTGGCACGCTGATGGCCTCGGGCAGGTTCTTGCCGAGCAGGCGTTCGAGCAGCGTCATCCTGCCGACCCAGACGGTGACACCGAAGGCCAGCGCCACCAGCCAGTAGAAAACCGTGGCCTTCCACTGGATGAAACGCACGTCGTGCAGCAGCAGCGTGGCGATGCCGAACACCCAGACGAGGATGGCGCTCAGCAGATGCATCTGCGGCACCTGGCGCGTGCGCAGCCAGTCCCAGGCCAGCAGCAACGCCATGGCCCCCATGAGCACCGCGGTCGCGGGGTAAATGCCGCCGAACCACTTGTAGGTGATGAAGAACGCGATCAGTGGGGCGAGTTCGATCAACGTTTCCATGCGGGGATTCTGTCTCGTGCGGGCAGGCGGGCGGGCGCGGGCGCGTATGATACCGGGCTCGCCGCGCCCGGTGCGGCGTGTGAATCTTCCTGGTCGCGCTTCGCGCGGACGCCCGTGAGCCAGTACTTCGAACTACATCCCGAGAACCCACAGCTGCGACTGATCCGCCGGGCGGCGGAGATCCTGCGCGCGGGCGGGCTCATCGTGTACCCCACGGATTCCTGCTACGCGCTCGGCTGCCACATCGGCGACAAGGATGCGCTGGAGCGCATTCGCCGCATCCGGACCGCGGATCGGCATCATCATTTCACGCTGGTTTGCCGGGACCTCACCGAGATCGCGAAATACGCCAAGGTCGAGAACTGGCAGTTCCGCATGCTCAAGGCCGCGACGCCGGGCCCGTACACCTTCCTGCTGCCGGCCACCAAGGAGACGCCGCGGCGCCTGCAGCACGAGAAACGCCGCACCATCGGCATCCGCGTGCCCGATCACGAAGTGCCGCGACTTCTGCTCGCGGAGCTGGGTGAACCTCTCATGAGCTCCACCTTGCTCTTGCCCGGCGACGAACTGCCGCTCACCGAAGGCCGCGAGATCAGGAACCGCCTCGAGCATCAAGTCGACTGTGTTCTCGACGGCGGCCATTGCGGCATCGAGCCCACCACCGTCATCGATCTGGCCGTGACACCGCCGGTGGTCGCAAGGATTGGTCGCGGGGATTTGTCAACGCTGGGAATTTAATGGGGACATTCCTCGTTTCCTTGAAAAAGGGGACGCACCTCAACGGGGTACGTGCGCTTTCTCGCGCGGACGCACAGACGAGGAATGTCCCCATTGCGCACACGCGCCCCCTATAATTCCGCGCTTCCGTGAGTAGCCATCCGCAAGCAAAAAGAGTCCTTTCCGGCATGCGTCCGACGGGTCAGTTGCACCTCGGCAACTACCATGGCGCGTTGAAGAACTGGGTGGACCTGCAGTACCAGTACGAATGCTTTTTCTTCGTGGCGGACTGGCATGCGCTGACCACGGGTTACGAAGACACCAAGCAGCTGCCGAAATTCATCCGCGAGATGCTCATCGACTGGCTGGCCGCCGGTCTCAACCCCGGAGTGGCGACGCTGTTCGTGCAATCGCAGGTGCCCGAGCACGCCGAGCTGCACCTGCTGCTGTCCATGATCACCCCGCTGGGCTGGCTCGAGCGCGTGCCCAGCTACAAGGATCAGCAGGAGCAGCTCAAGGAAAGGGATCTCGCCACGTATGGCTTTCTCGGCTATCCGTTGCTGCAGACCGCCGACATCCTGCTCTACAAGCCCGCCTACGTACCGGTGGGCGAGGACCAGGTCGCGCACGTGGAGATCACGCGCGAGGTGGCGCGCCGCTTCAATCACCTGTACGGCCGCGAGCCGGACTTCGAGGTCAAGGTCGAAAAAGCGGTCAAGCAGCTCGGCGGCCGCAACAGCACCCTGTACAAGCAGCTGCGCAAGAAATTCCAGGAAGCCGGCGATACGCTGGCGCTGGAGAAAGCGCGCGAAGTGGTCACCAGCAACAGCCGCCTCACCGTCGCCGACCGCGAGCGGTTGTTAGGCAACCTGGAAGGCGGCAGCGTCAGCATCCTGCCCGAGCCGCAGGTGCTGCTCACCGCCACGCCCAAGGTGCCGGGTCTCGATGGCCGCAAGATGTCCAAGTCGTACGGCAACACCATCGGCCTGCGCGAGGACCCGGACGAGGTCGCGAAGAAACTCAAGACCATGCAGACCGACCCCGCGCGCGTGCGTCGCACCGACCCGGGCAACCCCGACATCTGCCCCGTGTTCGACCTGCACAAGATCTACTCGAGCGAGGAAACGCGTGCCTGGGCCGCGAATGGCTGCCGCACCGCCGGCATCGGCTGCCTCGAGTGCAAGAAGCCGCTCATCGACAAGGTGGTCGAGGAGATCGGCGCCATCCGCAAGCGGGCGGTGGAATTCGAGGAGAATCCGGAGCTGGTGCGCAACATCATCGCCGAAGGCGCCGAGAAGGCCCGCGATGCGGCACGCGCCACGCTCGACGACGTGCGACATGCCATGAACCTGCGGGTGGATTGAGGGACGTCACCGATGGCCAAAGCAAAACCCGAACTGCGCGTGGTGGTGGACAACTCCACCGGCGGCGAAGCCGACAACGCCGCGCCGGAGAAGCCCGAGCAGGTGGAGATGCCGTTCGCCATCGTCAATGGCGAGGCGATCACCCAGCTTCCCAAGGATCTGTACATCCCGCCGCAGGCGCTGGAAGTGTTCCTCGACGCCTTCGAGGGCCCACTCGACCTGCTGCTGTACATGATCCGGCGGCAGAACCTCGACATCCTCGACATTCCGATCGCCGACATCACGAAGCAGTACATGGAATACATCGGGCTCATGGCCGACATGCAGCTCGAGCTCGCCGGCGAATACCTGGTGATGGCCGCGACCCTTGCCGAGATCAAGTCGCGCATGCTGCTGCCGCGCGCGGTGGATCCCAACGCCGGCGAGGAAGGCGATCCACGCGCCGATCTCGTGCGCCGCCTGCAGGAATACGAGCGCTTCAAGAGCGCCGCCGAGAGCATCGATCGCATGCCGCGCATGGACCGCGACACCTGGGTGGGCAGTGCCGAGCTGGTCGAGCGCAAGAGCTCACGGCCGTTGCCGCAGATCGCGATGCAGGAAATGCTCATGGCATTCCGCGACGTGGTCCAGCGTGCCGAGATGTTCGCGCATCACCACGTGCAGCGCGAACGCCTGTCGGTGCGCGTGCGCATGTCTGATATCCTCTCGAGCCTCGAACGCGCGAGCTTCGTCGAGTTCGTGAACCTCTTCAAACCCGAAGAGGGCCGCATGGGCGTCACCGTCACGTTCGTGGCCATTCTCGAGCTGGTACGAGAGGGTCTCATCGAGATCGTGCAGACCGAAGCCTATGCGCCCATCCACGTGCGCAAGGGCGAAGGCCAGCGCGGCCTCAAGCTGGCGATCGACAACGACGCCAGGCTCGACGCCGCCGCCAACGAACCCGACATCGTGGGCAACGCCACCGAATACGTCGACGATCTCGACGACGAAGACGAGGCCACCGACAGCGAAGGCGCCGATTCGCAGGGCGCCGATCCGCGGGCAGGAAGTACGGACGGAGAGCAGCATGAGTGAGTCGTACGTCAAGAACGTGATCGAAGCGGCCCTGCTGGCCGCGGGCCGTCCCGTGCCGGTGTCCGAACTGGCGCAGATATTCGACGAGCATTCGCGCCCCACGCCCAAGGAACTGCGCGCCATTCTCGACGCGCTCTGCGCCGACTACGAAGGGCGCGGCGTCACCATCCGTGAGACCGCAACGGGTTTCCGCTTCCAGGTCCGCACCGAGTTCGCGCACGAGGTCTCCCGGCTCTGGCCGGACCGTCCGAAGAAATATTCGCGTGCGCTGCTGGAAACGCTGGCGCTCATTGCGTATCGCCAGCCCATCACGCGTGCGGAGATCGAGCACGTGCGCGGCGTCGCGGTGAATCCCGAGATCATCAAGACGCTGATGGAGCGCAGCTGGGTTCGCGTGGTCGGACACCGCGACGTGCCGGGCCATCCCGAGCTGCTCGGGACAACTGCCGAGTTCCTCGATTACTTCTCGTTGAAGTCCATCGATGACCTGCCGCCGCTCGCCGAGCTGAAGTCCCTGTCCGACCTCAACCTGCAGCTGCCGCTGCCGGTGAGCGCGCAGGAAGGCGGCGACGCGGCCGCGCCCGCCGAGTCGGGTGAGGCCGGTGCTGCCGTGGATTCCGGCGAAGTTCCCGTGGTCAGTGCCGCCGCCGACGAACCTGCATCGGAAGCGCCCGCCGCCAGCCGGTCCGGTACGGGCGGTCTCGATGCCGCTGCCGATGACGACGAGGAAGAAGAACTGTCGGCGCCGGGTAGTTCGGCCAGCGGACTCGTCGCGGCACCGCCGTCGGACGAGCAGTAAGCCGGGGCCTCTCGTGCCGCGTCCACGTCCGGCGCAGGCCGGCCCGGCTCGCGGATCCGCCCCCGAACGGCTGCAGAAATATCTGGCGCAGCGGGGCCTGGGCTCGCGCCGCGCCATCGAAGAGTGGATCCGGGCGCAACGCATCACGGTCAATGGCCGCATCGCCGAGCTCGGCCTCAAGGTCACGCCGCAGGACGACATCCGTCTCGACGGGCGCCAGATCCGCACGCGTGCCACGGTGTCCACGCATGCCTTCATGTTCAACCGCTCCGCCGGCGATCCGCTGCGGCCGGAGGATGCGGCGCGCACGACGCGCGCGGCCGACGGCCCGCGCAGCGCGCTCATCGAACGGCTGCCGCGGACGGCGGGCCGGCGGTTCATCGTCGTGAGTCCCATGCCCGGTATCGACGGCGGCCTCGAGCTGGTCACTTCGGATGGGGCGCTGGCCACACGCCTGCAGCGGGCCGTCCATGGGCTTGCCTGCGAATTCAACGTGCGCGTGAAGGGCCTGCTGGGTCCCGATCAGCTCGCGGGCGTGCGCAGCGGCGCGCTCGACCGGCCGACGCGCATGGTGATCGAAGACCTGCGCACCAGCGACGCCGATCTCGAGGGCTCCAACCGCTGGTACACCGTGACGGCGCGCGGCGCCAGCGGCAAGGACATCCGCCAGCTGTTCGAACGGCAGGGCGCGCTGGTCAGCCGCGTGATGCGACTCTCGCTGGGCAGCCTGGTACTGGACAAGACGTTGCCGCGCGGCCAGTTCCGGCAGCTCGAAGAAGGCGAGATCGTCGCGCTGCTCGCGCCGGTTCCGGGCGATGCGGCCGCAGACGCGGACGGCTAGCTTCCCGAAGCGCGGCTACTGCGCGCTGAAACGCTGGCCCGTCACGCCGCGGCTCGCCGGCCCCAGCAAGGCAAGGTACGGCGCGGTCAATGATTCGGGCGAGGGCAGTGACTGCGGGTCCTCGGAAGGATAGGCCGAACGCCGCATGGCCGTGCGCACCTTGCCGGGGTCGATGATGTTCACGCGCACGGCCGAGGTACCCTCCAGCTCCGGCGCCAGCACCTGCGTCAGCCCCTCGACGGCGAACTTCGAGACGGCATAGGCGCCCCAATAGGCGCGGCCGCGCGTGCCCACGCCGCTGGATGTGAACAGGACGGCCGCGTCGCTGGACTTCTTCAGCAGCGGCAGAAGCGTCTGGGTGAGCACGAAGGCCGCGGTCACATTGACGTGCATGACGCGCATGAAGAGAGGTACTTCGTACTGTTCGATCGGCGTGAGGGTACCCAGCAGTGCCGCGTTGTGCAGCAGGCCATCGAGACGGCCATAGCGCTGCTCGACCGCCGCGGCCACCGCCTCGTAGTCCGCCGCCAGCGCCCTCTCGAAATCGAGCGGCACGATACTGGCTTCGGGCACGCCCTGGTCGCGGGACAACTGCTGGATCTCGGCGTGCACGGCTTCCAGTTTGCGCACGGTGCGGCCGAGCAGGATCACCTGCGCGCCGGCGCCGGCCAGGGCCAGAGATACCGCGCGACCGATGCCGGATCCGGCGCCGGTCACCATGACGACGCGGTCGGCGAATTCCCGGGGAGCCGGCTGATGCCGGCGTGGATCGAAGTCAGTGGGTTGCATGTTCCTCAGGATGGCGTACTTGGCGGCGAGGGCTCGTCGGATTCCAGAGCAGGCGCCGACGCAATGGTGCGGACGCCTTTCTCCAGCGGGTCGACGGGATCGATGGGCGCGTCGCTGGTGGCGCCGAGCTCCGTGAATTTGCGTGCCTGCGGCAGGACATTTCGCTCCAGCGAGCCCACCGCGGCGTTGAAGGCATCCAGGGCCGAGCCGAAGGAACGGCCGACCTTCTGCAAATGGCCGACGAACACGCCGAGGCGCTTGTGCAGGTCCTGGCCGAGTTCGCGGATCTCGCGCGCGTTCTCGGTCATGCGCGCCTGCCGCCAGCCGTAGGCGATCACCTTGAGCAGGGCCATGAGCGTCGAGGGCGTGGTGACGATGATGCGTTGCTTCAGGGCGGAGTCGATCAACTCGGGCTTCTCCGCCAGCGCTGCCGACAGGAACTGGTCCCCCGGCAGGAACAGCACCGCGAATTCCGGACTGTGCTCGAACTGCTCCCAGTAGCTTTTGCGGCCGAGCTCGCGCACGCGCTCCTCGACCTGGCGCGCATGGCGGGACAGGGCGTCGCGGCGCGCGTCGTCGTCCGCCGCTTCGACCGCGGCAAGGTAGGCATCGAGCGGCGTCTTGGCGTCGACGACGATGCTGCGATCCTCCGGCATGCGCACCAGCAGGTCGGGCCGCAATGCGCCGCTTTCCAGCGCCACGTGCTCCTGCTCGGTGAAATCGCAGTGCTCGGACATGCCGGCGAGTTCGACCACGCGGCGCAGCGTGATTTCACCCCAGCGGCCGCGCACTTCCGGCCGGCGCAGCGCCGTGGACAGGTTGCGCGTCTCGCGCTGCAGGAGATCCTGCACCTTCACGAGGTTCTCGATCTGGCCGGAAAGCTTGCCGGTGGTCTCGCGGCGCTCACGCTCCAGTGCCTGGGTCTGTTCTTCCTGCTTCTGAAGTGCGAGTTTCAGCGGCTCGACCAACTGGCGGATGGCTTCCTCGCGTTCCTTGAGCGAGGCATTGGCGCGCGCCTGGTCGGTGCCGAACACCTCGCGTGCGAGCTTGAGGAAGGTTTCGCTGTTGGCGTCCAGCGCCGCGCGCGAGCTGCTCTCGATCGCGAGCCGCACCTGCGCCTCGCTCTGGCGCAGCAGCTCCAGGTTGCGCGCCAGGGCCTGTTCCTCCGTGGCGAGCCTGGCATTGGCCTCCGCGAGCTGCGCGGCGAGCGATTCGGCTCTGCGGCCCGCGCCGAGCGTGCCCAGCAGGTAGCCGATGAGCGCCGCGGCGAGCGCCACGAGGATGACGATCAGGTCCGTGCTCACGTATCGCCCAGGGCGAATCTCGCGCCGTTCACGTGGTTCACGCGCACGGCCTCGGGCGAGGCGTCGAGCCAGCCGATCAGGTCGAGCGGCGTGTGCAGCCAGCCGTGCGAGAACCAGGTATCGGCGCGGTCGTCGTCGCCGAGATAGCCAAAGCCGGCGATCAGCGCGTACATGCCCGCGGCCTTCGCGGCCAGCATGTCGCGCTCGGCGTCGCCCACGTACACGCATTGGCGGGGATCGATGCCCAGGGTTTTGGCCGCGTGCAGCAGGGGCATCGGATGCGGCTTGCGCTCGGGCAGCGTGTCGCCGCTCACTATCGCGCGCGCACGCTTGTGCAGGCTGACTTCCTCGAGCAGGGGATCGGTGAGCCAGCCGGGCTTGTTGGTCACCACGCCCCAATGCAGCCCTCGGCGCTCGATCTCCCTCAGCATCTCGTCGCCGCCTTCGAACAGGCGCGTGTGCCTGGCGAGCTGCTTGCGATAGATGTTGAGCAGGCGCATGCGCATGGCCTCGTGCTCCTCGGCCGGCAGCTCGCCGAAGCCCAGGCGCACCAGCGCATGCCCGCCGTGCGACACCTGGCAGCGCACGGCTTCGAAGGACAGCGGTTCGAGATGCTCCTCGGCGCGCAGCTGGTTGAGGCTTTCCCAGAAGTCGCGCGCGGTGTCGAGCAGCGTGCCGTCCAGATCGAAAAGCACGGCGCGGATGTTGGGGATCTTGTCGGGCTGGTTCACGGGCTCACCGGGCGTCGGCGCAGATGCATGAGGTAATTGACGGAGGGATCGCCGGTGAGCGAGCACTGCTCGCGCACCGGGTCGTACTGCAGGCCGGCGATGTCCAGCACGTCGAGCCCGGCCGCGCGGGCGAAACGGGCGACCTCCGAGGGCTTGAGCAGTCGGTCGTACTCGTGGGTGCCGCGCGGCACGATGCGCGCGAGGTATTCCGCGCCGATGATGGCCATGGCGAAAGACTTGAGATTGCGATTGATGGTCGACACGAAGACGTCGCCGCCGGGCCGCACCAGCGCCGCGAACACGGCCACCGTGGCGGCCGGGTCGGGCACGTGCTCCAGCATCTCCATGCAGGTGAGCACGTCGAACCTGCCGGCGTGCGAGGTCGTGAGCATTTCCGCCGAGTCCACGCGGTAATCGATGTCGAGCCCGGAATCGAGCGCGTGCAGGCGGGCGGTTTCCACCATGCCGGGCGCGAGATCGATGGCGGTCACGCGCGCCTGCGCGCGCGCCAGCGATTCGGCCAGCAGACCACCGCCGCAGCCGACGTCGAGCACCCGCGCGCCGGCGAGCGTGCAGTGCTCCTGCACGTAGCGCGCGCGCACGGGATTCAATCGATGCAGTGGTTTGAATTCGCCGTCCGCATCCCAGAAGCGATGGGCCACCGCGTCGAATTTGGCGATCTCCGCAGGATCGCTCGCCTGGGTCTGCCGGGAGGTTTCCGAGGTGTTCATGAGGTGCGCGGATTATAGACGCGGAAAGTCAATAAGGCGCGAGGAAACAGGGCCTTCCGCAATCCTCGCATGCTAGAATCCGCCACCTTTTTTCGGGCCCTTCCATGAACGAAATCGCGCGCGAAATTCTTCCCGTGAATCTCGAAGACGAGATGCGCCAGTCGTATCTCGACTATGCCATGAGCGTGATCGTCGGCCGCGCGCTGCCCGACGTCCGCGACGGCCTGAAGCCGGTACACCGCCGCATCCTGCACGCCATGCGCGAGCTGGGTAACGACTGGAACCGGGCGTACAAGAAGTCCGCGCGCGTGGTCGGCGACGTCATCGGCAAGTACCACCCGCATGGCGACAATGCGGTGTACGACGCGCTGGTGCGCATGGCGCAGGATTTCTCGCTGCGCTATCTGCTCGTGGACGGTCAGGGCAACTTCGGCTCGGTGGACGGCGACGCGCCGGCCGCCATGCGATACACCGAGGTGCGCATGGCGCGCATCACCAGCGAGCTGCTGGCCGACATC
>CAMLGF010000050.1 GCA_946479515.1 uncultured Pseudomonadota bacterium | reverse complement strand
GCCAGGCGTACCACCCGGCCATTGCCGTCGCGCTCGGCCACGTTGCCGAAGGTTTCCATCCAGACCCAGCGCCCATCCGCGTGGCGCAGCCGGTGTTCGAAATGCAGCATACCGGTCTTGCCGCTGATCAGGTCGGCGATGGCCTGCTGCTGCGGGGCGCGATCCTCGGGATGCGTGAGCTGCTCGAGTTCTTCGCAGGGCAGGGTACGCGCACGCTGCGGCAGGCCCAGCAATTCGAAACAGGTGTGATCGACGAAGATCTCGCCGGTGCGCAGGTCCATGTCCCAGAAGCTCACCTGCGCCGCCTGCAACGCCACCTGGACGCGGTGCGCGTGATCGTCCGTCGACGCCGTGTCGTCGCGCAGTCTTCGCACCAGCGCCAGGCAGCCGGCGCGCAATCGTTGCGCATCGATCGGCGCCCCGGAGTTCAGGCGGTCCAGCAGATCATCGCTGTCGTTCTGCGACGCGAGGCCGAAGGCCCGCGCCAGCTCTGCTTTGAATTCCGGCTTCACTAGATGTACGAACGCGCGCGGCGCGACCCAGGCAGTACTCCTGTATCAGATGTCGGCAGAACGCGGGATAACTTGGGGCCGCAGGGGCCCGCGCGGCCGGAGCCTGCCGCGCACTGTGCGATGAGTCACAGGTCGGCCCGGGAGTTGCCCCGGGCCGACGCCAATGTATTAGTCGACCTTGAACGCGATGACGGAATTGCGGAAGAACGTGGGCACGTAGGCCGTCCTGGTGGCAGGATCCCAGCCGATGTCCGCGGTCCTGGTCTCGACCGCCTTGCCGTCGAACAGCAGTTCCTTGTTCGCGCCGCTCACGTACCAGATGGCGCCACCCCAGACGGACACGAGGAAGTCGTCGCCCTGCACGTGCTCGAGCCCGTCGGTGCCGCCTTCCATGCCGCTTGCGAGCACCTTGAGCGACTTGTCGGCCTGCACCTGGTTGAGCGAGCTGTTGTCCAGCACGTAGAGGTGGCCACCCTGCACCAACAATCCGTTCGGGCCCTTGAGAACCTTGTCGTCCAGTTCCAGGCTGACCTCGTCGCCCTTCACGGAGTAGACCTTCCTGCCCTTGGAATCGGAGACGTACAGCGTGCCCTTGCCGTCGCTGGCGAGGTCGTTGAGCTGCTGGCCTTCGGGAATGGGGATCTTTTTGCTGATCTTGCCGGCGTCGATGTCGATGACGACGATGCCGCCGGCGTCGGCCGCGTACAGCCACTTGCCGTCGGCGGAGAGCGCCAGGCCCTTGGGGCAGTCGAGACCGGTGACCCATTCGGCGGCGATTACCTTGCCGTCGAGCCCCAGCTTGGCGATGGACCCTTTGCCGTCGGCGGCCCAGGGTTCGCCGTCGATGTTGGAGACGTACAGCACCTTGCGCTGGGCGTCGTAGCGCACGCTCTCGGGCACCTTGAGCGTGGCATCGGATTCCCAGACCTTGGTGAGCTTGTGGGTTTGCGCCTGTGCGCTGGCGGCCAGCAGCAGCGCACCGAGTAGGACCAGCTTCTTCATGGGTTCACTTCCGCGTTTGTGAAGGACGCGCAGTATAGTCGTGTGGCTTTGCGGGCAGCCAGAGATTGCCCATACTTCGCTCATGCCCCTGACAACCCTGTTCCCCACGCGCGTGTACACGGCGCGGGTCTCGCGCGGCGTCACCGACGAGCTCAACCTGCGGCTGCTGCGCGAATGCCGGCAGCTGGCGAACGACGACGTGGCGGGGCAGGCATGGTCCAGCACTAACTATCCGGGCGGCTACACCTCCTACAGTTCCGCGTCGCGCATGCATCGCATGTCGCCCACGTTCGCCGCGCTGGAGAAGCGCATCGACGCGCACGTGCGGAACTTTTCCAAGGCGCTCGATCTCGACCTCGGCGGCCGCAAGCTGGAAATGACCGATTGCTGGGTGAACGTCATGACGCGACAGGTGGTGCATGGGCTGCATCTGCACCCGCTGGCGTCGCTGAGCGGCACCTACTACGTGCGCACCCCGCGCGGCTGCTCCGGTTTGAAATTCGAGGATCCGCGACTGGACCGTTACATGGCCGCGCCGCCCAAGCGCCGCAAGGCCCGCCGGGAGAATCAGATCTGGGTGACCGTGCCGGCGGAGCAGGGCAAGCTCGTGCTGTTCGAGAGCTGGCTGCGGCACGAGGTCGCGCCGAACCCGACCGTGACCGAGCGCATCTCGATCTCGTTCAATTACTCCTGGTTCTAATCCTGCCTGCGGCGTTCAGCCCAGCACCTGGGCGAAGGCGTGCTTCCAGGCGGCGAAGTCGGTCACCCCCACGAAGATCAGCCCGGTCAGCGCGCCGTCCAGATGCGCGTCGTGGTTGATGTTGTCGCGCCGGTTCTTCGACGCCCACCAGCTGTAGGCCATGTAACCGAAGGCGAACAGCACCGCCGGGATCGGCAGCGCGAAATACAGGTAGAGCGTGCGCGTGGGGTAATAGACGATGAACGCGAACAGCACGGCGAGAATGGCGCCCGAGGCGCCGAGCGCGGCGTAATCGGGGTTGTTGCGCTGCTTGTAGACCGTGCCGAGGCTGCTCAGCACCAGGCCGATGAAATACAGCGCCAGGAATCTCGCCGAACCGATGCGCCGCTCCAGGTCCGGGCCGAAGAAATAGAGCGTGAGCGAATTGAACAACAGGTGCCCGAAATCGCCGTGGATGAACCCGCTGGTGATCAGCGTGCCGTAATCGCGCTGCTTCAGCAGCCAGTACGGGCGGAGCAGATTGCGCGCCAGCATCTTCGGCGCCACCCAGAGCGCCACGGCGCTGAAGCCGATGATGAGGCACAGCAGCGAGAACGTCGCGGGCGTGCGATCGAAGCTGATGCCCATGTCAGTGAGCCGCGGCCGCGGGCGTCAGATAGCCGCGGTCCTGCAGCCATTCCGCCATGCGCTGCGGCCAGTGCTGGATGCTCACGTACTGCGAACGCTGGCCCATGTTGAAGGCGTGCTTGCCCTGCGTATAGATGTGCGTCTCGATCGACGCCCCCGCGGCGTGGTACTTGCGGGTCAGGTCGAACAGCACATCGGCCACGTACTCGTCGTCCGCCGCGCCCACCAGGAACAGCGGCGGTGCGTCGCGGGAAATGCGCTCGGGAATGCCGAGCGGGCCCGGATAAACCAGGATCTGGAAGTCCGGGCGGGCGCTCACGCGCTCGATGGGGTCGGCAGATCGGGCATCGCCATCGACGGGTGGATAGGCAACCAGCGCCGCGACCTCGCCCCCGGCCGACCAGCCCATCACGCCGATGCGCTGCGGATCGACCTGCCATTCGGCGGCGCGCGCCCGCACCGTACGCATGGCCCGGCGGATGTCTTCGGCGGTGTTGGCGAATGTGTAGTTAGAGCCCGGCTCGCGAAAAAGCCGGTATTTGAGCGCGAATGCCGTGACGCCGAGACTGGCGAGATACTGCGCCGGCTCCACGCCCTCGGGATTGAACACGAGCTCGCGATGCCCGCCCCCTGCGGCGACGATGACCGCCGTGCCATTGGCCTTGCCCGCGGGCGGCAGGAACACGGTGAGCGAGGGATTGTGGATGTTCTTGTACCACCAGTCCTGGTGCTGCTCCGGCTGGTCGCGTCGGGACTCGAACCCCGGCGCTCCCTTCTCCCAGAGTGGCACGACCTGCTGTGCCTGTGCCGCGCCGGTCATCAGCAGCCCCCACAGGCAGAGGGCGATTCGAGTGTTTCGCATGGGCGCGCACCATGCCACAAAAATCAGGCACGGTCAGAGCATGCGCGGGACTCGTCGCGCGAGTAGCGAGGGCCGCGGCGAAAAAAAAGCCCCGCGGAGCGGGGCTTGTTAGTTTGTAGTCGTCGACTTAGGTAATCGCTGTCAGCCGACCGAGTCGACTACACGGACCAAAAATTGGCGGCTGGGACGTTGGCGGCCTTTCGGCATCCGGCTAAACAGTTAAGCCCGCGTGTCGATTCACGCTTTACTCGTCCTCGCCAGTAGCCGCATTTCGCTACCGACTGAACCCGTGTCCGTGAGCAAATCCGTAAGTTTCTATAGATCGTTTCCTGGGCAGAAAAACCTGTGTCCTGCGCGCATCACGCGCTGTCGCATTGCAGAACCGGAACATTCTCGTAATCGTTACAACTCGCGATTCGTGGCATTTTTTCAGACACTTAGCGCGGTTTTGCGGACCACTTGAAGCCGGATCATACGCCGAATCCTTTACACCACAATGTCTCGATCGCGCGACATCGGATGCTTCGAGATCCGTATCGGCCGAACTTACGCCGACTGGATGTGACTGGCTGCGCGTTTCGATCAACGGATCATCCGAACCGTGAACTCGGCACCCTTTTCCTCGGGCAGGTTCGCGGCCCGCGCCGAGCCGCCGTGGAATTCGGCGATGAGCCGCACGATGTACAGACCCAGGCCGAAGTGCGGGCGCTTGTCCGCTTCGGAACGGGATTGCCACAACGATTCGAACAGCCGCGTGGCGGCTTCGGGCGGCAGAGGCGGGCCCGGATTGGCTACCGAGAGCTCGACCGCGTCCGGTTCGGCGCGAAGACTCACGGAGATCGTGGCGCCTTCTGCACTGAAGTCGATGGCATTGTCTATGAGCTTGTCGAGCATCTGCACGATGAGCTCGGGCGCACCCATCATCGCCACGGGAGCGTCGGGCGCATCGCAGGTGAACACCCGTTGCGGAAACGCCGTGCCGTAGGCCGCCACCGCCTCGCGAACCAGGGCCGCGAGATCGAATCGCTGCCGTTCGCTGTGGGCGATGGCTTCTTCGACTCGGGTCGCGGCGCCCATGGCCGTGAGAATGGCGCCCAGTCGATCGCTGCCCTCGCGCGCACGCGCGATGTACACCCGGGCAGTGTCGGTCTGTTGTTCGGACTCCAGGTTCTCGAGCGAGGAGCGGATGATGGTGTTCGGTGTGCGTATTTCGTGGGCGAGCTTGCCGGCGAGCGTGCGCAGGTAGCCGGTGTACTCGTCCAGCCGGCCGAGCAGCGAGGAGAAGCTGCGCGACAGGTCGCCCAGCTCGTCCTTGGAATCGGCCTCCGGCAGCTGGCGCGCCAGGTTGCCCTCGCGGCTGAGCGCATTCTCGGCCGCGGCGCCCAGGCGGGAAATGCGCAAGGTCATGCGGCCGGCGAACCAGAACGCGGCGATCACCGCGAACAGCGTGACGAACAACGTGAGGTTCAGCAGGCGCGTCAGCGCGCGATCGCGCAGCGTCAGCCAGCGGTCCGCGGTCTGCGCCAGCTGGATGACGCCGATGACATGCCTGCCGTCGGCGGAAAAGATGGGCGCCGCGGCGGCCACGATCACGCTGTTCTCGTAGCGCCCGGCGAAAAAGGCGGTCTCCGCCTTGCCGCGCGAGACGCGCTGCGTGAGCTGCGCGGCCGAGCGCTCCTTCTCGGCCTGCGAAACGCGCCGGGGAATCAGGTCACCGTCCAACAGCAACCGGTACATGCGGGGCAGGAAGCCGCGCATGCGCGTGTAGTCGCCGGGCAGGGCCGGTGCGTCGATGCGGGTCAGCACCGCGCCCGTGGCCGAGGCCACCGTGAGCTCGACGCCCGGCTGGGAAAACTGCCGCAGGTGGTCCGACAGGTACGGCGAGGCGGCGATCAGCCGGCCCGTGGCGCGCAGGTCCGTGGCATCGAGGGTGCCGTAGCTGGCGCGGGTCGTGCCGCGCCGGTCGCGATCGTCGATGAGCACGCCGCAGTGCTGCCCGATCATGGAAAGCGGCACGCTCATCTCGAGCACGTAGCCATCGCGCGTCCGTTGCATCACCGCGGAGATGCGCGGTTCTTCGACCGCCTCCTCGCGGCCGTACTCGCGCCTCTCGATGCGTCGCGCGCGCAGGCGGCCGGTGCCCGTGCCGCTGAAGAACAGGCGCTCCTGACCGCCGCGCTTGTCATCGAAGGCCAGCCAGATGCGGTCGCCCATGTTGGGCGGATCCAGCGGCGCGAGCTCCGAGGCGTCGAACACCAGCTTGTCGTCGCGCACCAGCAGCGCCAGGAACAGCCAGCGTTCGTGGGTGGCGGCGTACAGCCGCAGCGAATCGTTGCCGGGGCCCACCACGCGCACCACATTGCGGTCGTCGAGATCCCATTCGTCCGAACGGCCGTCGATCAGCGGCGCGCCGGAAAGGACCACCGGGGTGATGTCGCCGGCGTGGTTCCCGCCATCGAAGCCCGGAAGCGGCAGCGAGTCGCCGCGGAACAGCAGGTCCTGCTGGCCTTTGAGTGAGCCCGCGATGGTGGTGGTGACGGCGAGCAACGACTGCTGTTCGCTCTCGCGCAGCACGGATTCCATCTCGCGCGCGTACTGGCAGCCGGCCCAGGGCAGGGCGAGCGTCGTCAAGGCCAGCAGCAGCAACTTGGTCCGCAGCCGGAAGCCGGACAATGGCCCGACCTTGATTCGCTCAGCGAGGCGGCCCACTGCTACTCGACCCAGCGATAGCCCATGCCATAGACGGTGTGCACGGCATCGAACTTCTCGTCGACGACCTGGAACTTCCGGCGGATGCGCTTGATGTGCGAGGTGATGGTGTTGTCGTCGAGCACCACGTTGGCCGCATCCATGAGTTGCTGCCGGTTCTTCACGTGACCGGGATGGCGGGTGAGTGCGTATACGATCCAGAATTCCGTCAGGGACAGCAGCACCACCTGGCCATTCCACTCCACCGACATGCGTTCGCTGTCGAGCGTGAGCGCGCCGCGGCGCACCACCTGCTTCTCCTCTGCGGGCCGTCGCAGCGCGTCCACGCGGCGGAACAGCGCGTTGACGCGCGCGATGAGATGGGCCAGCGACAGGTCCTTGGTGAGGAAGTCGTCGGCGCCGAGCCGCAATCCGGAGACCGCGTCCAGCTCGCTGTCGCGTGCGGTCAGAAAGATGATGGGCAGCTCGGCGGACAGCCCGCGCAGCTCGCGGCACAGCTCGAAGCCGCCTTCGGGCTCGTCTTCCAGCGAGATGTCGATGACCGCCAGGTCCGGCAGCCGGGCGGTGAAAGCCGCCATCGCCTCGCGGCGGTTCGGATAGCTCCGCACCGCATAGCCCTCACGGGCGAACGCCGCGGCATAGTTGTCGCGGATGGCCCGCTCGTCCTCGACGATGGCGATGGTCTTTTTCATGAGGTGAAGTGTAAGCGAGCGGCTGACACGCGGGCGCGCCGGCCACATTTGGTCACATTCTTCCGCCGGTTCGCCACCAGGTCGCCACGAGGCCGCCGGGCGGCCGTCGCGAAATGCCTCCCAGGCCCACCGCACGGGAGCAGCCATGAACGACCAGCTTCGGATCGCCACGCATTCCAGCCCGCAGTTCGCCACGCATCAGGGTGAGCGCTGGCGCAGGTTCCTGGAGCGCATCGGCACGCACAGCAACGACTTCGCCTCACGGCTTGCCCGGGCGAGGTTCGTCTATCTGCACCGCCGTGAAACGCACACCCACTGGTTGCCGCTGTGAGCGCGCGACCCCAGCCACCGCCCGACGAGCGCGAGAAGCAGGCCGAGGACGATGACTGCTTCCTGCAATGGGTCGCGCTGGCCGTCCTGCTCGCCTGCTGGCTGGCGGAGGCGTATCTCTAGGAGGCGCCGGGGAAGGATTGACCGTGAGGCGTCACTCGCGGGTTCACGTCACTGCCGATCCTCGAACTTCCCCGGCGCCGTTCTCTGGTTGGTGCGTCAAAAGATAGGCGTCACCGCGAGGCCGACGATGCCGGCGCGCTGCGCCGCCGCCAGCACCTGCGCCACGTCGTCGTAGCGGGTGCGCTTGTCAGGAATCACTTTCAAGGCGGGTGGGTGCGCCGCCGCGGCTACCGTCCGGAACCTGGCCGCCAGCTCCGCTCGGCTCACGGCTTCGCCGTTCCAGGACAGGCCGCCGTCGAAATCGATGTGCAGCAGCACCTGCGGCGATGGCGGTGCCTCGGTCCGCTGTGGCAAATTGAGTCTGACGGCGTGCGTGGCCAGCGGCAGGGTGAAGATCAGCATCACCAGCAGTACCAGCAGCACGTCGATCAATGGCGTGGCGTTCATCTGCGGTTCCGCGAGGCTATTCATGTTTCACCTCCTGGAAGGCATAACGTCCGGACGGGCTCAATCGGGTTTGCGAGGTTCACGTTGATGTACGCCGATCCCAAGTTTCAGCAGTTGCCCCTGGAGGCAATCACCCTGCTCAATGAGGGCCGGGTCATCGAAGCCATCAAGGTGGTGCGGCAGGCCGAAGGACTGGGGCTCAAGGACGCGAAGGATCGGGTGGACGCCTATGTCGCGCGCGAGCCCATCCTGAAGGCGCAACTCGAGCTGGCGCAGCGCGCCGCGCGCCGCAGATTCTTCTTCTGGTTCCTGGTGGTCGACGCCCTGATTGTCGCGGCCGTCATCTACTGGTTGCGCAACAAGGGCGCCGCCTGGTGCTGCTGATCGGCATGTTCGACTCGCCCTTCGTGCGGCGAGTCGCGGTCACGCTCAAGTTGCTGGACCTGCCGTTCGAGCACGCCAACTGGTCGGTGGGCAGGGACTTCGCGCGCATCGGGGAGTACAACCCATTGGGACGCGTGCCCACGCTGGTGCTGGCGAGCGGCGAAAAGCTGTTCGAGTCCTCGGCCATACTCGACTATCTCGACGAACTCGTCGGTGTGGACCGGGCGTTATTGCCGCGCTCGGGGCCGGACCGCCGCCAGGCGCTGAACCTCATGGCCATGGCCACGGGCGCGGCGGAGAAGGGCGTCGGACAACTCTATGAGCGGGCCTTCAGGCCCGAGGAGAAGCGACACCAGCCCTGGGTCGACCGCCTGGCCCTGCAGATGTCTGCGTCACTCGCCGCCATCGATCGCTACATGGGTGCTCGCCAGGCGCAATGGCTGGTCGGCAAGCGCATGACGCAAGCCGACATCACCGTGGTGTGCGCTTTCACGTTCCTTAACGACGCGCTGCGCATCGCGGCCGACCCGGCCATGTTCCAGTCGCTGGGAACGCTGGCGGCGCGCTGCGAAGCCATGCCCGCATTCGCGGAGACACGGCTGACTTTTCAGCCGCCGAAAAGTTAGATCCGCCACGGCAGCGGCGTCGATGCCGCTCGTCCGTTCGCGCCGATGTGTGGCTTTCGCGGCCGTTCGCTCAGAATGCGTTGATGCCCGTCAGCTCGCGGCCGATGGTGAGCTGATGGATGGTCTCCGTGCCCTCGTACGTGATCACGCTCTCGAGGTTGAGCGCGTGACGAATGGGTACGTACTCGGCGCTGATGCCGGATCCTCCGAGCATGTCGCGGCAGTCGCGCGCGATGTCGAGCGCCATGCGGCAGTTGTTCCACTTGGCGAGCGACACCTGCGGCGGCTGCATGCTGCCCGCGTCCTTGAGCCGGCCGAGCTGGTGTGAGAGCAGCTGGGCCAGTGTGATCTTGCGCGCCATCTCGGCGAGGCGCACCTGGATGGTCTGCGTCGCGGCGAGCGGCCGGCCGAACAGCTCACGCGTTCGGGTGTAGTCGATGAGCTGGGCCAGGCAGGCCTGGGCCGCGCCGATCACGCCCCAGGTGATGCCGTAGCGCGCCTGGGTCAGGCAGGACAGCGGACCTTTCAGCCCCTTCACCTTCGGCAGCACGTTTGCCTCGGGCACGACCACGTTGTCGAAGAACAGTGATGAGGTCACCGAGGCGCGCAGCGAGAACTTGCGCTCGATCTCGGGCGCGGAGAAACCCCGCATGCCCTTCTCGACGATGAACCCGCGGATGCCGTCCTCCGTCATCGCCCAGCAGATGCATAGATCGGCGATGGCGCCGTTGGTGATCCACATCTTGGCGCCGTTGATCACCCAGTCGCCGCCCTGCTTCACGGCGCGGGTTTTCATGTTCGCCGGGTCGGAGCCGCCGTGCGGCTCGGTGAGGCCGAAGCAGCCGATCTTCCGGCCGCGCGCCATTTCGGGTAGCCAGCGCTGCTTCTGCTCCTCGCTGCCGAAGGCATAGATGGGATACATGCACAGCGAGCTCTGCACGGAGACGAAGCTGCGGATGCCGGAATCGCCGCGTTCCAGTTCCTGGCAAATGAGGCCGTAGCTCACAGCGTTCAGGCCGGCGCAGTCGTATCCCTGGATGGACGAGCCTAACAACCCGAGCCCGGCGATCTCGGGGATGAGATCTTTCGGGAAGTGATGCTTCTCGAAACAGTCCTGGATGATGGGCAGCACGCGCTCGTCGACGAAACGGCCGACGGAATCCTGTACCGCGCGCTCATCCTCGGTCAGCAGGCTGCGGACGTCGTAGAGATCGAGGGGATTGAGCATCGCGCGATCATACGCGGCGAGGAAGTGTCGGGACATCGCCCGATGGCCGGCGCTCCTTTCGCTCAGTAAGCGATGCCGAGGCGGCGGTACAGATGTCCCAGCAGCCAGAGCGGGCCGATCAGCAGGAATTGCACGTCCTTGAAGAAGGAAGGGCGCTTGCCCTCGATGGCGTGGCCGATGAACTGGCCGATCCACGCCAGCACGAAAATGACCAGGCAGGTGAGCCACAGCGGCCATGACAGCGTGTCAAGCCAGCGTACGACGCCGAGCAGGATGCCAAGCCCGATGGCCGCGCCAATTCCCAGCGACGCCGACAGGGAGAAGTAATAGACGATCGCCGCGGCCACGAACAGCGTGGCGAAGTTGAGCCAGGGCGACACCGCGGCCACGCCGGCTGGAACCGGTATCGCCCACAGGAATCCGATGACCGTCATGACGATCGGCGGCACGCAGATGATGTGCAGCAGCTCGTTGCGCGGGTGGCTGTGGCTCTCGCCATACTCCCCGAACCATTGTTCGACGGTGCGCATGGCGCGAAACGCTACGCTGCTGCTGCATACTTCGCAACAAACAAGGTTTCCACGGAGGGGCGATGCCGCTGATGCAGCGATTCATGCGCTTCATGGCACGCAGCCGCATCCTGTCCGATGCGCGACTGCTCGAGCTGTATCCGCCCTTCCGGCCGATGCGCATCAAGGTGCTCGAGATCGCCGACGACTGGCGGCGGGTGCGCATACTTCTGCCGCTCAATGCGATGTCGCGCAATCCCGGCGGGGTGATGTTCGGCGGCTATCAGGCGGCGCTCGCCGACCCGATCGCCGCACTTGCCTGCGCCCGGGTATTCCCCGGCTATTCGGTCTGGACCCGGGCCATGACCATCTCCTTCGACCACGGCGGCAATTCCGACCTGGAGATGCGCTTTTCTCTGACTCTGGATCAGGAGCATGCTATTAGGATCGATCTCGAACGGGATGGTCGGTCAACGCCGACATTTGAATACGGATACTTTCGCGGCGATGGTGTGTGCTGCACGGTCATTCGCAACACGGTTGCGATCCGGCCGCGCGGCTATCGACGCGCAACCACGCCGCCCGCCTCCCCGGAAAACGTGGAGTAGTGGCCGAGTGAGAACCAGCGCACAGAATCAGCCTTCATTCGGCGCTCAGATGCAGCGCCGAAAGGACCGCAAGGAGAACTGCATGAAAGCAACGTTGATCAAAGGCACATTGTTAGCCCTCGCGGCTTCATTGACCGTCGCCGGCTGCACCACCACGGACGCGTACACCGGCGAGAAGAAGGTGAACAAGGCGTCCAAGGGAGCGGGCATCGGCGCGCTCGCGGGAGCCGTGCTCGGCGCGGCCACGGGCGACAACTCCAAGGAGCGGCGCAAGCGCGCGCTCATCGGCGCTGGAGTCGGCGCGCTCACGGGTGCCGGGGTGGGCGCCTACATGGACCGCCAGGAAGCCAAGCTGCGCGCGCAGCTGCAGGGCACCGGCGTGTCGGTCACTCGCAATGGCAATGACCTCATCCTCAACATGCCGGGCAACATCACCTTCAAGACGGCCAGTGCCGACCTGAACGCGGGCTTCTACCAGGTGCTCGACTCGGTGACCCTGGTGCTCAAGGAGTTCGACAAGACGCTCATCGACGTGGAAGGCCACACCGACAGCGATGGCAGCGACCAGTACAACCTGCAACTGTCACAGCAGCGTGCGAATTCGGTGGGCAGCTACCTGCAGTCGCATGGGGTGAATTCCCAGCGCATCGTGGCAGTGGGCAAGGGCGAAGGCAGCCCCATTGCCAGCAACTCCACCGCCGAAGGCAAGCAGCAGAACCGCCGCGTGGAGCTCAAACTGCAGCCCATCACCGAGGGCTGACTACGGACGGCGGCCCTCGCGGCCGCCGTTTTCCTTCCGCGGCGTCAGTCCCGAGAAGGTTTCACTCCCGAAACAATGGGCACGTGCCAGACGGCATAGTGATCCGGATTCTCGATGCTCGCGATGATCTCATCGAAGTGCTGATGCACCAGCGCCGGTGGGAAATCTGCCGTCGAGAGGGCATCCACATAGCCGTCCCGCCAGGCCGTGATGATGTCTGCGAATACCCGGCGCGGCACCCGCAGGGTGTCGACGATGACGTAGTCCACGCGCACGTCTTTCAGACCGGCGGCACGCATCAGCGTCCAGGCGCGCCGGCCGATGCGCGAGTCGGTGCCGGTGCGCTCGGCAAACTCCACCGGACCCTTGCGCCAGAACACATCCGGATCCAGCGGGCCCGACATCATGTGCAGCATGGCGTAATCCTCGGCGAGCACGTGCACGCGGCCCCCGGGGCGCGTCACCCGTACCAGCTCGGCGAGTATGCGGTCGACGTGCGGCACCGATTGGAGCATGTGTCGGTTGGCCACGAGATCGAAGGAGTCGTCGGGAAGCGAGAGGTTGAAGGCGTCGCCCACTTCGAACCGCAGGCGCGGCGCCAACGCGGAATGCTTGCGTCGTGCCAGCTCCACCGAGCCGGGCAGCAACTCGACCCCGAGTACCTGCGACTCGGGCAGGTACTCCGCCAGCCGCGCGCTGAACTCGCCGGTGCCTGCGCCCACATCCAGCACGCGCGCCTGGCGCGGCAGGCGATAGAAATTGAGGAGCGCTTTCTCCTGCGGCCAGATGGCCTCGATCTGCGCCGCCAGCGTGCGCACCATCGATTCGTCCGCCATCTGCTCGCCCTGCGGATTCAGGTTGCTTTCCATGCCGCTGCCGTCGGTGGGTGTCATTCGCGGGATTTATCCATGGCCCGCCCGGCCGCCACAACAAAAAATCTAATCATCGAAAAAGGCGAAGCCCCGGTCAGGGCCGGGGCTTCGTCTGACGAGGGTCGTTGACCGCCGGCTCAGAGACCGGACATGAGGCCACGAAGCTTCTTGATGGCGTTGGCCTCGATCTGGCGCACACGCTCGGCCGAGACGCCGTACTTGTCCGCCAGGTCGTGCAGCGTGGCACTGGCCTCGCCCGTCCAGCGGCTCACGAGGATGTCGCGGGCGCGCGGGTCGAGCGTCTTCATCGCTGCCTGCAGACGGTCGCCGGTGGTGTCTTCCCACTCGGCATTCTCGATCTGCACGGCCGGGTCCGCGTCGGGCGCGGGTAGATAGGCGGCCGGAGAGTAGGTTTCGTCGCCCTCCTCACTGCCGGTGTCCGGCACGGGGTCGAAGGAAAGGTCGCGCGCCGCGAGGCGCTTTTCCATCTCGGTCACTTCCTCGGGCGAGACCTTGAGGTCGCGGGCCACGGCCTGGGTTTCCTCGGCGGTCAGCCACGCGAGGTTCTTCTTCATCTTGCGCAGATTGAAGAACAGCTTGCGCTGCGCCTTGGTGGTGGCGACCTTCACCAAGCGCCAGTTGCGCAGCACGTACTCGTGGATTTCGGCGCGGATCCAGTGGACCGCGAAGGACACCAGACGCACGCCCACGGTCGGGTCGAAACGCTTCACGGCCTTCATGAGGCCGACGTTGCCTTCCTGCACGACATCGCCGAGCGGCAGGCCGTAGCCCGAATAGCCGCGCGCGATGTGCACCACGAAGCGCAGGTGCGACAGCACCAGCTGACGGGCGGCGTCGAGGTCGCCCTCATTGCGGAAGCGGCTGGCGAGCTCCGACTCATCCTCGCGCGACAGCACGGGGATGCGGCTCACCTTGTCCATGTACGCGTCGAAACTGCCGACCGGACCCGACAGGAAGAAATCGCCGGGGCGGGCGACGATGGCATTGGCAGACAGGGCAGTGGCGGTCATCTCGGGGAAACCTCCTCTAGTTGACTGCTCCTCTCGATGGCTCGGGATTTTAGCAGTCGCGGGATTAGAGTGCTAAAGGCCCCCTCAGTTCCATCTCCCCAACGGGGGATCAGAACCATAAGTTATTGAATCAGAACGAAAGGCTCAGGCGCGGGGCTCGATGGCCCGAAGATGGCGCCCGGTCGAGACGAGGGCCCCCATCCAGCCGAGCGCGGCGCCCACGCCGGCCAGAATCCCGATGCCGCGAAGACCGGGCCCCTCGATGACGAACCGCCCGCCGTATTGCGCGGACAGGTCGCCAATGGCTCGCCCCAGATAGGCCATGCCGCCGAGGAGGATCAACGAGGCAAGCAAGGCGCCGCCAAGCCCGTAGAAGAGCCCGGTATACAGAAATGGCCGGCGCACGAAGGCGTTCGAACCGCCGACGAGCTTGGTGACTTCGATCTCCGGCCGGCGATGCTGGATTTCCAGGCGGATGGTATTGCCGATGACCGCCAGGACGCCGAGTCCCAGGACGGCGACCACCACCCAGAACATGCGCCGCAGCACGTCGAGCAACGAGTGCAGACGACGCACCCAGTCGAGGTCGAGCTGCACCAGGTCCACCTCGGGAAAGGCCGCGAAGTAGCGCCGCAGATTCTCCACTTCGGTGGGCCCGCTGGCCGAGGGTGCGGGGCGCACCACCAGGTGATGCGGCAGTGGATTGTCGGTGAGCGCGGAAAGCGCGTCGCCGAACCCCGAGGCCTGCTTGAATTCCTGCAGCGCCTCTTCCGCCGTGGTCACCGTCACCGCTTCCACTTCGGGGCGTTCGCGGGCGCTCTTCGCCACCTGCTGCACGCGCTCGATGGGCGTGCCGAGCTTGAAATGCACGGAGAAGTCGAGCGCGTTGCCGAGTTCGCCAGTCGCCGAGCGCAGATTCTTGACCAGCAGTCCAAGCCCGGCGGGCAATGCCAGCGCCACCCCGATTACCATGAGCGTCAGCAAGGTTGCGAGGGGCGCGCGCACCAGTTTGCCCAGCGCACCGAACAGGGCCTGCAGATGCCGCGTGATGTAGGAGGAAACCGCGCCGCTCATTTGAGCACGATGTTCGGCAGGTCGCCAAGTCGCGGCGCCGTCGCGGTCATGCGCGCATGGTAGCCGGCGTGATAGCTGTCGGTGCCGATGCGGCCGCCGTCGAGCACGATTTCGCGCTGGCCGAACTGCTCCACCAGGTGCGGATCGTGCGAGGCGATGATCACCGTCACGCCCACTTCCTGGAATCGCTTGAACACCTTCATGACTTCCACGGCCAGACCGGGATCGAGGTTGCCCGTGGGTTCGTCCGCGATCAGCAATTGCGGCTTGCTGATGACCGCGCGCGCGATGCCGACTCGCTGCTGCTCGCCGACGGAAAGCTCGAGGGGAGAGGAGCGCTCGCGGCCCAGCAGCCCGACCTGGTCCAGCGCGGCACGCACCCGTCGGTCGATCTCCTTGAGCGGTGTGCCGGCCACGACCAGCGGCAGCGCCACGTTGTCGTAGATCGGCCGGTCGAGCAGAAGTTTGTGATCCTGGAACACCACGCCGATGGCGCGGCGGAATGCGGGAATCTTCCGAGCGCGCAGTTTGCCCGTGTCCTGGCCACTCACGGTGACGGTGCCGCGGGTCGGGCGTTCCAGCAGCGCGATCAGCTTGAGCACGCTGCTCTTGCCCGCGCCCGAGCGCCCGGTGAGGAACACGAACTCGCCGGGCTGGATCTGGAATGACACGCCTGCCAGCGCTTCGCGGCCATTGGGATAGCGCTTCGAGACATTATCGAAAGTGATCATCGCGTGGCAGTTTATCCGTTTGCGAGGCTGTTGCCGGAGACCAGCGCCGTGGCGAACGCCCGTGCGTCGAATTCGCCGAAGTCTTCCGCCTGTTCGCCCAGGCCGATGAAACGGATGGGCAGCCGCAACTTGCGCGCAATGGCGATCACGATGCCGCCTTTGGCGGTACCGTCGAGTTTGGTGAGCACCAGGCCGGTGACGCCCACGGCTTCCTGGAATTGTTGGGCTTGGGTGAGTGCATTCTGTCCCTGGTTGGCATCCAGCACCAACAAGACCTCGTGCGGCGCCGAGGGTTCCACGCGCTGGATCACCCGGCGCACCTTCCTGAGCTCATCCATGAGATGCGACTGGCTGTGCAACCGGCCAGCGGTATCGATGATGACCACGTCGGCCTTGCGCGAACGCGCCGCCGTGACCGCGTCGAAGACCACGGCGCCCGGATCCGCACCCGCCTGCTGCTGGATGATGTCCGCGCCGGCCCGCTCCGCCCAGACGCCGAGCTGCTCGATTGCCGCGGCTCGAAAGGTATCGCCGGCGGCGAGCAGCACCTGCTTGCGCGCGTCCGCGAATCGTCGCGCCAGCTTGCCGATGGTCGTGGTCTTGCCCGAGCCATTCACGCCGACGACGAGCAGTACGAAGGGCCGGTGTGAATCGATGTTCAGTGGCTGCTGCGAGGGTAGCAGGATGGCGGTGATGGCATCCGTGAGCGCGACGATGAGCTTGTCGACGTCGTCGAGTTCCTTGCGTGCCACGCGATTGCGCAGGTCGTCGAGAATCTGCTGCGTGGCTTCCACGCCGACGTCGGCGGAGAGCAGGCGGGTTTCCAGCTCGTCGAGGATTTCCGCGTCGATCTTGCGCCCGGGCACCAGGTTCGCGAGGTCATACGAGAGCCACGAGCCAGGCCGATTGAGCTTGGCACGCATGCGTGAAAAGAAAGAAGGTTGCTTGGCGTCGGCCAACGTCGTCTCCGCGAGGGTCACTCAGAAGTGGCAGAAATGGGGGTCGGGCCCGATTCGTTCATCGGATGTGAAAAGGGGTCAGAGTTTGCACTCTGACCCCCAATCCAGCCATATCGAAGAGAGCGGGGCCGCACCGCTCCCGGCAGCCGTGGCCTAAGGTTGAACCACGGCCGTGTTGGCGATGCTGATCACCGGCGTACCGGTGCCGGCGGCCGGGTTGCCGCTCACCGTGAACGTCGCCGCCTCGGTCTGCATCTCCACCGTGGTCGCGGCGCTGGCGACCGGCGACAGCAGCGAGCCGTGATCACCCGCGATGAAGTTCACGTAGCCAGAGCCGAGATTCACGCCGCTGGAGCGCCGCGGGAAGGTGATGCCCGCGCCCTCGATGGCAGTGATCAGTCGCTGGGTCGCCGAGTTGGGGATCACCTGATCGGGATTCGGTGGCGGTGGATCCGTACCCACCACCTGCGACAGGTAGATAGCCCGCCCCGGGGCGCCCGCCGCCGCCGCGACGTAGTTGAGCGAATCGCCGGCGTCGACGATGGCCTGCGCGTCGCGAAAGAACTGGTTGTAGAGCGTGGTGCCCGCGAGCAGTCCCTGTGCCTGCAAGCCGGCGTTGATGCGCGGCCCGAAGCTGGCGGAGTCACGCAGCAGCTCGGCCACGCCGCCGCCCGGCACCGAGAATGCCATGGTCTTCACCAGCGCCGGATTGGGCAGCGAGGCACCGTAGACGATGCCCGTGATGCTGCCCAACGACATGCCCACGAAGGCGATGCGACCGGGATTCACGTCGACAGTGTCCGGGTCGCCGTCGAGATCGAGAGTGGGCAGCGCGCGCGTGAGCGCGAGCATGTTGACCGCTGCCTGCCGCAGGTTGTCCCGGCTCGCGAGCGGGAACGTGAGATTGATGAAGTGCGTACCCGACGGATCGATGAGGGTGTCCTGGCCGCTGGCGCCCGTGGCATTCACCACGAGATCGAGATTGAACGTCTGTTCGTTCGACGCCTGGTATAGCGGGCTCGCCGTCGAGGTGATGCCGTGCAGCGGGAGGTCGACCGCGGCCACCACCCAGCCCTGCGACGCGAAGGCGCCGGCGATCGCCAGTGCCTGGCTGCGGTCACCGGTGATGCCATGCTGGAAGATCACCACGGGCCAGCCTTCGGCCGGCTTCACGCCGGCGGCGCCCGCGTTGGCGTTGGGTACGGTGACCAGCAACGGAATCTGCTTGTTTGCCACCAACCCCGGCACCGGGTTGTAGCGCGTGAGATTGCGTTCGTTGTTCGGATCGGTCAGCGGGGCCGGTGGCGCGCTGGCGGCCGTCCAGGAGCGGCGCAGGATGTTGGCGTCGGTGCTGATGCCGCCCGGCGCCTGCGCGGTGGGGATGTAGGAGTAGTAAGGCACGGTCACCGTGCCGAAGCGCGCGTTCGCAATCGGCGGCAGCGCCGGATTGAGGTCCGCCAACGAAATGCCCGGCGCGGCGCTCACGCCGATGGCCGGCGGCGGCGCGAGATAGATCAGCTGGCCGAGAATGCGCATGGTGTCGCGCGTTGCCTGCGTGCTGAAGTGGAACGAGACGATGACGCTCGCGGGATCCACCGCCGCGGCGCCCAGCCCCGGATTGGCGGCCACAGCGTAGTGCGAGGCGGTAAAGCCGCAGGCGCCCTGCATGGGCGCATTCGGCAGTGTGGCGCAGTTCGCCGGATTGACGGTGGCGCCGAGCGTGGTCTTGATGGTCGCGTAGTCACGATCGGCCGTGGCGGCCGAGCCATCGGCCATGGTGATGCCGTTGGTGAGCACCACCAGGTATCCCGTGCCGGGCGGCAGCGGATCGGTGGGCGCCAACGGACCTGACGACGGTTCCAGCGGACGCAGCAGGCGTATTTCGAGGATGGTGGGACCGATGCCGGTGTCGGTTGCCAGGCCGGCGGTGTAATCGGTGCCGTAAGTCAGAACGCGGGTGAAGCCGGATACGGCCTTCGTGGTGTTGCTCACGGTCACCTGGTAGATGCGCACCGTCGCGCCGGAGAACGAAGCCGGGTTGAGCGGCCCGCCGAAGTTCACGCGAATCGGTGCGGTGGTCGACCAGCCATCGAGCGCGTTGAGCCCCACCTGCTGCGGGATCAGGCCGTTCGCCGGCTGGATGTTCAGCGTGCCATCTGTCGTGCCGGAGAAGTACAGATCGTTCGGGAAGGGGAACACACCCTGTGCCGGCTGGAAACGTGCCGCGGTGGCCGCCGCGCCCGCCGGGGGATTCGCGCCGCTCGGATTGCCGTTGCCGGTGGTCGGATCCGTGGGTGTCACGTCCGGCCCGTTATCCACCGAGCTCGAGCAACCGGCCGTGACGATGGCGGCCAGTGCGACGGCTGCGATTAGCCTCTTCATGCGTTGACTCCTCGGAATTCTTTGAAGAACAGTCCGGTCGCCTTCCCTCGCCGTGTACAACGATGCGCCGAACTTGTGATGTTGGGGCAGTAGGTTACGCTTGGGCCCCAAAAGGTGGCAAGCCACCGCGGCGCGGGCGACAACGTTGGCGAAGTTGAAAAACGGCGGGAAAAGACGCGCGCCGCGCAGCACTGATCGCACTGCCAATGATGCAAACGCTGGTGCACGCGAGCCCGGCGCACGAAGCCGCATCCTGCGCATCATCGGCGGCCGTCACCGGGGGCGGCGACTGCGCTTTCCCGCCGGCGTCGAGATTCGTCCCACGCCGGACCGGGTGCGGGAAACCCTGTTCAACTGGTTGCAACCGCGCATCGCCGGAGCCAAGGTGCTGGATCTTTTCGCGGGCAGTGGTGCACTGGGACTGGAAGCCTTGTCACGCGGCGCCGCGGAAGTCACCTTCGTCGAGCGCGACCGACGCGCGGCGGTCGCGATCGAGACTTTGCTGAAGGAGTGGGGAGAGTCCGCGGCAACGGTGGTCTGCGCCGACGCGCTCGCCTGGCTCGCGGCGAAAGGTGCCGCGTTCGACATCGTATTCCTCGACCCGCCCTATGACACCGCGGTGCTCGCCGAAGCAGCGGCCGCGTTGGTGGCGCAGCGCCGGCTGTCGCCCGATGCTCGTGTCTACGTCGAGCGGCGCGCCCGCGATGCCCTGGCGGCGCTGCCGGCCGACTGGCGCGAGGTGCGCGCCGGGCAGGCCGGCGAGGTCGGGTATCATCTCTTTGCCATCTGAACCCAGGGCTACATGAAACGCACCGCCGTCTATCCGGGCACTTTCGACCCGATCACCAACGGGCACCAGGACCTGGTGCGCCGCGCCGCCACGGTATTCGATCGTGTCATCGTCGCGATCGCGTCCAACCCTAACAAGGCGCCGATGTTTCCGCTCGACCAGCGCGTGTCGCTCGCGCGCCAGGTGCTCGGGGACATCGGCAACGTCGAAGTGATGGGCTATTCCGGCCTCACCGTCGATTTCGCGCGCGAGCACGGCGTGCAGGTGGTGGTGCGTGGCCTGCGTGCCGTGTCGGATTTCGAGTTCGAATTCCAGCTGGCGAACATGTCGCGGCACCTGTCCCGCGAGCTCGAAACCGTCTTTCTCACGCCGCAGGAACAGTTCACGTTCATCTCGTCGACGCTGGTGCGCGAGATCGCCGTGCTGGGCGGCGACGTGAAGGAATTCGTCCACCCGGTGGTGGCCGCCGAACTCCGAAAAATGAAGCGGGTCTGATCGGAATGCGACACGAATACATGCGCGCACTGCGCGGACTCTTCCTGCTTTTCGTCTGTGCCCTGCCGCTGCACGCGGCCAATGCACCCGACTCCCGAGCCGCCGTTCCCAAGGCGGGGCCCGGCAAGGCGGCGATCGCCAGCGCCTATCCACTCGCGAGCGACGCCGGCAAGGAGATCCTGGCCCGCGGTGGCAATGCCTTCGATGCCGCGGTGGCCGTGGCCGCGGCACTGACGGTGGTCGAACCCTCGAGCTCGGGATTGGGCGGCGGCGGCTTCTTCCTGATCCGCCGCGCCAGCGATGGCCGCGAAATCATGATCGACCTGCGCGAAATGGCGCCCGGCGCCGCCACGCGCGACATGTATCTCGACGAAAAAGGCAACGTGGTTCCGGGGCTGTCGCGCGATTCGGCGCTGGCCGCCGGCATTCCGGGAGAGCCCGCAGGGCTCGCACATCTGGCGAAGCAATACGGCAAGCTGCCGCTGCGTGTCACGCTGGCGCCGGCCATCAAGCTGGCGCGCGAAGGCTTTCCGCTGTACGCGCGGCTTCGCGGTGGCATGGAGTTCAAGAAGAACGCCTTCCTGAAGACGCCCGATGCCGCGCGCACGTTCCTGGTGAACGGCGAGGTGCCGCCGCTCGGCTACATCCTCAAGCAGCCGGATCTGGCCGCCACCCTGGAGATGTTCGCCGAGCACGGCGCGGACGGCTTCTACAAGGGCACCTTCGCCCGCAAGCTGGTGGATGGTGTCCGCGGCCTGGGCGGCAATTGGACGCTCGCGGACCTGGCTAACTACAAGATCGTGGAGCGTGCGCCGGTCGTCGGCCACTACCGCGGCGCGCGCATCGTGTCCGGTTCGCCCCCGGCGTCCGGCGGGGTCGCGCTGGTCGACGCGCTCAACATCCTCGAGGGATACGACCTGGAGCATCTCGACAAGGTGACGCGCACGCATCTGATCGTGGAGGCCATGCGGCGCATGCACCGTGACCGCGCCGTCTATCTCGGCGATCCGGACTTCGTGGATGTTCCGGTGGCGCGGCTCATCGATCCGGATTATGCGGCCGGGCAGCGTGCGTCCATCCGCATGGACCGCGCGATGCCGAGCGAGCTGCTGCCGGGTGTCGACGCGCCGTCGCCGGGGCCTTCGACCACGCATTTTTCGGTTCTCGATGCCAAGGGCAACATGGTGGCCGCCACCATCACGCTGAATTTCTTCTTCGGCTCGGGGCTCATGGTTCCCGGCACCGGTATCCTGCTGAACAATCAGATGGACGATTTCTCGGCCAAGCCCGGCGTGCCCAACGGCTTCCAGCTCATCGGCGGTGACGCCAACGCCATCGCGGCGAAGAAGCGGCCGCTGTCTTCCTCGACGCCGACGTTCGTCGAGGGGCCGCGCGGGCTCATGATCCTGGGCTCGCCGGGCGGCAGCTACATTCCCGGCATGGTACTGCTGGGCACGATCGATTTTCTCGAGGGGCGCAGCGCTCAGGAAGTGGTGAGCGCGCCGCGCTTCCATCATCAGTTCTCGCCGGACGTGCTGCAGTTCGAGTCGGATGCGCTTTCGCCCGAGGATCGGGCCGCGCTGGAGAAGCGCGGCCACAAGCTGCGCGAAGGCACGCGCCGCTGGGGCAACATGCAGGTCGTGGTATGGGATTACCAGACCGGCAAGGTGGAAGCGGCGTCGGACCCGCGTGGCGCCGGCGTGGGGCTGGTGTACTGAAGCTCGGGGATAGCGCCGGTGCTAGCGCGGCCGGTTCTTCTTCTTCTTAGCGCTCCGCGCGCGCCGGCTGCTCGCTGGTTTCATCGCGTTCTTCTTCGCCGCGACCTTGCGCTTCTTCCTCACGATCTGAATGCGAGTGCGCGTGCCCGCTGCGGGTAGTTTTCCTGCCTTGTGCAGATCGACGGCGCGCCACAGGTACCAGGCAGCGATCGAGCGATACGGGGCCCAGCGCGCGCCGAACTCCGCGAGTGCGCGCGGCGTGGGCATGCCACGCAGTCCGTAGGCCAGCCGGAAGCCGTTGCGCACGCCGAAATCGTCGATGGGCAGAACATCGGGGCGCCCGAGTCGGAACATCAGCATCATCTCCACGGTCCAGCGGCCGATGCCGCGCACCTGCGTGAGTCGCGCGATGATGTCTTCGTCGCCCAGCGTGTGCAGGATCTCGAAGGGCGGCACCACGCCTTCGAGCGTCTTACGCGCGAGGTCCTTGATGCTCGCGATCTTCGCGAAGGACAGACCGACGGCCCGTAGCTTGTCATCCGGCGTCCCGAGCACGAGCTCTGCCTCGAGCATTGCCTCGTCGCCGGGCATGGCACACAGCGACACCAGGCGGCCGAAGATGCTCGCCGCCGCCGTGCCATTCAGTTGCTGGTAGGTGATGGCCCTGGCGAGCGCGTGAAAGGGCGTGTGCGTGGCGCTGGGCTCGAGCGTGCACTTGCCTACCGCGCGAATGAGCGCGGAGAGCACCGGGTCGATCTTCGCGAGGCGGCGCTTGAAGGTTGTGAGTTCGGCGGGAGTTGGGGGAATTGGGGACATGTCTGATTTCCCTTGTAACAATCAGAAGTCGCGGCTTGGCGCAGGGCTGATATCCATCAACGCATCTGATCGCTGGCCAGTAATCCAGCCTCGTGCTGTTTGTTACAAGGGAAATCAGACATGTCCCCAATTCCCCAGTTGTCCCCAGTCCCCAATTCTCAGCGCTGACACCCGGAGCACCAGTACGTCGAGCGCGCGCCCTGACTGAACTGCCGCACGGGCCTGCCGCAGATGCGGCAGGGCTTGCCGGCACGCTCATATACATAGAGCTTCTGACGGAAGTAGCCGGGGCTGCCATCCGCGCCGACGTAGTCGCGCAGCGTGGTTCCGCCGACTTTGACGGCCATGGCAAGCGTGGCCTTGATCGCGCGGACCAGCTTCGCGCACTCGGCACGACTCAACGAGCCCGCCCGGCGGCGCGGGCGAATGCGCGCACGGAACAGCGCCTCGCTGGCGTAGATGTTGCCGACGCCGACCACCAGGCGTGCATTCATGATGAGCTGCTTGATGGCCACCGATCGCCGCCGAGTGATCTTCCACAAGTAGTCCGTGTCGAACGCCGCTTCCAGCGGCTCGGGAGCCAGACCCTTCAGCAGTGGATGCAGTTCGGGATCGTCGGCGGTGAACATCAGGCTGCCGAAGCGGCGAGGGTCGTTGAAACGCAGCGTGTGGCCGGAGTCGAGCTCGATGTCCACGTGGTCGTGGGCGACCCGCGGTGTCGCGACGGGAAGCACCCGCAGACTGCCCGACATCCCCAGATGCAGGATCAACGTGCCCGCCTCGGTTTGCAGCAAGAGGTACTTGGCACGCCGCCCGGCGCGAATGATGGCGCTGCCCGTGACCGCGGACACCAGCGACAAGTCGACGGGCCAGCGCAGGCGCCGTTCGTGCACCAGAAGCCGGCGGATTCGCCTGCCCACGACGAACGGTTCGACGCCGCGACGGGTGGTTTCGACTTCAGGTAGTTCGGGCACGGCGGGTAATTGGTCGTCTCGACTTGGTTTTCAAACGGCCGGTCGATGGCGCTGCAACCTTTTCAGCAACCCGCGCGTCCTAATGAGCACGAACGATTGTGGGTGGCGGCGGGTCCCTCCTGCAAAGAGAACCTGTGAAAAAGCTCCTACCCAGAGCATTCACACCCGCCGCCACTCCCATGTCTCCGGGGGCATCTGACTGCTGTCAAAGCCCGACAGGTCGAGGACGCTTCGATAGCCGCCAGATTACACCCACAATCGTGCCGAAAAGAAAAAGCCCCGGCGGGAACCGCCGGGGCTTTTTCACATGGCCTCGTTGGAAGCGCCCGAAGACCGGTTACTTGATCTTCGTTTCCTTGTACGCCACGTGCTTGCGCACGACCGGGTCGTACTTCTTGACTTCCATCTTGTCGGGATGCAGGCGCTTGTTCTTGGTGGCCACGTAGAAATGGCCGGTGCCGGCGGTCGACAGCAGTTTCACTTTTTCACGCATGGCTCAGACCTTCTTGCCTTTGGCGCGCATGTCGGCGATGACCGCGTCGATGCCATTCTTCTCGATCGTGCGCAGGCCGCGCGTGGACACGCGCAGGCTGACCCAGCGCCGCTCGGTCTCCAGCCAGAAGCGCTGGGTGTGCAGATTGGGCAGGAAGCGACGACGCTTCTTGTTATTGGCGTGGGAAACGCGGTTGCCGACAGCAACGCTCTTGCCCGTAACTTCGCAGACGCGGCTCATAAAACACCAGAAGAATCAGTTGGTTAACTATCGGCCGGCCGGGTTTCGGCCGTCGAAAGGGCCGCCTTTATACCAGCGGGTATCGCGCAGAGCAACCAACCCGTTCAATGGCGTCGGGGATGGCCTGCCCGGCGTCCGGCCGCGCAGCCTTCAGAGCAGCCCGCGCTCCGCAAAAAAAATGGTGAGCGCTCCATTTTTTGCAGAAAGGGGACTTATCTGAAATGTGGAGTGACCTCGCTCCCGCGGCTGCGGGAGCGAGGTTCAAACGCTCTGATTCCGCATTTCGATTGACCGGCGATTGGCGTGGCGCTGTCCATCACCGCTGCAGAGCGCCATGACCTTGGCGATACGCATCCGCCCCCGTTTCATTCGGCAGCGTGGTGATCGTTGGTCGTCCAGCGCACTGACTGATTATCGCTAATCGGCAGTGTAGTATCGATAAACGATAAAAACATGTTGCAAGACGTGAATCGGGGGACTAGGATTCGTCACCCGTCCCGGCCACGGACACATATGGGGTAACTCGGGTGGACAGTTCAGCTTCAGCAGTCCCTCGTGAGGACGAGGTTCAATCGAAGATTCGCAAGGTACGCGCGTTCAGCCGCAACGCCCGCGTCGTGTGCGCGGCGCTCTTCGGTTTAGCTTTGATCGGAACCATCATCGTGCCGCTCATCGCTGTCATCGTTCGGACCGGGACAGATGTCGGCGCCGGGTCCGTGCCCGGAATGAACAATCACAATTGGGGGACTTTTGACGTCTTGCAGGCGCTGCTCACCCCGCTGCAGTTGTTGGTGTCAGTATTTCTAATCATGGGCGTCGTGGTCGGCGTCTGGCTCGCGGCCCTGCACCAGCTCTATCGTCTGTTTGGGAATCTGGCCGCCGGCGCGATCTACACGCCCGAGAACGTCCGCCGCGTCCGGAACGTCGGCCTTCTATTACTTCTGTGGGCCGTGCTCGGTATCGTGATTCCAACATCGATTGTCGTCGCGCACGGCTTGATCGACGCGTCGGTCCCAATCGATCTCGATCGTGTGTTCCCTTCGTTGTCGGAGTTGTTCGGCTCCTTCGCAACAGCGGGACTCGTGCTGCTGGTCTCGTGGATCATGGACGTCGGCCTTTACGAAAAGGATCACGCGGACGCGCTTCAACGCGACGCGGATCTCACGATCTGAGAATCCACATGTCGATCATAGTGAACCTCGATGTGATGCTTGCGCGGCGCAAGATGCGCCTCAACGAACTCGCCGAGCGCGTCGGCATTACCGCGCAGAATCTTTCGGTGCTGAAGACGGGTAGGGCGAGGGCTATTCGGTTCAGCACACTCGAGAGGCTCTGCGAGGTACTCGATTGCCAGCCCGGCGATTTGTTCGCGTTCGAGAATTCTGCGCCGGCCGCGGCAGCCGATAATTCGTCGCGGCAGCGGATCGCTCGCGGCGGCGAGTGACGACCACGCGACGTCGAAAGCGGTGAGCCGCGCGTCAACGTTATGGTTTCACGCATCAGATCAGTGATAGACGCGGCGCGTTCCTTGAAATCTGAATAGGCGCGAGCGAGGCGCGGACTCCGCGCCGAACACGGCCTCAGCGTCCGAGAAAACTGGCGCGCAGAACCGCGCCGGTCAGGCAACTCCACATTTTAGATAAGTCCCCTTTCCGCAAAGGACAGGCACTGATTGTCGCCCACGATCAGGTGATCCAGCACCCGGATGTCGACCAGCGACAGCGCATCTCG
>CAMLGF010000049.1 GCA_946479515.1 uncultured Pseudomonadota bacterium | reverse complement strand
GTCATTCGGCAGCGTGCGGATGATCGCGGCGACTGGATCCGGCAGGGCCGCGAGGGACGGGCGCGCCATCGGCCAGGCGGCTCGCAGCCGGCGCTGCGTGATCAGCACGTCGGTTCCCCAGGGCTGCGGATCGGTGCTCTCGCTGCTCTCGCGCGCGGGCTCGGGGCTCACGCTGACCACCACCGCGGGCAACAGCCCGCGCGGCACCACGCGCCAGGCATCGCCGGGCTCGCGCGTGAGATGCGCCACGCTTTCGGTGTGTGTCATCTGGCAATGTGGGATCAGCGTGAGCATGGAGCAATTGCAGCTCGCGCCGCTGGCGACGCTGCCGCTGAAGTTACCCACGGCCCAGGGCCTGATTTCCGGCGGCGGCGCACCGAAGTGCCGGGGACCGGCGCCCTGTTGAATTGCGCCCGCACCGCCGAACTCCACGGGAATCGCCAGGCTCATGCCGCGATCAAGCGCGACGCGCATTCTCTGCCCACCGACGTTCAGCTCGGCCTGCATGTTTACTTCGGCGCGGGAGGTTGCATCACGGCGCCGCAGACGCTGCACTCGAGATTCGCGGCGTTACCAAAGAAGCGCTCGAAGATCGGCGGCAGCTGCGTCTCGATGTTGGTGATCTCGGCGAACTCTTCGTAGAGCTTGTGGCCGCAGTTCTCGCAATACCACTGGAAGCCGTCGCGCTCGCCGGGCCGGCGGGTGCGCTCGATCACGAGGCCGATGGTGTTGGCGGGCCGGCGCGGCGAATGCGGCACGTTGGGCGGCAGCAGGAAGATCTCGCCTTCGTCGATGGGGATGTCGACGCGCCTGCCGTCCTGCACGGTGGCCAGCGTGATGCCGCCCTCGAGCTGGTAGAAGAACTCCTCGCCGGGGTCGACGTGGAAATCCTTGCGGCTGTTGGGACCGCCCACCACCATGATGATGAATTCGCTGTCCGTGAACACCTGCTTGTTGCCCACCGGCGGCTTGAGCAGGTGGCGGTGCTCGTCGATCCAGCGCTTGAAGTTGAAGGCCTTGAGTTCTTTCATGACGGGTCGCGCATCGGGTGCTCGATCATATTCTCTGCGGGGGGCGCGATGTGATTCCTTGCACACTTGGCGTTGCTGTCGCCCATCGGCGTCAGCGGGGCGGGCTCTGGGCCGTCGGGGGCCATGATATGTTTGCCGCCATGAACGCGCGCCAGTCCCATCCGATCCGCCTCACCCGGCTGATGTTAGTCGTCGGAGTCGCCGCCAGCTGCCTGGCGCTCACCGCCTGCGCCAGCCTGCACATGCCGAAGATCTGGCCCTTCCACAAGAAGCAGAAGCCGGGCCCCGAGGCGGTCAACGAACTGACGCTGGTCAATGCCGATGGTTCCGGCGCGAGCTATCCGCAGTACTGGCAGCGCAACACGCTGGTCATCGACCTCACCGGGGTCAGCGGCCAGGGCGGTTTCGCGGCCAGGCTTCCCGACGAGTCCACCTGGCCGGTGCGCGTGGCGCTGCGCGTGCAGCCCGGCAGCGTCGGCCAGCTCGAAGTGCAGGCCGAGGCGCGCAACATCCTGCCGGTCACCGGCGAGGGCGCCAAGCCCGTGGACATCGAGCTCTCGCCCAGCCTCTATACTCCGAAGACGGCGGCTATCTACATTTCCTGGGGCCCCGTGCCGGTGTTCGCGGACGCCGCTGCGGCCGCGTCGCCCGAGCCGGCATTCGTTTCGCCCACCGAAGTGCCGAAGCCTGCCGAAAAGGCCAGCGCCAGCGACATCGTCGCGCCGGCCGAGGTCGCGCCGCCCGATCAGCCCGCGCCGCCACCCGGCAATTGATGCCCTGAGCAGGCCAGCTGCACCGGCGGCTCGGCGGCATCGAGGTTCACCGCGGTGAGGGCCCCGCCCCATACGCAGCCGGTATCCAGCGCCAGCAGATCGGGACGACGGCGCAGGCCCAGCGTCGACCAGTGGCCGCAGATCACGCGCACCTGCGCGCATTGCCGGCCGGGAAAGTCGAACCAGGGAATGAGATGCTCGGGCTGCTCACCGGGCGCCGCCTTCATCTTGAGATCCACCGTGCCGTCGGCGTGGCAGAAGCGCATGCGCGTGAACACGTTGATGATGAAACGCAGGCGGTCCATGCCGCGCAGCGATTCGCTCCACTTGTCGGGCTTGTTGCCGTACATGCCGTCGAACAGCGTGCGCGGGTCGTCGCGCAGCACGGCTTCCACTTCGCGTGCGAGCCTCGCGGCCGCGCGCGGCGTCCACTCGGGCGCGAGGCCGGCGTGCACCAGGAAATCGCCGCGCGGTTCGTCGTACACCGCCAACGGTCGACCCAGCAACCACTCCAGCAGCTGGTCGCGGTCGGGCGCGTCCAGTATCTCGTCCAGCGTGTCGCCGTCCTTCTTCTTGCGCTTGGAGGCGTAGGCCAGGGCCAGCAGATGCAGGTCGTGGTTGCCCAGCACCACGGTGGCGCCGGCGCCCAGCGCGCGCACGAAGCGCAGGGTTTCGAGCGACTTCGGGCCGCGATTCACCAGGTCGCCGACGAACCACAGCTCGTCCCTGTCAGGGGAGTAGTGGCAGCGCGCGAGCAGCGTGCGCAGCTCGTCGCAGCAGCCCTGGATGTCGCCGATCGCGTAACGCGCCATGCGGGCGGGCTACTGGAGCAGACCGGGCATCGCCAGGCGGAACGCGGCGATGGGCGCATCGAACTGCTCGCCGTCGTCGGCCACCATCTGGTAGCTGCCCTGCATTGCGCCCACGGGCGTCTCGAGCACGGCGCCGCTGGAATAGCGGAAGCCCTGGCCGGGCTTGAGATAGGGCTGTTCGCCCACCACGCCTTCGCCGCGCACTTCCTGCACCTTGCCGTTCGAGTCGGTGATGATCCAGTGCCGGGTCAGCAGCCGCGCGGGCACGCTGCCTTCGTTGCGGATGGTGATGGTGTACGAGAACACGTAGCGTCGTTCGCCGGGGTTCGATTGCTCGGCGAGGTAGGCGGTGTCGACGTCGACGCGGATCTTGTGCGAGTTCGTCTGCATGCCAGACGAATGATACCGGACTACGCTTCCCTCACGCGCTCGGCGAGGCGTGCGAAATCCACCGGCGCCAGTGTCTCCGGACGCGCGCCCGGATCGATGCCGGCGGCGATGATGTCATCCGCGTCCAGCAGGGTGCGCAGGGCATTGCGCAAGGTCTTGCGGCGCTGTGAGAAAGCCGCCGATACCGTGCGCGCGAAGGCCGGCGGCAGTGCGAACGCGGGCGAGCGCCGCACTTTCAGCCGCGCGACCGCGGACCACACGCGCGGCGGCGGCGAGAATGCGCCGGGACCCACGTCGAACAAATGGGTGGTTTCGAACCACGGCGCCAGCATCACGGTGAGCCGGCCGTAGGCGCCGCTGCCGGGCGGGGCGGCGATGCGCTCGATGACCTCTTTCTGCAGCATCACGTGCAGGTCGTCGAGGCACTCATGCGCGGCCGCGAGATGGAACAAGAGGGGCGTGGAGATGTTGTAGGGCAGATTGCCGATGACCCGCAGGCGCCGGCCGCGCGCGGCGGCCAGTGCGGCGAAGTCGTACTCGAGCGCATCGCCTTCGTGCAACTGGAACCGTGCGTCCGCGCCCCAACGAGTCCGCAGCTCGGCGGCGAGGTCGCGGTCGATCTCCACGACGTCGAGACTGCGGCCCTGCCCGCGGTCCATCTGCTGCAGCAGCCGTTCGGTGAGCGCGCCGCGGCCCGGGCCGATTTCCACCAGCGCGTCGTCGGCCGCGGGCGCGATCGCAGCCACGATGCGCTTGAGCACGCCGCGGTCGTGCAGGAAATGCTGGCCGAAGCGTTTGCGGGCGAAGGTCACGAGGACGGAACGGTGGCGCTTCAGGCGCGCGCGGCGAATTCCACCGCGAGCCGCGTGGCGGCCACGAGACTGCCGGCATCGGCGCGGCCCGTACCGGCAAGGTCGAGGGCGGTGCCATGGTCGACCGAGGTGCGCACGATCGGCAGCCCGAGCGTGACGTTCACGGCGTGGCCGAAGCCCGCGTGCTTGAGCACGGGCAGGCCCTGGTCGTGGTACATGGCCAGCACCACGTCGTAGTTAGACAGGTGGCGCGGCACGAACACGGTGTCCGCCGGCAGGGGGCCATCCACCAGCATGCCCGCGGCGCGCGCGCGCTCGATGGCCGGCGCGATCACGTCGCGGTCTTCACTGCCCAGGTGGCCGCTCTCGCCGGCGTGGGGATTGAGGCCGCACACGGCAATGCGCGGCCGCGCAACGCCCCACAGTCGGCTCACGTCGTCGTTCACGATGCGCAGCACGGTATCCAGCAGCCCGGGAGTGATCGCATCGCTGACCGCGCGCAGCGGCAGATGCGTGGTCGCCAGCGCCACGCGCAGGTTGTCGGCGGCCAGCAGCATCACCGGGTGCGCGGCGCGCGTGCGCTCGGCGAGATACTCGGTGTGGCCGGTGAACGGCACGCCCGCGTCGTTGATCACGCTCTTCTGCACGGGGGCAGTGACGATGGCCGCGAATTCGCCGTGCAGGGCGCCGTCGATGGCGCGGTCGAGCATGCCCAGCACGTGGCGCGCATTGGCCGGGTCGAGCTGTCCGGCGACGCAGGGCGCGGCCAGCGGAACGTCGAGCACGGTCACACCGTCGGCCGAACCCGCGGCATAGGGCCGCAGTTCCACGTCGAGCCCGAGCAGCCGCGCTCGCTCGGCCAGCACCGCGTGGCTGCCGAGTATCGTCAGGGGAGCGGCGAGCGGCAGCCGCGCGAGCGCGAGGCACAGGTCCGGGCCGATGCCGGCGGGCTCACCCGCGGTGACGGCGATGGGCCTCACTCAGAGCTTGTACTCGACGTACGCCTCGTCGCGCAGCCGGCGCAGCCACAGTTCGGTCTCTTCGTCGGCCTTGGACTCGCGCAGCGCCTGGAAGGCCTTCTGGCGAATCATGTCGCGGGTGTTGTCGAACTGCCGGCGGCCCAGCAACTGCACGATGTGCCAGCCGAACTGGGTGCGGAACGGCATGCTGATCTCGTCCGGCTGCAGCTGCGCGATCTGCTTCTCGAATTCCGGGACGAAGGCGCCGGGGCCGGTCCAGCCCATGTCGCCGCCATCGGAAGCCGAACCCGGGTCTTCCGAGACCACCGAGGCCACGGCGGCGAAGTTCTCGCCCTTGTTGAGGATGCGGTCGCGGATGGTGTTGAGCTTCTGCTGCACGGTGGCGTCGTCCTGCAGCTCGTTGGGCTTGAGCAGGATGTGGCGCACGTGCACCTGGTTGATGATGCTCGACGAGGCATTGCCGCGGATCTCGTTGAGCTTGACGATGTGGAAGCCCGAGGGTGTGCGGATGGGCTGCGTGACGTCGCCCGCCTTCAGCCCGGCGATGACCTCCGCGAGGAAGGTGGGCAGCTCGGGGCCCTTGCGCCAGCCCAGCGCGCCGCCTTCGAGCGCGGTCTGCGCATTGGAATTGGCCACGGCGAGCCGTGCGAAGTCTTCGCCGCCGGTCGCCTTCTGGTAGACCTCGTTGGCCTTCTTCTCGGCTTCCTCGAGCTCGTCGGGCGTGGCCGCCTGCGGCACGGCGATGAGGATGTGCGAGATGTTGTACTCGTTTTCCGCCGAGGGCATTTTCTTCTGCCGCTCGATGAACTGTTCGATCTCGCGCGGGCTCACGCTGATGCGGGCGAACACGTCGCGCTGGCGCAGCATCTGCATCGCCAGTTCCTTGCGCAGGCCGTCGCGATAGCTGGCGTAGTCGATGCCCTGCGAGGCGAGCGCGTCGGGCAGCCGCGCCAGCGGAATGTGATTCTGATCGGCCAGGTCGCGCAGCGCGTTGTTGAGCACTTCGTCCGACACCTGGATGCCGGCGCGATCGGCGCGCTGCATCTGCAGCTCCTGCAACACCAGGCGCTCGAGCACCTGCTGGCGGAGCACGTTCTGCGGCGGCAGTTCGAGCCGCTGCTGGCGCAGGCGCTCGGTGAGCAGCATCATCTGCTCGTCCACTTCACTCTGCAGCACCACGCCATCGTTGACCGTGGCGGCCACGCGGTCGAGCAGTTCGCCCGAGCTCGACGCCTCGCGGGTCTGCGCGAACGCGCCGGGCGAGAACGCGGCCAGGGTGGCGAGCGCCAAAGCGCCGGCCCATGCCTTGCACCAGGCACGCGAAAAATCTTTGTGGATCATGTAGTTGTGTTTCAACGCCGGGAGGTTTCCGGCGAGTATCCTCGAATTGAACGTTCCAGGAAAGCGTTGGCATCGTTTCCGACACTGGCCATACCGATCAGTTCCAGTTGCAGCTGGAAGCCGGTTTCCTGCGTGCCCTGGCTGTTGGAGATGAAGCGGCGCGCCACGGCGCGCAGGCGCCAGCAGCAGGCGCTGTACTCGAAGCCCGCGAAGCGTTCGAGCGTGGAGTCGTCGCGCAGACTGTGCACCACCCGGCCGAACGCATTCCAGTGCTTGCCCAGGGGCCAGGCCGCGGACACGTCCACCTGCTCGAGGCGCTGGCGCTGCGCGCGGTAGGCGAGGTTCACCACGCGTTCGCCGCCGGGCCGGTACTGCAGGCGAAATTGCGTGCGTTCGCTGCGCGTGTCCTCGGGGTTCCATTGGATGCCGGCGTCGAGGTTCCAGTTCTTCCACGCGGTCAGCGACAGCTGCGCCACGAAGTCGGACGTGTTGCGCGAGCTCGGCGTTTCGGTGGGCAGCACCACGCGGGGCTTGTCGAAGTAGTAAGCCTGGCCGAGGCTCATGGCCACGTACTGCGTGCCGCTGGCCGAGTCGAACAGCCGGCTGGTGAGGCCGAAGGCGACCTGGTTGGCGTCATTGACGCGGTCGGCGCCCACGTAGCGGTTGGTGCGATAGAGCTGCACCAGGTTCAGGTCCGGCAGACCGGTGTCGAACAGCGGCAGGTCCTGCTGCTCGCGGAACGGCGTGTACAGGTAGAGCGCGCGTGGTTCGAGCGTCATGCGGCGCTGGCCGTGCGAGCCGGAGCTGCGCTCGAACACCAGCCCCGCGTCCAGCGATGCGAACGGCAGCGAGCGCGTCGGCGAGTCCTCGGCGCCGGGTGCGGTGTGCTCGAGAGAATACTGCGTGTAACGGTAGCCCGCCGACGGCCGCAGGAAGAAGCCCGGCGCGGACCAGTCGAAACCGATGCGCGGCGCCACGTCCATGCGCCAGCCGGTGACGCCCACGTTGCGGTCGAAGTTCACGAACTCGGCGTCGAAGCCGTATTCGATGGCGCCGAGCCCGGCGTCCCAGTCGCCCGAGGCGAGGATGCGCGGCGTGCGCGCGTACGGGCGCTGCTCGCTGAGCAGCTCGTCGTCGATGGTCTGGAAGTGCTGCAGCTGCGCGCGCACGTTCCAATGCTCGTCGCGGTACGAGGCCTGCGCCAGCCTCTCGGTGAACGGCACGCTGGTGCCTTCCGGCCCGAGCCCGAAGTCCTCGAAGTAGGCGTGATCGCCGGCATCGGTGGCGTCGATGAGGAAGCGCCATTCGCCGGGCAGCTCGGCCACGTGGGTGAGATGGGCGAACGTGCGGTCAATGCCGAGCACGTCGTCGTCGGGTAGATAGTTGAAGTCGAGCTCGCCGCGCTGGCTGTCGGTGAGGTAGCGCAGCTTGCCGCCGAAATCGAGGCCGCGCTTCGAATACCAGGTGGGCTCGGTCAGCAGGTCGACGTTGGGGCGCAGATTCCAGTAGTAAGGCACGGGGATCTCGGCGCCATTGCGCGAGGAATAGCCGGGCTCGGGGAACAGGAAGCCGGTCTTGCGCTGCGGGCCGAGCGGAAAGCTCATGTACGGCACGTACAGGATGGGCACGTCCTTGAAGCGCACGCTGGTGCCGCGGCTGGTGCCATTGCGCTTGCGCGTGTCGAGCTCGATGCGGCTGGCGCGCAGTTCCCAGTCGACGTCGTCGGCCGGGCAGGTGGTGAAGGTGACGCCCTCGAGCGTGACCGTTTCCTCGGCGTCCACCTGCAGGCTGGTGGCGGAGCCGCGCGCGTTGCGCTCGGGCAGTTCGAACTCGGCGCCGTCGATCTGCGCGCCGGTCGCGGGCGAGTACGTGCCATTGCCGCCGCGCACGTGCAGTTTCGGGTCGGAATACTCGACGCCGCCCCTCATCCGGGCGCTCTCGGACCCGGCGTCGTACTCGAGGCAGTCGGTGCGGATCACCCGCTGGCCCTGGCGCATCTCCACGTTGCCGCACAGCCGGGCATTGCCCTGCACGTCGAACTCGAAATCGTCGTCGTCGGCGTCGATGGTGATGGGCTCGCTGCCCGAGGCTGTCGGCGGGGCGCCGGACGGGGCGTCGTCGGCTGGTTCGGCGGCTGCTTCGTCGGCGACTGCCGCGGTATCCGGGCAGGGCGGCTCCCGGGCGGCGGCCGAGCCCGCCAATGCCAGCAGCAACGTCAGCCCGGGGACGACTATTGAATGGGCCATGCGACACCCGACCATCCGGGGCCGCTTCCAGGTCTCTCTCGCCATCCGCGCACTATACTTATGTGAATGCTCAAGAACGACGCGCGACTCTCCCTCATCCAATCCTGGCTGACGCAAGACCTCGACTGGCGCATCGGGCGCATCACGGTGGCATCCGCTGACGCCAGCTTCCGCCGCTACTTCCGGGTGTCGCGTGGCGACGTGGATCCTGCCGCCTGGGAACCCAAGGCCGACACGCTCATCGTCATGGACGCGCCGCCGGGCAAGGAAGACATCGCCCCCTACCTCAAGGTCACCCACCTGCTCGAACAGGCGGGCGCGCACGTTCCGCATGTCTACGCGCACGATGCGCGCCGTGGCTTCATCGCCATGGAAGACCTGGGCGACACGCAATATCTCTCGGTGCTGCGCACCGGGCGGGGCGTGGACAAGCTCTATGGCGATGCGTTGACCACGCTCGCCAACATCCAGGTGCGCGGCCTGCGGGCCGCGCAGCAGCTCGCACCCTACGATCGCGAGCCGCTCGAGCGCGAACTCAACCTCATGCCCGAGTGGTTTCTCGGCAGGCACCTCGGCCTCGAGCTCACGCCCGAGGAGCGCGCCATGATCACCGTCACCAACGAGGTGCTCATCAACGAGGCGACCCTGCAGCCGCAGGTGTTCGTGCACCGTGATTTCCACTCGCGCAATCTCATGGTGCTGCCGCCGTCCGCCGATGGCAGGAGCGGGCCGGGCGTCATCGACTTCCAGGACGCGTTGCGCGGGCCCATCGGATATGACCTGGTCTCGCTGCTCAAGGATTGCTACATCGGCTGGTCGCGCGAGCGCGTCGAGCGCTGGGTGAAGGGATATCGGCGGGTGCTCGGCGGTCTCGGCGCCCACGTGGGCGACAGCGAGTACCAGTTCCTGCGCTGGTTCGATTTCATCGGCGTGCAGCGGCACATCAAGGTGCTGGGTATCTTCGCGCGACTCTGGCACCGCGACGGCAAGGTTGGCTACCTCGACGACCTGCCGAGAGTCCTGCATTACGTGCTCGACGCCTGCGGGCGATACGCGGAGCTCGTGGAATTCGGGCGCTGGCTGCAGTGGCGCGTGGCGCCACAGCTGACGGCGGCCAATGAGCGCCAGCAGCTGCGCGCCGCCCGGCAGGCGGCTGCGGCGCTGGAGCGGGACCGCAAACGCGCCAGCCGGAAGAGCGCCAATCGGAACAAGAACGCGAACAGGGGCCCGAAGAAGAAGGCGACCGCGCCGACCAGGCGCAAGCCGGCAAAGAAGGTACGCAAGACGAATCGCAGCTCCGCGCGGCCCGGGAAATCCGCGCGCAAGTCCGCCGCCGGTTCCCTGCGGCGGGCCCCGCCTCGCAGGGCGGTGCGCTCCGCGCGGAAGGCGACGCGCCCCGTGCGCAAAGCAACGCGCCCGGCGCGCAAGGTGACGCGCCCCGCGCGCAAGCTGACACGCCCCGCGCGCAAGAACAGCGCCCGCGGGCCGGCGCGCGTCCGCAAACCCGCGGGCCGCCCGACACGGCGCGCGGGTCGTATGCCTCGGCGCAAGCCCCGATGAGCACCCCGTGAGGGCCATGGTCCTCGCCGCGGGGCGCGGCGAACGCATGCGTCCGCTGACCGATTCGCAGCCCAAGCCGTTGCTGCGGGTGGCCGGCAAGCGCCTGATCGATTACCACCTGGAACGCCTGGCCGCGGGCGGTTTTCGCGAAGTGATCATCAATACGGCGTGGTTAGGGGACATGATTCCCGCGGCGCTCGGTTCGGGCGGGCAATATGGCCTTGCCATAACGTACAGCCACGAACGGCCGGAGGCGCTCGAAACCGGGGGAGGCATATTTCAGGCCTTGCCACTGCTAGGATCGGGTCCTTTCCTCCTGGTCAACGGCGACGTCTGGACGGACATCGATTTCGGGGCATTGCGGCGCGAGCCGCCCGCCGGTTCGCTGGCGCACCTGGTGCTGGTGAGGAACCCGCCGCAGCATCCCCGCGGCGACTTCCTGCTGCAGGAAGAGGCGCCCGGCCAGGGGCTGGTGTCAGAAGGCGAGGGTTTGCGACACACATATTCGGGCGTCGGCATTTACCGGCCCGAGTTCTTCGCGGGCTGCACGCCCGGCAGGTTTCCATTGCTGCCGCTGCTGCGCAGGGCAATCGCGCGGCGCGGGTTGAGCGGCGAGTTGCACCAGGGCCGCTGGTACGACATCGGCACGGCGGAGCGGCTCGCGGCGCTCGACGCCGAGCTGGCGCGGCAATGAACGAGGTTTTCAGGGAGGTCTCATGAAGAAGTTAGGCATCATCGTGGTGGTGCTGGCAGCCGTGCTGCTGGTCGCACCGTTCGGCATCGGCAAGGTCGCGGAAAAGCGGCTCAACTCGGATCTCGACAAGTTCATCGAGCAAGTGCCGTATTTCAAAATCTCCGAGCGCACCTGGAGCGGCGGCTGGTTCAAGTCCACGCAGACCGTGACATTCGAATTGTCCGACGCCTTCGGCAAGCTGATGAAGGACAAGGCCGCGCCGGTCGCGGCCGCGGACGAGGACGCGGAAGCCGCCGCGGCGATGGATGCCGAGGGCACGGAAATGGCGGCCGGGTCCGACGCCGCGGTCGAATCCTCCGGCGAAGCGGCTGCCACCGCCGCGGTGGATGCCGCGGCCGCGGCAATGGCCACGGCCGCCGACGCGGTGCGATTCACCGTCCGCAACGACGTGCTGCACGGGCCCATCCTCGGCGGCGCCGGCTTCGGCCTGGCGCGCGTCGACACGCACATCGAGCTCTCGCCGGAGGTGCGCAAGCAGATCGAGGAAGTGTTCGGCAAGGAAGACCCCGCGCTGCAGATGCGCACGCGCGTGGGTTTTTTCGGCGGCGGCACGACCACGTTCAAGTCACAGGGCCGCAAGCTCAACATCAAGGACAAGGACGTCGATTTCACCTACGACACGTTCAAGATGTCGGTGGGCTTCTCGCACAATGCGGATAGCTACGACATCGATGGCAGCCTGCCGAAGGTCGAGGTCAACGACCGCGGCGATGGCACCCATTTCACGCTCACCGATCTGACTCTCGGCGGTGACGGCAAGCGCGTGCTCGAAGAGCTGTACGACGGCGAGTTCGCGCTCAAGATCAAGGAAATGGAAGTGAAGGGCAAGGGCGGCTCGGAAGAGCTGCTGCTGCAGGACGTGCACTACATCGTCAACCAGGAGACCAAGGGCGACTACACCGACATCGCGGCGAAGTTCGGCAGCGGCACGGTCAAGAGCGACGAATTCAAGAAAGTCGATCTCGACGTGAAGGAAATCCACTACGACGTCTCGTTCCGCCATCTGCACGCGCCGACGCTGCAGAAGGTCATCACCGGCATCAGGGCGGTGTACACGATGTCGCTGAGCGACCCGTCCAATGTCGAGAACGCGGTGATCGCGCCCTTGAAGGAGAACGCCGGTGAACTGCTCGCGCACGATCCGGCCTTCGGTATCGACCGCATCGGCCTGGTCACGGCCGACGGCGAGATCGTCGCCAAGGGCGTCATCAAGCTGGTCGGCGCCACGCTCGAGGATTTCTCGGCAGCGGGCGGCATGGGCCTGATCAGCAAGCTGGACGCGGACTTCACCGTCGAAGCCGCCCAGAAAGTGCTGGAGAAGTTTCCCAACGGCGCCACCATGGCCGGTACGGTGGTGGACGGCGGTTACGCCAAGCGGGAAGGCGACAAGCTGGTCTGCCACATCACCTTCAAGGCCGGCGAGCTGCTGATCAACGGCAAACCGCAGGCGATTCCGGGGCTTGGCGGCCCGCCCGCGAATGGCGGGGCCCAGGAGGAGGGTGCCGGCGGGGAAATGCCGCCGCAGGAGTAGAATCCGCGCTTCATGGCTTCGCTCAAGGACATCTCGGTCGTCGTCGAAGGCGGCGCCGCCGAATCGCGCGCGATCCGCAGCGGCGAGAAGTACACGACACCGCAGGGCTTCACGGCCATCAAGGATGGCCAGAAGCCCCGCGGCGCCGAGAGCGCGCCCGCCGGGCGCAAGCCGGCGTGGATCCGCGCGCCGATGCCGGCGGGCGCCGGCTTCGGCGTGACGCGCGGCATCGTGCACGAGCATCGCCTGGCGACCGTCTGCGAGGAAGCCAAGTGCCCGAACATCGGCGAGTGCTGGAACGCCGGCACCGCCACCATCATGCTGATGGGCGCGGTGTGCACGCGGGCCTGCCGGTTCTGCAGCGTGGACACCGGCAATCCGCGCGGCTGGCTGGATCCGGAAGAACCCGAGAACACCGCGCGCAGCGTCGAGCTGATGAAGCTCAAGTACATCGTGCTGACCAGCGTCAATCGCGACGATCTTCCGGACGGCGGCGCGCGCCACTATGCCGATGCGATTCGCGCCATCAAGCGTCGTACACCGCACGTGGCCGTGGAGGCGCTGACGCCGGATTTCCAGGGCGTGCTGGCCGACGTCGAGACCGTGGTGGACTCCGGCCTCGAGGTGTTCGCGCAGAACGTCGAGACCGTGAGGCGTCTGACGCATCCGGTGCGCGATCCGCGCGCCTCGTACGAACAGACGCTGGCCGTGCTCGCGCATGCCAAGAAGTTCAAGCCCGGCGTGCTGACCAAGACCAGCCTGATGCTGGGGCTCGGCGAAACCGATGATGAGATCGCTCAGACCATGGACGATCTGCGCGCGATCGGCGTGGACCTGCTGACGCTGGGCCAGTACCTGCGCCCGACGGTGCACCACCTGCCCGTGCAGCGCTTCGTGACGCCCGCGGAATTCGACCAGTATCGCGAGTGGGCGCTGGCGAAGGGTTTCCGCGAATGCGTCTCCGGCCCGCTCGTGCGGTCCAGCTACCGCGCCGAGCAGGCACTCGCCGGCAACAACGCGGGCATCAAGAATGAGGTCGCTCGCCATTTGCCGGCGAAAGGGGACAACCTTCTGGACGAAGCCCCGCACCTGCCGGCTGACGTGCGCAATACGACGAGCGACCCGCCGCTCCTCGTTCGCTGGCTCGGCAAGGTGGATTACGAGCCCACCTGGCGCGAGATGCAGCGCATCACCGATACGCGCGACGCGCACACGCGCGACGAGATCTGGCTGCTCGAACATCCGCCGGTGTTCACGCTCGGCCTCAATGCCGACGCGGGTCACGTGCTCGCCGCCGGCGACATCCCCGTGGTGAAGATCGATCGCGGCGGGCAGGTGACGTATCACGGCCCCGGCCAGCTCGTCGTCTATCCACTCATCGACATCCGCCGCATGGGCCTGGGCGTGCGCGACCTGGTGACCGCGCTCGAAACCGCCGTCATCGAGTACTGCGCGAGCCTCGGCATCGAGGCCGCGACCAGGCAGGGCGCGCCCGGCGTCTACGTGCAGGGCCGGAAGATCGGCAGCGTCGGCATCCGCATCCGCCGCGGCGCGAGCTATCACGGGCTCGCCTTCAACGTGAACATGGATCTCGAACCCTTCCAGCGCATCAATCCCTGCGGCTACGCCGGCCTGCAGATGACGCAGCTCGCCGCGCTCGGCCGCCCGGACGCCACTGTCGAAGAGGTGGGCAGGGCCTTCGCGCCCTATCTCACCCGGGCGCTGGCCGCGCTGCGCGCGCGCAACGCCCAGGCCCGCGCCGCCGGCTGAGCGCGGTCGCGCGTGATCCGCTATCTCGCGACGCTCGCCGCCGGCAAGATCGCGCTGTGGTGCTTCCTCATCTGGTACGCCGCCACCGCCATCCATCATTTCGACGCCACGCCGGCCATCTGGCTCAACGCGCTCGGTATCAGCGCCATCATCGGCATCGCGCTCTATCTATCGGTGCGCGAGCCGGGTAAACCACCGCCGGATGGCTGGACGGTGCTGCGCCTGTTTCTGATGCCCTTCTGTGTCTCCAGCTTCTCGCAGCTCATCAAGGGCAAGGGATTCGTGCTCATCTTCCCGTCCGACCTGCACGAGAACCTGGTGGCGCTGGCAGCCTGCGGCGCCTTCGTGATGCTGGTATTCGCCCTGCGGGCGATCAGTCCTGCGAAGGAAAACCCGCCCGGTCAGCCAGCTCCTTGATGCGCGGGGCGGACTGCGGATAGACCCGCAGTTGCAACTCCGTGGCCACCACGGAGACGAAATTTCCGGCCACCGCATGCGCCAGCTCGCGTCGTCGTGCGAGCTTTTCCGCGTCCGGCGCCGCGTCCGCCCGCGGATTGCCGAAATCGAACTCGCGCGGCGCGCCGTTCGGCAGTTCGGGGGAGATCCACGGCTGCAGCTTGGCGTTCAGCAGCTGCATCAGGTGCTCGCCGAGAGTGCGCGCGGCGAGGCAATCCTCGCGAGACCGTTGCTGCCAGCCTTGCAGCTCGCGATCGGTCGACTCGATGTTGGCGATCACGGCCTCGGCGGCCGCAGCCGGTTCCATCCCCTGGAACCCGACCAGGTCGATGAGCCGCAGGCGGTTGAGCGAGTCGTGATACTCGTCCAGGTTCTCCCCGGGAGGGCAGGCGAGCAGGGTGGCGCCATAGCGCGCGAACAGCGCGAGATCGTATGCGCCCGCCTCCTGCAGCAGCGTGGCGCTGGTCACGCCGATCTTCTCTCGCAGCTCCCGGGCGCTCGCGACGCGCGCGGCCGGTTCGGCAGTCGATTGCGGGGGAAACAAAGTGAGCGCATCGAGCAGCGCGAGAATGTGATTGCCGGCCGCGAGCCTGACCTGTTCCGCATCGCAGGCGCCGCGCAACCTGGCTCGACAGGCCTGGATGAGCATCGCTCCCGCGCGCAGCTGCCCCAGCGGCACCTCGAGACCGTCGGCGAAATACCGTGCGGCGCGCGCATCGGCCGTTTCCTCGAGCGCGGCTGCCGGCGCCGTGCAATGGCAGGCCAGCAGCAACAGGATGATTCGCAGTTTCATGAGCGCCTCGCAGCCGAGGCGCCGATCATAACTACCCGGGTCGCTGCTCGGGATAGCTACTCGGGTTCATCGCGATCCGGCAATTGGTAGCTGATCACCCGGCCATCCGGCAGCCGCCGGCCCGGCGCCGCCGCATCGCCGCGCACCACCACGACCATGCCGGGCCGCACATCGCCGGTCTCCGACTTCTGCGACATCTCCGGCTGGGCCCGCCCGTCGACCACCTTCCTGGGGATCCTGAACCATCCGAACATGCTGCCTCCCGTGTCCGCGATCATCGGGGCGGGAATCGCGGCTTCAAGCCCCGCCGGACGGGAAGCTAGATCAGCATGATCACGTCCTTGCTGGCCTGCAGGGCAGTGGCCAGGGCGACGATCTGTTCCTTGCTCCGCGCGGTGATGGTGTAGGTGATCGCCAGGAAGTGCTGCTGATTGCTGGCGCGCTCCGTGATCTGGTCCTCGGTGAGATCCGGCACGTGCTCGCGCACGATGGCGTCGATGCTGGCACGCAGGTGCTCGCTGCGCCGTCCAACTACCTTGATGGGGTACGCCACCGGAAACTTGAGCAGTTCGCCGCCGTCCGGGGCATCGGGCGTCGTCTCGTTCACCACGGAGTTCCCGCCACTTCCATCTTGTGAGCCTGGTAGGCGTCGTACAGCCTGCGCCACACCGGACCGGGCTTGCCATTGCCCACGGGGGCGCCGTCGAGCGAGGTCACCGGCTGCACCTCGCGCGTGGCCGCGCCCAGCAGTATTTCCGAGGCGCCGCGCAACCCGGCTTCGCTGACGTCGGCGGCGCGCCACTTCACGCCCGCCCGCTCCGCCACTTCCTCGAGCACGCCGCGCGTGGTTCCGGGCAGCAGCTTCCAGGAGTTGGGCGGCGTGCGCAGCTCACCCTCGATGACCACGTGCACGCTGGAGGCGCTGGAGTCCGTGAGCTGGCCCTCGCGCAGCAGGATGCACTCGCTGGCGCCCTGGTCCACGGCGAGCTGGCGCAGCAGCACGTTGGCCAGCAAGGACACCGACTTGATGTCGCAACGCGCCCAGCGCGTGTCATGAGCGGTGACCGCGGGCAGGCCGTCTTCCCGCCAGCCCGGTCGGCCCTCGGGCCAGGGCGCGGCGAACGCGAACACGGTGCGCGGCACGTCGGGCAGCGGCGCGTGATTGCGGCCGTACTCGGCGCCGCGCGTCACCTGCACGTAGATGTAGCCATCGGCACGAGATAGACCGTTGCGCTCGAGCAGCCCGCGATAGACGTCGCGCCATTGCTCGCGAGACAGCGGGTCCGCCATGCGGATGCCCTCGAGACTGCGCGTCAGCCGGTCGTGATGCTGCTGGAAGCGGAACGGTCGGCCGCCATACACCGGCGTGACCTCGTAGCAGCCGTCCGAGTAGAGGAAGCCGCGATCCAGCGGCGAGATGCGCGCCTCACGCAGCGGCAGGTAATCACCGTTCAGGTGGCAGATGGCATGTGGTTCGCCCATCGGGAAATTGTACGCCGCCGGCGCGCCGCATAGGGCGCGTCAGCCGGACGTTCACGGCGTGGGCATCAGATGCGCGTCGTGAATGCCGAGCGCGCGCAGGCGCTGCATCGCCAGGTCGAACTCCTCGACGTTGGAGAAGGGCCCGACGCGCACGCGATGCAGGGTGCGCTGGCCCTGCAGCTCGTCGAGACTCGCGAGCTCCAGGCCCGCGGCCAGCAGCGACTCCACGCGTCGTCGCGCATTCTCGTGATCGGCGAACACCCCGGCCTGGATGTACATGACGTGCGCGCCGGGCGCCGGCGCCGCCGGCGCATTCACCACGGTCACCGGCGGCGGAGACGGCGCCGCGCTGGCCGCGGCGGGTGGCGTGACCGGGGGCACGGGCGGCTCGGCCGAGCCCGCGCCGCGCGCGCAGCAATGCGAGGAGGGCGTGATGACGCGCACTTCCACGGGCGCGGTGCCGGCGGTGAGCATGTCGAGCTTGGCCGCGGCCGTGTAGGACAGGTCGATGATGCGATTTCCCACGAAGGGCCCGCGATCGTTGATGCGCACCACCACCTTGCGGCCGTTGCGCAGGTTGGTCACCTCGGCATACGCGGGAATGGGCAGCGTCTTGTGCGCGGCCGTCATGCCGTACATGTCATAGGGCTCACCGAGCGACGTGGAAGCCGCATGGAAACCTGGCCCGTACCACGAGGCGGTGCCGCGCTCCACCCAGCCCTCGGCGCTGGCCATGACGTAGTAGCGCTTGCCGAAGACTTCGTAGAACGGCGGGTTGCCGCGCGTGCCGCGCGGCTCGTAACGCGGCACGGCATCGGGAATGGCGAGCACGTCGGGTGGTGGATAGGGCACGTTCGAGCCCGAGGGAATGCGCGTGGCCGGCGCCGGGTGATGCTTGCGGCCGACGATGCCGCAGCCGCTCAACGACAGCACGAGCGCGAGACACAGCAGCGGCGCGGCCGGGCGGAATGTGCGCCGCGGCGTCGCCATCAGGGTGCCGAGGTCCCGGCCGGGTGCGCGGCGAGCTTGGCCTCGTCGACGCGCTCGGCAATCGTGGTGGCGAGATCGTGCACCGCCATGGCATAGCGCACGCTGCGGTTGTAACGCGTGATCACTTCGAAATTGCGATAGCCCACGCGATACGCGGGGCCGCTCTCTTCTTCGGCCGGCACCAGCAGTGCCGGCGTGTCCTGCGGCTGCGCGCCCGCGTCGAACACCACGCCCTTGGCCTTGAGGCCGGCCACGGTGTCGTTGAGCGCGAGGTTGCCCGCGTCGGCGGCCACGGGCGCATCGGGCGGCAGCTCGGCCGCGGCGAGCACCGGTCCGCCCGCAACCCAGCCGTTCTTCTTGAAGTAGTTAGCGACGCTGGCGATGATGTCGTCCCAGTCGGCGAACAGGTTGCGCTGCTGGTCGTCGCCACCGTCCACGGCATAGCGGCGGTAGCTCGAGGGCATGAACTGGCCGGCGCCCATGGCTCCGGCGTACGAGCCGAGAGCGGTCAGCGGGTCGACCTGCTCCTCGTTCGACAGCGCGATGAACTGCGCGAGCTCGCCCTTGAAGTAGTCCGCGCGCGGTGGATAGTCGAAGGCGAGCGTGGACAGCGCGTCGAGCACCCGGTACTTGCCGGTGATGCGGCCGTAGAAAGTCTCGACGCCGATGATGGCGACCACGTACTCGGGCGCCACGCCGGTTTCCCGGCGCGCCTTCTCCAGCCGGGCACGGTGCTCGAGCATGAAGCGCGCGCCCTCGGCGATGCGCTGCTCGGTCAGGAAGTTCCTGCGATACTCGTACCAGGGCGAGACCTTCTCCGCGGGCTTGCTGATCAGCTCGATGATCCGCGGCTGCGGCTCGGCCTTGGCCAGCAGCCGGTACACGTCGAGCGGCTGCATCTTCTGGCTCGCCGCGACCTTCTCGACGAACTCGCGGATCTCGGGGCGATCGAGGTCGAAGCGCGTGCGGCCGGCGAACGAGCTCTGCGCGAAGGCGGTGCTCGTGAAAAGAATGGATATCAGTGCCAGCGCATGGACGCAACGCATCAGGACGCGACGAGCTTCCGGTGGGAGTAGAGGCTCATGAGAATACCGAAGCTCGCCAGCAGGGTCACCATCGATGTGCCGCCGTAACTGACCAGCGGCAGTGGCACGCCGACCACGGGCAGCAGTCCGCTCACCATGCCCGCGTTGATGAACACGTACACGAAGAACGTGAGCGCGATCGAGCCGGCGAGCAGGCGCGCGAACGTGTCCTGCGTTTCGACGGCGAGATACAGCGCGCGTCCTACGACGAAGCCGTAGAGCAGGAGCAACAGCGTTGCGCCGACGAGACCCAGCTCTTCGCCCACCATGGCGAAGATGAAGTCCGTGGTGCGCTCGGGCAGGAACTCGAGCTGGCCCTGCGAGCCATTGAGCAGGCCCTTGCCGAACACGCCGCCCGACCCGATGGCGATCTGCGACTGGATGATGTGGTAACCCGCGCCGAGCTTGTCCGACTCGGGATCGAGCAGCGTGAACACGCGCTGCTTCTGGTAGGGATACAGAACATACTGCCATGCGAACCACGCCGCGGCGGCTCCCAGCGCCGCCAGGCCGAACATCACGCGAAACTGCAGCCCCGCCATGATCACCACCAGCGTGCCGGCGATGAGGATGAGCCCGCCCGTGCCCAGGTCCGGCTGCAGGATGGTCAGTGCCGACGGAATGAGGATCAGCATCGCCAGCACGATCAGTGATTTCCAATCCGGCGGCAGCGGCCGCTCGTGCAGCCACCAGGCGCAGACCATGGGCACGCCGAGCTTCATGAGCTCCGAGGGCTGGAAGCGGAAGCCGATGTCCAGCCAGCGCTGCGCGCCCTTGCCGATGTGGCCGGTGATGTCGACGACGATCAGCAGCGCGACGCCCAGGCACCACAGCGGCAGGGCGAGCCGGCGCAGGAAGGCTGGCTTCACCTGCGCGAGCGCGCACATCGCGATGCCGCCGAGCGCGGCGCGGATCGCCGCCTTGATCACCATGTTCCAGTTCTGGCCCGAGGCGCTGTAGAGCACCACAAGCCCGAACAGCGTGATCAGGCCGAGGCCGATGAGCAGTGGGCCGTCGAGCTTGAGCGCGCCAAGGATGCGCGCTGCGAACGTGAACGTGCGCTGGCTGCGTGAGCCTGCGTGGACTTGTTGGTAAATCATGAGGTCAGTCCTCCGCCGGGGCGTCCGGAGCGTCCTCTTTCGGAGGAGCCGCGGCGGCCGGGGCTGCGGCCTTTCCGGGAATGATGGGTCCGTAGCCCGGGCCGGGTGTCAGCGGTGCCGTGCCCGGTGGCAGCGGCACTTTGAGCTGGCCGTTGGCGTCGAGCAGGTACGTGTCCATGACCTTGCGCGCGATCGGCGAGGCGAGCGACGCACCGAAGCCACCGTTCTCCACGATCACCGCGACGGCGATGCGTGGCTGCTCGGCCGGCGCGAACGCGACGAACCACGAGTGGTCGCGCAAGCGATCGGACACGGTCTTCTGGTTGTCGAGGCTCTGGTTGCGCGCGACGGTGAACACCTGCGCGGTGCCGGTCTTGCCGGCAATCGTGTAGGTCATGTTCTTGCCGGCGAATGCGGCGGCCGTGCCGTAGCGCAGTGTGCCGGCCATGCCTTCCGTGACGATCTGCCACTGCTCGGGGCTGACCGTCTTGATCTCTTCGTTCTTCACGACCGGCAGGAGCTTCACTTCACCGGTGGCCGGATCGCGCAAGCCAGTCACGAGGCGCGGCCTATAAGACGTGCCGCGATTCGCGATGATCGACACGTAGTGTGCGAGCTGCAGCGGTGTGACCAGGAAGTAGCCCTGGCCGATACCCAGGTTCACCGTTTCGCCGGGAAACCAGATCTGATCCTCGGGGTGCTTGAATGCCTTGCGTTTCCATTCCCTCGACGGCAGCAGGCCCGGTTTCTCGCCGCCGATGTCGATACCGGTGAGGCTGCCGAAGCCGAACGGCCCGAGGAACTCGGAGATGTGATCCACGCCGATGTCATTGGCGAGACCGTAGAAGTACACGTCGCAGGACCTGGCGATGGCATGGCGCAGGTCCATCGCGCCATGACGGCCGGATCGCCCTTCACGGAAGGCGAGGCTGCTGCCGGGCAGGCGCCAGATGCCCGGGCAGAACCTCGTCTCGTTGGGTTCGACTTCGTGGTACGCGAGTCCCGCGAGCGCAAGTCCCGGCTTGATGGTGGAGCCCGACGGATATTGCCCGCGGATCGCGCGGTTGAGCAGCGGCACGTCGATGTTGTCGCGCAGCGCCGCGTACTCGGGGCGCGTGAGCCCGCGGCCGAAGGCGTTGGGATCGAAGCCGGGCTCCGAGACCATGGCGATCACATCGCCGTTGTTGGGGTCGATGGCCACCACCGCGCCGCGCCGGCCGATGAGCCCCTCCTCGGCGGCAAGCTGCGAGGGGAAATCGATGGATGTGATGATGTCGCTGCCGGGCTGTGGCTTGATCTCCTGCAGGTCGGGGGCGAGCGTGCCCTGCCGCTGGACCGAGCGGCCCGCGGCATTCACCAGGATCTGTCGCGAACCGTCGACGCCGTGCAGCTCTTCTTCATAGGACTCCTCGATGCCGTTCTTGCCGATCAACGTGGTGCCGGCGTACTTGCCGAGCTGGTTTTCCTTCTCGAGCTTCTTGACGTCGTTCTCGCTGATCGCGGCCACGTAGCCGAGCGCGTGCACGGCGTGCTCGCCATGCGGGTAGAACCGCGTGAGGCGGGTGGCGATGTCGACGCCCGGGAATTCGTAGCGGTACACGGCGAAGCGCGCGATCTCCTCGTCGGTGAGCCGCAGCCGGATCGGCACGCTCTCGAAGCCGCGGCGCGACTTGACGAGCTTGCGCGTGTCATCGAGATCGTCGGCCTCCAGCACACCGATGTCGATCAGGCGCTGCAGCGTGTCATCCACGTCGGGTACGCGCTCGCGCACCAGTTCCAGCTGGAATGCCGGACGATTCTCGGCCAGCACCTGTCCGTTGCGATCGAGGATGAGGCCGCGCTGCGCGGGCAGGGGCTCGACGCGCACGCGATTGCCCTGGGACAGATCCGCGTAGTAGTCGTAGCGCAGGATCTGCAGCACGACCAGCCGGCCGACCAGCACGCAGGTGAGCGCCGCGATGATGAAGGCGGCCGCGAGCGCGCGCCGTTCGAACAATCGCTGTTCGCCCCAGTGATCCTTGATGCGCACCGTGCCCACGTGCGCCCCCTCAGGTGCGGCTGTGGGTGCGGCCCACCAGCATCGCGACGAACGGCCAGAGCATGGCGCCGATCATCGGCTGGATCCAGCGCCAGGGCGTGGACACCACGTGGCCACTGAAGCCTTCGATGCTCCAGACCACCACTTCGCTCACGAACAGCATCGCGAACACGAACAGCGACTGCTGCACCATGGTCTGGTTGCGCAGCCGCTGGTGCAGGGTCATGGTGATGTAGGCAATGAGCGCGATGGCGAGCGCGTTCTGTCCCAGCACGTCGCCCTTGAACACGTCGAGCGCCAGTCCGGCGGCCCACGCGGCGAAGATGCCGCCGGCGTGCGGCGCGAAGATGCTCCAGTAGATGATGACCAGCCCCAGGAACGAGGGGCGCACCACCGACAGCCAGTCGGGCAGAGGCATGACCTGCGCCACCAGAGCGACCAGCGCCGTGAAGAACACGGCCCAGCGGGGTTCGCGACGGGCGAAGCTCATGGCTGCCGGGGTACCTCCACCGCCAGTTCCGCCTCCGAGGCGGGCGAGGCCGGATGGCCGGCGCGCGGCCAGATGAACAGCACTTCGCGGTCGGATTCGATGTCGGCGAGCGGCGCGGCGTGGATGCTCGCCAGGGGCTGCGTGGGGTCGCGGTCCACGCGCGTGACCCGCGCCACCGGCAGGCCGAACGGAAACACCCGACCGAGCCCGGAAGTGACCAGCACGTCACCCACCTGCACGTCGTAGTTCTGTGGCACGTAGGGTAGTTCGAGCGCGGTCGCCCGGCCGGTGCCGAGCGCGATGGTGCGCACGCCGGAGCGCAGCACCTGGACGGGCAACGCGTGCTCGGCGTCGGTCACGAGGATGATCTCCGCACTGAAAGGCCCGATGCGGAACACCTGGCCGAGCACGCCCTTGCCGGTGACCACGGGTTGCGCCTTGAAGATGCCGTCGCGGCCGCCGCGATTGACCAGCAGGCGCTGGCGCAGCGTCGAGACTTCCACGCTGATCACCTCGCCCACCAGGCGCTTCTCGATCACATCCGGGAGCGCGGCGTTCAGGCCGCGCAGCGTGGCGTTCTCCCGCACCAGCGCCGCCTGGCGCAGCGTGATCAGCTGCTGGTCGCGCAGCTGCGCGTGCAGCCGGTCGACTTCCGCCTGCAGCTTCTCGCGCGTGGTGAAGCTCTCTTCCAGCCAGCGCCATGCCGCGGACGGCGAATTGACCGCCAGCTGCAGTGGATAGATGGCGGCCTGCAGGCCGTAGCGCGCCGTATCGAGCCAGCCGCCGCGCTTGTCCCAGAACATGAGCAGCACGGACAGCAGGGCGTAACAGAAAAAGCGGAACCCGAAGGACGGTCCCCGTCCACCGAGTGCGCGGCTGCCGCCGCTGCCGAAAACGGCCACTGTGCCTTATTCGAGACCGAAGCTTCCGGGCCCGACCTCGTCCTGCAGCTCGAGAATGCGGCCGCCGCCGCGCGCCACGCAGGTGAGCGGATCTTCGGCGATGACCACCGGCAGGCCGGTCTCTTCCATGAGTAGTTTGTCGATGTCGCGCAGCAGGGCGCCGCCACCCGTGAGCACGATGCCGCGCTCGGCCACGTCCGCGCCGAGCTCGGGAGGAGTCTGTTCCAGCGCCTGCTTGACGGCGCCGACGATGCCCTGCAGGGGTTCCTGCAAAGCCTCGAGGATTTCGTTGGAGTTCAGCGTGAAGCTGCGCGGCACGCCTTCGCTCAGGTTGCGTCCCTTGACCGACAGCTCGCGCACCTGCTGGCCGGGATACGCCGCGCCGATCTCGATCTTGATGCGCTCCGCGGTGGCCTCGCCGATGAGGATGCCGTAGTTGCGGCGCACGTAATTCATGATGGCTTCGTCGAAGCGGTCGCCGCCGATGCGCGCGCTGGCCGCGTACACGATGCCGTTCAACGACAGCACGGCGACTTCGGACGTGCCGCCGCCGATGTCGAGCACCATCGAGCCGCGCGCCTCGTTCACGGGCAGGCCCGCGCCGACCGCCGCCGCCATGGGCTCGCTAACTATCTGCACGCTGCGCGCGCCGGCGCCTTCGGCCGACTCCTTGATGGCGCGGCGCTCGACCTGTGTCGAACCGATGGGCACGCACACGAGCACGCGCGGGCTCGGCTTGAGCACGCGATTGCCGTGCACCTTGCCGATGAAGTACTGCAGCATCTTCTCGGTGTAGGTGAAGTCGGCGATGACGCCGTCCTTCATGGGTCGCACCGCGTTGATGTGGCCGGGGGTACGACCGAGCATGTTCTTGGCCTCGGCGCCGACGGCGACGATGACCTTGCCACGACCGCCCTGGTCGTCCTGCACCGCGACAACCGACGGCTCATTGAGCACGATGCCCTTGTCGCGGACGTAAATGAGGGTATTGGCCGTTCCCAAGTCGATCGACAGATCGCTCGAGAAGTAGCCGCGCAAGCGTTTAAACATGGAACAACCAGGCGAAGCGCGAAAAAGTGGAGGCAATTTAACAATCTGCAGCACGCCCCACAAGGCAACAGGTATGATCCCGCGCACATTTCCCACACCTTTTGCTTGAGTTTCCGATGAGCCTCAATCGCGACCAGATCAACTCGATCGCGCACCTCGCACGGCTGTCACTGACCGATGCCGAGGTCCCCGTCTACCAGGACAGCCTGTCGAAGATCGTCGATCTCGTCGGGCAGCTCGATGCCGCGCCCACGCAAGGCGTCGAGCCCATGGCTCATCCGCTGCCCGGCCTCAGCGCGAGGCTGCGGCCCGACGTCGTGACCGAGCAGGACCAGCACGAGCTGTACCAACGCAATGCTCCGCAAGTCGAAGCCGCGTTGTATCTCGTGCCCAAGGTCATTGAGTAAGAAACCCTAAGAAAATGCATACCTATACGCTGGCGGAGCTCGCGAAGAAGCTCCGCGCCAAAGAATTTTCCGCGGTGGAGCTCACCCGCAGCCTGCTGGCGCGGGTCGAGGCCTCGCAGCCCAGGCTCAATGCCTTCATCACCGTCACCGCCGAGTCCGCCCTGGCCCAGGCGCAGGCCGCCGACCGGGCGCTGGCGGGCGGCAAGGCGGGGCCGCTCACCGGCCTGCCGCTGGCGCACAAGGACATCTTCTGCACCACCGGGGTCAGGACCAGCTGCGGCTCGCGGATGCTCGACAACTTCGTGTCGCCATACGACGCCACCGTGGTCGAGAAGCTCAATGCCGCGGGCATGGTCACGCTCGGCAAGACCAACATGGACGAGTTCGCCATGGGCTCGTCGAACGAGACCAGCTGGTATGGTCCGGTGAAGAACCCCTGGAATCCGGCACTGGTCCCGGGCGGCAGCTCGGGTGGTTCGGCCGCGGCCGTGGCCGCCCGGATCGCCCCGATCGCCACCGCCACGGATACCGGCGGCTCCATTCGCCAGCCCGCCTCGCTGTGCGGCGTGACGGGCATCAAGCCCACCTATGGGCGGGTGTCGCGCTACGGCATGATCGCCTTCGCCTCCAGCCTCGATCAGGGCGGCCTGATCTCGGTATCCGCGGAGGATGCCGCCATGGTGCTCTCGGCCATGGCCGGGTTCGATCCGCGCGATTCCACCAGCGTGGACGCGCCGGTGCCGGACTACGTCGCCGAGCTCGACCGGCCGCTCGCCGGCCTGAAGATCGGCCTCATCAAGGAGTTCTTCGACAAGGGCCTGGAGCGCGACGTCGAGCGGTGCATCCGCGAGGCGCTGGCGGTGTACGAGAAACTCGGCGCGCAGCTCGTCGAGGTCAAACTACCCGCGTTGCCGCTGTCCGTGCCCACGTACTACGTCGTGGCACCGGCCGAGTGCTCTTCGAATCTGGCGCGCTTCGACGGCGTGCGCTATGGCTACCGCTGCCAGGATCCGAAAGACCTCCTGGATCTCTACAAGCGCTCGCGCGGCGAGGGCTTCGGTGCCGAGGTCAAGCGCCGCATCATGACCGGCACGTACGTGCTGTCCGCGGGCTATTACGACGCGTACTACCTCAAGGCGCAGCGCGTGCGGCAGCTCATCAACCAGGATTTCCGGCGCGCGTTCGGCGAAGTGGACGTGCTCATGGGGCCGACCGCGCCCGACGTGGCCTTCGAGATCGGCGCCAAGGCGTCCGATCCCATCCAGATGTATCTCAACGACATCTACACCATCGGCGCGAACCTGGCGGGCGTGCCGGCCATGTCGATTCCCTGCGGTTTCGCGCGCGAGCTGCCCGTGGGCCTGCAGATCTGCGGTCCGCATTTCGCCGAGGCGAAGCTGCTGAACGTGGCGCATGCCTACCAGAAGGAGACCGACTGGCATCGCCGCATTCCTGCCGACTACGTGACGGAGGTGCTGTGATGAGCGCCGCGGCCAACAACGACGGCTGGGAAACCGTCATCGGTCTGGAGATCCACGCGCAGCTCTCCACGAAGTCCAAGATCTTCTCGGGTTCCGCCACGGCCTACGGCGCCGCGCCGAATTCGCAGGCCAATCTCGTCGACCTGGCGTATCCCGGCGTGCTGCCCGTGCTCAACGCCGAGGCCGTGCGCATGGCGGTGAAGTTCGGTCTCGCCATCGGCGCGGAGATCGCGCCGCGCTCGGTGTTCGCGCGCAAGAATTACTTCTACCCGGATCTTCCCAAGGGCTACCAGATCAGCCAGTACGAGCTGCCCATCGTCGCCAAGGGCAAGCTCGAGATCCTGCTCGACGACGGCAGCCGCAAGATCATCGGCATCACGCGCGCGCATCTCGAGGAGGACGCGGGCAAGTCGCTGCACGAGGGCCTGCCGAAGCAGTCCGGCATCGACCTCAACC